>NZ_JBSVRL010000011.1:0-623 GCF_054052145.1 Lysobacter sp. A421 | reverse complement strand
CACTACGCGCACGTCGATTGCCCGGGACACGCCGACTATGTGAAGAACATGATCACCGGTGCGGCGCAGATGGACGGCGCGATCCTGGTGTGTTCGGCCGCGGACGGCCCGATGCCGCAGACCCGCGAGCACATCCTGCTGGCCCGCCAGGTGGGCGTGCCGTACATCGTGGTCTACCTGAACAAGGCGGACATGGTGGACGACGCCGAGCTGCTTGAGCTGGTGGACATGGAAGTGCGCGAGTTGCTGAGCAAGTACGAGTTCCCAGGCGACGACACCCCGATCGTGATCGGTTCGGCGCTGAAGGCGCTGGAAGGCGACCAGAGCGATATCGGCATTCCGTCGATCATCAAGCTGGTGGACGCGCTGGACAGCTGGATCCCGGAGCCGGTGCGCGACGTGGACAAGGCGTTCCTGATGCCGGTTGAGGACGTGTTCTCGATCTCCGGTCGCGGCACCGTGGTCACCGGTCGTATCGAGCGCGGCATCATCAAGGTCGGCGAAGAGATCGAGATCGTCGGTATCCGTCCGACCGTGAAGACGACGGTGACCGGTGTTGAGATGTTCCGCAAGCTGCTCGACCAGGGCCAGGCGGGCGACAACGCCGGCCTGCTGCTGCGCGG
>NZ_JBSVRL010000010.1:0-3545 GCF_054052145.1 Lysobacter sp. A421 | reverse complement strand
ATCGTCTCTTGCCGGAGAAATCCCTCCCAGTCTGCCAGCTCACCTCTTCTTTTCCGGGCGTCGCGGGTGTTGCACTTACTTTGTTAACCTGCGATGCCTAACAATTCGTTCAAGCCGAAACTGCTTCGTTACAGCACCGGCGTGGCAGAAAAATCTTGCCACGCCGTTGCCTCCACTACGCAGGTCGGCTTAACTCAGGCGTTAGGTGCCTTACGAAGCTATGTCGCATTACAAACTCATCATCTTTGATTGTGACGGCGTCTTGGTCGATAGCGAACGCATCACCAACCAAGTGTTCGTTGACATGTTAAATGAGCTCGGACTTCCATTAACGCTCGAAGACATGTTTGAGCAGTTCGTCGGTCATTCCATGAACCAGTGCTTGGACAAGATCACAAGCATGTTGGGCAAGCCTCCATCTGCAGACTTCCTGCCGGCTTATCGAGCACGCACCAAGAATGCTCTTGAATCAGGCCTTCTTCCGGTTCCAGGCATAGAAGATGCGCTTGACAAGTTAGCTCTGCCGACCTGCGTTGCCTCAAGCGGAGATCATGAAAAAATGCGCACTACGCTGGGCATCACAGGGCTTTGGCGGCGATTCGAGGGGAGAATTTTTAGCGTAACTGAGGTGGCAAATCCAAAGCCTGCGCCAGATATCTTTCTGCATGCAGCCAACGAACTCAACGTCTCGCCCGCCAACTGCGTGGTGGTCGAAGACACGCCCACGGGCGTGGCAGCTGCGGTCGCCGCGGGAATGACAGTCTTGGGCTACTGCGGCTTGACGCCAGCTCATCGCTTGCAGGCAGCGGGGGCGCATCATGTGTTTGATAGCATGGACGCTCTTCCGAGCCTGGTGCAAAAGCCGTGGGGCGGCGCCTAACAGTTCGTTCAAGCCGAACCTGCTTCGCTACCAACAACACGGCAGGAAAAGCTTGCCATGTTGTTGGCTCCGCTACGCAGATCGGCTTAATTCAGCAACTGTCTTGTGATTTGTCGGGTCAAGCCATAATTAGACCCTCCGCACGCAGCTCATCGCGCCGCCTGGCATTGATGATGCCGAGCAGCTTGCGCATGCAGGCCACCAGCGCGACCTTGCCCAGCTTTCCGCGTGCACGCAGTTGCTGGTAGTGCGCCTTCATCATCGGATCCCAGCGCACGGCCGACAGCGTGGCCATGTAGAGCGCAACGCGTACCGGGGCGCGCCCGCCGCGGATGCGGCGCTTGCCTTGGCCCTGCCCGCTGTCGCGGTTCATCGGTGCCACGCCGGCGAGTTTGGCGATCTGCCGGCGATCAAGATGGCCAAGCTCGGGCAGCAGCGCCAGCGCGGTCGCCTGGAACACGGGGCCGAGCCCCTTGCTGGAGCGCAGCGCGGGCGTGGGGTGCTGTTGGATCAGGGCCTTCATGGTGCGCTCGATCGCCGCCAGCTCGCGGACCAATGCGGCGATGGTGCGAGCGGCCAGCTTACGAACCGATGGCGATGCCATCGCCGCCTGTTGCTTCTGGGCTTGTAGCAGGGTGACCACCTGGCCCCGTCGGCGCAGCCAGTCGCGCAACTCGCGCTGCCACGGCGGCGGGGCGACGTACCGGCGGAGGCGATCTGCGAACATCCGGGCCATCAGCGCCAGCAAGCGCGCATCAATGGCATCGGTCTTGGCCAGCTCGCCGGTGGCACGCGAAAAATCGCGGGCCTGGCGCGGATTCACCCGCGCAATCCACAGCCCGGCATCGCAGCAGGCGTCCAACAGCGGCTCTTCGTAACCACCGGTGGCTTCCACCACGATCCTGGACGCACCCAGCGCCACCAGGCGCTTGATGATCTTGGCAATCCCGGCTCGGGTGTTGGGAAACCGGGCGACGCCGGTCTGTCCATCTACACCAAGATCCAAAGCGCCTTTACCCACATCGATCCCTACTGCCGTCATGTCCGTTCTCCGTTACAGTTGGCCGGTCGAGAGCATCGCGCCTGAGGCCCACGCTTATCGGTTCGAGGGAAACCTCGATCAACTGTTCGGGCGCAGGGCGCGAGATCCGGCGTACGGTCCCTGCTGAATTACGGTGGTCTGACACCGAGGCGTTATCGGGCGCGCACGCCGGGCTCTCGGCTCTTAGGCTAGGGGAAACTCAAGACATAAGGCGTTAGGGCCCATGAAGTCGCAAATTGCTCTAGTACTACTACTTGCCTCGCAACGCAGTCTTGCTTGCCTAGTGACGCCGCCGCCTCAGCACACTCCACCAGACGAACTGATAGCTAGAACTGAGAATATTGCCTTGGCTAAAGTCGTCAGAGAAGATGCCGCTTCAAATGGTTGGGATATTCTTTATACATTCGAAACAATTAAACAGCTAAAAGGCGAACACCGAAAGGCGTTTCAGATTCTAGGCGATAGTGCTATATGGGAAGCCTCGAACCATAGATTCAACGATCATTTCGATGAAAATTTCTGGAATGACTATAATGGCCGAGAGTCTCACGATACTTCTTGCCGTATCCGACCCGGCTTTGCCGTCGGGGGCACCTATTTAATTTTCTTAGACAAGCCGTACCACTCAAAGAGCTTCGAAATGATCTTGGTGAGAGAGGGACCAGTCGATAAAAAAGATAAATGGCTACAGTACGTAGAGCAACGGACTTGGCCGTAACAATTCGTTCAAGCCGAACTTGCTTCGCTACACCAACAACGTGGCAGGTAAAGCTTGCCACGTTGTCGGCTACGCTACGCAAGTCGGCTTAACTCAGGCGTTAGGCCTAGGAAAAATTCGTATGACCAGTCGCATGATCGCTATCGCACTTCTCACGTTGATCTCAGGGTCTTTGTATGCGTCCGGCGTACAGGACAACAAGCGCCTCATCGAAATCTTCGAAGAAGACCAAAGCCCGCGAAATCAAGAAAGTATCGATTGGAAGGTCGTGGCCGAACAGGATCGTGCAAGGCGAGCGGAAGTTCTTGCTCTTATCAAAGCTGGGCAGATAAATACTTCGAGAGACTATTTCAATGCTGCACTTGTATTTCAACATGGCAACAGTATCGATGACTATCGTTTAGCCATGAGTCTCGCACAGCTAAGTTCAACACTAGACCCGCAATACAAAGCCGCGCCTCAGCTGGTTGCCGCCGCGTGGGACAGAATATTAATGAGCAAAGGCGTACCACAATGGTATGGCACACAGTTCAGTCGAGACGCTCCAGACGCACCAATCGTACTTTATAGAATCGATGAGTCGATAGTTACTGACCAAGAGCGATTAGATATGAATCTTCCCACGATTCAAGAAGCTAAAGATAGAGCAGATCGACTCAATGACAACCCTGGCTAGGGGTGAGTTAACACTCCAAGTGCAACACTCCTGAGAGTTTGTGCATGCGGTCGGCGGGGGTCTGGAAGTCATAGCGTCTCCTCGGCCGTGTGTTCAGTTTAGCGACTACCTGGTCGCAGTCGGCCTGTCGTTTCCCGGACACGCTTCGCCCTTTCCGGAAGTACTGCCGGAGCAAGCCGTTGAAGTTTTCGTTACTGCCCCGCTCCCACGGGCGGTGCGGGTAGGCGAA
>NZ_JBSVRL010000009.1:0-4533 GCF_054052145.1 Lysobacter sp. A421 | reverse complement strand
AGGCCGGCCTAACAATTCGTTCAAGCCGAACCCGCTTCGCTCCACCAACAAAATGGCAGATTGAGCTTGCCATGTTGTTGGCTCCGCTACGCGGGTCGGCTTAACTCAGGCGTTAGGCCTCAAGGAGACATCTCACATGAAAGCTCGGGTCACAGTCATCACTCTTGGTGTAGACGATCTAGAACGCGCACTTTCGTTCTACCGTGACGGTCTTGGTCTCGAAACAGACGGCATCATCGGCAAAGAGTTCGAGTACGGTGCTGTTGCATTCTTCAACCTCCAGCCTGGACTAAAGCTGGCAATCTGGCCCCGCAAGAGCATTTCCCATGACGCTGGCCTCCCGCTAGATCGCCCAAGTGCTACCGATTTGACGCTCGGCCACAACGTTTCCTCCAGAGCCGAAGTTGATGCAGTAATGAAGCAAGCGGAAGCGGCCGGGGCTACGATTGTCAAACCGGCACATGAAACCTTCTGGGGCGGCTATGCGGGCTATTTCCAAGACTTGGACAGGCATCTTTGGGAGGCGGTGTGGAATCCAGAGTTGCTACCCGGAGATGAGGCCTAACAATTCGTTCAAGCCGAACCTGCTTCGCTACACCAAACTGGCAGGTAAAGCTTGCCATGTTGTCGGCTCCGCTACGCAGGTCGGCTTAACTCAGGCGTTAGGCCACCTATGACACGTTCGCTGCCCCTGATAGTCATGCTTTTGCTTGGCGGCTGCAGTGAGCCAACGCCGGTGACCGTAGAGAATCGCTCTGACGTTCTGCTTCAATCGATCACTGTGGCCGGATCTGGCTTCACGCAGCACGTAGGTGATCTTCCGCCTGGCGCAACTGCCACAACGCAGGTCAGCCCATCCGGTGAGTCCGGCCTTAGCATGTCTTTCCGCGTCAATGGCAAAGAGGTTGCCTTGCCGCCCAGCGGCTACTTTGAGGGCGGCGGCAGTTATGCTGTCCGTGTAACGGTCACCCCAGAGCTGCGTGCATCCGTGGTCTCAGAGCTGCAGCAGTACTAGGCGGTGGCCTAACAATTCGTTCAAGCCGAACTTGCTTCGCTACACCAACAACATGGCAGAAAAAGCTTGCCATGTTGTTGGCTCCGCTACGCAAGTCGGCTTAACTCAGGCGTTAGGCCTCAAGGAGACATCTCACATGAAAGCTCGGGTCACAGTCATCACTCTTGGTGTAGACGATCTAGAACGCGCACTTTCGTTCTACCGTGACGGTCTTGGTCTCGAAACAGACGGCATCATCGGCAAAGAGTTCGAGTACGGTGCTGTTGCATTCTTCAACCTCCAGCCTGGACTAAAGCTGGCAATCTGGCCCCGCAAGAGCATTTCCCATGACGCTGGCCTCCCGCTAGATCGCCCAAGTGCTACCGATTTGACGCTCGGCCACAACGTTTCCTCCAGAGCCGAAGTTGATGCAGTAATGAAGCAAGCGGAAGCGGCCGGGGCTACGATTGTCAAACCGGCACATGAAACCTTCTGGGGCGGCTATGCGGGCTATTTCCAAGACTTGGACAGGCATCTTTGGGAGGCGGTGTGGAATCCAGAGTTGCTACCCGGAGATGAGGCCTAACAATTCGTTCAAGCCGAACCTGCTTCGCTACACCAAACTGGCAGGTAAAGCTTGCCATGTTGTCGGCTCCGCTACGCAGGTCGGCTTAACTCAGGCGTTAGGCTGCAGCATCTCGCAACCGGGGAATACATGGCACATCCACTTGTGCTTCCAATGGCAGCGCACGTAGCGCTTGCTGCACTCCTCTACGCTCTGCTTACCGTTGCGCGCGCTCCCAAAGTCTGGGGCATCGGCCAACGCGCGGACGGCTCCAATCCGTGGGCAGCTATTGAGTCCCGTATCAGTGCAAACCTATCCAATCAGTTCGAGTGGCCCGTCTTTTTCTACGCAGCATGCCTGCTGCTAATGCAAGGCCATCTGGTGAGCACTGCTGCGGTTGTTCTTGCGTGGGTCTTTGTCGTCGGTCGCTTGGCCCATAGCTGCGTTCAGATCCTCACTACAAACATCCGACTGCGCGGCTTGGTGTTCACGGTCAACTTCCTCGCTACACTCGGACTTTGGGCTGTGGTTCTTCAGTCCCGGTAGCCGGGGCAGCAGCCTAACAATTCGTTCAAGCCGAAACCGCTTCGTTACACCAAAGGCATGGCAGAAAAAGCTTGCCATGCCTTTGGCTCCACTACGCGGTTCGGCTTAACTCAGGCGTTAGGCGCCACATCCGTCATCGAGGCGAGTTCATGAAGCAACCACCAAACGACCTGCCGATCTATCGTGTGCTCACCGGTCCAGATGATGCTGCGTTCTGTCACCGTGTTAGTGAAGCTCTGGCACTTGGTTATGAGCTTTATGGTTCGGTGGCTGCAACTTTCGACGGCCAAAGAGTCGTCTTGGCGCAAACCATTATTTGGCCTCGCACAAAGCGCCAATTGTCCGGTACTAACCAATGATCGTTGGCGCGCTGCAAAGTGTGGCGCCTAACAACTCGTTCAAGGCGGACGGCTGCGCCGCCGCTTAACTCCAGCGTTAGGCCTCAACAACGGAGCTTCATCGTAATGGACCCATACAATTCTCACCCATCCTTCGCACCAACTGACCGTCCGACCGCACCTCCCGCGCCGACCGCACGAATGGTTGACCCAATCGCCAGGCTCGACGTGTCGGACAAGTGGAAGGATCGATTCAGAGCCATTGAACGCGCTGGAGGTCCGGACCTGCCAAAGTTTCGCAGTTTGCCACCCGCAGACCGCCGCGGTGTCCAGTTCAACTGGATTGCCTTCTTCTTGGGGCCGTTCTACTTCCTAGCAAAAGGTCTTTGGCGTCAGACCATCGTTTACGTTCTCCTCGCAATTGCCTGCGTGCTTATCATGGAGGCCATTGGCCTAGGTAAGTTTGGCCGTGCCGTTGGGTACGGGTTCGCAGCGGTCTACGCCATACGCGCCAACACTAGCTACTACAAGAAAGTCGTGCTGTCCGAAAGTCCGTGGGTTTGAGGCCTAACAATTCGTTCAAGCCGAAACCACTTCGTTACACCAATAACATGGCAGGTAAAGCTTGCCATGTTATTGGCTCCACTACGCGGTTCGGCTTAACTCAGGCGTTAGGTGTGCTATGGGAACTAAACTCTCGCCGCAAGATGAAAACCTCTATCGTAGGACTGACGAAGTACTGCACTACATCTGGGATCCATGTGGCATCTCGGATGCGCCGGAAGCTCGTGACGAGTATTACGGCTACCTTCCCGGGGTCTTCAGCCTTCTCAAGCAGGGTGCTGACGCAGCAGCTATCTCCCGCCATCTTTCCTCAATCGAGTCGGAACGGATGGGCATGTCTGGAGCCGAAGACCGCCACGTAAAGATCGGTGAGGTGCTGGTGGAGTGGCGCGACCACCTTGCCGAGGCGCACACCTAACAATTCGTTCAAGCCGAACCTGCTTCGCTACACCAACAACATGGCAGGAAAAGCTTGCCATGTTGCCGGCTCCGCTACGCAGGTCGGCTTAACTCAGGCGTTAGCGCATGGACCCAACGCAAGCATCCATCGAAGAACTGTACTTGATGTACCAACGCGTCAAGACATATAGCGCCGACCCTATAAGCATGGGCCTGCTATTTTCACTCACGCTCGCGACTGGCTGGCTGTGTCAGTTCTTTTGGCCCAGGGCAAAGTTGCGGCCTCGAAGCAGTTCTGGCGCTTGGCTCGGGTTAGTTCAGGCTGCAATTTACTCTGGCTTAGCCTTTTACACTTCTTATCAAGTACTTATCGCTGGAAAGATAAAATGCTTGCGCAAGGCACGGCGCTGCCCGCGCTCATTTTATGAAGACGAGGGGTGGATTTCGGTAGTCGTACATCCATTTTCATTTTGGGCGACGTACTTTTACATTTTTCTATTCAGTGTAATTTTCCTTGCATGGTTTTTTGTGTGTGCACGCTCTGTCAGACTCTATAGGGCGCGCTAACAATTCGTTCAAGCCGAACTTGCTTCGCTACACCAACAACGTGGCAGGTAAAGCTTGCCACGTTGTCGGCTACGCTACGCAAGTCGGCTTAACTCAGGCGTTAGCACTCATTGGGGAGAGTATTGTGCTGTACCGATCCACCATCTCGCTTGTATTGCTTGCCGCATCAACTGGCGCTTGCACCCAACAATCCGCAGCTGATTTCAAGAAGCAATATCGCTCAAAAGTCCTTAGTAGCTGCACTAACAAAACGTCTGCTCAGGGCAAACTCACCGTCGAACTTAGAGACGCTTATTGCCTCTGCTCCGCGGACACTATCATCAGCTCTCACACAGTAGCTGAGCTCAAGGTGCTAGACACCTTTCCATCTGATCCTGCGCTGGAAGGTAAGGTTAAAGAAATCATGCTCAAGTGCGCTCGCCAAGCGGCGGAGCGATGAGTGGTGAATTAACACTCCAAGTGCAACACTCCTGAGAGTTTGTGCATGCGGTCGGCGGGGGTCTGGAAGCCATAGCGTTTCCTCGGTCGTGTGTTCAGTTTAACGACCGCTTGGTCGCAGT
>NZ_JBSVRL010000008.1:0-5607 GCF_054052145.1 Lysobacter sp. A421 | reverse complement strand
TGAGCAGGACGGCGGAGCGGGTTGATGGGTTTCGGGGTTCACGAGGTGTTGACGTGCCCTGAAAACCGGTTAAGATGGTCGGCTCGACGCAGCAACACCGGGTCGGGGCAGCGGGAAAAAATCAGGCGAACAAGGTGTTGACGTTCTCCGGATCCGCTGTAAGATGTGCGGCTCGCTCGACCACTTCGGTGGCGGGCCAGGAACGCGGCGCTGAGGCCGGTTCCGATGATCTTTGACAGTGTGCGCAGGTGACTTGTGCGGGCGTCTGGCGGGTGGATAGTTGTCCATTAGCAGATGTTCGACACAGTCCAAATGAATCAAGAACAAGCATCGCAAGATGTGAGTAATCGAGTTATTTGGGTCTGGATAGACACTGCACTCAAAGCATAGACAAGGCCTTCGGGCTGCGTCGCAATACTTAAGTGAAGAGTTTGATCCTGGCTCAGAGTGAACGCTGGCGGCAGGCCTAACACATGCAAGTCGAACGGCAGCACAGCAGAGCTTGCTCTGTGGGTGGCGAGTGGCGGACGGGTGAGGAATACGTCGGAATCTGCCTTTTTGTGGGGGATAACGTAGGGAAACTTACGCTAATACCGCATACGACCTACGGGTGAAAGCGGAGGACCTTCGGGCTTCGCGCAGAAAGATGAGCCGACGTCGGATTAGCTAGTTGGAGGGGTAATGGCCCACCAAGGCGACGATCCGTAGCTGGTCTGAGAGGATGATCAGCCACACTGGGACTGAGACACGGCCCAGACTCCTACGGGAGGCAGCAGTGGGGAATATTGGACAATGGGCGCAAGCCTGATCCAGCCATGCCGCGTGTGTGAAGAAGGCCTTCGGGTTGTAAAGCACTTTTGTACGGGAAGAAAAGCAATCGGTTAATACCCGGTTGTCATGACGGTACCGTAAGAATAAGCACCGGCTAACTTCGTGCCAGCAGCCGCGGTAATACGAAGGGTGCAAGCGTTACTCGGAATTACTGGGCGTAAAGCGTGCGTAGGTGGTTTGTTAAGTCTGATGTGAAAGCCCTGGGCTCAACCTGGGAATGGCATTGGATACTGGCAGTCTAGAGTGTGGGAGAGGGTAGCGGAATTCCCGGTGTAGCAGTGAAATGCGTAGATATCGGGAGGAACATCCGTGGCGAAGGCGGCTACCTGGACCAACACTGACACTGAGGCACGAAAGCGTGGGGAGCAAACAGGATTAGATACCCTGGTAGTCCACGCCCTAAACGATGCGAACTGGATGTTGGGGACACTTAGGTCCTCAGTATCGAAGCTAACGCGTTAAGTTCGCCGCCTGGGAAGTACGGTCGCAAGACTGAAACTCAAAGGAATTGACGGGGGCCCGCACAAGCGGTGGAGTATGTGGTTTAATTCGATGCAACGCGAAGAACCTTACCTGGCCTTGACATGTCGAGAACTCGCTAGAGATAGCTTGGTGCCTTCGGGAACTCGAACACAGGTGCTGCATGGCTGTCGTCAGCTCGTGTCGTGAGATGTTGGGTTAAGTCCCGCAACGAGCGCAACCCTTGTCCTTAGTTGCCAGCACGTAATGGTGGGAACTCTAAGGAGACTGCCGGTGACAAACCGGAGGAAGGTGGGGATGACGTCAAGTCATCATGGCCCTTACGGCCAGGGCTACACACGTACTACAATGGTGGGGACAGAGGGCTGCAAACTCGCGAGAGCTAGCCAATCCCAGAAACCCCATCTCAGTCCGGATCGCAGTCTGCAACTCGACTGCGTGAAGTCGGAATCGCTAGTAATCGCAGATCAGAATTGCTGCGGTGAATACGTTCCCGGGCCTTGTACACACCGCCCGTCACACCATGGGAGTGGGTTGCTCCAGAAGTAGCTAGTCTAACCTTCGGGGGGACGGTTACCACGGAGTGATTCATGACTGGGGTGAAGTCGTAACAAGGTAGCCGTATCGGAAGGTGCGGCTGGATCACCTCCTTAGAGACATAAAGACAGCCGATTGCCAGTCAGGCGTCCGCACAAGTGACCTGCATTCAGAGTTTCAGCACGGGGCTTTAGCTCAGCTGGGAGAGCACCTGCTTTGCAAGCAGGGGGTCGTCGGTTCGATCCCGACAAGCTCCACCACTTGGCATCGAGACATGGGTCTGTAGCTCAGGTGGTTAGAGCGCACCCCTGATAAGGGTGAGGCCGGTGGTTCGAGTCCTCCCAGACCCACCAACCAAAGCTGTCGACGAAATTCTGAATGAATCTGCGCACACACACATAGATTTGAAGCGACCAGGCGTTGAGGCCGGGTTGCGTTCTTTGAAAACTGGGACGTAGCGAGCGTTTTGAGACGGAATGTCCATGACGTGTCGTAGAGGCTAAGGCGGGGACTACGAGTCCCTAATATTTGAAGTGAGACGTTGTGTTCACGCAACGTATGATCCTGAGGCGACTTGGGGTTATATGGTCAAGTGAATAAGCGCACACGGTGGATGCCTTGGCGGTCAGAGGCGATGAAGGACGTGACAGCCTGCGAAAAGCGTGGGGGAGCTGGCAATAAGCATTGATCCCGCGATGTCCGAATGGGGAAACCCACTCCGCAAGGAGTATTGCATGATGAATACATAGTCATGCAAGGCGAACCCGGTGAACTGAAATATCTAAGTAACCGGAGGAAAAGAAATCAACCGAGATTCCCTGAGTAGTGACGAGCGAACGGGGAACAGCCCTTAAGTTGATTGAGTTTTAGCAAAACAACCTGGGAAGGTTGGCCATAGACGGTGACAGCCCGGTATGCGAAAAGGCTCTTTCAATGAAAACGAGTAGGGCGGGGCACGAGAAACCCTGTCTGAACATGGGGGGACCATCCTCCAAGGCTAAATACTACTGACCGACCGATAGTGAACCAGTACCGTGAGGGAAAGGCGAAAAGAACCCTGGTGAAGGGAGTGAAATAGACCCTGAAACCGTGTGCGTACAAGCAGTAGGAGCTCCTTCGTGGAGTGACTGCGTACCTTTTGTATAATGGGTCAGCGACTTACAGTTCGTGGCAAGCTTAACCGTATAGGGGAGGCGAAGGGAAACCGAGTCTGAATAGGGCGCATAGTCGCGGGCTGTAGACCCGAAACCGGGTGATCTAGTCATGCCCAGGGTGAAGGTACCGTAACAGGTACTGGAGGCCCGAACCCACTCCCGTTGCAAAGGTAGGGGATGAGGTGTGATTAGGAGTGAAAAGCTAATCGAACCCGGAGATAGCTGGTTCTCCTCGAAAGCTATTTAGGTAGCGCCTCGGACGAATACTACTGGGGGTAGAGCACTGTTATGGCTAGGGGTTCATTGCGAATTACCAAACCATGGCAAACTCCGAATACCAGTACGTACTATCCGGGAGACACACGGCGGGTGCTAACGTCCGTCGTGAAAAGGGAAACAACCCAGACCCACAGCTAAGGTCCCAAATCAGTGCTGAGTGGAAAACGATGTGGAAAGGCACAGACAGCCAGGAGGTTGGCTTAGAAGCAGCCATCCTTTAAAGAAAGCGTAATAGCTCACTGGTCGAGTCGGTCTGCGCGGAAGATTTAACGGGGCTAAGCATTGAACCGAAGCTTGGGGTGCATACTTTGTATGCGCGGTAGAGGAGCGTTCCGTAAGCCGATGAAGGTGGATTGAGAAGTCTGCTGGAGGTATCGGAAGTGCGAATGCTGACATGAGTAACGATAATGCGGGTGAAAAACCCGCACGCCGAAAGCCCAAGGTTTCCTTGCGCAATGTTAATCAACGCAGGGTGAGTCGGCCCCTAAGGCGAGGCAGAAATGCGTAGTCGATGGGAAGCAGGTTAATATTCCTGCACCTCGCGTAAGTGCGATGGAGGGACGGAGAAGGTTAGGTATACCGGGCGTTGGTTGTCCCGGGGAAAGCAGGTAGGTGGATCCCTTAGGCAAATCCGGGGGGTCATTAACGCCGAGCAGCGAGACGAGCCCATTAGGGTGAAGTTACCGATACCACGCTTCCAGGAAAAGCTCCTAAGCTTCAGCTTACGCAGACCGTACCGTAAACCGACACAGGTGGGCAGGATGAGAATTCTCAGGCGCTTGAGAGAACTCGGGTGAAGGAACTAGGCAACATGGCACCGTAACTTCGGGAGAAGGTGCACCCCTGATGGTGGCTCATGCGAGCTATAGCTGTCGGGGGTCGCAGTAACCAGGCCGCTGCGACTGTTTATCAAAAACACAGCACTCTGCAAACACGAAAGTGGACGTATAGGGTGTGACGCCTGCCCGGTGCTGGAAGGTTAATTGATGGGGTCAGCCGCAAGGCGAAGCTCTTGATCGAAGCCCCAGTAAACGGCGGCCGTAACTATAACGGTCCTAAGGTAGCGAAATTCCTTGTCGGGTAAGTTCCGACCTGCACGAATGGCGTAACGATGGCGGCGCTGTCTCCACCCGAGACTCAGTGAAATTGAAATCGCTGTGAAGATGCAGCGTTCCCGTGGCAAGACGGAAAGACCCCGTGAACCTTTACTATAGCTTTACACTGAACGTTGAGTTCGTCTGTGTAGGATAGGTGGGAGGCTATGAAACCCTGGCGCTAGCTGAGGTGGAGCCAACCTTGAAATACCACCCTGTCGTGCTTGACGTTCTAACCCAGGTCCGTTATCCGGATCGGGGACCGTGTATGGTGGGTAGTTTGACTGGGGCGGTCTCCTCCCAAAGTGTAACGGAGGAGCACGAAGGTACGCTCAGCGCGGTCGGACATCGCGCACTGTGTGCAAAGGCATAAGCGTGCTTGACTGCGAGATCGACGGATCAAGCAGGTACGAAAGTAGGTCTTAGTGATCCGGTGGTTCTGTATGGAAGGGCCATCGCTCAACGGATAAAAGGTACTCCGGGGATAACAGGCTGATACCGCCCAAGAGTTCATATCGACGGCGGTGTTTGGCACCTCGATGTCGGCTCATCACATCCTGGGGCTGTAGTCGGTCCCAAGGGTATGGCTGTTCGCCATTTAAAGTGGTACGCGAGCTGGGTTCAGAACGTCGTGAGACAGTTCGGTCCCTATCTGCCATGGGCGTTGGAGATTTGAGAGGGGCTGCTCCTAGTACGAGAGGACCGGAGTGGACGAACCTCTGGTGTTCCGGTTGTCACGCCAGTGGCATTGCCGGGTAGCTATGTTCGGAAGCGATAACCGCTGAAAGCATCTAAGCGGGAAGCGCGCCTCAAGATGAGATCTCCCGGGAGCTTGACTCCCCTAAAGGAACCATCAAGACCAGGTGGTTGATAGGCAGGGTGTGTAAGTACAGCAATGTATTGAGCTAACCTGTACTAATGATCCGTGTGGCTTGACCATATAACCTCAAGTGGCCTTGGACTCGACGACGCGTCGACGACATTCCAGCCAAACCAGACTCGCTACGTCCCACCCTATTGAGAGCCCGCGCCGCAGGCGCGACTCCGACCAGTTTGCTCAGTGATAATAGCTGTGTGGCACCACCCGATCCCATCCCGAACTCGGAAGTGAAACGCACACGCGCCGATGGTAGTGTGGCCTAAGCCATGCAAGAGTAGGTCATTGCTGAGCATTTACACCGAAGGCCGGTCCCCACAAGGGGCCGGCCTTCTTCTTTGGGCGAGAATCCATT
>NZ_JBSVRL010000007.1:0-16412 GCF_054052145.1 Lysobacter sp. A421 | reverse complement strand
GTGCTGTGCAAGCCCGGTTCGATCAAGCCGCACACCCAGTTCGAGGGTGAGGTGTACATCCTGAGCAAGGACGAGGGCGGCCGTCACACGCCGTTCTTCAAGGGCTACCGTCCGCAGTTCTACTTCCGCACGACCGACGTGACCGGCGCCTGCGAGCTGCCTGAGGGCGTGGAGATGGTGATGCCGGGCGACAACGTGAAGATGGTGGTCGAGTTGATCAACCCGATCGCGATGGACGAAGGCCTGCGTTTCGCGATCCGTGAAGGTGGCCGTACCGTTGGCGCCGGCGTGGTCGCCAAGATCATCAAGTAACGCAGTACGGCAGGTCGCATTGTTGCGAGCGACCTTGCCGGTACCACAAGCATCAATCCCGGCAGGGCGGCGTCAGCCGCCGTTGCCTTTTTCAGAACCAGTCAAATACGCCAGTAGCTCAATTGGCAGAGCAGCGGTCTCCAAAACCGCAGGTTGGGGGTTCAAGTCCCTCCTGGCGTGCCAAATGCGGAAGGTCGATTGAACAGCAAGGCTGAACAACACAAGTCCGCCGACGCCGGCGATATTCTGAAGTACGTGGTGGCGGTGCTCCTGGTCGTCGCCGGTATCTTTGCGTTCTACTGGTTCGAGCAGTTGCCGGGCGCGTTGCGCGCCTTGTTCGTGGCCGCGGGCCTGGTCGCCGGTGTGGCGGTCTTCCTGAGCAGCCACCTGGGTGGGCAAACCCTGCAGTTCCTCTCGGAGTCGCGCTTCGAGTTGCGCAAGGTGGTCTGGCCAAAGCGCCAGGAAGCAACGCGCACCACGTGGGTGGTGGTTTTGGCAGTCGTGATTCTGAGCCTGATCATGGCCGGGTTCGACGTGGTCATCCAGGCGGCCGTGAAATGGCTACTGGGACGGTGAGGAGATGACACAGGTGCAGACGCCAGGCAACAACGTGGACAACGGCGGCGACGACGCGAACAGCAACAAGCGTTGGTACGTCGTCCACGCCTATTCGGGTTTCGAGAAAACTGTCGCGCAGGCTCTGCGCGACCGGATCGAGCGCGAGGAAATGCAGGATCGCTTTGGCGATGTGCTGGTGCCGACCGAAGAGATCGTGGAGATGCGTGCCGGACAGAAGCGCCGCTCCGAGCGCAAATTCTTCCCGGGTTACGTGTTGGTGCAGATCAAGACGAACGACGAAAGTGGCATTCCGCGGATCGACAGCGAGTGCTGGCATCTGATCAAGGAGACCCCGAAGGTAATGGGTTTCATCGGTGGCACCGCCGACAGGCCGTTACCGATCGCCGATCACGAAGCCGCCGCAATCCTGGACCGGGTGCAGGAAGGCGTCGAGAAGCCGCGGCCGAAGGTGTTGTTCGAAGCCGGGCAGATGGTTCGCGTGGTTGACGGTCCGTTCAATGACTTCAACGGCGTGGTCGAGGAAATCAATTACGAGAAGAGCCGCCTGCGCGTCGCAGTGCTGATCTTCGGTCGCTCGACTCCGGTCGAGCTGGAATTCGCCCAGGTCGAGAAGGCCTGACGGCAACAGATTCGCCGGGACGAGTGGTTCGCCCCGGCAACAACCGCGAGGAGCCCGTGGTCGAAAGACTCACTGGCGTCCGCACTCGCAGGAGCTGAGCAATGGCAAAGAAAGTAGTTGGTTATATCAAGCTGCAGGTCAAGGCCGGTCAGGCCAATCCGTCGCCGCCGGTGGGCCCCGCCCTCGGTCAGCGCGGTCTGAACATCATGGAGTTCTGCAAGGCCTTCAACGCGGCGACGTCGAAGCTGGAGCCGGGACTGCCGACGCCGGTGATCATCACCGCGTACTCGGACCGCACCTTCACCTTCATCACCAAGAGCACCCCGGCCGCCGTGCTGCTCAAGAAGGCGGCTGGCGTCACGCTTGGCTCCAAGCGCCCCAACACCGAGAAGGTCGGCAAGATCAGCCGGGCCCAGCTCGAGGAGATCGCCAAGATGAAGGAGGCTGACCTGACTGCGGCCGACCTGGAAGCGGCGGTTCGTACGATTGCGGGTTCTGCCCGCAGCATGGGTTTGACGGTGGAGGGCTGAGACCATGGCAATGAGCAAGCGCAAGAAAGCAATCAAGGCCGCCATCGAGCCGGGCAAGTCCTACGCCTTTGGTGATGCCATCAAGATCGTCAAGACCGCGACCAAGACCAAGTTCGTCGAGTCCGTCGATGTCGCCGTACGCCTGGGCGTGGATGCCAAGAAGTCCGACCAGCAGGTGCGCGGCTCTACCGTGCTGCCAGCAGGTACCGGCAAGACCGTACGCGTAGCAGTGTTCGCGCCGGCCGGCGCCAAGGCCGACGAGGCACTCGCCGCCGGTGCCGAGGCCGTGGGCATGGATGACCTGGCCGAGAAGATGCAGGCGGGCGACTTGAACTACGACGTGGTCATCGCCACCCCGGACGCGATGCGTGTGGTCGGCAAGCTGGGTCAGCTGCTCGGCCCGCGGGGCCTGATGCCCAACCCGAAGGTCGGCACCGTATCGCCGAACCCGGGCGAGGCGGTCAAGAACGCCAAGGGCGGCCAGGTCCGCTACCGCACCGACAAGGCCGGCATCATCCATTGCACGATTGGCAAGGCCGATTTTGACGATGCTTCGCTCAAGGGCAACCTGGAAGCGCTGTTGATGGACTTGATCAAGGCCAAGCCGGCGACGGCCAAGGGCCACTTCCTGCAGAAAATTTCGGTCAGCTCGACCATGGGCCCCGGCGTTGCCGTGGACCAGGGAACGCTGATCCTGAAGTAACGCAAGAATTTTGAGGGCATCGCCAAGGCTTCGGCCGCGGCGATAGCCGTCAAAGACCGTAGGCGCGGTCAGCGCGTGACGACGACGGGCACGGAAGCTCCTCACTGGCAGGGAATCGCCGTCGTCACCAGCGGGACTGCTTAATCCGGTTTCAGGTGGAGTCGCCGCAAGGACTTCACCGAGCCGGGCCTGCGTAGATGGTTGCCGACCCTCCAGACGTGTTTTTGCAAGTGTTGTCTTGGAAACGGCTACCACCCGGAGTGCCGCTTGCGGCATTCCCGGCATCGGGCCAAACGATGCCGACCGAGGACCGCTCCCGTGCATTTTGTGCGGGACGGAGTTGAAGTACGGAGGAGTGCAATGGCTCTTAATCTGACCCAGAAGCAGGAAGTCGTTGCCGAACTGGCCGAGGTCGCCGGCAAGGCGCACTCGCTGGTCGCCGCGGAGTACGTGGGTCTTACCGTCAGTCAATTGACTGACATGCGCAAGAAGGCCCGTGAGTCGGGCGTGTACTTGAAAGTTGCCAAGAACACGCTGGTCTCCCGAGCAGTGGAAAATACCGGTTATGCCGTCATCGTCGACGAGCTGACCGGCCCGCTGCTGTACGCCTTCTCGCAGGAAGATCCCGGTGCCGCAGGACGTCTGATCAAGGAGTTCGCGAAAGCGAACGACAAGTTGAAGCCGCGCCTGGTGTCGTTGGGCGGGCAGTTGTACCCGGGCTCCCATGTGGATGTCCTGGCGTCACTGCCGACCCGCGACCAAGCGCTGTCGATGCTGCTCAGCGTCATGTCCCAGCCCGCCACCATGCTGGTCCGCTTGCTCAGCGAACCGGCCTCGCAGGTCACCCGCGTCGTCAACGCGGCTGGCCAGGCGAAGGCGGCCTGAGGCTAACAGTTCGGTTTACGTTTTCCAGTCTTGAAACGCAGTACGACAATCAAGTCGTTTCCAATCTAGATAATCGAGGTTTTACAATGTCCCTGTCCAACGAACAGATCATCGAAGCGATCGCTGAAAAGTCCCTCATGGAAGTGATGGAGCTGGTGAAGGCGATGGAAGAGAAGTTCGGCGTGTCCGCCGCTGCCCCCGTGGCCGCTGCCGGTCCGGCCGCGGCTTCTGCCGCCCCGGCGGAAGAGCAGACCGAGTTCACCGTAACCCTGAAGGCCACCGGTGAGAAGAAGGTCGAGGTCATCAAGGTGGTCCGTGCGATCACCGGTCTGGGCTTGAAGGAAGCCAAGGACCTGGTCGAAGGCGCGCCGAAGGATGTGAAGGAAGGCGTGTCGAAGGACGAAGCCGCCAAGCTGAAGAAGGACCTGGAAACAGCTGGCGCCACCGTCGAAGTAAAGTAAGCAGTACTTGCGTCGCCGGGTAACATGGGCGACCAGCCAAGGCTGGGGGCGAAAGCTCCCGGCCTTTGGCCGTTGTTGAGGCATCTGCGATACCAGGTAACGAGTTGGCAGTTGGAAGTAGCGGGAGATGGCGTGCTGGTGCCGGCAATACCAGCGACTTCCCACTGGCAATTTTGCATTGTTTTTGTATCCCCCTACTCACGTATCCCCCAGGCTCGCGGACGCGCGACCCGATGCACACCGAGGCGGTAGCTCACCATGACCACAGCTTCCAAGACGACCATGAGCTCCAAGGTCAACTATTCGTTCACTGAAAAGAAGCGCATCCGCAAGGACTTCGGCAAGAGCCGTTCGATCCTCGAGGTGCCGTTCCTGCTGGCGATCCAGGTCGATTCCTATCGCCGGTTCCTGCAGGAAGACGTGCCCCAGGCCAAGCGCAAGGAGCGCGGCCTGCATGCGGCGCTGAAATCGGTGTTCCCGATCGCCAGCTACAGCGGCAACGCGGCGCTGGAATATGTCGGCTACAAACTGGGTGAGCCCGCGTTCGACGAGCGCGAGTGCCGCCAGCGTGGCATGAGCTACGGCGCCCCGCTGCGCGTGACCGTGCGCCTGGTGATCTACGACCGCGAGTCGTCGACCAAGGCGATCAAGTACGTGAAGGAGCAGGAGGTCTACATGGGCGAGATTCCGCTCATGACCGGCAACGGCACCTTCATCGTCAATGGCACCGAGCGCGTCATCGTCTCCCAGCTGCACCGCAGCCCCGGGGTGTTCTTCGACCATGACCGCGGCAAGACCCACAGCTCGGGCAAGCTGCTCTACAGCGCGCGCGTGATTCCGTACCGCGGCTCGTGGCTGGACTTCGAGTTCGACCCCAAGGACGCGCTGTTCACCCGTATCGATCGTCGCCGCAAGTTGCCGGTGACCATCCTGTTGCGCGCGCTGGGCTACAACGACGAGGAAATGCTGGCCGAGTTCTTCGAGGTCAACACGTTCCACATCGATCCCACCGAGGGCGTCCAGCTGGAGCTGGTTGCCGAGCGCCTGCGCGGCGAGACCCTGGACTTCGACCTGGCCGATGGTGACAAGGTCATCGTCGAGGCCGGCCGCCGCATCACCGCGCGCCACGTCAAGCAACTGGAGGCGTCGGGTATCGATGCACTGGCGGTGCCGGACGAGTACCTGGTTGGCCGGACCCTGTCCCACGACGTGGTCGACACCAGCACCGGCGAGCTGATTGCTGCTGCCAACGACGAGATCACCGAAGAGCAGCTGGAGCTGTTCCGCAAGGGTGGTATCGAGGTGGTCGGCACGATCTGGACCAACGACCTGGATCGCGGCGCGTTCATCTCCAACACGCTGCGGATCGATCCCAGCAAGACCCAGTTGGAGGCATTGGTCGAGATCTACCGGATGATGCGTCCGGGCGAGCCGCCGACCAAGGATGCCGCGCAGAACCTGTTCCACAACCTGTTCTTCACGTTCGACCGCTACGACCTGTCGGCCGTGGGCCGGATGAAGTTCAACCGTCGCATCGGTCGCAAGGAAGTCACCGGCGCCTCGGTGCTGTATGACGCCCGCTACTTCTCGCTGCGCAAGGATGAAGACTCCAAGCGGCTGGCGGCCGAGGTCGGCGAAGGCTCCGACATCCTCGACGTGTTGAAGGTGCTGACCGAGATTCGCAACGGTCGCGGCATCGTCGATGACATCGATCACCTGGGCAACCGCCGCGTACGTTCGGTTGGCGAGATGGCCGAGAACACCTTCCGCGTCGGTCTGGTCCGGGTGGAGCGTGCGGTCAAGGAGCGCCTGTCGATGGCCGAGGCCGATGGCCTGACCCCGCAGGACCTGATCAACGCCAAGCCGGTGGCGGCCGCGGTCAAGGAGTTCTTCGGCTCCTCGCAGCTGTCCCAGTTCATGGATCAGAACAACCCGCTGTCGGAAGTCACCCACAAGCGCCGCGTGTCGGCTCTTGGGCCAGGTGGCCTGACCCGTGAACGCGCCGGCTTCGAGGTGCGCGACGTGCATCCGACCCATTACGGCCGCGTGTGCACCATCGAAACTCCGGAAGGCCCGAACATCGGCCTGATCAACTCGCTGGCGGTATTTGCCCGCACCAACGAGTACGGCTTCCTGGAGACGCCGTACCGCAAGGTGGTGGATGGCAAGGTCACCGACGACGTCGAGTACCTGTCGGCGATCGAGGAGAACGAGTACGTCATCGCCCAGGCCAATGCGCCGCAGGATGACAAGGGCGTGCTGAGCGAGCTGTTCGTCGACTGCCGCTACCAGGGCGAGT
This sequence comes from Lysobacter sp. A421, assembly GCF_054052145.1. Classification (NCBI taxonomy): domain Bacteria; kingdom Pseudomonadati; phylum Pseudomonadota; class Gammaproteobacteria; order Lysobacterales; family Lysobacteraceae; genus Lysobacter; species Lysobacter sp. A421. The sequence goes on along the minus strand of NZ_JBSVRL010000007.1, from coordinate 10,024 downwards.
CGATGCTCAAGCCGCCCGCCGAGGTCCACTTCATGGACGTCTCGCCAATGCAGACGGTGTCGGTTGCCGCGGCGCTGGTGCCGTTCCTGGAGCACGATGACGCGAACCGCGCACTGATGGGCGCGAACATGCAGCGTCAGGCCGTGCCGACCCTGCGTTCGCAGAAACCGCTGGTGGGTACCGGTATCGAGCGCGCCGTGGCGCGTGACTCGGGCGTTACCGTGAATGCGTTGCGCGGCGGCACGATCGAGCAGATCGATGCGGCGCGCATCGTGGTCAAGGTCAACGAGGACGAGATCAGCAGCGAGACCGATGCCGGTGTCGATATCTACAACCTGATCAAGTACACCCGTTCCAACCAGAACACCTGCATCAACCAGACCCCGCTGGTCAACGTGGGCGATGTGATCGCCCGCGGCGACGTGCTGGCCGATGGTCCCTCGACCGATATCGGCGAGCTGGCCCTGGGCCAGAACATGCTGATCGCGTTCATGCCGTGGAACGGCTACAACTTCGAGGATTCCATCCTGCTGTCGGAGCGGGTGGTGCAGGAGGATCGTTACACCACGATCCACATCGAGGAGCTGACCGCGGTAGCGCGTGACACCAAGTTGGGGCCGGAGGAGATTTCCGCCGATATTCCCAACGTCTCCGAAGAGGCATTGAATCGCCTTGACGAGTCCGGTGTGGTCTACATCGGCGCCGAAGTGCGCGCCGGCGACATCCTGGTCGGCAAGGTCACGCCCAAGGGCGAGAGCCAGCTGACCCCGGAAGAGAAGTTGCTGCGCGCGATCTTTGGCGAGAAGGCCAGCGACGTGAAGGACAGCTCGCTGCGCGTGCCGCCGGGCATGGACGGCAACGTCATCGACGTGCAGGTCTTCACCCGTGACGGCATCGAGAAGGACAAGCGCGCCAAGCAGATCGAGGAGTCCGAGGTTCGCCGGGTCAAGAAGGACTTCGACGACCAGTTCCGGATCCTCGAGGCGGCGATCTACAGCCGTCTGCGCAGTCAGTTGATCGGCAAGGTTGCCAATGGCGGTTCCGGCCTGAAGAAGGGCGAGACCGTGACCAGCCTGGTGCTGGACGGCCTGTCCCGCAAGGACTGGTTCAGCCTGCGCATGAAGGACGAGTCGGCGGTCGAGGCGATCGAGCGCGCGCAGAAGCAGATCGACGTGCACGAGAAGGAATTCGAGCGTCGGTTCGCCGACAAGCGCGCCAAGATCACCCAGGGCGATGACCTCGCACCGGGCGTGCTGAAGATGGTCAAGGTATTCCTGGCAGTGAAGCGCCGGATCCAGCCAGGCGACAAGATGGCCGGCCGCCACGGCAACAAGGGTGTGGTCTCGACCATCGTGCCGGTGCAGGACATGCCATACATGGCCAACGGCGAGACGATCGACATCGTGCTCAACCCGCTGGGCGTACCGAGCCGAATGAACATCGGCCAGGTGCTGGAAGTCCACCTGGGGTGGGCGGCAAAGGGGCTGGGAGAGAAGATCCAGCGGATGCTCGACGCGCAGGCCAAGGTGACCGAGCTGCGCAAGTTCCTCGACGAGATCTACAACCACGACATCAAGCTGCACGGGCAGCGGGTCGATCTCAAGCAGTTCAGTGACCAGGAGCTGATGGCGCTGGCAGGCAACCTGACCGACGGCGTGCCAATGGCGACGCCGGTGTTCGACGGTGCCGAAGAGCTGGAAATCAAGAAGATGCTCGAGCTGGCGGACCTGCCGATCAGCGGTCAGACCACCTTGCATGACGGCCGTACCGGTGAGGCGTTCGACCGCCAGGTCACCGTCGGCTACATGCACATGCTGAAGCTGAACCACCTGGTCGACGACAAGATGCACGCCCGTTCGACCGGTCCGTACTCGCTCGTCACCCAGCAGCCGCTGGGCGGCAAGGCGCAGTTCGGCGGCCAGCGCTTCGGCGAGATGGAAGTCTGGGCACTGGAAGCCTACGGCGCGGCCTACACGCTGCAGGAGATGTTGACGGTGAAGTCCGATGACGTGCAGGGCCGTAACCAGATGTACAAGAACATCGTCGATGGCGAGTACGAAATGGTGGCCGGAATGCCGGAGTCCTTCAACGTGCTGGTGAAGGAAATCCGTTCGCTCGCGATCAACATGGAGCTGGAAGAGAACTGAGAAAAACGGAACGGGAACGCCGCGCACCGCGCGTTCCCCGTTCCGAGTCGGTAATCCCAGCCCCTTGACGATTTACTCCTCCACGGAGAAAGAAAAATGAAAGACCTGCTCAACCTTTTCAACCAGCAGCGTCCGGCGCTCAACTTCGACGCGATCAAGATCGCGTTGGCGTCGCCGGACCTGATCCGTTCGTGGTCCTTCGGTGAGGTCAAGAAGCCCGAGACCATCAACTACCGCACCTTCAAGCCCGAGCGCGACGGCCTGTTCTGCGCCGCGATCTTCGGGCCGGTCAAGGACTACGAGTGCCTGTGCGGCAAGTACAAGCGCATGAAGCACCGTGGCGTGGTGTGCGAGAAGTGCGGCACCGAGGTCACCCTGGCCAAGGTCCGCCGCGAGCGCATGGGCCACATCGACCTGGCGTCGCCGGTCGCGCACATCTGGTTTCTGAAGTCACTGCCCAGCCGCATTGGTTTGATGCTGGACATGACCCTGCGCGACATCGAGCGGATCCTGTACTTCGAGGCGTTCGTCGTCACCGAGCCGGGCCTGACCCCGTTCGAGCGTGGCCAGCTGCTCAACGAAGAGCAGTACATGCAGGCACGCCAGGAGCACAGCGATGACTTCGACGCCGCGATGGGCGCCGAGGCGGTCTACGACCTGCTGCGCACCCTCGACCTGCCGGGCGAGATGGTGCAACTGAAGGAAGACATCGCCGCCACCGGCTCGGAAACCAAGCTCAAGCGCCTGACCAAGCGGGTCAAGCTGGTCGAGGCGTTCCTGGAGTCCGGCAACAAGCCCGAGTGGATGATCATGACGGTGCTGCCGGTGCTGCCGCCGGATCTGCGTCCGCTGGTGCCGCTGGACGGTGGCCGCTTCGCGACCTCCGACCTCAATGATCTGTACCGCCGCGTCATCAACCGCAACAACCGCCTGCGTCGCCTGCTGGAGCTCAATGCGCCGGAAATCATCGTGCGCAACGAGAAGCGCATGCTGCAGGAGTCGGTGGATGCGCTGATGGACAACGGCCGCCGCGGCCGCGCCATCACCGGCACCAACAAGCGCCCGCTGAAGTCGCTGGCCGACATGATCAAGGGCAAGCAGGGCCGGTTCCGCCAGAACCTGCTCGGCAAGCGCGTCGACTACTCCGGTCGTTCCGTCATCGTGGTCGGCCCGTACCTCAAGCTGCACCAGTGCGGCCTGCCGAAGAAGATGGCGCTGGAGCTGTTCAAGCCCTTCATCTTCGCCAAGCTGCAACGCCAGGGCCTGGCCACCACCATCAAGGCGGCCAAGAAGCTGGTCGAGCGCGAAGAGGCCGAGGTCTGGGACATCCTGGAAGAGGTGATCCGCGAGCATCCGGTGCTGTTGAACCGTGCTCCGACCCTGCATCGCCTGGGCATCCAGGCGTTCGAGCCGGTGCTGATCGAAGGCAAGGCAATCCAGCTGCATCCGCTGGTCTGCACCGCGTTCAACGCCGACTTCGATGGTGACCAGATGGCCGTCCACGTGCCGCTCTCGCTGGAAGCCCAGCTGGAAGCGCGTGCGCTGATGATGGCGTCCAACAACATCCTGAGCCCCGCCAACGGCGAGCCGATCATCGTGCCGTCGCAGGACGTCGTGCTGGGCTTGTATTACATGACCCGCGGCCTGGAGAACAAGAAGGGCGAGGGCATGGCGTTCGCCAACGTGTCCGAGGTCAAGCGTGCCTACGACAACCGCGTGGTGGAACTGCACGCCAAGGTCAAGGTGCGCATCACCGAGTCGGTGGTCCAGGAAGACAGCGAGGCCGGTAAAGGCGAGCGCGTGACCAGGACCTCCATCGTCGACACCACCGTCGGCCGGGCGTTGCTGCAGGAAATCCTGCCCGACGGCCTGCCGTTTGCGTTGGCCAACGTCGAGTTGACCAAGAAGAACATCAGCCGCCTGATCAACTCCAGCTATCGCCTGCTGGGCTTGAAGGACACGGTCGTGTTCGCCGACCAGCTGATGTACACCGGCTTTGCCTACGCGACCCGCGCCGGTGTCTCCATCGGCATCGACGACATGCTCATCCCGGATGCCAAGAAGGGAATCCTGGAGGAGGCGGAAACCGAGGTCCTGGAGATCCAGGAGCAGTACCAGTCGGGTCTGGTCACCGCCGGCGAGCGTTACAACAAGGTCGTCGATATCTGGTCGCGCACCAATGAGCGCGTGGCCAAGGCCATGATGGACACGATCGGCACCGAGAAGGTCCAGAATGCGAAGGGCGAAACGATCGACCAGAAGTCGATGAACTCGGTCTACATCATGGCCGACTCCGGTGCGCGTGGTTCGCAGGCGCAGATCCGCCAGCTGGCCGGCATGCGTGGCCTGATGGCCAAGCCTGACGGCTCCATCATCGAGACGCCGATCACCGCGAACTTCCGTGAAGGCCTCAACGTCCTGCAGTACTTCATCTCGACCCACGGTGCACGAAAGGGCCTGGCCGATACCGCGTTGAAGACCGCGAACTCCGGTTACCTGACCCGTCGCCTGGTCGACGTGGCGCAGGACGTGGTGATCACCGAGGACGATTGCGGCACGCTCGATGGCCTGATGATGACCCCGATCGTCGAAGGCGGTGACGTGGTCGAGCCGTTGCGTGACCGTGTACTGGGTCGCGTCGTGGCCGAGGACGTGTTCCTGCCGGGCAATGACGACGATCCGATCGTCACCCGCAACACGCTGCTGGACGAGGCCTGGGTACAGAAGCTCGAAGACGCCAGCGTGCAACTGATCAAGGTGCGTTCAACCATCACCTGCCAGTCCTCGTTCGGTGTATGTGCCAGCTGCTACGGTCGTGACCTCGGTCGCGGACACATCGTCAACCATGGCGAGGCGGTTGGCGTGGTGGCGGCGCAGTCGATTGGTGAGCCGGGTACCCAGCTGACCATGCGTACGTTCCACATTGGTGGTGCGGCATCGCGAGCGGCGGCGATCGACAACGTCACCGTCAAGACCACCGGTTCGATCAAGTTCAACAACCTCAAGCACATCGAGCATGGTGCCGGCCACGTGGTGGCGGTATCACGCTCGGGCGAGTTGTCGGTGCTTGACGTCCACGGCCGTGAGCGCGAGCGTTACAAGCTGCCGTACGGCGCGACCATCGACGTCAAGGATGGCGCGGAAATCAAGGCCGGCCAGCAGGTCGCCCACTGGGACCCGCATAACCATCCGATCGTGTCGGAAGTGGCCGGTTTCGTCCGCTTCGTGGACTTCGTCGACGGCATCACCGTGATCGAGAAGACCGATGAGCTGACCGGCCTGGCGTCGCGCGAGATCACCGATCCGAAGCGACGCGGTTCCGCGTCCAAGGATCTGCGTCCGATCGTGCGCATCGTCGACAAGAATGGCGATGACCTGGTCATTCCCGGTTCCGACCTGCCTGCGCAGTACCAGTTGCCGCCGCGCTCGGTGGTCAACCTGCAGGACGGTGCGCCGGTGGGCGTTGGCGACGTGGTGGCCAAGATCCCGCAGGAAGCGTCCAAGACCCGCGATATCACCGGTGGTCTGCCGCGCGTTGCCGACCTGTTCGAGGCGCGCAAGCCGAAGGATCCGGCAATCCTGGCCGAGCGTTCGGGCATGGTCAGCTTCGGCAAGGAAACCAAGGGCAAGCAGCGCCTGGTGATCACCGATTCGGATGGCACCGAGCACGAGGAGCTGATTCCGAAGTACCGGCAGATCATCGTGTTCGAAGGTGAGCACGTCGAAAAGGGCGAGACCGTAGTGGACGGCGAGCCGACTCCGCAGGATATCCTGCGCTTGCTGGGTGTCGAGCCGCTGGCCGTGTACCTGACCAAGGAGATCCAGGACGTGTACCGTCTGCAGGGCGTGAAGATCAATGACAAGCACATCGAGGTGATCGTCCGGCAGATGCTGCGCAAGGTCGAGATTACCGACCAGGGCGACAGCAAATTCCTGCACGGCGAGCAGGTCGAGCGTCAGCGCTTCGTCGAAGAGCACGCCAAGGTCCTCGCGGCCGACGGGATTGTCCCGCAGTACAACCCGGTCTTGCTGGGTATCACCAAAGCATCGCTGGCGACCGAGTCGTTCATCTCGGCGGCGTCGTTCCAGGAGACCACGCGCGTGCTCACTGAAGCCGCCGTGCGCGGTACCCGTGACAACCTGCGCGGTCTGAAGGAAAACGTGATCGTGGGTCGTTTGATCCCGGCCGGTACCGGATTGGCTTACCACGCGCAGCGCCGCAAGAACGCGTCGGGACTGACCGACTCGGAGATGGAGGCGCTGTCGGCGCCGGTGGCGGCCGAAGCGGCCGCGACCGATGTCGGCGAGGAGTCGAGCGCTTCGTAATACCGTAGTGTCGTGGTGGCTCCCAGGAGCCACCCCAGATCACCAAATGAGGCGCAAGGAGCGCCTCGTGTTGGGCCCAGGGCAGGGCGGGATCAGGAATGTTCGCGGGGCCGGGAGGGTAATTTCCGGCTTCCGCGGTTTCGTGCTGAATGTGTTTGACGGCAACGTTGAACGCAGGCTATACTTTTCGGTCTCGGTAAGTCGAGCGAGCTCGGCTTTCCGTTCGTTTTCACAGAGGCGCGGCATTCTTGGCCGGCCTCTCACCAAAGAGCTCCAGATGGCGACGATCAATCAGCTGGTCCGCAAGCCGCGGCAGGCAGCGACATATAACAGTGCCTCACCGGCGCTCGAGAACTGCCCGCAGCGCCGTGGTGTGTGCACACGTGTGTACACCACCACCCCGAAAAAGCCGAACTCGGCAATGCGCAAGGTGGCCAAGGTGCGCCTGACCAACGGTTACGAGGTCATCTCGTACATCGGCGGCGAGGGGCACAACCTGCAGGAGCACTCCGTGGTACTGATTCGTGGCGGCCGCGTCAAGGATCTGCCAGGTGTCCGTTATCACACCGTGCGCGGTGCGCTCGATGCCGCCGGCGTCGCCAAGCGTCGCCAGCGCCGTTCCAAGTACGGCGCCAAGCGCCCGAAGTCCTGAGGAATTTGACTCATGTCGCGTAAAGGTTCCGCACCGCAGCGCTCGATCCTGCCTGATCCAAAGCATGGCAGCGAGACGATCGCGCGATTCATCAATATGGTCATGTACAGCGGCAAGAAGTCCGTCGCCGAGAGGATCGTCTATGGCGCCATGGACGTGATCGGGGAGAAAAACCCGAACGCGCTGGAAGTGGTGGAAAAGGCGTTGGCCAATATTTCACCGGCGGTCGAGGTCAAGTCGCGCCGTGTTGGTGGTTCCACCTACCAGGTGCCGGTCGAAGTGCGCGCGTCGCGCCGCGTCGCCCTGGCGATGCGCTGGTTGATCGACGCTGCACGCAAGCGCGGCGAGAACACCATGCCGCGCAAGCTCGCTGCAGAATTGCTTGACGCTGCGGAAAGCCGTGGCGGTGCTGTCAAGAAGCGTGAAGAAACCCACCGCATGGCAGAGGCGAACAAGGCGTTCGCACACTACCGCTGGTGATTCGGGAGCCTTGTTGATAACAAGGCATTCGAAAGCAACAAATCCAAGTCCGATGGCAGCCCAGGCTGCCTGAGCGAACCGGGTGCCGCCATCAGGCGGCGTCCGGCCTTCCAGAAATCGTAAACCTAAACGAGAGGGTACCGTGGCTCGCACCACTCCCATCGAACGCTATCGCAATTTCGGCATCATGGCCCACATTGATGCCGGAAAGACCACCACCACCGAACGCATCCTGTTCTATACCGGTGTCAACCATAAGCTTGGCGAAACCCACGAGGGTGCCGCCACCATGGACTGGATGGAGCAGGAGCAGGAACGTGGCATCACGATCACGTCTGCCGCGACGACTGCTTTCTGGAGCGGCATGGACAAGTCCATGCAGCAACATCGGCTGAACATCATCGACACCCCGGGGCACGTCGACTTCACTATCGAGGTGGAGCGTTCGCTACGCGTGCTCGATGGTGCGGTGTTCGTGCTTTGTGCCGTTGGTGGCGTGCAGCCGCAGTCCGAGACCGTTTGGCGCCAGGCCAACAAGTATTCGGTGCCGCGCCTTGCATTCGTCAACAAGATGGATCGCACCGGTGCCAACTTCAACAAGGTCGTCGGTCAGCTGAAGGCCCGCCTGGGCGCCTATCCGGTGCCGATGCAGGTGCCGGTTGGCGCAGAAGATAGCTTCGACGGCGTGATCGACCTGGTCAAGATGAAGCGCATTCATTGGGACACCGAGTCCCAGGGCACCGTGTTCGAGTACGGCGAGATCCCGGCCGAGCTTCTCGAAGAGGCCACGGCGGCCCGCAGCTTCATGGTCGAGGCTGCCGCCGAGGCCAGCGAAGAGCTGATGGACAAGTACCTCAACGACGGGGAGCTGACCGAGGCCGAGATCATCGCTGGCTTGCGCGAGCGCACCTTGAAGGTGGAAGTGATTCCGGTCTTCTGTGGCACCGCGTTCAAGAACAAGGGCGTCCAGGCGATGCTCGACGGGGTGATCGAGTTGCTGCCCTCGCCAGTCGACGTGCCGCCGGTTCCAGGCATCGATGACGACGAGAAAGAGACGCATCGCGAAGCGTCCGATGCCGCGCCGTTCTCAGCGCTCGCCTTCAAGATCATGACCGATCCGTTCGTGGGCTCGCTGACGTTCTTCCGGGTCTATTCGGGCGTGCTCAATTCGGGCGACCAGGTCTACAACCCGGTCAAGTCGAAGAAGGAGCGCGTCGGCCGTATCCTGCAGATGCACTCCAATGATCGCCACGAGATCAAGGAAGTGCGCGCGGGTGATATTGCCGCCGCGGTCGGCCTGAAGGACGTTACCACCGGCGATACGATGTGCGCGATCGATCACATCATCACGCTGGAGCGGATGATCTTCCCGGAGCCGGTCATCTCGATGGCGGTGGAGCCCAAGACCAAGGCCGACCAGGAAAAGATGGGCATGGCGCTGGGCCGTCTGGCGCAGGAGGATCCGACCTTCCGCGTGCATACCGACGAGGAATCCGGCCAGACCATCATCTCCGGCATGGGCGAGTTGCACCTGGACGTCCTGGTGGATCGCATGCGCCGCGAGTTCAACGTCGAAGCCAACGTCGGCAAGCCGCAGGTGGCTTACCGCGAGACCATCCGCAAGGCGGTCAAGGCTGAAGGCAAGTTCGTGCGCCAGTCCGGCGGCAAGGGCCAGTTCGGTCATGTCTGGCTCGAAATCGAGCCCGGCGAGACCGGCAGCGGCTACGTCTTCGAAAACGGCGTGGTGGGTGGCGTGGTGCCGAAGGAGTACATCCCGGCGGTCGACAAGGGCATCCAGGAAGTGATCGCCAACGGCCTGCTGGCCGGTTACCCGATCGTTGACGTCAAGGTGAGGCTGGTTGACGGCTCGTACCACGAGGTCGATTCATCTGAAATGGCGTTCAAGATCGCCGGTTCGATGGGCTTCAAGGAAGGCTTCCACAAGGCCAGTCCGGTGTTGCTGGAGCCGATGATGAAGGTCGAGATCGTGACGCCGGAGGATTACCTCGGCGACGTGATGGGCGATGTCAGTCGGCGCCGCGGCATCCTGCAGGGTCAGGAAGACACTCCGTCGGGCAAGATCATCGACGCGACCTTGCCGCTTGGCGAGATGTTCGGTTATGCGACCAGCCTGCGTTCAATGTCGCAAGGCCGCGCGACCTTCACGATGGAGTTCGATCACTACGCCGTGGCACCGAGCAATATCGCCGAGGCCGTGGTCAATAAAAACTGACGTATTGGCCGGCGCTTGCCGCCGGCCAGCTCCCAACAAGCTCATTAAACGATTTCAGAGGTAACAATCATGGCCAAGGGTAAATTCGAGCGCACCAAGCCGCACGTGAACGTCGGCACGATCGGTCACGTTGACCACGGCAAGACCACGTTGACCGCCGCGCTGACCAAGGTCGGTGCCGAGCGT
>NZ_JBSVRL010000006.1:0-111916 GCF_054052145.1 Lysobacter sp. A421 | reverse complement strand
AAGAGCGCGGGGGTGGCCGAAAAGAGGCGCCTCCGACGGCGCGTTTGCCCGATGCTGACGGCGTCATTCTGACGCCCAGAAGTGCGAAAGACTGCACTCGTTCTGGTGACGCCCAACGCCTGAGTTAAGCCGACCTGCGTAGCGTAGCCAACAACATGGCAAGCTCTTTCTGCCATGTTGTTGGTGTAGCGAAGTAGGTTCGGCTTGAACGAACTGTTAGGCCCCATTAGACGGCCAGCGACTCACTCAATCAAGGTGCTCAATGCCGTCTGCAAGATGCACCCAGGGGTGCTGCCTTTCCTCATAGACCGACACGCGCGGCGGCGGAAAGTCCGGATCTGCGAAAGCACCGACAGGAACCGCAACTACATCTGGGATGGCGTCTGACCGATAAAAGACGGTGGAGCCGCACTCCGGGCAGAAGTGGAACTGGGTTGAGCTGCCACTCTCACCGATGCGCACATATTCTTTGCTTTGGCCCTCGACAGCCACGGCATCAGCCGGGAATCTAGCCTGAGCGCTAAACACACTGCCAGTGCGCCTCTGGCAGTCCAAGCAATGGCAGATTGAGATGCGAACCGGCTCACCCCGAGTGCTAACGGTGAGCTTTCCACAGCTGCATGACGCATGACGATTGGGCATGGGGCCTAACGCTTGAATTAAGCCGACCCGCTCCTGAAGTGTCCCAGATCGCCGCGATGACGATGCGGGTTCGGCTTGAATGAATTGTCAGGCTGCAGTCCTACGCAACCCGGGAAACAATAACTCGACGAGCACGTAGCAGGCGACAGCTGCAAGCACTCAAGCGAACAAAGGGGCCAGAGGAAATATCGGATTCAAACAGATATCTCCTCTGGCCCCTTTGTTACCAGGCGCCGGCTGCCGTCGCCGCAGAAGTTCCGGCGATAGGCGGAAGGCGGTGTCCCCAGTTGCGCAGCGAAGTGCTGCCGCAGCGAGAGTGCCGTACCGAAGCCGGCCTCGGTGGCGATCTGCTCGATCGGCAGGTCGGTGGTTTCAAGCAGCTGCTGCGCGCGCGCCAGCCGCTCCGACGCGAGCCACTTCACGACCGTGGTGCCGGTCGCCTCGCGGAAGCGGCGGGTGAAGGTGCGGCGACTCATGTGGGCGGCATCGGCCAGTGCGTCCACCGACAGCGGTTCGACCAGACGCTCGCGCGCCCAGTCCAGCACGCCCGGCAAGCGGTTCTCGCTGGGCAGCTCGGGCACCGGTTGCTCGATGTATTGCGCCTGCCCGCCCTGACGATGCGGCGGCGTCACCAGCAGCCGCGCGATGCGGTTGGCCACGTCGGCGCCGTGACGCACGCGTACGAGGTTGAGACAGCAGTCGATCGCGGCGACGGTTCCTGCTGAAGTCACGATGCCGCCGTCGTCGATGTACAACACGTCCGGGCGAAAATCGGCGGTGGGAAAACGGCGGGCAAACACGTCGCGGGCGGCCCAGTGCGTGGTGGCGCGGCGGCCGTCGAGCAGGCCCGCGTCGCCCAGCACGAACGCGCCCAGGCACAACCCGACCACCTGGGCACCGCGCGCATGCGCCGCCCGCAACGCCTGCGTGAGTTCGGCGGGCGCAGGCGTCTCCGGGTGGTCCCACGCCGGCACGATGACGATATCGGCCCGCCGCATCGCGTCCAACCCATCCGGCACGTCGATCTGCAGCCCCTGCATCGTGCGCACCGGGCCGGGTGTGGGCGCGCAATACCGCATCTCATAGGGCGGCAGGCCCGGTGGCGCGGGCTGGACGCCAAACACCTGGCCGGGAACGGACAGGTGGAACAGGTTGATGCCATCGAACGCCAGCACGGCGACGCGAACGGGCTGCATGGAGGTCTCCGGAGGGCGCGAGAAGAATGGCCCGATTATATCGATAAATGTCATTTGGGCCAATGGTGCTGGACGCGCCGCCTCCCGACAATGGCTGTCATTCCACACAGTACCGCCGGCCGGGCCTGACTCCACGGCCGTCCCATACACCTTCCGGCTCAGTGCCGACCCATCCACAGGAAACTCCCATGACCCATCGAACCTTGCTGCGCGGCGCTGCCGTCGCGACCCTGGCCCTCGCGCTCGCTGCTTGCGGCGCCACCAATGCCACCAGCCCCATTGCTACCTCGAACGCCAACACCGAAGACGCCGGCGCGGTCGGCTTCCAGCAGATCCGTAACGCGACGATCAAGCTGGACTACGCCGGCACCACGTTCCTGATCGACCCGATGCTCGCGGCGAAGGACGCCTACCCCGGCTTCGAGGGCACCTACAACAGCGAGGTGCGCTACCCGCTGGTCGAGCTGCCGATGCCGATGTCCGAGGTGATGGACGCCGATGCCATCATCGTCACCCATACCCACGCGGATCATTGGGATGACGAGGCCAAGCGCAGCCTGCCCAGGAACCTTCCACTGTTTGTCCAGAACGAAATCGATGCCGAAAGCATCCGCCAGGATGGCTTCACCGACGTGCGCGTGTTGACCCGCGACACCGTCTTCAACGGTACGCAGCTGAGCATCACCAGTGGACAGCATGGCGATGACCAGACCATGGCCGATTTCCCAAGTCTTGGGCAAGTGATGGGCGTCGTTTTCCAGCGCCCGGGCCACGAGACGGTGTACCTGGCCGGAGACACCATCTGGAACGCCCAGGTGGAAGATTCGATCCACCAGTACCAGCCGGATGTGATCGTCCTCAATACCGGTTATGCGCGAATGCTGGGCGTGGACGGCTCCATCATCATGGGCAAGGACGATCTTTACCGGGCCTACCAGGCAGCGCCACAGGCCAAGGTCATCGGCAGCCACATGGAAGCCGTCAATCACGTCATGCAAACGCGCCAGGACCTACACGATCACATCAAGGCAACGGGCATGGATCCCGAGCGCGTACTGGTTCCGGCAGACGGTGAGTCCTACACTTTCTAAAGAGGCAACACCTAAGAGGAATCCATCATGCGCAAGGTCTTCATCATCGGCGGCTCGGGCAAGGTCGCACGCCGCCTCGCCCAGCAACTCGCGGCGCGCGGCCATGAGCCGCGCTCGCTGTACCGCAAGCCGGAGCAAGCCGACGAACTCGAGGCCCTGGGCGCCGTCCCGGTCGAGGGCAACCTGCTGGAACTCGACGCCGACGGGCTGGCGCAGCGCATGGCCGGCAGCGACGTGGTCGTGTTTTCGGCCGGCGCTGGCGGCAAGGGCGGAGCGGAGATGATCGACGCCATCGACGGCCGCGGGCTGGAGCTGGCGGTCGCAGCGGCGCGGCAGGCAGGCATCCAGCGCTTCCTGCTGGTCTCGGCCTTCCCCGAGGCCTCCCGCGGCAAGCAGGTGTCGGAGACGTTCGAGCACTACATGGCGGTGAAGAAACTCGCCGACGTGCATCTGGCCGAGTCCGACCTGGACTGGGTGATCCTGCGCCCCGGCACGCTGCTGGACGCGCCCGGCACCGGCAAGGTGCGCACGGGCGTGGCCATTCCCTACGGCGACGTGCCGCGCGACGACGTGGCCGCGACGCTGCTTGAGATCATCGAACACCCGGCGGTGAGCCGCATCATCATCGAGCTGACCGAAGGCGAGGCGCCGGTTGCAGAGTCCGTGGCGCTGCTGGCCCCGGCTTGATATCTGCGGTGGCCGCATGGATACGACACTGATTTTCCGATCGACACAGGAGTCCTCACCATGACCATCAAAGCCTATGGCGCCAACACGGGCGACCAACCACTCGAACCCATGCAGATCACCCGGCGTGCGCCGGGCGCGCAGGACGTGCAGATCGACATCGCCTATTGCGGCGTGTGCCACTCCGACCTCCACCAGGTGCGCGCGGAATGGGCGGGCACCGTCTTCCCGTGCGTGCCCGGTCACGAGGTCGTCGGCAAGGTGACAGACGTCGGTTCCGACGTCACCGGCTTCAAGCCGGGCGACCTGGTCGGCGTCGGCTGCATCGTCGACAGCTGCCAGCATTGCGTGGAGTGCGATGCGGGTCTGGAGAACTACTGCGACCGCATGGTCGGCACCTACAACGGCCGGACGCCGGACGCTCCCGGCCATACGTTGGGCGGCTATTCGCAGCAGATCGTCGTGCACCAACGCTACGTGCTGCGCATCCGCCATCCCGAAGAACAACTCGCTGCCGTGGCGCCGCTGCTGTGCGCGGGCGTCACCACCTGGTCGCCGCTGCGCCACTGGAAGGTGGGGCCGGGCAAGAAGGTCGGCGTGGTCGGTATCGGCGGGCTCGGGCACATGGGCATCAAGCTGGCGCACGCGATGGGTGCCCACGTTGTCGCGTTCACCACGTCCGAATCCAAGCGCGAGGCGGCCAAGGCACTGGGCGCAGATGAGGTCGTCGTCTCGCGCAATGCCGATGAGATGGCGGCGCATGCCAAGAGCCTGGACTTCATCCTCAATACCGTCGCCGCGCCACACGATCTGGATGCCTTCTTCGTGCTGCTCAAGCGCGACGGCACGATGACCCTGGTTGGCGCGCCGGCCACGCCGCATCCCTCGCCGCAGGTGTTCAACCTGATCGCGAAACGTCGCAGCCTGGCGGGCTCGCTGATCGGCGGCATCCCGGAGACGCAGGAAATGCTCGATTTCTGCGCCGAGCACGGCATCGTGGCGGACATCGAGATGATCCGCGCCGATGAAATCAACGAAGCCTACGAACGCATGCTCAAGGGCGACGTGAAGTACCGGTTCGTGATCGACAACGCTTCTTTGAATAGTCGGTAATACCTGTGGGAGGGGTCATGAAGGAAAGCAGAAATTCGAGCCGCGTCCTGGCACTGTGCGCGGCGCTGGTGTTGTCGTGGGCCTGCCTCCAGCCTGCCATGGCCCAAGGCATTGAACACAGACTGGAAGAACTGATGGCCGAGCACGGGACGGTTGGCCTGGCCGTCGTGGTGGTCAAGGACAATGCCGTCGTCTATGGCAACAGCCTCGGCTGGAAGGACAGGGACGCGAAGATTCCCCTCGAGCAGGACGACGTCTTCCGGATCGCCTCCATCTCCAAGTCCTTCGCCGCGACCTCGATCTTTCAGCTGGTGGAGCAAGGGCGGATATCGCTGGGTGACGACGTCGGCGAGTTGGTCGGATTCCCGGTGCGCAACCCCGCATTCCCGGACCGGGTTATCACGCTCAGGATGCTGCTGAACCATACCTCGTCGATCACCGACGAGCAGCGATACAACAGCCTCGACATCATCAATCCAGGCGTCAACGCCAGCTGGCGGGACAGCTACGCCGACCGTGCCCCCGGCGAGCTCTACGAGTATTCCAACCTCGGCTACAACCTGGTCGGGACGATCGTGGAGCGTGTATCCGGGCAGCGGTTCGATGCCTACGTAAAGGCACACGTGCTCGATCCGCTCGGGCTGTACGGCGGCTATGCGCCGGAAGCGTTGGATGCGGACCGCTTCGCGCAGATCTACCGCTGGCGCGAGGGCGCGGGGTTCGTGCGCTCGGACCAGGCGTATGCGCCCCTGGGTGAGCGCCTGGACGGCTACACGATGGGCTACGGCACGCCCATGTTCTCTCCGACCGGGGGTCTCAAGGTCTCGGCGCCCGACCTGGCCAAGTACATGCTGATGCACATGAACCATGGCGAATGGAATGGCGTGCGGATCATCGCAGCCGAACACGCGAAGGCGATGCAGACGCCCACGGTCGAAGCCGACGAGGATGGCGACTACGGCATGGCCATTCGCATCGACAGGGCCCTGATTCCCGGAGTCGAGATGACCGGACACACCGGGTCCGCCTACGGGCTGTACAGCTCCATGTTCTTCGACGCGGAGAAGAAGTACGGCTTCGTGGTGATCACCAACGGAACCCGGGACATGGAAGTGCGGACCGAGGTCAACAGGGCCCTGTACCAGCACTTCATCGCGGAAAACGCGGAGCACTCGAAGGGGGCGTAAGTCCTTCAGCGTGACGCGCGTCCGTCATTGCGTGTATTGCACTTTACCGATCCGCATCCACTGCACGTTTGACCGCAGCCACGAACTCGCGCCGCGCGGCGACCAGCTCCTTCGACGTCGCCTTCGGCCATGCCGCGACCTGGGCGATGACCAGCCGGCGCGCGGGATCGACGTAGACCATCTGGCCGAAGATGCCGATCGCGGCGTAGCTGCCGTCGGTATCGGTCCACCACAGATACCCGTAGCCGCGCTCGGGCGCGTCCAGGCTTTCCTGCTCGCTGACCGCGCCTTGCAGCCAGGCTTCGGCGATCACCGGTTCGCCCGCGATGCGGCCACCGTCGAGCATGAATTGCCCCAGCCGCGCGTAGTCGCCCAAGGTCGCCGACAGACCGCTGCCGCCGGTGTCGCTGCCATCGCATTCGTCCCTGATCCAGGTCGCATCGGCCGCCATGCCGTACGGCTTCCAGATGGTGTCTGACAGGTAGGTGGCCAGCGAACGGCGCGTCGCGCGCTCCACCACGATGCCGAGCAGATCGGTCTCGGCGGTATTGTAGTTCCAGTGCGTGCCGGCCGGCCATTGCCGCGGCAGTTTCATCAAGTACGACAGCACGTGCGCACGGCCATCGACACAGGCACCGCGATACATCTGCGCCACGTCCGACTCCGCGTCGGCATAGTCCTCGTTCCAGCGCACGCCGGAGGTCATCGTCAGCAACTGCTGCACCGTGACATCGGCGTACGCGCTGTCGCCCAACTCCGGGATGTAGGTGACCAGCGTGTCGTCCAGGCTGTCGATGTGCCCCTGCTGCAGCGCGATGCCGAGCAAGGTCGACGTGACCGACTTGGCGACGGAGAAGGATTCCCAACGCTGCTCCGGCCCGAAGTCCAATGCGTAGCGCTGCACGCGGACACGACCGTCTTGCAGAACCATCACGCCGGCGATGTGGTGCTGGGCCATGTAGTTGTCGAGCCACGATGGATCACCCGCCTCGCCCACTGTCAGCGGCGGGCCTTCCGCCAATTCGCGGACATGCGCACCGCGCTCGATGCGGTCGCTGGGGAAGCGCCGATCCATCTGCCGGAACTCCGCCTCGCGCTGCGCCTGCGGCCAGAACAGCACCGCCTCGCGTTGCTCGCCGACGGTGGGAGTGGGTGGTGACTCGCTGGCGGCCAGCGAAAGCGGTGCAGTCAGGCAGAGTGTGGTTGCGAGCAGGCGCAAGAAAATGGTGGGTCGCATGGGGGCGCGTGTCGGCGGTGGTTGCGGGAGCGGCATTCTACTGGGGTGTGTCGCGCAGCCTCAGAGGTTGCCCAAAACTCCTACCTCGACTGGACTCGATATTCGTGTGGTGCGTAGGTCTGCTTTCGGCCAGAAGCGGACATCTAGCGTCAGGCGATTAAACTATCTGTGCCAAAATCCTGATCCAAGCACCAACTATCGCGAGATCGCGGTGACCGAACCCAAGTATCTAGTACCCGAAGCCATTCGTGTTGCCGCAAAGCATGGCGAGCTTGTGGTCTTTGTTGGCGCGGGCGTGTCCGTGCTATGCGGGAGCCCCACTTGGGAGGGCTTCGCCAACGCAGTGATCGACGCCGTAGAAGAGCCGGCAAAGCTGTCGTTCCTCGAGGTCGAACAGCTACGCGCGATCCAGGATCCAAGGCGACGGTTGTCGATCGCGATGGACTTGGCGGAGGGTGCCAATGTCGATCTGGGCTACGAGGAGATTCTCCATCCCAAGGGCGGCAAGGACCTCGGGTTGGAGACGTATCGTCTCCTCTCGGCGCTCAATCCGGTTTTCATCACCACGAACTACGACAAGTGGTTTGACCATGCCCCTCCGCCGTCTCTCTCCAAGGGCGCCGGCGCACCCAGTGAACCCGTAGCACCCCGCCAGCGAAGGCTCGTCGTCGGACCAGACCAGTTCAATACCGACCTCCTATTTGACCGCGGAGCCGTGTTTCACCTCCACGGTCGGTGCACCGAGCCGCGGTCGATGGTCATCTCGCTACGCCAGTACATCTCGCACTACAGCAATCCTCGTGTCGTTGCATTCCTGCAAGAGGTTTTCAGCAAATGGACGGTACTGTTCGTAGGGTACGGCCTCGCTGAGCTGGAGATTCTTGAATACGTGATCCGGGCGGGTGCCTCGAGCAAAAGCAACTCTACTCGCCTTCCCCACTACATCCTCTATCCCTACCGTTCCAGCGAGGCCGCGCAAACGCGCTTCATCGAGAGTTACTTCGAGAAGCAGTGCAACGTAGGCGTCATCAAGTACCCGATCGACGAGAACGGATGGGGTGAGCTTCGAAACGTCCTCAGGGAATGGCAGCCTCAGATCGATGTGCGGGATGCCAGCACGATCGAGAAGCAGACTTACTTGGATCGTCAGATCGAAGAGGAAGACAGTGCCGCAAGACGCAGCTCGGCAATTCGGCTCGTCCTACGTCAACCCGGCCTGCAACCGTACTTTTTCAACAGGATTACCAGCCCCATCTGGTTAGATGACTTGTACGACGAGGGCCTTCTTAACCCGGCAGGTAATTCGCCGCCTACGCCCGAGGAATGCACGAGCGGGCCGACCACGTATGTAGCACCCAAATGGCCACCAGGTGCCTATCTGGAGCGAATCGCGAGTCATGTCACGGGGCCGCAAGCCGAAAAGGTGATGAGCGTCGTCAGGGCCGTCACCGACGATGCCGAGCAAAGGGGCATCGATAACTGGATCACGAACTGGAATTTGGCCCAGACGTTCTCCCGTGTGGAGATCGACGCCTTAAGGGATGACGACGCACGACTGGTGCGGACGTGGCTAGGCGGCAACTTCAATGCCGACATGATCGTGCGAACGATCGGGCTGGAGCTTCTGCCTCGGCTCTTGGCAAGCGGTAGCCCGAAGGAGCGCGTGATCACACTCGATCTTATTGCGCTATTGACTGCCGCAAGGGCGGACAGCGGGAGTCGAGGGCGTCGCGGGGCCGTGACCGGCGACTATTGGATCCGCGAAACACTTCACGCCTCAGCGAATGAAATCGGGCAGCGGTTCGGCGAAGACGCTGTCTTGGCGCTGTATGAGTCGCTGAAGACGACAATCGGTACGCCCGAGGAGGACGCACGCTCGAACTGGCGCCGGTCCGCAATTGAGGATCACGAGCAGGACCGCCACCACGACGATCTTCAGAACACCCTCATCGACGCTGTCCGAGACGCCTCGCTCGGCTGTCTAGCGGTAGATCCCTCGTCCGGGCGGCGACTGGTCGAGACGCTTCTGCAGGAATCGCATCCCACGCTTGTGCGAATCGGGATCCACTTGTGTGGCGAACGCTTCGGCGACGTGGGCGACCTGTTCTGGACTGAGTTTCGACCTTCGTGGTTCTGCGACACCGTCTACTGGCACGAGGTGTACTGGTATCTGCGTAAGGGCTTCAGCAGGTTTACCAGGCTGCAGCGCCAGCGGTACCTGGATGAGGTCGAAGGCTTTCGCGGCGACTGGGCAGATGAGAGTCGGAGTGAGGAGTTCGACGCCCGTCATCGTATCGACCTGCTCCATCCAGCGCAGGGGCTTAGCGATCGAGACGTCGACGAGCGCTACGCCCGCCTGATCGCCGAGCACGGCGTGTCGCGGGAGCACGTCGACTTTCACGTTTACAGCTCGGCTGGTTGGGTGGGCGACGAAAGTCCGATCGAGCTTGCCGAACTGCGTGAAATGACGGCTGCGCAGTTGCTCGGATTCCTACGCGAGTTCGAGCCCAGCAACGGATGGGATCAGCCGACGCGGCGAGGGCTGGCGAACACACTGTCGGAGCTGGTGCGCACCGACGAGGAGGCGTTCGCCACGCGGCTGGGCCCGTTTGTAGAGATGCTGCCGGTTTACCAGTACGGCGTGATCAAGGGTCTGGCTGACCGGTGGCGTGACAAGAAATCTATTGATTGGGCTGCAAGTCTGGCGTTCGCGTCCGAGGTCATGGCCAATCCTGGGTTCTTCCAGGCCGAGGTCAGCGACGACGCGGGAAGCGATGAGCCGGGCACGCGATGGGTCACCGGCGAAATTTTGGACCTGATCAGCGTAGGCATTTCCGACGGCGACCGCGCGATCCCCCGCGACCTGTTGCCCCCGGCTCTACGGATTGCTAAAACGGTAATTGAAGCGTTGCCGCCCAAGCCGACTGATCATGCCAATGACGCCGTATCTCGAGCGATCAACAATCCTCGCGGGCGCGCGATCGAACTGGTCATTCGTTTGCTTCTGCACGCGAGCCGCTCAGCCTCGGACGCCACATCGCCGGCGATCGGATGGGAGCAGGTCTCCGACCTCTTTGACCGCGAATTGGCGTCGAGCGAGGCAGGCAGAAACGCGGACTTCGCCGCCCACGCCGGCACCTATATCGCGAACCTGCACTACTTGGCGCCCACCTGGGTCGATGAGAACTTCGATCGCCTCTTCTCGACCACAAACGACGAGGCGTGGTCCTGCGCGGCTCAAGGCTTTGCCTATCAGCGTTACAGCTACGACTGGCTCTATCAGCGACTTAGGGGCGGCGGCCACTTGGCACGCATGTTGGCAGACGAGGAATTGCCGGATTCCGTTAGCGAAAAGGCCTTGCAGTTCATCGTGCTCGCGTACTTAGGCGGACGTGAGCCGCTGGAGGGGGAAGGCGCCGACCTCATGCAGGAAATCCTACGCGAGCTCCGGCCCGAGGTCATTTCACAGCTGTGCTGGTTTGTCTGGACCCTCCATGGCGATCTGGGTGACGAGGCACGAGCCCGGGTGCGCGATCTTTGGCTAGCAGCCTCAGCGCGGATTGTCGGCAATGAGGCGAGCCACGCGGTCGCATTGTCGAATCTGAATCTGCTGGCGTCAGCGTTAACTGACCTCGACGACCAGATCTCCAACGCGTGGAAGCAAGCTGCGCCCTATGCGGACGACGCGCACCACGCGCCCCATATGGTTAAGGACTTTGCGCGAATTGCTCCCACCCATCCCCGCCCGATCGGAGAGATCTTCTTGGCAGCCTTGGACCGGTTCGTGCCGACCTATGACGAGGAAGACATCGTTTCATGTGTCAAAACGATCGCGCGCGCAGGCCAAAGGGAGCTAGCGGAAACAATTTGCCAGACATACGCGGACAAGGGATCGACGATGCTGAACGAAACGTACCGCGAGATCCGGTCCTGAAGCTCGCGACCAGTTCTCAACGTTGGGTTAGTTTCGCGTGGTCGCCCGACTACCCGTCTGCTTAGGGTCGATAACAGCCACTCACAGCACCAAATAGAGAAGGCGGCCAATGGCAGCCTTCTCTATTTTTCATGATCCGCCTCAAACCCCCAACGGGTTCGGCTTCTCCGCATCGATCTTGTACGTCTTGATCGCCCTTGCAACATCCTTCGCGGTCATCTTCCCTTCCGCTGCCAACGCGGCGATCGCGGCGTGGGCGACGTAGTTGCGGTCGACTTCGAAGTGGCGACGCAGGTTGGCGCGGGTGTCGCTGCGGCCGAAGCCGTCGGTGCCCAATACCGTGTAATGCATCGGGACGTAGGCGCGAACCTGTTCGGCGTAGGTGCGGATGTAGTCGGTGGCGGCGATCGCCGGGCCCTGGCGGCCATCCAGCAGGGCGGTGATGTGGGCCTTGCGCGGGGTCTTGGCTTCGGGGTGGAAGCGGTTTTCGCGTTCGACGTCGGCACCGTCGCGGGCGAGCTCGTTGAAGCTGGGGCAGGACCAGATATCGGCAATCACGCCGAAGTCCTTCTCCAGCAATTCGGCTGCGGCGATGACTTCGCGCAGGATGGTGCCGCTACCCAGCAGTTGCACGCGCAGCTGGTCCTTCTTCGGCTTGCCGGCGTCGCGGAACAGGTACATGCCCTTGATGATCCCTTCGGCGCTGCCCTCGGGCATGTCGGGGTGGACGTAGTTCTCGTTCATCAGGGTGACGTAGTAGTACTCGTCATGCTGCTCGGCGAGCATGCGCTGCATGCCGTGCTGGATGATGGTCACCACTTCATAGCTGAAGGTCGGGTCGTAGCTGCGGCAGTTCGGGATCAGCCCGGCCTGCACCATGCTGTGGCCGTCCTCGTGCTGCAGGCCTTCGCCGTTGAGGGTGGTGCGGCCGGCGGTGGCACCGAGCAGGAAGCCACGCGCGCGCATGTCGCCGGCCTGCCAGGCGGCGTCGCCGACGCGCTGGAAACCAAACATCGAGTAGTAGATGTAGAACGGCAGCAGGGCGAGGTCGTTGCTGCTGTAGCTGGTAGCGCAGGCGAGCCAGGAGGCGAACGCCCCGGCTTCGGTGATGCCTTCCTGCAGTACCTGCCCGGCGGTGTCCTCGCGGTAGTACATCAGCTGGTCGCGGTCGACCGGCTTGTACTTCTGACCGAACGGGGCGTAGATGCCGATCTGGCGGAACAGGCCTTCCATGCCGAAGGTGCGCGCCTCGTCGGCGACGATCGGCACCAGCCGCGGGCCGACCTGCTTGTCGCGCAACGAGATGTTGAGCATCTGCACGAATGCCATCGTGGTGCTGATCTCGCGCTCGCCAGTGGACTTGAGCAGACGCTCGTAGGTCGCCAGCGGCGGCACTTCAAACTGCTTTGTGGCCTTGCGGCGGCGCTGCGGGAGGAAGCCGCCGAGGGACTTGCGGCGCTCAAGCAGGTATTCGATCTCCGGCGAGTCCTTGCCGGGGTGGTAGAACGGCACCGCGCCGTCCTTGAGCTGGTCGTCGGTCACCGGGATGCTGAAACGGTCGCGGAACGCGCGCACGTCCTCGTCGTCCATCTTCTTGGTGCCGTGGGTCGGGTTGAGCGCCTCGCCCGCCGCACCCATGCCGTAACCCTTGACCGTCTTGGCCAGGATCACCGTCGGCATGTCTTTGGTGTTCACTGCCTGGTGGTAGGAGGCGTAGACCTTGTGCGGGTCGTGGCCGCCGCGGTTGAGGCGCCAGACGTCCTCGTCGCTGAGGTTGGCGACCAGCTGTGCGGTCTCCGGGTATTTGCCGAAGAAATGCTCGCGGGTGTACGCGCCGCCGAAGGCCTTGCAGTTCTGGTATTCGCCGTCGACGGTTTCCATCATCAGCTGGCGCAACTTGCCGCTGGTATCGCGGGCCAGCAACGGGTCCCAGTAGCTGCCCCAGATGTTCTTGATGACGTTCCATCCGGCGCCGCGGAAGTTGCCTTCCAGCTCCTGGATGATCTTGCCGTTGCCGCGCACCGGGCCGTCCAGGCGCTGCAGGTTGCAGTTGACGACAAACACCAGATTGTCCAGGCCCTCGCGTCCGGCGACCGAGATCGCGCCGAGCGATTCGGGCTCGTCGGTCTCGCCGTCGCCGAGGAAGCACCAGACCTTGCGGTCGGTCTTCGGCATCAGGCCGCGGCCTTCCAGGTACTTGAAGTTGCGCGCCTGGTAGATCGCGCTGATCGGGCCCAAGCCCATCGACACGGTCGGGGTCTGCCAGTAGTCCGGCATCAGCCACGGGTGCGGATAGGAGCTGATGCCGCGGCCGTCGACTTCCATGCGGAAGTTGTCGAGCTGGTCTTCACTGAAGCGGCCTTCCAGGAACGAGCGCGCGTAGATGCCCGGCGAGCCGTGGCCCTGGATGAACAGCAGGTCACCCGGATGGTCTTCGCTCGGCGCGCGCCAGAAGTGGTTGAAACCGACGTCATACAGCGTCGCCGAGGAGCCGAAGGTGGCGATGTGGCCGCCCAGGTCGCCGGGCTTGCGGTTGGCCCGCACCACCATCGCCATTGCGTTCCAGCGGATGATCGAGCGGATTTTCCACTCCATCGCCGCATCACCGGGGCTCTTGGCCTCCAGTTGGGTCGGGATGGTGTTGATGTACTCGGTGGTCGGGTCAAACGGCAGGTGCGCACCGGCGCGGCGCGAGACTTCGACCATGCGCTCCAGCAACTGGTGCGCGCGGTCGGTACCGTCGCGCTGGATTACCGCCTCGACCGACTCGACCCACTCCTTGGTCTCGGTGGGGTCCGGATCGTTCTGCAGCAGCTCGTTGAGCGGGCTCTCGTAGGTCTGGGTCATGCGCCTCGCGACCCCTTGGCCGCGCCTCGTAATCAAGTGGGATCTATGCCGTCATTCTACCGCGCCGCCGCGATGGCGGCGCGCCTACCTATCCGCCACGGCTGGCGCGGATCTGGGCGTCGACCGCCGCAATCGCGGTCATGTTGATCACCCGGCGTGACGTCGCATCCGAGGTCAGGATGTGGGCCGGTTTGTCCAACCCCATCAGGATCGGGCCAATCGCCACGCCGTCGGTGGCGACCCGGAACATGTTGTAGGTGATGTTGGCCGCGTCCAGGTTGGGCAGCACGAACAGGTTCGCGCGTCCGCTCAGGGTGGTGTTGGGGAAGATGCGCTTGCGCAACGCCTCGTTCCACGCGGTGTCGCCCATCATCTCGCCGTCGACCTCGAGTTTGGGCTGGCGTGCCTTGAGCAGCTCGCGCACCTTGCGCATCTTCGCCGCCGACGGGTTGTCGTGGCTGCCGTAGTTGGAATGCGACAGCAGCGCCACCTTCGGCTCCACCCCGAACAGCTTCAGCCGGTAGGTCGCCTGCAGGGTTGCCTCGGCGATCTGCTCGGCGCTGGGGTCAAGCTGGACGTGGGTGTCGAGGAAGAACCACGCGCCGGCGTCGTTGATCACCCCGGTCATCGCGGCGGTGCCGGCAATGCCGCGATCGAAGTCGAAGATGCTGCGCAGGTAGCCAAGCTTCTTGTGGAAGCGCCCGACGATGCCGCAGATCATCGCGTCTGCCTCGCCCCGCTCCACCATCAAGGCCGCGATCAGGCTCGGACGCGAGCGGATCAGGCTCTTGGCCGCCTCGATGGTGACGCCGCGGCGCTCGGTCAGGGCGTGGTACTGCTGCCAATAGTCGTGGAAGCGTGGGTCGTCGTGAATGTTGGTCAGCTCGAAATCCACGCCCTGTCGCATGCGCAGTCCGAGCCGGTCGATCCGGGTCTGGATCACTTCCGGGCGGCCGACCAGGATCGGCGTGGCCAGGCCCTCGTCGATCACCGTCTGCACCGCGCGCAGTACGACTTCTTCCTCACCTTCGGCATAGACCACGCGCTTGCGGTCGCTGCGGGCGCGGTCGTAGACCGGCTTCATCAGCAGGCCGGTGCGGTGGACAAACTGGCCGAGCTTCTCCTCGTAGGCCGCCATGTCCTCGATCGGGCGGGTGGCCACGCCGGACGCCATCGCCGCACGCGCCACGGCGGACGACACCATCACCATCAGGCGCGGGTCGAACGGGCGCGGGATCAGGTATTCCGGGCCGAAGGTCGGCACGTCGCCACCGTAGGCCGAAGCCAGGTCGCCGGCTTCCATCCGCGCCAGCTGGGCGATCGCATGCACGCAGGCGAGCTTCATTTCCTCGTTGATCACCGTCGCGCCCACATCCAGCGCGCCGCGGAAGATGTACGGGAAGCAGACCGCGTTGTTGACCTGGTTGGGGTAGTCGGAGCGGCCGGTGGCGAGGATTGCGTCGGGGCGCACAGCCTTGGCGGCGTCGGGCAGGATCTCGGGGTACGGGTTGGCCAGCGCCAGGATGATCGGCTGCTCGGCCATGGTCACGACCATTTCCGGCTTCAGGATGCCGCCGGCGGACAATCCCAGGAACACGTCCGCGCCAGCGACGATCTCGGCCAGCTCGCGCTTGTCGGTGTCGCGGGCGTAACGCGCCTTCTCCGGATCCAGGCCGGGACGGTCGCTGTAGAGCACGCCATCGCGGTCGAAGGCGAAGATGTTTTCGCGCCGTGCGCCCATCGCGACCAGCATGTCCAGGCAGGCGATGCCCGCCGCGCCGACGCCGGTGGTGGCGATGCGGACGTCCTCGATTTTCTTGCCGACCACTTCCAGGGCGTTGAACACCGCCGCGCCGACGATGATCGCGGTGCCGTGCTGGTCGTCATGGAAGACCGGGATCTTCATCCGCTCGCGCAGCTTGCGCTCGACGATGAAGCACTCCGGCGCCTTGATGTCCTCCAGGTTGATGCCGCCGAAGGTCGGCTCCATCGCCGCGATGATGTCGACCAGCTTGTCGGGGTCGCGCTCGTCCAGCTCGATGTCGAACACGTCGATGCCGGCAAATTTCTGGAACAGGATGCCCTTGCCTTCCATTACCGGTTTACCAGCCAGCGGGCCGATGTCGCCCAGGCCCAGCACCGCGGTGCCGTTGGTGATCACCGCCACCAGGTTGCCGCGCGCGGTGTAGTCGCGGGCGGTATTGGGGTCGTCGACGATCGCCTCGCAGGCATAGGCCACCCCGGGCGAGTACGCCAGCGCCAGGTCACGCTGGGTCACCATCGCCTTGGTCGGGGTGACCTTGATCTTCCCGGGCGGGTGCTGGCTGTGGTAGTCGAGGGCGGCTTGCTTGAAATCGTCGGTATTGGACATTAACGGGAGGGCACGGCTGGAAGGACACTCGATTCTACCGTTCGTGGCAACGGCAGCGCGATTGACCGAGAATCGGGGCACATTTCAATGGGGACAGGCATGCAGGAATGGACGCGGGACCGGCTGAAGGCCGGCGGTTGGATGCTGCTGGTGGCCGCGCTGACGGTGCTGGTGCAGTGGCCGCTGGTTTCCAACCCCGGCTACTTCAGCCATGACGAGCTGCAATGGGCGGCGGCGGCGAACGTTGCGCCCGGCGCGACGCTGCCGTGGGTCGGCTGGTTCGACCTGGTGGTGTTCCAGTACCGTCCGCTGACCTTCAACCTGTGGCTTTGGCTGTCGCACCACCTGTTCGACCAGCCGCAGGCATTCCATGCCGTAATCGCAGCTGCCGGGGCGCTCAATGCCGCCTTGCTGACCGGCCTGTTGGTCCGGCTGGAGGTTTTGCCGCGACGGGCCGCGTTGGCGGCGCTGATGTTCGCGCTGGGGCCCTACGCGATGTATGTGCACGGCTGGGTCGGCACGATCGGCGACCTGCTCTGGGTGGGCTGCGGCTTGCTGGTGGCGTGGGTCGCGACCTCGCGCTGGCCGGGATGGCGCATCGCGATCGCCACCGCCGTGCTGACCGCGGTCGCGCTGCTGGCGAAGGAGGCCGCGCTCTCGATCACCGCGCTGCTGGCCGTGGCGTGGTTGCTAGACCGCACGAGAGGGGGCTGGCGCTGGGCGTTCGCGGGGTCGGTGGTGCCGGCGCTGGCCTACCTGCTGCTGCGGTTCTCCATGTTGGCCGGTGTCGACGGGCCGGACGCCTATGCCTGGTCGCTGGCGAACATCCCGCAGCGCTGGCTCGAGTACTACGCTTTCCTGCCGCAGATCAGCGTGTTCGAAGCCCAGACGACGCTCTCACGGGGGTTCGGCAACACGCGTTTCATCGTCTCCTGCGTGCTGATGCTGGCGCTGTTGGCCGCGTTGTGGCGGGTCGGCTGGCGCTGGGCCGTCGCCCTGCTCGCCGGTGGCGCCGCCGCGCTGGGCCCGGTGCTGGTGCTCGCCGGTGCCAGCAACCAGTACGGCTATGGCTTCGCCGCGTTCGCCGCCGGGCTGGTCGCCTGCGTCTGGCCGCGACTGGCGCGCTGGGGCCGTGGATTGGTGGTGGTGCTGGCCGTGCTGTCGCTCTGGCACGGGATCAACGTGATGCGGCAGGTGCGCCACGTCGGCGAGCTGCAGGCGGTGTTCTCGCCGGCGTTGGCCGAGCTGCTGCGGCACGAGGACGCGGCCGTCACGAGGCTGCGGGTCGCCGAAGATGTACCGCCATGGATCTTCCGGCGCCTGACCCACGACATCCCCAGCTATGACGGCGTCCCGATCCGGTCACGCGTGCAACTGGTCCCGTCGGGCGACGCCGACCAGGTGATCCAGGCCGACGGCCGGCTGACGCCCGCGCCCTGATCGCATGCACACAGCCCATAACGCATGGCTATGGAAGGGCCGTGTTTTATCAATTACGTCAGCCGCCCCACTGACCTATGGTCGAGTCCCATTGCTCTGTTTTGAGAGGGCGTCACCACGTGCCAACCATTGGCACTTGTCCATGACACTGGATAAACGCCTGATCACCTTTCGAGAACACGGGAAGAAATCAATTGCTTCGACTTGACGCGGTGGAAACCGTCGCCCTGGGCGGCTTGGCACTCATGGGTGGATACGCGCTGTGTCGCGCCATTCCGGTATTCCGGCGCTACAACCTTCCAGAGCCGGTGGTGGGTGGCTTGGTGGTTGCGCTGATCGTGATGTTCTTCCATGGGCAAGGCACCACGCTGTTTGAACTGGACACGTCGCTGCAGACACCGCTGATGGTCGCGTTTTTCACCACGCTGGGCATCAACGCGAGCTTCGCACTGCTACGCATCAGCGGGCGCCAGGTGGCGATTTTCCTGGGACTGGCGACGGGGTTTGTCGTCGTGCAGAACCTGGTTGGTCTGGGCGTGGCGGCGATGTTCGACCTGCATCCGCTGTTCGGGGTGTTGGTGGGATCGGCCACGTTGGCCGGCGGTCCCGCGACCGGACTGGCGTTCGCGCCATTGTTCGAGGAGGCCGGTCTGGTCGGCGCGGAATCGATTGCGATCACCTCGGCGATGGCCGGCATCGTCTGCGGTGGCCTGGTCGGTGGTCCGGTGGCGACCGTGATGATCCGTCGCTGGCGTTTGAAGACTCCCGGCGGCCATCCGACGGAAGTGCCGGATGTGACCGAGCTGAGCGTGGATCCGGAGCTGAGCGACGCACAACGCGAGTTCAGCGCACTCAAGAGCATCATCTTCATCCTCGTGGCGATGTGGCTGGGGGTCTGGATCGGTCGGGGTTTTGAGGCACTGGGTCTGACTCTGCCGGCCTACATCGGCGCGATGCTGGTGGGCGCGGCGGTGCGAAACCTCGACGACGCGACGGGCTGGATCGGCCTGTCGGTGCGCACCACCGACCTGATCGGCAACATCTGCCTCGCCCTGTTCCTGGCCGTGGCACTGATGAACCTGAAGCTGTGGGAATTGGCCGGAATGGCCATGCCGCTGGCCCTCAACCTGGTTATCCAGGTCGCCATCGTGGCTGCGTTCTGCGTGGTCGTGTTCCGCGCCATGGGCAAGGACTACGACGCGGCGGTGATGAGCGGCGGCTTCATCGGCTTCATGCTCGGCACCACCGCCAACGCGATGGCGGTGATGAAAACGCTGGTGGAGCGCTACGGGGTGGCGCCGCGCGCCTTCCTGGTCGCGCCGCTGGTGGGCGCGTTCTTCATCGACTTCACTAACGCCCTGATCATCACCGGCTTCATGAACTTCCTTGAATAGGGCGGCCGCCCACACCCATAACTGACAGCTATCCGCGTGCCATTGAATGTGAGGGGCGCCCATTCAGCTGTGCGGCTACGATTTGCCCATGAGCAAATCCCGTTCTGCCGCCAACGGCGTAGCCGCCCGCCGTCCCGATTTCGCCGCCTGCTTCAACCGGCCTGCCCGCGCACTGCTTGCACTGGTCGGCACGACGCTGCTGGTCGGTTGCCTCGCATTGCCCCGCGACCCCGGGACCGACGCTGGCGAGGGCAAGACCGCAGGCGTGGTGGTCGCCGCCCACCCGCTTGCCGTGGATGCGGGAACGGCGGTGCTGCGCCGCGGCGGAACCGCCATGGACGCCGCCGTTGCCGTCCAGATGATGCTTGGTCTGGTGGAGCCGCAGAGTTCCGGCATTGGCGGCGGCGCCATCATCATGGCCTACGATGCGCGCAGCCAGGCGGTGACCAGTTACATCGGCCGCGAAGCCGCGCCTGCACTGGCCGACGGCACTTTGTTCGAGGACGAAAACCACCAGCCACTGCCGCGCGGTGACGCGATGCTTTCGGGTGGCTCCACGGGCGTTCCCGGTACCGTTGCGGTTTTCTCACAGGCCCAGCGCGAGCACGGGAAGCTGGCGTGGGAAGAGTTGTTCACGGAAACCATCCAGCAGGCCGAGCAGGGTTTCGTCATCACCCCCCGGCTTGAGGAACACATCCAGGGCACGTTCCCGCAGGCGTCCGCGCCGGACGTGCGCCAATTTTTCTCCACCCCCGATGGCCAATTGAAGGGGACCGGCGACCTGCTGCGTAACCCCGACTATGCCGAGACCCTGCGCAAGATCGCGCAGGGCAACGAGCAGGCGTTCTATAGCGGTGAGCTTGCCAGCGCCATTGTTGCGCGCACCCATCAACTGCCGCGTCCCGGGCAGCTCAGCATGCAGGACATGGCGGATTACACAGCGGAAAAGACCGAGCCGCTGTGCCGCCCCCTGCGCGCCTACATCATCTGCGTGCCGCGTCCGCCGACCAGTGGCGTGGGGCTGCTGCAGCTCATGGCATTGCTGGACGAGACCGACATCGACCAGCGCGGTCCCGAAGACCCGCAGTCATGGTTCCTGTTCGCCGAAGCCAGCCGCATCATGTACGCCGATCGTGACCACTATGTCGGCGATCCGGCCTTTGACGACGTCCCCGTCGATGGCCTGCTCGACCCGGCCTACGTCGACCAGCGCCGCGGGTTGATCGGGAACACGGCAGGCCCGGCCCCCCAACATGGGCAGCCACCCGGCGCGGGTGCGCGCGGACCCGACCGTACCGACGAGCCCGGCGGCACCAGCCACTTTGTCGTGATCGACCAATGGGGCAATGCTGCCTCGGTCACCACCACGATTGAGTCGTTTTTCGGGTCTGGCCGCATGGTTGACGGGTTTTTCCTGAACAACGAGCTGACGGATTTCTCCTGGTCCAGCGGCGCTGGCGACGACGGTGCCGCCAATGCGATCGCCGGCGGCAAGCGCCCGCGGTCCTCGATGACGCCGATCATCATTCTCGACCGCGACGGACGCTTTGTCGGCGCCCTGGGCTCGCCCGGCGGGTCTGCCATCCCGGCCTATATTGGCAAGGCGCTGGTCGGCCTGGTCTATTGGGACATGCCACTGCAGGACGCGGTGGACCTGCCGAACCTGGTGGCACGTGGCAGCCGCTTCAACGGTGAGGCGTCCCGTTTTCCGGAGGCCGTGCTGGACGCGCTTTCGCAGCGTGGAGTGACGATACTCTCGGGTTCCGGCGAGGATTCCGGCCTGCATGGGGTGTTCTACCGCGATGGCGTACTCGAATGGGCCGCCGACCCTCGGCGTGAAGGCGTGGGCAAAGCGGTAACGCACTGATGGCCAGCACCGTCAAACCGCCCCGCTCCGCCCCGGATGGGCCTGAGACTCCGGCGAGCGCATGCAGCGACGTCGATGACGCCCTCGTCGACGTCACCATCGTGGGCGCTGGCGTGGTCGGCATGGCAACCGCGTACGCAGCGGCCCGCCGCGGTCTGTCGGTGCGCATCGTCGATCGCGCGTCCGGCCCGGCGATGGGTGCGTCCTTCGCCAACGGCGCCCAACTCAGCTACGCCTATACCGAGTCGATGGCCAGCCCATCGCTTTGGAGCAAGCTGCCATCGATTGCCTTGGGCATGGACCAGGCGTTGTCGATGCGCTGGTCGCTGGATCCGGACTTCCTGCGCTGGGGCATCGCCTTCCTCGGCAATGCCACGCCTGCAAAATTCCGCGCGAACACGCTTGCCGTACTCGATCTGGCGGCACAGTCGCGCGCGGCAATGGACGACCTGCTGCAGCGCCATGACATCGCCTTCGAGCACACCACTCCGGGCAAGATGCACCTTTTCCGTGACGCTGGCGCGCTGGACGCCGCCGCCGCCATGGTGGCGACCAAGCAGAAGCACGGCGTAGAGCAAAGTATCCTCAGCCCGCAGCAGGCGATCGACATCGAGCCGGCATTGGCAGGCGCGTCCGGCCTGGTCGGCGTGGTGCATTCGCCGGCGGAGGAGGCAGGTGATCCGCAGCGATTCTGCGTGGGCTTGCTGGCGTTGCTGGTGGCCGATTACGGGGTGACGGCGTGCTTCAACTTCGACGTGGCGAAGCTCGCGACCACGCCGGAGGGTGTCTACCTGGAAGCGCGCGACGGCCGGCGACTGCGGTCGCGCAAGCTGGTGTCCTGCGCTGGCGTGGATGCTGTGGCGCTTGCGCGGGACATGGGCATGCGACTGCCGCTGCTGCCGGTGAAGGGTTACTCGTTCACGGCCACGCCGGGAACCATGGCGCCGCGGGTCAGCATCACCGACATCGATCGCAAGCTGGTGTTCTGTCGGCTGGGTGACAAGTTGCGCGTGGCGGGCCTGGCCGAGGTCGGCAATCGCAGCGCGGCCGTCGACCCACGCAGGGCGGAGCATCTGGTGGCGATGGCCCGTGAATCCCTTCCTGCCGCCGCCCAGTACGACGCGGTCGACAGTACGTGGGCGGGTCTGCGTCCGATGACGCCCAGCTCGGTGCCGATCATCCAGCGGATTCAACCCAACCTCGTGGTCAACGTCGGTCACGGCATGTTGGGCTGGACGCTGGCGATGGGTGCCGGCGAGCGGGCAATGCAAGCGCTGCTGGAGAAGTAGCCGGGCGCGCCACCGGCATCTGCGCCGCGTGGTCGCTTTGGGCATGTTTTGTCATGTTTGATCTGGCTGCCCTAAGATCAGGGGATGCGCCTTCGTCAAATTGAAGTGTTCCACGCCGTCTATACGACCGGCTCGATCAGTGCCGCTGCGCGTGCACTGCATGTATCCCAGCCTTCGGTGAGCAAGGTGCTGCACCACACGCAGTCCAAGCTCGGGTTGCAGCTGTTCACGCTGGTGCGCGGCCGCCTGGTTGCCACGGACGAAGCGCATGCGCTGTTCGTGGAAGTCAACGAGATATTCGAGCGCCTGGGATCGCTGCAGAAGACCATCAGCAATATCAAGAATATCGGCGGTGGCCACATCCGTCTTGGCGTGGTGCCGTCTCTGGGTTTGCATGTCGCGCCATTGGCGGTCGCCCGTTTTCGCCGTATGCATCCGGAAATCACGTTCGACGTGCAGACCCTGCACCACGACGAACTGTTCCAGGCGCTCTATGAGCGTACCTGCGACATCGCGATCGCCTACGCGCCGCCACTGCACCCGCGCATGAAGCGACGTCTGCTGAAAACCGCGCAGATGATGCTGCTTTTCCAGAACGACGATGTCCCCGACGTGGGTGAATCGGTTCCCCTGTCGCTGATGCATGGACGCGAGGTGGTCGGGCTGACCGCCAGCGGGCCGGTCGGTGATGCACTCGCCAGCGAGTTGCGGCGTAGCAACGTGGCCATCCGCGAAGTCGTGTCGAACCAGACCTTCTATACCGCTGCTGCACTGACCCGCCATGGCGCGGGGATGACGGTGGTCGACGAGTTCACCGCCCGCGCCACGGTGCAGGACGATGTTTCTTTCCGCCCGTTTGCACCGCCGATCCGGTTCAACGTGGACTGCGTCTTTCTTGAGGACCGGCGACCGTCGAAAGCGGCGGAGGAGTTCATCAGCCTGTTCAAGTCGATTATCGGCGAGATCCAGGACGGACCGGAAAGCGACTCTGCCGAGACCGAATCACCTGCCTTGGTGGCTGACGACGGGCAATAAGCACTGCCCGCCGGCTGTCACAGCTTCATCCTCAGATATCCGCAAAGTCCGTGTCGTCGATCGTGTCCAGCCGGATCTGGTTGGCGAACAGCGAGAACGCGAGCATGCCGGCCAGGCCGTTGGCGCGGGCGACCCAGGTCGGCAGCCAGCGCGGTGGCAGCAGCACGCCGGACTCGAACAGTGGCGCCAGCCGTTGCACGTCGCCCAATGTCATCTTGCCGGCGAACAGCCAGCGGCACAGGCGCAGCTGGCGTCGCCGCAGGGCCCAGCGGAAGAACGTGTGGACGCCGATCAGGCCGCGCAGGTAGACGGTGTCCTTGGTGAAGGCGTGACCGCCGGTGGTCGGCACACCACGGAACACGCGCTGGGCTGATGCGAAGCTTTCCTGCGGGGTTTGACCGCTGTCGAGGAAGAAGCGGAATACCTCGATGAAATCCGCACCTTCCAGCGCTTGCGCGATGGCCTCGATACGCAGGCTCAGGCGCTTCATCCGGCTGATATCGATGGCGCCGGTGATCTGCTCGGCAAAGGTCGCCAGCCCTTCCTGGGTCGCGGTTGCACGTGGCGAGGACAACGCCAGGCTACCCAGCACTGGTTGCTCGCGGCCGTTGAGCGCGCTGAGCGAGTGGACGAAGGCTTCGTGCTGCAACAGCTGGTGGCGATCGTAATCGGTGAAAGCCGCGCCGGTGCGCAGGCGGATCCGGGTCGCACCGGCGGCGGCCTTGGCGATCAGGTCAGGATCCAGCACGACCTCGATCATGCGGTCGTTGAAGTAGTCGTCCAGGTCGCCCTGCAATTGCAGTTGCAGGGCGGTGGCGGAAATCTCGACCTGCTCGGCGGGCGAGACGAGTTCGCGGTCGAACTGGTCCGCGATCTCGATGAAATGCCGCGCCGCCACGCGCGCGCTTGGTCCGTTACCTGGCAATGGTGCATCAACGCTGCCGTAGAGCTGTTGCGACAGCTCGGTGACTGCCGGGGTCCCAAGCGCCTCGCACAGCCGGGCCGCGGTTTCCCAGCTGGAAGTGGCGTCGATCAGGTACTGGCCCAGCGGGTGGCTGGCATCGGCTTCGCGCGCGATCGCGGCCAACTCGGTGCGGGCTTCGCTGAAGTCGTGGCGGGGATAGGCGACCTGCGGCAACCGGGTGACGCCGCGGGCGTGGTCGGCGAGAAACGTGCTCGCGGTTGCGGCCGGCCAGCTGGCAAGGGTCAGCACCTTGATCCCGCGCGCCGCCTGCACCATGCGCGCGTCCAGCGCGGTGTGGTGGGCGATGTCGGGGTCAGTCTTCGCCATAGTCGTCGTCGACCTGGGGCCGTTGCCGCGGGGGTTTTCCGGGGGGTTTCCCGGGCGACTTTCCCGCAGGCTTGGCGGCCGCATTCTTTCCCGTTGCCGTGGCAGCCGGGGTGGCCGCGACGTTCTGCGCGCGACGTGCTGCCAGCTTTTCCGCGGCGCCGGCAACTTCCTCTTCCAACTTGAGGTAGTTGGTGAAACGGCGCGGGTCCAGCTTGCCGGCCTCGATGGCCGCGCGGATCGCACAGCCCGGCTCCTGGTCGTGTTTGCAATCGCGGAACTTGCAGCGCTCTGCCAGCGCTTCGATATCGCCGAAGTTCTCGGCGACAACCTCCTCCCCGGTTGGCTTCAACTCGCGCATGCCGGGGGTATCGATCAGGCAGGCGCCGGTCGACAACGGAATCAGCGCGCGGTGGGTGGTGGTGTGGCGGCCGCGCTCGTCGCTTTCACGCACCGCGCCGGTCTTCATGCGCTCGCTGCCGACCAGGGTGTTGGTCAGGGTGGACTTGCCCGCACCGGAGCTGCCCACCAACACCGCGGTGGTGCCCGGCCGCAACCATGGGTTGAGGGATGCGACGCTGTCGGGGTCGCGGGCATTGACGGCGCGCACCGCGACATCCTGCGCGGCCAGCTCAATCAACGCGGCCAGTGAGCCGGGAATATCGTCCGCTTCATCGGCCTTGGTCAGCACCACGACCGGTTCGGCGCCACTGCCGCTGACCAGCAGCAGGTAGCGCTCGATCCGGCGCGGGTTGAAGTCCGCGTCCAGCCCGCAGACCACGAACACGGTGTCGATGTTGGCCGCGATCAACTGCTGCTTGTAATGCTCACCGGCGGCGCCGCGCTTGATCGCGGTGCGCCGCGGCAGCAGGGCGACGATCTGGTCTTTCTCGATCGCGTCGAGCACCAGCACCCAGTCACCCACGCCGGCGCGCTGCTCGGTCGGGGTCATGCCCTGCTTGTAGCTCGGCGCGCGTTGCCACTCGGGCAACGACTCCACCGGGAAACTGTGGTCTGGCCCGTCAGCGACGACATAGCCGCTGCGATGCTGCTCGACCACGCGCGCCGGGCGGGCTTGCGGAAACTGCGCCATCAGCTCGCGCCATTCGGCGACCGCCGGCAGGCCGTCGTCATCGAGGGGCCAGCCGATCGCCTGCAGGGCGAGCTCGGGAGTCACGGAAAGTGCTGGAATCGGCGCATGGGGCGATTTTACCTATATGTCCTGCCCGTCTGCGCGCCAGGACCGCTTGGGAGACGCGGCGATGACGCAGCTGCGATGGCCGGGGCAAACCCGGTCACTGCGAAACCCTGCGGGAATCGGATAGTCTGGCGGAACATCCTTATCCAGCCTGACCGCGATGCCTCCGTCCCAGCTGAAAACCCGTGCCCGCCTGTCTGAAGTCCGATATGAGATCCGCGGCGAGCTCGCCCGCCGGGCACGTGAACTGGAGTCGCAGGGCCGCACCCTGATCAAGCTCAATATCGGCAACCCCGGTGCGTTCGGCTTCCGCGCCCCGCCGCACCTGCAACGTGCGATTGCCGGACGTATTGCCGATACCGACCCCTATACCCATCAGCAAGGCCTGCCGGCGGCACGCGAGGCGATTGCGGAATTCCACCGGCAACGTGGCACGCCCAGCGTGGCGGCGGAGCGGGTGTTCATCGGCAACGGCGTCAGCGAGCTGATCGACCTGTCGCTGCGCGCCCTGCTCAACCCCGGCGACGAGGTGCTGCTGCCATCGCCCGATTACCCGTTGTGGTCGGCCGCGACGATCCTCAACGACGGTCGTCCGGTGTACTACCGCTGCGCGCCGGAGAATGCCTTCCTGCCCGACCCGGTGGAAATCGAATCA
Organism: Lysobacter sp. A421; assembly: GCF_054052145.1. Classification (NCBI taxonomy): domain Bacteria; kingdom Pseudomonadati; phylum Pseudomonadota; class Gammaproteobacteria; order Lysobacterales; family Lysobacteraceae; genus Lysobacter; species Lysobacter sp. A421. The sequence goes on along the minus strand of NZ_JBSVRL010000006.1, from coordinate 85,445 downwards.
CTGGTATCGGAGCGCACCCGCGCGATCGTGTTGATCAACCCGAACAACCCGACCGGGGCGAGCTACCCGCGCGAGTTGCTGCTGCAGCTGGTCGATATCGCCGCGCGTCATGGCCTGTTGCTGATGTGCGACGAGATCTACGACTCGATTGTCTACGACGACGCCAGGTTCGAGCCGATCGCGCCGCTGGCGGGCAACCTGCCGTGCCTGTCATTCGGCGGGTTGTCCAAGGTGCATCGCGCCTGCGGCTGGCGGGTGGGCTGGGCGGTGCTGTCGGGCGATCCGGCGTTGAGCGCGGACTTCCACCACGCGATGGACCTGCTGGGCGCGTTGCGCTTGTGCTCGAACGTCCCCGGGCAGTTCGCCATCGAGGCGGCCCTGCAAGGCGAGGACACCATCAGCGAACTGTGCGCTCCGGGTGGCCGGCTGCACGAAGCGCGCCGGGTGGTGATCGAGGCGGTCGCCGCCAGCCATTACCTGGAACTGGTCACCCCTGCCGCCGCGCTGTACGCGTTCCCGGCCGTGACCGGCATCGCCGGCTTCGACGACCACGCCTTCGCGCTGGAATTACTGGAGACCGAAGACGTCCTGGTCGTGCCGGGCTCCAGCTTCAACGTGCCCTACCGCAACCATTTCCGGGTCACCCTGCTGCCGCAGCCCGAGCAGCTGGCCGAGGTGTTCCGCCGCATCGAGCGGGTGCTGGGGAGGATCGCGGCGCGGGCGAACCCGTCCGCGGCCGACCACCCGGCGCCAGCCATCACAACCCTGCCAACGCGGGTCGCGGTGGCCTGACATGAGCCAGCTGCGCTATCTCGCCCTCGGTGACAGCTACACAATCGGCGAAGGCGTGGCCGAGACCGATCGCTGGCCGGTGGTGCTGGCCGAACAGCTGCGCGATGCTGGCATTGATATCGCCGCGCCACGCGTGATCGCCACCACCGGCTGGACCACCGATGAGCTGTCGAGCGCCATGGATCTGGAGGAGCCACTGGGCTGTTGGGACTTCGTCAGCCTGCTGATCGGGGTCAACAACCAGTACCGCGAACGCAGCGTGGCCGAGTACCGCGGCGAGTTCCACGACTTGCTGCGGCGTGCGATCGCACTGGTGGACGGACGCGCCGACCGGGTGCTGGTGTTGTCGATCCCGGATTGGGGGGTGACGCCGTTCGCGATCGCACAAGGCCGCGTCGGCGCCCTGATTGCCGAACAGCTGGATGCCTACAACGCGGTCGCCGCCGAACTGTGCACACGCCATGGGGTCGCGTTTGTCGACATTACCCCGGTCAGCCGTACGCATGGCGGTGAGGTCTCGATGCTGGTCGACGACGGCCTGCATCCATCGGCGCCGATGTACCAGCGATGGGCCGCGCAGGCGTTTCCGGTGGCGCGTGAACTGCTGGGCGACGGTGTCGACACGACGGACTTCGACGGCGTGTCGGGCCCCCGGTCCGGCGACCACCCCGACCGCCGCTGATGGAGCCGACCGTGGGTCCGCTGCCCCGGGAGCGCGCCCGACGCATCGCCAGCGCATTCGGGCCAGGTGGCGACGGCAACCGTTGGGACTATTACTACAGCCGCGGCAAGCTGGGCAGCGACCCGCTTTATCCCGGCGTCTGTGCGGCCTTGCGCGGCAGCACCCAGCCATTGCTGGACCTGGGTTGCGGCCTGGGTTTGCTGGCACATGCGCTGCGCGAGGACGGCCTGGCGCTGGGCTATCGCGGGGTCGACAACGACGCGGGCAAGATCGCACGCGCCAGCGGCGCAGCGCAACGGCAGGCCCTGATGGATGTCGCCTTCGATTGCATCGATCTTGCACGCGGGCTGCCCGACCATCGCGGCAGTGTCGCGATCCTCGATGTGCTGCAGTTCCTCGCGCCCGACGCACAGCATCGCACCCTCGATGCGACCATCGCGATGCTCACTCCCGGCGCCCGGCTGGTGATCCGGACCGGACTGGACGACGGCAGCATGCGCGCCCGCTTCACCCATGCGGTCGACGTGTTCTCGAGGCTGGTGGGCTGGATGAATACCGCTCCACGCCGTTACCCCGACGAAGCCACGTTGCGTGAGCGTTTCGATGCGGCGGGCCTGCGCTCGCGGTTCACGCCGCTGTATGGCAACACGCCGTTCAACAACTGGCTGGTGGTGGCGATAAAGCCTGGTTGATGCTGGTGCCGGAGGCTGATGTCCCCGGCCGGCACCCCTAGGGAAGCTCTGATCAACTCGCTTTTCATCGTCACTCCCGCGAAGGCGGGAGTCCAAGGACGTTGCCCACCAGCGGCTTAGGGTCCATGGATCCCCGCCTTCGACCGCGGGAAGTCCAGTCGGACGCGGGGATGACGACAATTGTTCAGACCTCCCCTAGCGCAAACCGGCTTCCAGCGTTTCCGGCAACACGGTCCGATAGCCCAACGTGTCCAGCCGCTGCAGCAACAGCTCGATCGTCTCCACGTTGCGGCCGTGCGGCGCGCCTTCGTGCATCAACACGATCGCGCCGGGAGCGAGGTCACGCTCGATCCGTGCCACCACCTTCCCCGGGTCGGCCATGACGGCGTCGTAGCCACGTGCGCTCCAGGCCACCCGGGCCAGACCCTGATCGCGCAGCGCGGCGGCGGCAAACGGGTTGGCCATCCCGACCACGGCACGGAACCAGCGCGGCGTGACACCACTGATTTGGGTCAGCACCACTTGCGCCTGCGCCACCTGGGCGCGCATCCGCGCCGGACCGAGTGCCCAGAAAACCGCCTGCGGATGGCCCTGACTGTGGTTGCCCAGCCCATGGCCGCGCCGCACGATCTCGCGCACCAGCTCCGGTCGCGCCTGCGCGCGCTCACCGACGACAAAGAAGGTTGCCTTCGCGCCATGCCGGTCCAGCAGTTCCAGCAACGCAGCGGTATCGTCGGATGGGCCGTCGTCAATCGTCAGCCATACCAGGTTCTGCCGGGTCGGCAATCGCGACAGCACCGGGCTGAACAGCGCCGAGTCGGCCTTCAACGTGCCCCACAGGAACGGCAGGTGGCTGGCCAGCATCAGCGGCAACCCGACCTTCCAACCCCACTGCCACCAGGCTGCGGCGACCAGCAACTGTGACAGCAGCAGGGCGACCCAGCAGGCATGGGGGTGGCGCGGAACGCGGTGCAGGCGGGCAATGGACATGATCTGGACGGACATGACTTGGGCGGAACTGATCTGGATCATGCCAGCGTCAGGCGCGCCTCGGTACACTTGCACGATTGCCTGACACCTCCACCCGCATTACGGAAACCTGCCATGTCCCTCGACCCCGCCCTGCGTTCGCGCATCGAACAACTGCTTTCCACCAATAACGTCGTCCTGTTCATGAAAGGTGAGCCGAACGCGCCCCAGTGCGGCTTCTCGGCCAAGGCGGTCGGCGCCTTGGGGGCCACCGGCGTTGCATACCAGCATGTCGACGTGCTGTCGGACCCGGATATCCGCGAAGGCATCAAGCAGTACGGCCAGTGGCCGACGATCCCGCAGCTGTACATCGGCGGCGAGTTGATCGGCGGTAGCGACATCATCGAGCAGATCGCCAACTCCGGCGAGTTGTACACCGCGCTGGGCGTTCCCGCTCCCGACCGCACCCCGCCACCGGTCACCATCACCCCGGCGGCTGCAAAAATGCTGGGCGAGGCGGTGGCCAACGCCGGTGACGGCTATGCGCTGCAGGTCGAGATCGATACCCGCTTCAACGCCAAGCTGCAGTTGGCACCGGTGGACGCCGCCGCGATCACCAGCGAAGCCGAAGGCCTGCGGGTGCAGTTCGACCTGGCCAGCGCCCAGCGCGCACACGGGCTGACGATCGACTGGGCCGACGATGCGCGCGGCCGCGGGCTGGTGATCGAAAACCCGAACGCACCGCCGAAGGTCAACTCGATCAGCGTCAACGACACGGCGGCCAAGGTGGCAGCCGGTGAGCTGATGGTGGTGGACGTACGCCCTGCCGATGAGCGCGAAAAAGCGTCCATCAAGGTGCCGTTCAAGACTCTTGACGGGGACGCCAGGACCGAATTGGAAGCATTGCCCAAGGACACCGCGATCGCGTTCCTCTGCCACTCCGGCGGCCGTAGTGCACAAGCTGCCGAGCACTTCCGCAGCTTGGGCTTTACCCGCCTGTCCAACGTCGAAGGTGGCATCGCCGCGTGGAGCGAGCAAGTCGACTCCAGCGTGCCGACCTACTGATCGGCCCGGCAACCACCCCGGACATGCGTGTCATGCCCCGGGGTGCGGTTGGTTAATCAGCCACTGAACCCGCCCTCATCCAGCCAGGCTTGCTCGGTCGGCGTGGTTGCCCGCCCCAGCAGATGGTTGCGATGCGGGAAGTGGCCAAAACGCTCGACGACGCCATGGTGGTGCACGGCCCACTTGTCGGCATCGGGTTGATCCATCGACTGGTAAAGCTCAAGCGCCCGCTGCTGGTCGAGCATCGCCTCGGAATGCACGAACGGCAGGTAGAAGAACGTCCGTAGCGACGCCTCCACCTGGACATCGAAGCCGCGGCCGATGGCGCGCTCGGCGACCGCTCGCGCCATCGGGTCGGTCGCATAAACGTGCGCGCTCCCGCGAAATACGTTGCGGGGTATCTGGTCCAACAGCAGCACCAGCGCCAGTGCACTGTCGGCCGACTCGCCCCAGCTTTCCAGTTCGCCCCGCGATGCTGCCATGTGCGCATCCAGCAGGCGTTCGCGGCAGCTGACATCAAACCTGGCACCGCCCTTGAACCACAGTTCCGGTCCCGCATCACGCCAGAACTCGACGACTTCCTGCGCCGTAATATCCATTGCCTGCCCTCATCACCTGGTTTGGGAACCGACATTATCAGGGAGCCCGTTATTGTCGCTGCAGTGCTTTTCGCTGCAACGCCTAGGCGCGGCGTCAGCCCGACACGCCCTCGTCGAGCACGTCCTCGTCGAGATCTCCGTCGCCCAGTTGGGTCTCCAGCTCGGTGATCCATGCAACGGTGATGCTTTCCAGGGTGACGGCATGGATCAGCGGCTGGATGGCGCCGCCTGAATAGGTCTCGGCAATGAAGCGCGCATACCGCTCGCGATACCCCAGCCACCCCAGGTGCACCGCCTCGAAGGCCGCCAGGCCATGGCCATCCAGCTCGGCGCGCAGGCGCACGACCAACTGGTCCAGGTGGGCGTCGGCCTGCTGGAAAGAGCTGATCGCGCGCAGGTTCATCGCCTCTTCGTCCAGCGACTGGTCATCACGTTCCCGCGCGACCAGCTCGACCTGGCTGACGTAGCGGTCGGCCATGCGGACCGCGGCCTCGGCCTTGCCGATCAGCTGGCTCTCGAACCGGCGCAGCTCATCCAGGCTGGTATTGGCTCCCTCCAGGCCCTGCTTCAGGGTCAGCAGCTTCTGGTTGCGTTCTATCGCGTCAACCGTGTTGCGCCGCTCGACCCGGCGCCGGGCGAAGTAGAACGCCCAGGTCAGCACGGCACCCAGCAGCAGATAGATCCCTTGTTCCATGACGCAGTCCTCCCAAGGCCGACAGTGTGCCGTGCACACGTCGCAGAAGTTGCGATGGCTGCGGTATCCATGACCATCGTCAGGGTTGGCACCAACACGGACCACCGCTACGGTGCAGGCAGACTGTCGCATCGTCATCGCCAGCGTACGCACTCAACCCCGGGGACTTCAAAATGCTTCGTTTACCTGTTGCCGCGTTAGCGGTTGCGCTCGGGCTTGCGCTCGCCAGCGGCGCCCATGCCGACAGCGGCGATCGCTCATCGTCGTTCGCCAATGACCCCTACCCCAGTACTTATGAACGGATTGCCGCGCCACCGGTGCTGATCCGCGGCGCGACCGTGCTCACTGGCACCGGCGTGCGCCTGGACAACGCCGACGTGGTGATGGCCGATGGCCGCATCGTGGAAGTCGGCACCGGGCTGGCCGCGCCCACCGGCGCCACCGTGGTCGATGGCGGCGGCAAGTGGGTTACTCCGGGCATCATCGACGTGCACTCGCACCTGGGGGTTTACCCCAGCCCCGGCGTGCGCGCCCACAGCGACGGCAACGAGGCCACCGCACCGGTGACGGCCGCCGTCTGGGCCGAGCATTCGGTATGGCCGCAGGACACGGGCTTCAACGCGGCCCGCGCCGGTGGCGTCACCTCGCTGCAGATCCTGCCCGGCTCGGCCAACCTGGTGGGCGGACGCGGTGTGACCCTGAAAAACGTGCCCGCTGTCAGCTATCAGGCGATGAAGTTTCCCGGCGCTCCCTGGGGCCTGAAGATGGCCTGCGGCGAGAACCCCAAACGCGTGTATGGCGACAAGGGCGGGCCGTCGACCCGGATGGGCAACGTCGCCGGCTACCGCGCCGCGTTCATCGAGGCGACCGAATACCTTGAGAAGCATGGCAAGTCCGCGAAGAAGTCGGAAAAGCGCCGCTGGTGGCAGTCGGAGGAGAACTCCGACGGCGGCAAGGACAAAGGCAACGGCGGCAAGCGCGACCTCGAAATGGAAACGCTGGCCGGCGCGATCGCCGGCGACATCAAAGTCCACATCCATTGCTACCGCGCCGACGAGATGGCGACGATGCTCGACCTGGCCGACGAGTTCAACTTCAAGATCGCCGCGTTCCACCATGGCGTGGAGGCTTACAAGCTGGCCGACCGGCTGGCCGAAGAAGGCACCTGTGCCGCTCTGTGGGCCGACTGGTGGGGCTTCAAGATGGAAGCCTTCGACGGTATCCAGGAGAACATCGCGATCGTCGATCGCCCGGCCGGCAGCTGCGCGATCGTGCACAGCGACTCGGAGGAAGGCATCCAGCGGCTCAACCAGGAGGCGGCCAAGGTCATGGCACACGCGAAGCTGGCCGGCATGGAGATCACTCCCGAGCACGCGATCCAGTGGCTGACCGCCAACCCGGCCAAGTCGATGGGCATCCTCGACCAGACCGGCACCCTGGAGACCGGCAAGATGGCCGACGTGGTGGTCTGGAACGGCACCCCGTTCAGCGTCTACGCACAGGCCGAGCAGGTCTATGTCGACGGCGCGCGCGTGTACGACCGCGATGACCCGGCACGGCAACCGACCTCCGACTTCATGCTCGGCCAGTCGACCGGCGACCGCATCCGCGCCGGAGGTGTGCTGTGAGCCGCGTCGGCAAGGGGCCGGTTGTTCGCGCCTCCATGACATTGCTGGCATTGGCGACGCTGTCGTTCACGGCGCTGGGCGCCAGCGCGCAGGATCTGCTGATCCGCAATGCCACCGTGCATACCGGCGGCACCCCGGCGACGCTGACCAATACCGATGTGCTGGTCAGCGATGGCACCATCCGTGCGATCGGTGCCGCACTGGCCGCCCCGGCCGGCGCCCAGGTCGTCGACGCCCAGGAACGGCGGCTGACGCCGACCCTGTTCGGCGGCATCACCGGCATCGGCATCGAGGAGGTCTCCGGCGAGCGTTCAACCGTCGACAACACCCTCGCGCTCGGCGCCGACACCCACCAGATGACGGTGCGCCCCGAGTTCGACGTGACCCTGGCCTTCAACCCGGCCTCGATACTGATCCCGGTCAGCCGGATCGAGGGCATCGGCTGGACCCTGATCAGCGCCGGCAGCGATGAAGGCGGCTCGATCATCGGCGGCCAGGGCGCGGTGATGCGGCTGGACGGCAGCGTCGACCCGGCCGGCCCGAACGTCTTGTTCGTTGACCTCGGCAGCGACGCCGCCGGCCTCAGCGGCCGCTCGCGCGCCGCCCAATGGATGATCCTGGACCAGTTGATCAGCGAGGCGCGCGGCAAGATCGCCCCCAACGCCAACGCCGCCTTGCTGACCCCGGCCGGTCGCGCAACGCTGAAGACGTACCTCGATGGCGGTGGCCGCGTCGTGGTCGAGGTCGACCGCGCCGCCGACATCCGCCAGCTGCTGCGCTGGTCGGAGCGCCACGGCGTCAACATCGCGATCAGTGGCGGCGCCGAGGCCTGGAAGCTCGCCCCGCAACTGGCGGCAGCCAAGGTTCCCGTGTTCGTCGACCCGCTGGCCAACCTCCCGTCCAGCTTCGATCAACTCGGCGCCAGCATGGAGAACGCAGCGCGGCTGGATGCCGCCGGTGTCGCAGTCGGCTTCAGCCAGGGCGGCGATGCCAGCCACAACGCGCGCAAGATCCGCCAGCTCGCCGGCAACGCGGTCGCCAATGGGCTGCCATGGGAAGACGGCCTGGCCGGGCTGACCTCGGTGCCGGCGAAGGCATTCGGCGTCGCCGACAAACTCGGCAGCATCGCCGTCGGCAAGCGCGCCGACCTGGTGCTGTGGAGCGGCGACCCGCTGGAGGTCAGCGCGGTCGCACTGCAGGTGTGGCTGGATGGCAAGCCGATCGAGATGCGCAGCCGCCAGACCGAGTTGCGCGACCGTTACCTGCGGCCCCAGCTGCCGCGCGAGAACGGCGGCCTGCCGCGGGCGTATCCGGCCGCGGACCAGTAGCCCCACCGGGGACCAAGCCTTACGATTCCCCGGTTTCGCACCCCGGCCGGGTCCGGTTACGCCGTCTGGGACGACCTTCAAAGCCGAGCCAGTCACTCTTTCCCCCGGTTCATCGGTCCGGGAGCAAGAGATGCTGTGGCCGCTGGTCACGGCGATCGGGATCCGCCACGCGATCATCGGCAACACCGCGCGCACCGACGCTGGAGGTGCCGCAGCGCGGCGCTGACGACCGCGGCGGCTGGCGCTTCATCCCGAACAGCGGCCGCAACCAGCGGACGCGGCGGATCACGAACTCGGTGATCAGCACGCTGCCAAACACGGTCGCCGCCAGAACCAGCGTTGGCTCCAGCCAAGCACCGAGCGACAGCCTGGCCAGTCCGTAGCCCGCCACCATCGTGATCGACTGGTGCAGGACGTACCACGGGTAGACCGACTCGGTCGCGTACGGCAGCCACCGGAACGGCCGGTCCAGCAGGTGATGGCCCCACGCCAGCACCAGCAGGATCCATGTCCAGCCGTTGAGGCGCTGGACGAAGTCGTACCGCGCACCCGCGAAACTCACCTCGGACACCGTGTTGAACAGCAGCCAGTAGAACGCCGTGAACGTGCACACCGCCGCCACCAGCAGCCACCAGCGCTGCCGTCTGATCTCGGCCCACAGCCCCGTATCCGCTCCGATCCAGTAGCCATAGAGGAACATCGCCCCGTACTGCGCGTGCATGTGCCAGTCGTGCAACAGGTCATGGGTGGTTGGAAAACGCGCCGACAACGCCCAGCTGGCCATCACCAGCGGCAGCACCGGCAACAACCACAGCCGCAGGCCGCGGAGTCCGCGCCACCACCGCGTGAACGCGACTCCGGCGCGGCTGCGCAGCAACGGCAGCAGCGCCGCCAGCAGCAGCGAATAAGCCAGCAGGTACGGCAGGTACCACAGGTGGTTCCAGGTGATGCCCACGTCCGCGCCGTCGAACGCGCCCTGCGGCCACGGCTGGAAGGTGAAGTAGCGGACCAGGAACGCCAGGTAATCGCCTTCGAATGCACCATTCGACACGGTCTGCAGGTACGCCTGCGGCGGCACCACCACCGCCATTCCGAACAGCAGCGGCACCAGCAGGCGTTTCGTCCGCATCCACGCGAACCCCCCGGCGCCGACACTGCGCAGCAGGAAGTGCACCGCCAATCCCGAGATCAGGAACAGCAACGGCATGCGCCACTGGTTGACCATGAGCATCGGCAGCTTCAGCCACGCCAATGAATGGGCGGATTTGATGTGCCAACCCCAGTCCGGCACGTAGAACATGGCGACGTGGTACAGGATCAACAGGGCGAACGCGAACACGCGCAGCGCATCGATGTCGTAGCGGCGGCGGTCACTACCAGTGGCGGCTTTCATGGCGGGGCTCCTCGGATCGAGGGGGCAGCCTCCCCCGCCGCGGCAGCCGCTGGTAGCGTGAAGTGACGCTGCGCTGGGCCCGTGGGACAAGTGGTGGGACCGCGGGACGAACGGGGGCGGGCCGCGCTAGACTCGCCCGTGCCACCGATAAGGAACCCGCGTGAACCCGCAGACCTATCTTCGCCACCGGCGCACCTTCGAGGTTGGCATCTGGATTTTGGTGGCTGCGATCAACTGCGCCGGCAACAGCATCACGACCAGCATCGATTTCGCCAGTTCCGGCCTGGACCTCCCCCGCTGGGTGCCGTGGGTCTGGGAGATCTCCAGCGCCATCACCTGGCTGGCGCTGGTCCCGCTGCTGGTGTGGTTCAACCAGCGCTTTCCCCTGCAACGCGGGGATTTCCGGCGCAGCGTGCCCGCGCACCTGCTGTTCTCGGTGCCGCTCTCACTGCTGCACGTGTCCGGCATGGTCGCATTGCGCGAACTGGCGTACGCCGCCATGGGCAGCGACTACGAGTTCGGCAGCTGGTTCAGTGGCTGGTTCGACGGCTTCGTCTACGAGTACCTGAAGGACGTGCGCAGCTACCTGCTGTTCCTGGCGGTGATCTATCTGTACCGGTTCGTGCTGCGCCGCTGGCAGGGCGAGGCCGGGTTCATCAGCGAGGGCCGCGAGGACGTGGCCGCCGAGCCGGTTACCGACCGCTTCCTGGTGAGGAAGCTCGGTCGCGAGTTCCTGGTCAAGGTCGACCAGATCGACTGGATCGAAGCCTCCGGTAACTACGTGAACCTGCACGTCGGCGAGCGCGTCTACCCGCTGCGCGAGACCATGGCCGGGATCCAGCAGAAGCTCGACGACCGGGGCTTCGCGCGGGTGCACCGCAGTGCCATCGTCAACCTCGACCGGGTCCGCGAGATCGAGCCGTTCGACACCGGCGATGCGCGCGCGCACCTGCTGGGCGGAGGTACGGTGGCGGTGAGCCGGCGCTATCGGCAGGAGCTCAAGGAGAGGCTGGCGTGAGGTCGTCTCTCGACCCGGACGCAAACCGCGGCGCTTGCGAACCAGGGCCCTGGAGACGGCAGCAATCGCGCGCGTCGATTGCTGCCGTTCCCTATTTCTTCTGCGGGCCTCAGGCCTGCTTCTCGTCCTCGATCCACTGGTCGATCTTGCGCTCCAGCAGCGTCAGCGGCAGCGCACCGCCGCCAAGCACAGCGTCGTGGAAGCTGCGGATATCGAAGTCCTCACCCAACTCGGCCTCGGCCTTCGCGCGCAGCTCCTGGATCTTGATCATGCCTATCTTGTAGCTGGTCGCCTGGCCCGGCCAGGTGATGTAGCGGCGCACTTCGGCCTGGACCGCCTCCAGCGGAATCGAACTGTTCTCGGCGAAGAACGCCACCGCCTGCTCCTGGGTCCAGCCCTTGGCGTGCATTCCGGTGTCTACCACCAGGCGAATCGCGCGCCACATCTCCGAAGTGAGCCGGCCGTATTCCGAGTACGGGTCGGTGTAGGTGCCGGGCATCTCGCGCGCCAGCCACTCCGAGTACAGGCCCCAGCCTTCCGAGTACGCGCTGAAGCCGGCCTGCTTGCGGAACTCCGGCACGCCTTCCAGCTCCTGCGCGATAGCGATCTGCATGTGGTGGCCCGGCAGGCCCTCGTGGTAGGCGATGACCTCCAGCTCGGTCTTCGGCATCGCGTTCATGTCGGACAAGTGTGCGTAGTACACGCCCGGGCGGCTGCCATCCGGCGTGCTCGGGTAGTAGTGCTGCGCGGCGCCGGCGACCTCGCGGAACGGCTCGACCCGCTTGACCACCAGGTCCGCCTTCGGCAGCAGGCCGAAGTAATTGGGCAACTGCTTCTTGATGGTGTCGATCGCCGCGGTGGCGTCGTCGATGTAGGCCTGGCGGCCGGCGTCGGTGTCGGGATACTTGAACTGCGGGTCGGTGCGGACGAAGTGGAAGAACGCCTTCAGGTCGCCCTCGAAGCCGACGCGCTCCTTTAGCGCCTCCATCTCGCCGCGAATGCGCGCGACCTCGTCCAGGCCGATCTGGTGGACCTGTTCCGGGCTCAGGTCGGTGGTGGTCGACGCCGCCAGGCGCTCGGCGTAGTACGCGGCACCGTCCGGGTGGGTGGTGCCGACGCCCGACGGGTTGACCAGCGCGTTCGGCAGGTCGGCCTTGTACCAGGCGATGACATCGGCAAAGGCCGGCTGCACCGCCTCCACCAGTGCCGCGCGGGCGGTGTCCTTCAGTTCCTGCGCGCGCGCCTCGTCGATCTTGCCGGCCTTCACCAGCGCATCGGCCTTGGCCTGTGCGTCGGCCCACAGCGCGCTGTCCTCGCCATCGGTGAACGGTGCGCCGGTGATGACCTTGCCGGCCTGCTCGATCACGCCTTCATGGGCGAAGCGCGGCGGGCGGATGTCGAGCCCGGCCGAACGCTTGACCTGGTCCATCAACTGCCCGAACGCACGCGGCACCTCGCGCAAGCGTGCGACGTAGGCAGTGTAGTCAGACTCCTCATCCACCTTGTGGAAGTTGATCAGGAAGGTCGGCAGGAACGACTGCGCCCCGCCCATCTGCTCGAACGGATAGTGGTGGTCACTGAAGCGGTCGGCGGCCTTGGCCGCCTCCGTCTGGTACACGAACAGGTCCCACGACAGCTTGGCGTCATCACCCAGCGCGTCGTAATCGAAAGTGGACTTCATCTCCTCGGTCGCCGCGACCTGCCAGGCCAACTGCTTGGCCGCACTCTCGCGCGACATGTCGTCGAGTTCCGAGTAGCGGTCCTTGCGGCCAAGGAACGCCATCCGGATCGGACTGAACTGCAGTTGCTCCTCGTACTTCTGCTCGAACCATTCGTTGAGGCGCGCGTCCGTGGTGGCGGCGCCGACTTGGGCGGAGGTGGTTTCGGGAACGGTGGCAGCCGTGGGCGCGCCGGGCGAGCAGGCGACGCACAGGGCCAGGGTGAGGGCGGATACGACGAGGGTGCGGCGCATGGGATCTCCGGACTGAAGCGGGAGCGGCGCCCCCGGAAGGCTGATCATGCCGTAAACGATGCCGCCGGCGCAGTGTGCCGAAAGGCCCGGGCGGTGCGACGTAGCGCCCCAAAATGCAAAGAACCGGCCGTGCATGGTGCACGGCCGGTTCCTCGCCTCCGCTTACTTTTCGAGGAAGTCGAGCAGGTCCTGGTTCAACCGGGCCTTGTGGGTGTCGGTCAGGCCGTGCGGCGCACCCGGGTAGACAATCAAGCGCGCACCGTCGATCAACCGGGCCGCGGCGCGCCCGGAGCCTTCAATCGGAACGATCTGATCGTCATCGCCATGGATGATCAGGGTCGGCACGTCGAAGCGCTTGAGGTCCTGGGTGAAGTCGGTGGCCGAGAACGCGGCGATCGAGTCGTAGGTGTTCTTGTGGCCGGCCTGCATGCCCTGCGCCCAGAACGAGTTGATCAGGCCCTGTGAAGCTTCCGCGCCGGGACGGTTGAAGCCGAAGAACGGGCCGGACGCGATATCGAGGTAAAGCTGCGAGCGGTTGGCCAGCGACGCTTCGCGCATGCCGTCGAACACCTCGATCGGCACCCCGCCCGGGTTGGCCGCAGTCTTGAGCATGAGCGGCGGGACCGAGCTGACCAGCACCGCCTTCTTGACCCGGTCGGTGCCGTGGCGGCCGATGTAACGGGCGACCTCACCGCCGCCGGTCGAGAAGCCGACCACGGTCACGTCGTCCAGATCCAGGGTATCGATCACCGTGGCCAGGTCGTCGGCGTACTGGTCCATCTCGTTGCCGTCCCACGGCTGGCTGGAGCGGCCGTGACCGCGGCGGTCGTGGGCGACGACACGATAGCCCTTGGAGGCGAGGAACAGCATCTGCGATTCCCAGCTGTCGGAGTTGAGCGGCCAGCCGTGGCTGAAGGTGACCACCGGGCCGTCCTTCGGGCCCCAGTCCTTGTAATACAACTGGACGCCATCCGGCGTGCTGATGTAGCTGCCAGTCTGGGTGGTGGCGTCGGCGGTGGGCTGCACGGCCTGGGACGCAGCGGCAGGGCCGGCAGCAACGACAACGGCCATGGCGGCGGCGAGGGTGCGGGCAATGGTATGCATGATGAGCTCCTGATCAAAGTCTTCCGGCGGAAATGCCGATGCCTCGTGGCAAGGTCTATGTTGCACGCGCGACCAGGACTTAAAGCAACGTATAGTCCTTGATAATTGATTGAGAGTATCAAATGGCAGTCGACCGCCTTGAAGCGCTGCTGGCGCATTTTTCCGTCACCGCGCAGGTGTTCCATGCTGGCGCGCTGTGCGGCATCAACGACCTGCTGCCCGAAGGGGACACCGGCCAGTTGCACTTGATCCGAAGCGGTCCGGTGGACGTCATCCATGGTGGCTCGGTCGCGCAACGGGTCACCGTACCCAGCCTGCTGCTGTATCCGCGGCCGATGGTGCACCGGTTTTCCACCGACCCCGAGCGCGGGGCCGACTTCGCCTGCGCGAACCTGTCGTTCGAGGGTGGTGGTGGCAATCCGATCGTCGCCGCGCTTCCTGCCTTCACTTGCCTGCCGCTGGCCAAAATCGACGGCGCCGCCAGCGTGCTCGGGCTGTTGTTCGAGGAAGCCTTCGCGCATCGCTGCGGCCGCCAGGCCCTGGTGAATCGGCTTTTCGAGGTGGTATTGATCCAGGTCCTGCGCCAACTGATGGAAAGTGGGCAAACGCAGGTCGGCATGCTCGCCGGTCTCGCTGACACCCGGCTACGCCGCGCACTGGTGGCGATGCACGAGCAACCCGCACGCGAATGGTCACTGGAAAGCCTGGCCGACAGCGCCGGCATGTCGCGCAGTGTATTCGCCAACAGCTTTCGCGAAACGGTGGGCTGCACGCCCGGCGCCTACCTCCAGCAATGGCGCATCGGCCTGGCCCGGCAGGCGCTGCGCAAAGGGCGCCCGCTCAAGCTGATCGCCAGCGAGGTCGGCTACGGCAGCGAGGCCGCGCTGTCACGGGCATTCAAGTCGGTGCTCGGGGTGTCGCCGAGGGGGTGGCGACGCGTCAATGAGCAAGACGATGGCTTCAATGCCAACTCCACGGGGGGATCACCGTAGGGGACGACGCGGCACATGTGTGTCAGTTTCATGCCTACGCACTCTCGATGCCCGGCTTTCCGTGCTCAGTCACCAGCCTGGCGATGACCGACTTGTTGCCGCCGGCAACGCTGACCTTGTCGATGGCGACGACACTGGTGCGCCATTCGTCGCGACTGATGTCGAACAACTGGTAGCCGCGACGATTATTGAACAGCACGTTGTGCGGATTTTCCGCCAGCACGTTCTCCCAGCCCTTGCGCATATCGCTGCCATCCCCACCAGAAGCAATCGATGTGGCGACGTACTCGCTCGCCACCGGCGTGCTGGTGAAGTCCCTGTCATCGACGGGAATCACCCCGGCGTGGTGCGTGTGCACATCGCCGGTGGCGACGATCACGTTGCCGAGCTTGCGCTGGCGGATCATCTCGACCACACGTGCGCGCGACTCCGGATAACCGCTCCAGGAGTCGGTATTGAGCAGACCGGCCTTGCGGCTGGTCGGATACTTGTACGGCATCATCATCACTTGCTGCGCCAGCAGGTGCCAGCGCGAGTCGGCATTCAAGCCTTCGCCAAGCCACTGCTCCTGCGCCGCGCCAAGCATCTGCGAAGGACCGTTGTCTTCCCACGGACGGCACGGGCGCATGAGGTTCCGGTTTTGGTCGCAACGCTGCTTGCTGCGGTACTGGCGAGTGTCCATCAGGTGCACGCGCAGCAGTTGGCCGTAGTCGAGACGGCGATACATGGTGATACCTTGCTGAGGCGTGGGGAACAGCGTTCGGCGCACCGGCATGTTTTCGTACCAGGCCTGCATGGCGACGAAGCGACGCAGCGCGAACACTTCTGGCGGCGTGCCGTCCTGTTCGTTCGTCCCCGCCCAGTTATTGTCGAATTCGTGGTCGTCCCAGGTCATCAGGAACGCGGTGGCGGCGTGCGCGGCCTGCAGGTTGGGGTCGGATTTATACTGCGCGTAGCGGCGGCGGTAATCGCTCAGGGTGTAGATCTCGTCGCCGACATGTTGGCGGGAAATCCTGTTGCCGGCAGCGTCGATGACGAACTTGTCGTCCTTGCCACGGCCTTCGTAAATGTAGTCGCCGTAGTGGAACACGGCATCGAGGTCCGGCTCCCGGCTCAGGTAGTCGTACGCGGTATACAGGCCGGCTTCGTAGTGCTGGCACCCGGCGACGCCGATGCGCAGCCGATTCACGCTCGCGCCCGCTGGCGGCGCGGTGCGCACGGCTCCGACGGGGCTCGGCGGCTGGCCTTCGACCCTGAAGCGATACCAGTACGGGCGGTGCGGCTTCAGACCTTCCACTTCCACATGCACACTGTGGCCCAGTTCCGGGCGGGCGATGCGTTCGCCCTTGCGCACGATCCTTGAGAACGTCGCGTCTTCAGCCACCTCCCATTGCACCGGCACGCCGAGCATCGGCATGCCGCCGTTTTCTTCCAGAGGCCTGGGCGCCAGCCGCGTCCAGATCACGAAACCGTCCGGCCACGGATCACCGGACGCCACGCCGAGGGCGAACGGGTACGCATCGAATTTCGGCGCGGCCCACAAACGGCCCGGTTGCAGGCCGGCAAACAGCGCCATGGCACTGGCACCGAGCAGGAACTTGCGGCGATCAAGCGTGATGGACGACGTCATGCAAACTCCAGATGACCAAACGGAAACGGGCACGCAAGGCGTAACAGATGGATTCTGGAGGCCGACTACTACGCTTGGGTTACGACCGGCCGCGTCGCCGCCCGCGGCTTCAGAACGGCGAGGGCTTGTCCGACAGGTCGATCAGTTCGTTGCTCGTCAGGTCCAGCCGGACATGCTCGGACGGTGCGCCCGCGGCGAGCTTTAGCATGATCGCCATCAGCGGCTTGAAACGCGCCTGCACCACGTCACCGCTGGTATTGGCATTGCTGACGCGCGCGCCGCGCATCTCCAGTGTCGCATCGGTTTTCTGCAACGCCCGGGCGAGCAGCTGGTAATGGGCAGCGCGCTCGGTGGAGATGTCGGCGAACGCGAGGTCGCCGGCGTTGGCCAGGCGCACGAAGTCACCGACCATTTCGAGCGCCTGCCATTGGCTGAAGTCTTCCAACTGCATGCCGTTGGCCTCCGCCAGCGCACCCGCCCTGGCTTCCGCTGCAGCGAGGTCCGCCGCGAACACGGGATTGCTCGCACCGCTGCCACCCGCGTCGGACAGGCAATCGAAGAACGCGGTCGAAAGCCCTGTGCGCGCGCCGGTACTGGCCAGTTCCTTCAGCGTGACCTCGGTCTGCAGCTGCGACAGCACGAGCAGGTCGGCGCCGGTCAGCGGGCTCTTGACGAGCTCGCGCATGTCGCAGTGCCAGTCGTCGTTCAGCAGGCGCAGGCGCACCAGCTCGGTCATGTAGCGATGGGTGAAATCGCCGTAGCTCGTCGCGTCCAGGATGGAGAGGTTCCATTGCGCAGGCTTGGTGTATGCATGCTCGGCACGATAGAGGTCGAACAGTTCGTCGAAGCGCGGCACCTCGTCCAGCCGCACGGTCTCGACCTCGATCCGGTCGGTGCCGTCGAGCGTCATCAGTTTGTAGGCCGGCACATACGCGGCCAGGGACGGCGCCTGGATGTTGAACAGCGCGGTATCGCCACCGTAGTTGCGCACGGCCATGTCGTTGAAATGCATGTGGCCGCCGACGTGCACCTTCAGGCCGGCTTCGGCCAGCGCGCGGGTCGTGTCCTCGGTGGGCCGGCGCACCAGCTGCATGGCGTCCGCGCCCAGCAGCGCCTCGATATCGTCCGATGCACCGTTGTAGAACTCGGCCATGGGAAAGTGGCTGAACGCGATCACCTGCTTGCCCTTGGCCTCGCCGCGGGCCACGACATTGCGCAACCACTCGATCACCTGCGGCTTGTGGCGAAGCATCGCGTTGTAGCCCTGGTTGCCCGAGCCGGTGAAGTCGTTGGGGCCGGGGCCGGTGGGTACATAAACGTTGGCGTCCAGGCCCACCAGCCAGACGCCCTCGACCGGCTCCACCACGTACGAGGTATCGGTGACCGTCTTGCAGAAGGTTTGGCAGATCTCGTACTGGCGGTTCGCCCAGCTGGCCTGCTCCAGCGCCGTCGGGTAGTCGTAGTCGTCGTAAGTGTAGCTGCTGTACGGCGTCTCGTAGTAGAGGTACTGCGGCTTCGGCATGAAGCCGTGCTGCGCCAGCATCTGCGTGATGCCCGCGTAGCCCAGGTGCCGAACTTCCTGCGTGCAGTAGCTCACGCCTAACCTGGCCCACTCGCCCGCGTACGGCGCGCTGCTGCAGTCGGTATTGCCACCGCGGCTGTAGATGGGCTGCGGGAACCCCACCTCGCCAGTGGCGGGATCGACGCCGAGGTAGTCGCCCTTCCCGCCGGCCTGGTCGAACGGACGGACCGGATCGTGGTTGCCGGGTGCGGCGAAGAACTCGATGCCGTGCCGGGCCGAGTACTCGTCCATGAGCCGGGCGAGGCCGCGCATGTGGATCGGCTGGCCGTCGTCGGAGAAATCGCCGGGCAGCGCGATGTACTTCACGCCGCGTGCCACCGCGTCGTCCAGCGCGGCTATGAACGCGAAGTAGTTCTCGTTGAACAGGCGCGTGGACGTCAGCTGCGCCTGCATGGTGCGGATGGTGGCGTCGCGGCCGTTCCGGGGGTTGCGCACCCCCGGGAAGGAGCCGTCCGGGAACTCCGCATAGACATCGTGAAAGTGGATGTCCGGCATGAAGGCGATACGGACCGGCGCGCGGACGGGCGCGGACGGCGGCGGCGCGGCGTCCGCACGTACCGCCGGCCGGCCGTCGTGGCTGGCGGTACAGGCCGCCAGCAGACCGGCCAGCGCCGGCACCGCCAGCGCGCGGCCGACGGACATCCGCGCCCTCATCGACTCATCGCCACGCGTGACTGCCGGCTCAGAAATCGACCCGGACACCCAGGCTCAAGCGGCGGCCGGACAACTCGTGCATCGTCGGGAACGACGGGTCCATGGTGTAGCCGGTCGTCTCCTCGTCGGTGATGTTGATGCCCTTCAGGCTGAGCTTGACGTTGTCGGTGATCCAATAGCCGACCGAGATGTCGGTCTGGCCGTAGGCATCGCGGTAGATCGGATACATGTTGTAGCCGAGGCTCTCGACGTACTCGTCCTTGTAGTTGTACGACACGCGCGCGTCGAAGCGCGCGTTGTCGTAGTACAGGGTGAAGTTGTAGGTCTCCTCGGCCAGCCCCGGCATCGGCGTCTTGATGCCGAGCGCCGACTCGCCGGCGAGCGAGCTGTCCAGCGAGGTGTAGTTGGCGTTGATGCCAAAGCCTTCCAGCGAGTGGTGCAGCATGCTCAACGGCAACTGCGCGATCAGTTCGAAGCCGTCGACATCGTAGGAGCCACTGGCGTTCACCGGCTGGTAGACGTCGAAGTCGTAGTAGCCGGCGAGCGTGCCGTTGGCGTTGTACACCGCCACGTCCGGGACCACCCCGGTCAGCGCGTTGATGACCACACCGTCGATCTTCTTCTGGAAGTACGACGCTGCCAGCAGGCCACCGTTGTCCAGGTATTTCTCCAGGCCGACGTCCCACTGCTCGGCCGAGGTCGGCGCCAGGTTGGGGTTGCCGTCGGTGAAGCGGAACGAGCTCCAGCTTGCGGTGCGCTTGTAGGCCAGGTCGCTCAGAGCCGGGCGCATCATCGCCTCGGACGCGGCGGCGCGAAGCAGCAGGCCGTCGGACAGCTCGGCGGTCATGTTCAGGCTGGGCAGCACGTCCGAGTAGTCGCCCTTCTGCGACACCGGTTCCTCGGTGAAGCCCGGCGTGCCATCGGGGTTCTGGATCGGGTGGTAGCCGAAAGACACCACCGAGGTGTCGACGTAGCGCGCACCGGCGTTGATGAATATCGGGACCCTGCCGAGGTCGAAGTTGAAGTCGGCCATCGCGTACAGGGCGGTCGCTTCCTCGTCGACGCGGTAGTACTCACCTTCGTCGAACGGCGTGGAGAAGCCGGGGTAGCGGAAGGTGGCCCGCGCGTAGTCATTGGACACCTGTTTCCAGGCCAGGTCGCGCGCCTCGTACTGCCCACCCGGAACGATGTCGGTCACCCACTCCAGCTCGCTGTCGGCCAGGGTGCGGTCGCCGGCCCATGACTCATCGCCTTCGCCCGGGCCCTTGATGTTGCGTTCGCCGCGATTGCGCTCCTTCGACTTGTCGGTATAGCGCGCACCGAACTGCACGTTGTGCAGCGCCGGGAAGAACGCCAGGTCCAGCGTCTTGCGGAAGTTCACCTGCGCGGCGTACTTGTCGTCGCTCACCTTCTCCAGGCTGGTCTCGTACGCCTCGAACAGGTAGCTCTTGGGCGCGTCGTACATGTCGATGGTGGCCGGGTCGCCGCTGGGGATCGTCTCGCCGCCAGTCTCGGTCCAGCGCGTGCGCGACGGCGCATAGGCCACGTGCTTGAGGTTGGCGTGGTCCAGCGTCTTCTCCGCGCCGGAGTAACCGAGCAGGCCATCGACGGTCCAGCTGTCGCCCTTCCAGTCCAGCGCTACGCTGTACTGGCCGAAGTCGCTCTTGTTGATGCGCTCCTTGCTCAGGAACTCGTGCTGGGTGGCGGTGTAGGACACGTCACGCAGCACCACCATGCCGTACTGGTCCAGGGTGGTGGCGTCGTACTCGTGGATGGTGTCCAGCGTGCTGCGGCTGGAGGCCGAGTAGGCCGCGGCGTCGTACTCGTCCTCGGTGGTGTCGTAGCCGCCGACCATGGCATCGAAGGTCAGGCTGAAGTCGCGGCTGGGCTGGTATTGCAACGCCGCGGTGGCGCCCCACTTGTCCTGCTCGTTGAGGTAGATGCGGTCGCCGACCTTGTCCTGGAAAATGATGAGGTTGGTTTCGTCGCTGTTGTCCGGGTCCTGGACGACGATCCCGGCGTCGCGCTCCAGCACCGCCGCCGCCTGCGCGCTGCGATCACCGCCGGCGCCGAGGAAACGCGACAGCGGGCGGAAGTTGATGCCCGAGTTGGAGTCGGTGCGGTTGGTGCGCTTGGCCTTGGAGAACGACACCAGCGCGCCCCAGTCGCCCCAGGTGTCGCTGGCCAGGAACGAGAACTTGGGATCGGTCTCGCCGGAGATGGAGTTGTGCGCGCCTTCCGCGGAGAACGCCAGCTTGCGTTCGCTGTAGTCGAACGGACGCGCGGTGGAGATCTTCACCGAACCGGCGATGCCGCCTTCTTCGTCGGAGGCGATGGGCGACTTCTGCACCGTCACCTGCTGGATGATCTCCGAGGCGAAGATATCGAACTCGACGTCACGCCCGCCGCTGCCCGATGCCGTCGCCAGGTCGTTGATCGACACATGGGTGTATTCGGACGGTAGCCCGCGGACGTTGACCGCGGTGCCCAGACCCTTGTTGCGCTCGATGGTCACGCCGGGCATGCGCTGCAAGGCCTCGGCCAGGTTCTGCTCGGGGAAGTCGACCACGTCGGTGGCGACGATGGAGTCGGAGATACCGATGTTGCTGCGCTTGATATCCACCGCCTGCTCGAGGCTGCGGCTGTAGCTGCCGGTCACCTGGACAGCGTCGAGTTCCGTGGGCTCGGCCGCGGCGTCCAACTCGCTCTGGGCCAAGGCCTGCAGCGGCATCGATGCCATGCCGGCGATCAGCAGGCCGTGGATGATCCGGCTCAATGGCCTGGGTTGCGGCGCGAAAACGCGGGTGGACCGATTGCGATGCGACATGCTGTTCTCGTGATTGAAAGGGGTCCGCTGCAGCGGCGCACCGACCCAACCATCGAGGGCGGGGATCAGCTCGTCATCGCTGAGCCCGCATAGGCTACGAAGGGAATGTTACGTTAGGATTTCGTAAAGATGCGTGGACCACCAACAGCCAGAAGCGGACAAGTTACGCGTCGGGCTTGCACCAAGCACGACCACCCCAGCGGCGTTATGCTGCAAGTGTTTTGTGACGCCGTAGTCACTTCCTTCAGGGGGATTCATGCGCATTGGACTGGTTGTCGACTCGGCCTGCGACTTGCCACTGGAATACCTGCAGCAACACGACGTGACGATCCTGCCGATCACGGTGCGGATCGGGGAGGCGGTGCTGGCCGATCACCGCAACGAGCAGGCGACGCTGGAGTTCCTGCACGCGCACGTCGCCGAGGGCGGCGCCGAGGCCGAGACCATGCCGTTCACGGTGCAGCAGATCCAGGAGCTGTTCCTGGGCAGGATGGTGATCGACTACGACTACGTGTTCTGCATGACCATCACCAAGAGCCGCAGCCCGATCTTCGACAACGCCCAGCAGGCCAGCTTCGCGATCCTCAACGACTACAAGTCCGCACGGGCGGCGTCCGGCAGCGCGACCCCGTTCGCTCTGCGCGTCATCGACACCCAGAACCTGTTCGCCGCCCAGGGCATCACCGCGGTGGAGGCCGTCCGCCTGCGTGACGCCGGCGAGGGCGCGCCGAAGATCCGCGCA
The DNA here is from genome assembly GCF_054052145.1 of Lysobacter sp. A421. Classification (NCBI taxonomy): domain Bacteria; kingdom Pseudomonadati; phylum Pseudomonadota; class Gammaproteobacteria; order Lysobacterales; family Lysobacteraceae; genus Lysobacter; species Lysobacter sp. A421. The sequence goes on along the minus strand of NZ_JBSVRL010000006.1, from coordinate 63,082 downwards.
CGGTTGGAAAACCTCGCCCTGCACACCCACGGCTACCTGGTGCCGCGCGATCTGTACTACCTGCGCGCCCGGGCCCGCAAGAAGGGCGATCGCAGCGTCGGCCTGCTCAGCGCCGCGCTGGGCAGCGCGCTCGACATCAAGCCGGTGCTGCATTGCAACCGTGGCGAGACTGGCCCGGCAGCCAAGATCAAGGGCTTCGAGGCGGCGGTGGAAAAGGTGTTCGCCGGCACCATCAAGCGCATCCAGACCGGCTTGATGACCCCGACGGTGTGCCTTAGCTATGGCGGCGAACTCGACGAAATGCGCCAGTTGCCGGGCTATGGCGAGTTGCGCGCGGCCTGCGCCGCCAACAACATCGAGGTGTTCGAAAGCGTGATGAGCCTGACCGGTATGGTCAATGTCGGCAAGGGCGCGGTGGTAGTGGGCTTCGCGTCCGAGGGCGGCATCCGCTTCGACTAGTCTGGGTGGCCGGTCACACGGCCACGCCTCGATCCGGGACTATCAGCCTACGACCGCGCGTCGGATGCAGGCTAGGCTGCACGATTCGTCTGCCATGCGTGCCCGTCCATGACCCCTCGCCTGCTTGTCCTTGCGCTGTCCAGCGTGCTGTCCGCGTCCCTCGCCCTGCCCGTGCTGGCGCAGGACCCGCCGCCGCAACCGGCACCGCAGCCCACCCCGCAACCGACGCCGACTCCGCCGCTGGATCGCGACACCAGCGACGCCGCCGGGGACCCGGTGCAACTGGAGCAGGACGCGCTCGACCCGGTCGGCACCGACCCCGCTCAGGCCGAACCCGACGCCGCCAAGGGCAGGACCCAGCGCGATGGCGAGGACGAAAAGACAGAGAAGTGGGACATCACCGCCGCGCATGGCCCGACCAGAACCGTGCGCTTCAGCACCGATGAAGGCACCTGGATGGATGTCGATGTCGCCCCGGATGGCAACGAGCTGGTGTTCTCGCTGCTGGGCGATCTGTACCGCCTGCCCATCGGTGGCGGCACCGCGCAGCGCATCACCAGCGGCCCGGCCTGGGACGTGCAGCCGCGCTATTCGCCCGACGGCGCCGAGTTCGCCTTCACCTCCGACCGCGGCGGCGGCAACAATCTATGGCGCATTGATACCGACGGCAGCGACCCGGTGCAGGTCACGCAGGAAGACTTCCGTCTGCTCAACAATCCGGCGTGGACCCCGGACGGCCGTTTCATCATCGGCCGCAAGCACTTCACCTCCGAGCGCTCACTGGGCGCCGGCGAGCTGTGGATGTACCACGTCAGCGGCGGCAAGGAGGGCCTGCAGCTGACCGAGCGCAAGAACGACCAGCAGGATCTCGGCGAGCCGGCGGTGTCGCCCGACGGCCGCTACGTGTATTACTCCGAGGATGTCAGCGACGGCGGCGCGTTCAATTACAACCGCGACCCGCATGGGGTGATCTACGCGATCAAGCGGCTCGACCGCCAGACCGGCAAGACCGACACCCTGCTCGCGACTCCCGGTGGCGCGGTGCGGCCGCAGCCCTCGCCCGACGGCAAGTCACTGGCGTTCGTCAAGCGCGTGCGCGACAAGTCGGTGCTGCACGTGCTCGACCTGGCCAGCGGCGAGGTGCGACCGGTGTGGGACGGCCTCAGCCACGACCAGCAGGAAGCCTGGGCGATCTTCGGCCCGTACACCGGCTTCGACTGGATGCCCGACTCCAGGTCCGTGGTGCTGTGGGCGCAGGGCAAACTGTGGCGGATCGCCATGCCGGACGGCCAGGCGACAGAAATTCCGTTCACCGCGCAGGTCGAACAGACCGTGACCGAGCCGCTGCGCTTTACGCAGGAAATCGACGAGGGCCGCTTCGCGCCGAAGATGATCCGCGACGTCGCCACCTCGGCCGATGGCGATACGCTGGTGTTCCACGCGCTCGGCAAGCTGTGGCACAAGTCGCTGCCGGGCGGCGAGCCCAAACGCCTGACCGGCAACGAGGGCCTGTACGAATACGAGCCCAGCTTCAGCGCCGACGGCGGCAAGCTGCTCTACACCACCTGGTCGGACGCGGCGTTGGGCGCGATCTACGTGCGCAACGCCAACGGTTCCGGCAAGGGCACCCGCCTGACCGACGAGAAGGGTTTCTATTACAACCCGCGGTTCTCGCCCGACGGCAAGCGCATCGTCTACTCCAAGACCGGCGGCAGCGGCCTGACCGGCAGCCTGTGGTCGGTTGATCGGGGCGTTTACGTGATGCCTGCGGGCGGCGGCGAGCCGGTGCGGGTCGCCGAGAAGGGCAGCGCGCCGCAGTTCAACGACGACGGCAGCCGCGTGCTGTACCTGACCGGCGGCGGTCTGGAGAAGAAGTTGATGTCGGTCGGCCTGCACGGCGAGGACCCGCGCGAGGTGTTCAACCTCAAGTACGTCGACGCGGTGCAGGTCAGCCCGGACGGCAAGTGGGTCGCGTTCACCGAGTTGTTCAACGCCTATGTCGCACCGATGGTGTCGACCGGCAAGGCCATCGAACTGGGCAAGGATTCCAAGGCAATCCCGGTAACGCCGATCAGCGCCGATGTCGGCAGCTACCTGCACTGGGCAGCCGACTCGGAATCGTTGCATTGGATGGTCGGCGACAGGTACCACTCGCGCACGCTCGATGAGAGCGTCGCATTCCTGCCCGGCGCGCCGGCAGAGATCCCCGCACCGGTCCACGGCGGCGGCATCGCGGTCGGGCTGACCGTGCCGGTCGACGCGCCCGACGAACTGGTTGCGTTCACCAACGCTCGGATCATCACCATGCGCGACGCGGAGGATTCCGAGGACGTCATCGAGAACGGCACCATCGTGCTGCGCGGTGACGAGATCGTCGCGGTTGGCACCAGCGATGCGGTGCAGGTGCCGGCCGGCGCCAACGTCATCGATGCGACCGGCAAGACCATCCTGCCCGGTTACATCGACGTCCACGCCCACGCCGCGCACTTCGGCCAGGGAGTCGTGCCGCAGGAAAACTGGGCGTACTACACCAACCTCGCGTTCGGCATCACCTCGATGCACGACCCGTCGGCGACCACCGAGTTCGTGTTCTCCGAGGCCGAGTTGCAGAAGGCCGGCAAGATGGTCGGCCCGCGGATCTTCTCGACCGGCACGATCCTGTACGGCGCCGATGGCGACTTCAAGGCGGAGGTGAACTCGCTCGATGACGCCCGCAGCCACCTGCGCCGGATGAAGGCCAACGGCGCGTTCTCGGTCAAGAGCTACAACCAGCCGCGCCGCGAGCAGCGCCAGCAGATCAACACCGCCGCAAGGGAGCTGGGCATGCTGGTGGTCGAGGAAGGCGGTTCGACCTTCCACCACAACATGACGATGATCCTCGACGGCGTCACCGGCATCGAGCACAACATCCCGGTCGCGCCGCTGTACAAGGACGTGGTCGAGCTGTGGTCGCAGACCGACGTGCGCAACACCCCGACCCTGGTGGTCAGCTACGGCGGCCTGTCGGGCGAGTACTGGTGGTACGCGCGCGACAACGTGTGGGAGAACGACAAGCTCAACCGCTTCTTCCCGCGCGAGACGCTGGATGCCCGCAGCATCCGCCGCGAGACCGCGCCGGACTGGGACTATCACCACGTCGATGTGGCCAAGGCCGCCAAGGTCCTGCGCGATGCCGGCGTCGGCATCCAGATCGGCGGCCACGGCCAGTTGCAGGGCCTGAGCGCCAACTGGGAGATCTGGCTGCTGACCCACGGCGGCTTCAGCAATTTCGAGGCCTTGCGCGCGGCCACCATCGATGGTGCCGACTACCTCGGGCTGGACGGCGACATCGGTTCGCTGGAAGTCGGCAAGCAGGCCGACCTGGTGGTGCTCAACAGCAACCCGCTGGAGGACATCCGCGCCACCATCGATACCCGTTACGTGATGGTCGACGGTCGGTTGTTCGATGTCGACGCCGACATGGCCGAGATCGGCAACGACCAGACCCCGGAGCCGAATTTCTACTGGCAGCGCCACCGCGACGGCCAGACCTTCGGCACCGAATTCGGTCCTACCGCGGTCTGCCATTGTCCCAAGGGCCACGGTGCGCACGTGCACCTGGATTGAACCGACGGCGTGATTTCACGAAGACCCAATGCCGTCGCGACTAGGCTGTCATCCACCGCTGAAGGAGGCTGCATGGCCACTCGTTACTACATCACCTTGCCCGACGGGGCCCGTGCCCGCGGTGCTGATCCGGACCTGTCGTTCACCGCACACAGCGGCCCCGGCTTCGCCGCGGAGCTGCAGGACGCACTGCGCAGCAATGCCTTGTTCGAGCGTTGGCGCCGCAAGCAGGACCAGCCCGACGAGGTCGACCGCTCCCTTGCCGCGACCGACCCCGGGGCGACCGTGGAAGGTGCCCAGGATGACTTGCACATCGACCTGGTGGTCACCACGTCCATCCCCGGCAACGTGCTCAAACAACGTTTGCGACTGCTGGCCGGCAGCGCCTGGGAACTGCGCGACGTGACCGCCGCTTGAGCCCGCGCGCCACGCCGCTGCCGTACGCATGAAAAAGGACCTCCTGCTCGCCTGGAGCGGCGGCAAGGACGCGGCCTGGGCGCTGCACCATCTGCGCCAGCGCGACGATGTCCGCGTTGTCGGCTTGCTGACCACGCTCAACGGGGACTTCGATCGCGTCGCCATGCATGGCATCCGCCGGGATGTGCTTTACGCGCAGGTCGCCGCCGTGGGGTTGCCGTTGCTGGAGTCGGTGATCCCGCACGGCGGCGACAACGACACCTACGAGGCGGCCTTCGCCGCAACCCTGACGGCCGCGCGCGAACGCTGGCCCGGCATCGACACCATCGCCTTCGGCGACCTGTTGCTGGCCGATGTACGTGCTTGGCGAGAGGCATTGTGCGATCGCCATGGCTGGCGGATCGAGACCCCGCTGTTCGGCGCCGATACCGCTTCCCTGGCCCGGGAGATGATCGCCGGCGGCCTGCGCACCCGTCTTTGTTGCGTGGATACCCAACAACTCGACGCCGGCTTCAGCGGTCGATCACTCGATGCGTCATTGCTGGCCGAGCTACCCGACCGCTGCGACCCTTGCGGCGAGAACGGCGAGTTCCACACCCTGGTTCACGATGGCCCGATGTTCGCCACGGCACTGCGCCTGGGACAAGGGGAAACCGTGTTGCGTGACGGCCGGTTCGCGTTTACCGATTTCCATCTGGCGAACCCGGCGCAACCGCTGCTCTGAACCCCGGCGGCTCAGCCCTTCAGCGCCTTCGCGTGGTAGGCGATGTGCTCGCCGATGAAGCTGGCGATGAAGTAGTAGCTGTGGTCATAACCGGGCTGCAGGCGCAGCGTCAACGGATGGCCGGCGGCTTCGCAGGCGGCACGCAGCAGTTCGGGTTTGAGCTCGGTCTGGAGGAAGTCGTCGGCATCGCCCTGGTCGATCAACAACGGCAGACGTTCGCCGGCGCCGGCAATCAGCGCGCTGGCGTCCCACTGCTTCCATTGTTCGCGGTCGTCGCCGAGATAGTTGCTGAAGGCCTTCTCGCCCCACGGCACCTGGCTGGGCGCACCGATGGGCGCGAACGCCGATACGCTGCGGTACATGCCGGGATTGCGCAACGCGATCACCAGTGCGCCGTGGCCACCCATCGAATGGCCACTGATCGCCCGCGCCGTAGTGGTTGGAAAATGCGAATCCACCAGCGCCGGCAGTTCCTGCACCAGATAGTCATACATCCGGTACTGCGCCGCCCACGGCTCGCGGGTGGCGTTGAGGTAGAAGCTCGCCCCCTGGCCGAGGTCGTAGGCCTCGTCGTCGGCGACACCCTCGCCACGCGGACTGGTGTCGGGGGCGACCAGGATCACGCCATGCTGCGCGGCGTACTCCTGGGCACCGGCCTTGGTGATGAAGTTCTGCTCATTGCAGGTCAGCCCCGACAGCCAGTACAGCACCGGGCACGGGCCCTGCCTTGCCTGTGGCGGCAGGTAGACCGCGAATTTCATGTCGCAGCCCAGCGTGCTGGAGGCGTGTTGCCAGACTTCCTGACTGCCGCCGAAGCATGCGTGTTGTTCGATACGTTGCATGTGCGCTCCCCGTCAGTAGTGGATCACCGTGCGGATCGACTTGCCTTCATGCAGCAGGTCGAAGGCCTCGTTGATGCGTTCCAGCGGCAACTGGTGGGTAATGAACGGATCGAGGTCGATCTCACCGCGCATCACCTGCTCGACCATGCCCGGCAACTCGGTGCGTCCCTTGACGCCTCCGAACGCGGAACCGCGCCAGACCCGGCCGGTGACCAGCTGGAATGGGCGGGTGCTGATTTCCTGGCCAGCGCCAGCGACACCGATCACCACCGACTCGCCCCAACCCTTATGGCAGCACTCCAGCGCGGCCCGCATGACGTTGACGTTGCCGATGCACTCGAAGCTGAATTCCACGCCGCCGTCGGTCATCTCGACGATGACGTCCTGGATGGGTTGGTCATGGTCCTTCGGGTTGACACAGTCGGTCGCGCCCATCGACTTCGCCAGCTCGAACTTGTCCGGGTTGGTGTCGATCGCAATGATCCGCCCGGCTTTCGCCTGCACCGCGCCCTGGATCACTGCCAGCCCGATCGCTCCCAGACCGAACACGGCAACCGTGTCGCCCGGTTTCACCTTCGCCGTGTTGTGCACCGCACCGATGCCGGTGGTCACCCCGCAACCGAGCAGGCAAACCTTCTCCAGCGGCGCGTCGGGGTTGACCTTGGCCAGCGACACCTCGGCCACGACCGTGTACTCGCTGAACGTGCTGCAGCCCATGTAGTGATGGATCGGCTCACCGTTGTAGGAAAACCGCGTGGTGCCGTCCGGCATCAGTCCCTTGCCCTGGGTGGCCCGCACCGATGAGCACAGGTTGGTCTTGCCCGACGTGCAGAATTTGCACACGCCGCATTCCGCCGTGTACAGCGGAATCACGTGGTCGCCGGGCTTGACGCTGGTGACGCCCTCGCCGATCTCGACCACCACGCCACCACCCTCGTGGCCAAGCACCGCCGGGAACACGCCTTCCGGGTCATCACCCGACAAGGTGAACGCATCGGTGTGGCACAACGCGGTGTGGGAGATCTTCACCAACACCTCGCCGGCGCGCGGCGGCTCGACGTCGATTTCGACGATCTGCAGGGGCTTGCCGGCTTCGAAAGCGACGGCGGCGCGGGATTTCATGATCGGGCTCCAGTGCGGGGTTGGCTTCAATGATAGGCGGTGCGGTCAGGGTCGGCTTGTCGCCGGCAACCGGGGCAAGTCACTGCGCCGGCCCGAAGTACTCCTGGTTGACTTCCGCCAGGTAGCCGCTCTTCTTGAGCCCGAGCAACTCCACCGTCAATGGCTTGGTCATCTCGCTGTGCTTCTGCAATGCGAACCCGTAGCTCTGCGGGCTGAAGATATCCCCGACCACCGTCACGCCGGCGCCCGGATGGGTGTGCTGGTAGTACTCCAGTACTGCCGCGTCACCGATCAGCCCGCTGATCCTGTCGTTCCTCAAGGCCTCCACCGCCGGCTCGACGTTGTCGTAGCGATGGATGTTCAGCCCGGTCGACAGCGCGTACTCCTCGCCGGTGCTGCCATCGCGCACCCCGACCGTCTTGCCCGCCAGGTCGGCGATGCTGTTGATGCGACTGGTCAGTGACAGGGTCGTCATCACGCTGGTCACCGACGAGGTCAGGTAAGCCAGCACCGCGATCCCGCACACCAGCCACAACCCCTGCCAGAGGCGCCCGACCCACCCGAACAGGTTCTTGCGCGACGGCGGCTTGCCCGACGTGGTCACCGACATCACCGTGTAGAAACTCTCGGCAACGCCGTCCGGCCAGCGCCGTGTGAAGTTTTCGTCGAAGCGGCGGTCAAACAGGGTCAGCAGGACCGTGGCGAAGACAATGATCGCGCAGATCCACGCATACGCGCGCAGGTGCCCGGATTTCCTGAGGCCGGCGACCACGGCCCAGAAGCCGGTGTTGCCTTCCTTGTGAATCATGATCCGGAAGCCGCCGTCGTACCAGGGCTGGGTGAAGTTGATGCGTCTGGCACGTTCCTGGTTCACCGACAGGTTGGTGAGGCCCACGTCCAGGCGATCGCTCTCCAGGCCCTCGACCAGGTCGCTGATCGTCTCCTGTTCGATGTACTCGTAATTCCAGCCCAACCCCTTGGCCGATTCTTCCCACAGGTCCACTGCCATCCCGGTGTAGCCGCCGGTACTGTCCTTCATCACGAACGGCGGGCTCGCATAAATGCCGACGCGAAGTCGGTCTGCGCGGGCTTCGGGCGCGTCCTGCGGCACCGCATCCGGCACAGCCGCTGTGTCCTGCGCCGCCGTGGCGAGTCCGGCGCAAAGCAGCCACAGCGGCAACAGGAGGCTGGCAGCGATGATCGACAGGGCATCACCCGGAAACGATCCGGCGCGATGGCGACAACCGCAAACTCCCCAGCGCATCCTCGCCTCCCTATGCTCCCTGGTTGCCTTCATCGAGCAGGCGGCAATCGATCGCGACCGGCTGGCTTGCCGCCACCGCGATCGCGTCCTGGAACATGTCGCAATCCAGCAGGTTGTCGGGTGAGGACTTGCGCCCCGACCAGACGTTTATATTTACCTGGGGCTCGCCTTCGATGAGGTCGAGCCGGTCGCGTTGCAGCCCGCCGCTGCCGAACGCCGCCTGGCCTTCACCGGGAAGCGTCACCAGCGCGCTGCCAAGATCGACTTGGCCTACGTCATTGATGACATCCTCTCCGGCGTCCGCCGCGGGGTCGGCAAAGTACGTCGCGCCGACGATCACCGTCTCTCCTGAGCTGCTGAACTGCTCTTTCGCCGAATCCGACAGCGTCACGTCCACGGTGAAAGCGAGGGGGTCGGGTGACGCCGGTCCCGACTGGATCGTGACCACCCGGATGTCGCTGGCGGCACAGGCATCGTCACGGCAGATGCCGGTGAGCCAGACCTGACCATCGCCGAACATCACCCCTTGGTAGTTGACCCGCAAGTCAGCGAACTGCTGGGACGTGATGACCGAGGCGATCCCGGGGGTGATGACCTGGTCCCACAGCTCGATGAATGCCTGGGCATCCCGGATCACGCGCGGTTTGCCGTCGATCTCGACATTGATCGGATACGACACCAACGCCGCAACGGCCTGTTTGTCCGCCGATCCCACGCCCCGCTGCAGACGATCAAACGTCGCCCGGTAGGCGGCGGCGTCACCAAGATTGGTTTCGATCGCCTGCTCGACCGCGGCCTCTCCTGCCGTCGTGTCGGTTGCTTCCGCATTCGCGTCGGAGCCGTCTTGTTCCGTCTGTGCAGATGCCTCCGCTTCCGCCTGCGCAGCGGCTGTGTCAACCGGCGAACCCGTCTCGAAGGAGTCCGTGCAGCCGGCAAACGCCAGCGATGCCATAACTATCACTACATAGCCAGGTTTCATGGTGTCGCTCCCTAAGCAGGATCGGCGTCGTCCGTGGCCGACTCTTCGTCGTCAGCTCGGCCAGTGGTAGCAACACCTCCGTCACCATCGCGTGATAGTCGTGGGCCCGTCCCGCCCCGTTCCGCGTGTGCTAGTTTGGCTCGACTTCAGTCCACCATCATTGATGATGAACGTGACCGGGCCCATGCAGCACGTCCCAGACCCCGCCCTGCTGTTCACCCATGTGAGAATCCTGGTCGGCATGATCATCGGCCTGGGGCTCACACATCTGCTGCGTAATTTCGCCGGCCTGATGGTGCATCGCGCGCGCCGCCACGTGTACTGGACCCACCTGGTGTGGACCCTGTTCGTCTTCCTGTACCTGTTGCACTTCTGGTGGTGGCAGTTCCGCCTGTCCTACATGGTCACGTGGGACATCGAGATCTACGTGTTCATCTCGATCTACGCACTGGTGCTGTACTTGCTGTGTGCGTTTACCTTGCCCGAGCGCGTGGATGACGACGCGGATTACCGGGAACATTTCTATTCCCGCAGGCGCTGGTTCTTTGGCCTGCTGGCCATGGTATTCGCCATAGACTTTATCGACACCTGGATAAAGGGGCAGGCGTATTTCGAGAACCTTGGCCCCGAATACATCGTGCGCAACGTCGCCTACATCGTGTTGAGCCTGGTGGCGATGAAGACCACCAACTCGCGGTTCCACGGCATCTTCGCACTTGCGGCCGTTGGCTACGAGGTGCTCTGGACGTTGCGCCGGTACGAGATCCTCTAGCGCAGGCACGAATTGGCCAGGATTTCCGCTCCGGGCCTCAACCCGTATTCTGGATTCCCGCGGCGATGCCGTTGACGGTCGCCATCAACACTTGCAGCAGCGCATCGTCGTTGCGCTCGCCGGCCCGCCAGCGTGCCAGCAGGTCGACCTGCAACAGGCTGATGGGATCGACATAGGGATTGCGCAGGCGGATCGACTGGCGCAGGCGCAGGTCCCGGGCCAACAGCTCGTCCTCGCCCTTGATCGCCAGCACGGCATCGCGGGTGCGGGTGAACTCGGCGACGATTCCCGGGTGCATCAGCGCGTGCAGATCGCCCTTCCCGGTCGAGGCTGGCACATCGGCGGCCAGCTGCGAGTAGCGCTCGAAGATCCCCAGGTCGGAGGAGGCCAGGACCATTTCGATGTCGTCCACCAGGGCGGCAAAGAACGGCCAGTCCCGGGCCATCTCGGCCAGCATTTCCTGCCCGTGGCTTGCCAATGCACGCTCCATCGCAGTACCGACGCCGTACCACGCGGTCAGGCCCGAGCGGTTCTGCGCCCACGAGAACACCCACGGAATCGCCCGCAGCGACTCCACTCCGCCGGCACCGGTGCGCTTGCTCGGACGCGATCCGATGCGCAGCCGTTCGATCACGTCGATCGGGGTGGCGGCGCGGAAGTAGGCGGTGAAATCGGGATGTTCGTGGATCAGCGCGCGGTAATGCGCACTGGCGTCGGCGGCCATCTGGCTGGCAACGCGGCGCCATTGGGCCTCGCGAGGATCATCAGGTCGCGGCCGCAGGCTCGCACGCAACACCGCGCCGGTGGTCTGCTCCAGGTTACGCAGTGCCAGAGCGCGAATGCCGTACTTGCGGTGGATCACCTCGCCCTGCTCGGTCAGTCGCAGGGTGCCGTCGACCGAACCCCGCGGGGCGGCGATCACCGCTCGCTCGGTCTTGCCCCCGCCGCGACTGATGGAACCGCCCCGCCCGTGGAAGAACATGATCCGCACGCCGCTCTCGTTGGCCAGCGCGGTCAGTGCAATCTGGGTCTGTTGCAGGCTCCAGCGCGAGGCGACGATGCCACCGTCCTTGGCGCTGTCGGAGTATCCCAGCATCACCACCTGACGGTTGCCACGCGCTACCAGGTGGGCGCGATAGACCGGGTCGGCAAACAGCGCGCGCATGGTGTCGGCGGCGGCCTCCAGATCGGCGATGGTCTCGAACAGGGGAGCGACGTCCAGTGGCACCGCGCCATGGGCGATCGTCGTGCCGGCCTGGCCGTCAACGGATGGCGCGTCGCTGGCTTGCCCGTCATCGCTTTCCACACAGCCGGCCAGGCGTGCCAGCGCCAGCACCGCCAACGCATCGGCCGCGCTGCGGCTCATGCTGACGATGTACGGACCAAACACCCGTTGGCCGTAGCGCGGGCGGAGCCGGCCCACGGTACGGAAGACGTCGAGGGTGCTACGCGCCACGTCAGCATCGGCAGCGCTTGGCACCAGGCTGCCATCCATCATCGCGTGCAGCTTGCGCGCGCGTTCGGCTGGCTCACGTTGTTCCCATTGCGGGTCATCCAGCAAGCCGGCCAGCGCGACGTCGTGCATCGCCGAATCCTGGCGCAGGTCCAGGCTGGCCAGATGGAAGCCGAAGCAGCGCGCACGGCGCAGCAGGCGCACCACCGCGAAATCACCGGCGTGCTCGCCACGGTGGGCCAGCAGGCTTTGGTGGATCAACTCGATATCGGCCACGAAGCTCGCCGCATCCGGATAACCGGACGGGTCATCGTGGGTGGTCATCCGCAACCGCTCGGCCATCAGCGTCAGCAGGTTGCGATACGGCATGTCGGCATGGCGCGGATGCAGGTTTTCGACGCCGGCCGGCAACAGATCGCGGTACTGGTCGACCCTGGCCATCACCACCTCACTGACTGCCACCCGACTCAGGGACTGGCTCAGCAGGTCTTCAAGCTTGTGGATATCGCGTCGATACGCGGCCAGCACCAGCGCCCGCTGCCGGGCCAGGGTCGCGGCAATGGTGTCGGCGCCGACGTTGGGATTGCCGTCCATGTCGCCGCCGACCCAACTGCCAAACCCGAGCACGTCGGGCAACTCCGCCGTGTCCCCGTAGTGCTCGGTCAATGCCGCCTGGAAGACCTCATGGAAAACGGGCAGGACCCGGTACAACACTTCGGTCAGGTAGAAGCCGACGTGCTCGAACTCGTCAGCAACACTCGGCTTGGCGGCCGGTGCCTCCACGGTCTGCCAACTTGCGGTCAATGCCATGCGCATACGCTCGCGATCGGCACCGCGCTCCGCCGGGGTACGGCCGCGGTCGATGTCGTTGACCAGGCAAGTCACGACCTCGCGTTCTTTCTTCAGTTGTACCCGGCGCACGGCCTCGGTCGGATGGGCGGTGAATACCGGCTCGATCCGCAGTCGCGACAACACCGCGCCCAGCTCGTCTGCACCGACGCCCTGCGCGGCGAGCCGACGGATGACATCGTCCAGGCTGGCGGGCTGGGCACCGTGGTCGGCACGCTCGTGCTCGCGGCGGCGGCGAATGCGATGGACCCGCTCGGCCAGGTTGATAGCCTGGAAATAGGTCGAGAACGCGCGCACCAGGTCACTGGCCTGCTCAATCGGCGTGCCCGCCAGGGCATCGGCCAATCCGGCTACCGGCTCGTCGTTCTCGCGGCGGGTAATCGCCGCGCGGCGCAGGCGCTCGACCCGGGCCAGGAAGTCCGGGCTGCGTTGCTCGGCAAGGATCTCCCCCACCAACGCGCCGAGTTGCTTGACGTCCTCGCGCAAAAACTGGTCGGTGGGTGCGAACTCGACGCTACGCAGGGAGTCGTCGGTCGTATCGGTTGGGATCTGCATCCCCCAAGGCTAACGCAACAGCGGCCGACTCCCGGTGACGTCGCAGCCTGGCGCGAACTTCACCACCGATGGTCAATAAGCGAACTCGCGAAACACCGGGTCGACGTTGCCATCCCAGACGCCATGGAACAGCGCCAGCTTCCGCTCTGCCGGGGTCTCGCCCGCCTCAACCAACTCCATCAACGGACTGAGGAAGATCGACTCGTCACTGCCGTTGTCATTGAGCCGGGCACGGCGCGCCAGCCCGTGGGCGGAGATCTCCACCGTACGGCGGGCCAGGTCGAGCACGGTGCCGCCACGGAAAGGCATCTTGAATGCCTGCCTCGGCACGCCGCTGCGCAGGGCGTGGATCTCCTCAAGACTGAAATCCTTGACCAGGTCCCAGGCCGCATCCAGCGCGGTGTCGTCATACAACAGGCCGGTCCAGAATGCCGGCAACGCGCAGATCCGGTTCCACGGCCCGGCGTCCGCACCGCGCATCTCCAGGTATTTTTTCAGCCGCACTTCGGGAAACGCCGTGGTCGTGTGGTCGGCCCAGTCCTGCAGGGTCGGCAACTGCCCCGGAAGCGCCGGCAGCTTGCCGGCGAGGTAGTCGCGGAATGACTGCCCCGACGCATCAATGTATTCACCGTCGCGGTAGATGAAGTACATCGGCACGTCGAGCAGGTAATCGACGTAGCGCTCGTAGCCGAAGCCGTCCTCGAACACGAAGTCCAGCAGCCCGGAGCGATCGTTGTCGGTATCGGTCCAGATATGCGAGCGGTACGACAGGAAGCCGTTGGGCTTGCCCTCGGTGAACGGCGAGTCGGCAAACAACGCGGTCGCAATCGACTGCAACGCCAGCGAGACCCGGAACTTCTTCACCATGTCGGCTTCGGAGGCGACATCCAGGTTGACTTGCACGGTGCAGGTGCGGGTCATCATGTCCAGGCCGAGGCTACCGACCTTGGGCATGTATTCGCGCATGATCTTGTAGCGCCCCTTGGGCATCCACGGCATCTCGTCGCGCCGCCACTTGGGCTGGAAGCCCATGCCCAGGAAACCCAGGCCCATCGGCTCGGCCACCGCGCGCACTTCGCGCAGGTGCGAGGCCGCCTCGCGACAGGTGTCATGCAGGGTATCCAACGGGGCGCCGGACAATTCCAGCTGGCCGGCCGGCTCCAGCGACACCGATGCACCGTCGCGGGTCAATGCAATCACCCGGCCGTGCTCCTCCACCGGTACCCAGCCAAACTGGACCAGGCCCTTGAGCAGCGCCTCGATCCCGCCCTCGCCATCAAAAGTCGGCGGACGCAGGTCATCAAACCGGAAGCCGAACTTCTCGTGCTCGGTGCCGATCTTCCAGTCATCGCGCGTGCGAGTTCCCGAGCTGAGGTACTCGACCAGTTGAGCGCGTGATTGGATCGAAACTTCCTCGACGTGACTGGGACCGGACACGCGCACCTCGTTGGGCTGGATCATTGGAACTGGATATGCGGCATGACAGCCGCACACGCAAGACCCGCAGTGTAGATCGCCGCCAGCATCGATGACTCCACGCAACGCAACACTGCATCGCGCCAGTGAGCCCAGCCGCGTGAAGTACTCCTACAACTGCAGCCAGCCGCCGATTACCCGACGCGCCTCATCGACGCCCAATTTGGACTCGCCGGAAAACAGCTGCACGCTGACTGCATCGCCGTGTTCGGCCTGCAATGCCTTGCGCACCTCCAGCAAGGCCGTGCCCTGGGCGCCACGGCTCAACTTGTCGGCTTTGGTCAGGATCACATGGGCCGGCAGGCCGCGACTGACCGCATAACCGAGCATCTGCTTGTCGTATTCCTTCAGCGGATGGCGGATATCCATCACCACGACCAGACCCTTGAGGGCGTCGCGGGTACGGAAATACCGGTCCAGGAACGCCTGCCAATGCGCCTGTAGATCTTTGGGCACCTTGGCGTAGCCGTAACCGGGCAGATCGACCAGGAAGCGATCGGTGGACGGCGGCAGGGCGAAAAACACCAGTTGCTGGGTCCGGCCCGGGGTCTTGGAAACCCGTGCCAGGGCGTTCTGCTGGCAGATCGCGTTGAGCGCGCTGGACTTGCCCGCGTTGGAGCGGCCGGCAAACGCCACCTCGAAGCCACCGTCGGGCGGCAGCTGCTGGGGAGTATGGGCAGCCAGCAGGTACTGGGCACGGACAAGATGTTTTGACATGGGCATAGGATCGCACGCCGGAAGCCTCGAGTGCGCCGGCAATACCAACCGGGTCGCTGCCCTGACGTGACCGTGGCCCGGCCCGAAGCGTCATCGCGCCGTGCCCGCATTGACGCCGCGTTGACCCCGCCGCGCGTGCCGACGATAATTCTGCGGTTAGACGACCGTTCACGATCGTCACTTCAGCGTTTTCCGGAGCCCAGCCCCATGAGCCACGCCCGCGTCCTTGGCATCGTCGGTATCACCGTCCTCGCGGCGGTTGCCGCGGTTGCCTATGCCCAGACCACGGTCACCCCGATCCCCGACGTCGCACCGGTGGAGACGACGCCGCTGGATCCTGCGGCCACGGAAACCGCCACCTGGGGCGATGCGCAAAATGGCCAGACCCTGGCCGGCACCTGCGCGGCCTGCCACGGTCTGGACGGTAATCCGGCGATCGAGATGTACCCCCGCCTGGCCGGCCAGAGCGAGCGCTACATCGCCAATCAACTGGCGTTGTTCAAGAGCGGTGAGCGCAGTGGCGGCATGGCCGCGGTGATGAAGCCCTTCGCCGACATGCTCAGCGCCCAGGACGCGCGCGATGTGGGCGCGTATTACGCCACCCAGGAGTCCGGTGCCGGCGTTGCCGACGACAGCCTGGTCGCGTCGGGGCCCTACGAGGGCCTGAAGTTCTACGAGGTGGGTGAGCAATTGTTCCTGGCCGGCGACGCCGAACGCGGTATCCCGGCATGCATGGCATGTCACGGTCCGGACGGCGCCGGCAACCCCGGCCCGGCCTATCCGCATGTGGCAGGTCAGCAGGCGGCCTATACCCAACAGCGACTGGAGATGTACCGCGCCGGGGTCAGTGATCGCGAAGACTCCCACCTGTTTGACATGATGGCGACCATCACCAAGCCATTGACCGATCAGGAGATCGGCGCACTGGCAAGCTACCTGCAGGGCCTGCACCCGGCGGCAAATGACCAGCTTGCGATGGTAGTTCCCGCGCCGGCAGCGCCCGTTGCAGCCGTACCTGCCGTCGATGCGAGCGCCGGGGCCACCGATGCACCAGCAGCGGACGCTGCAGCCGCAGGTGCAACCGAAGCCGAGGCAGAGGCGACCGAGACCGAGGCGGAAGCGACCGACACCAACTCCGCTGAGGCCGCCGAGGCAACCGAGCCCGCCACGCCAGTGGAACCGGAAGCCGAACCGGTATCGGAAGGCTGAGCAGAACCGCACTCTCGTTCAGGTCATCCGACACCGGCCGGACCTGCACCCGCAACTGTTCATTGCGCCGACCGTATCCTTGCGGTCGGCGCTCTTGTTTGAAAGATACCCGCTGATGAACCACGGTTTCGCAAAAACCCACCTGTTCCGTTCGCGTCGGATTGGTGGCGCGCTCCTGATCCGGACAGTCCTGGCCCGGGCGGCTATCGCGGGCATGTTCGTGGCGTTGCCGATGATCGGGTTCGCCGCAGCGCCAACGGGAGATCTGGTTGCCGGTACCGATTACATCGAGATTCCCGATGGCGCCCCATTCGCCACGCCAGCCGGCCAGATCGAGGTGGTCGAAGTGTTCGGCTACACCTGCCCCCACTGCGCGCACTTCGAACCACTGGTGAGCGCGTGGAAAGCGAAGCTCCCCTCCGACGTCAATTTCGTCGAGGTGCCCGCTCCCTTCGGTGGTTACTGGATACCTTATGCGCAGGCGTTCTACACCGCGCAGGCCCAGGGGCTGGTGGCACGGACCCACGCTCCAATGTTCCGCGCATTGCACCAGGAGCACAGCCTGCCCATCAGCGGTGCAACACCTGCGGAGATCGCGGCGTTTTACGCCCGCTACGGCGCCGATCCGGAGCAGTTCGCCAAAACCATGACCAGCCCGGCGATCAAGGCCCAGTTGAAACAAGCACGCGATTTCCTGCTGCGCAGCGGCGTGGAAGGCACACCCACGTTGATCGTGGACGGCAAATACCGGGTGCTGGGCAGCAGCGCCAGCGACCTGCTGGACAACGCCGCCAAGCTGGTCGAGCTGGAACGCTCGCGGCGCGCGCAGCCAAAGCACTGAGATCACCAGCACTGACACCACCAACAACGAGTTCATCGACGACGTCCGGGAATCCTGAATTCCGGAACGTGCACCGTGCACACTCTCCCACCATGGAGCTGGTTATCCTTGGGCCAGCCTGCACCACCCCGCATTCTTTGTTTATCTTCCGGAGATCTACCCATGACCTTGCGATTGGCTCTACTGCCCCGTTTCGGCCTGGCCCTGGCAGGCGTGCTCGCCCTCGCCGCCTGCTCGGCCGATGCGCCCACGCCCGCGCCCACTCCCGCTACGCCCGCAGCCAACACAACGGCCGCGCCGGCACCCACCACGACTACCCCGGCGACCGCGGCACCTGTCCGTACACCGGGGCCGATCGTTGCTCCGGTCGGCCCGGCGCCAGTCGCCGGCACCGATTACGTGGAAATCGCCGGTGGCGAGCCCTACCAGCCCAACAGCGGCAAGATCGAAGTCGTGGAGGTGTTTGGCTATACCTGCCCTGCCTGCGCAAGTTTCGAGCCGATGGTCAGTGCCTGGGCCGCCAAACTGCCGGCTGACGTGCAGTTCACGCCGGTAGCGGCACCGTTCGGCGGCTTCTGGATGCCGTATGCGAAGGCGTTCTTCACCGCGCAGGCCACCGGCCTGCTGCCGCAGACCCACGACGCGATGTTCAAGGCGATCCATATCGACCGCAGCCTGGGGGCGGACTCCAGTGACGAGCAGATTGCCCAGTTCTACGCGGCCTATGGCGCGGATCCCAAACAGTTCGCCAGCACCATGGCGAGCTTCGCGATCAACGCCAAGATGGGTCGTGCCCAGCAGTTCCTGCAGCGCAGCGGCGTGGATTCCACCCCAACCCTGATCGTCGATGGCAAGTACCGCGTCACCGGCCAGAGCTGGGACGAGCACTTGCGTATCGCCGAGCACCTGATCGCCCAAGAGCGCGCCGCCCGCCAGGACGCCGCCCCGGCCAGTGAGGAAGTCGCCACCCCGACCGAAGCCGACAACGGCTGATTGGGAACGGCATAACCATGGCGACTTCTGGCGCTGAGCGCATCGACGAGATCCCTCCCGTGGCGACGCCACCGGAAGGTTCGCGCCGGCTGCGCGTGCTCAGCGCCAATATCCAGGCCGGCTCCAGCACCCGGGGCTATCACGACTATGTCGCGCGCAGTTGGTCGCATGTATTACCCGCCGGTAACAAGCGCGGCAGCCTGGACCTGATTGCCCAACTGGCCGGCCAGTACGACATCGTCGGCCTCAACGAGGCCGATCCTGGCAGCCTGCGTTCGGGTTTCACCAACCAGACCCATTACCTCGCCCAGCGTGGCGGCTTCGATTACTGGAGTCACCAGCCGAACCGCCGCATGGGCGGGGTGGCCTCCAGCGCCAATGGCCTGCTCAGCAAGCTGGAGCCGATCGAGGTGACCGACCATTCGCTACCGGGCCGGATCTCCGGACGCGGGGTGCTGCTGGCGCGCTTTGGCCACGGCGAGGACGGCCTGGTCATCGCGATTGCCCATCTGTCACTGGGTGCGAACTCGCGCAGCGCGCAGCTGGGCTTCATTGCCGAGTTGCTGCAGGACAATCCCCATGCGGTGCTGATGGGTGATTTCAACTGCGCCATCGACCGCCCGGAAATGCAGACGCTGTTTCGCAACACCCGCTTGCAGCCCCCCGAGTGCGCGGTGGCCACCTTCCCCAGCTGGCGACCGCAGCGTGCGATCGACCACATCCTGATCGGCGACGGGCTGAGCTGCTCGGGCGCCTGCGCGATGCCGGCCGCGCATTCCGACCATCTGGCCATGTCGCTGGAGCTGGATGTCCCCGACGCGTCGTTGGTCTAGGCGAGCGGCGGCACCAACGGCTTGAAAGTCCCTGGATCCCCGCCTTCGCGGGGATGACGGTTTATTGCGGGGATGACGGTTTATTGCGGGGGATGACGGCAATTCCCCCAGGCGCCGGTCAGCTTGCGCCGACCGGCCTTGGTTGATCAGAAGCGCAGGTTGGCGCGCACGTAGAAGTAGCGCCCGCCGGGGATGTCGTAGGTCGAGGCGTCGTAACCATTGAGCGAGCACGACAGGCAGAGCGGTGGATCCTTGTCGAACACGTTGTTGACGCCGCCGGTCAACTGCAGGCCCTTGAACCAGTCAAACTCGTAACCCACCTGCAGGTCGTGATAAGTGATCGCGTCGAGCGTGTTGGTGCCTTCGGCCGGGTTGCTGCAGACCGGGAACGACACCGCATCGCCACATTGCTCCTCCAGCTCGCTGATGTGACGCATGCTCCACGAGGCATTCCACTGGTCGCGACGCCAGTCCAGGCTGGCGGTCGAGGTCCAGTCCGGAATTGCGCTGTCGGTCACTTCCACCCCGACCGTGCGCGGCTGCGCCTGGCCGGAGGCACCCACGGCCTCGTAATGGGCCACGAAGGTGCTTTGCCAGGCCAGCTTGAACACCCCTGCCGCGCTCTCGGGCAAGGTCCAGAACACATCGGCATCCCAGCCGCTGGTCTTGATCGAGCCCAGGTTGGTCAAGCGATTGCTGAACCCGTTGATGCTGCCGATCGAGGACCGGGTAATGCCATTGCAATACAGCGGGTCCAGCGAGGCCACGCACAGGTCGAGCTGGGTCTGGGCATCGATGGCCTGGACGGCGCCGTCGATCGCGTGGCGGTAGAAGGTCAACTCGAAGTCCAGCCGATCCGACCACGCCACGGCGCTGGCGAAGCTGGGACTGAACACCATGCCGGCGGTGAAGCTGCGCGCCGTCTCGGGATCGAGTTCCATGTTGCCGCCGGTGGTGACCGATATCTGGCCGTTGGTCTGCTCCGCGCCGACCGGCACGCCCAGTGCGGTGCAGTTGCCGGCGTTGCCGGTTGGCGCGCTGCCGTCCAGTCCGACCAGGCAGGGGTCGTCGATCTGCAGGTCAGCGCGACTGGCCGAGCCGAACAGCTCACCGATCGACGGTGCACGGAAGCCCTCGGCGTAGGTGGCCCGGAACAGCAGTTCATCGGCGACCTGCCAGCGCAGCCCGAACTTCGGGGTGAACTGGCCGCCAAAAGTGGAGTAGTCCGAATAGCGACCGGCCAGGCTCAGGTCCAGGCTCTTGCCGAACGAGTCTCGGGGGATAAGCGGCACATTGAGCTCGACATACGCCTCGGTGACGTCGTATTCACCGGATGTCGGCAATGACGGAACGCCGTTGTAGAACCCGGCCACTGTCAGCGGATCGGGCTGGTAGGACCCTTCATAGCGGCGGTGCTCGGCACCGACGGCGAACGACAACGGCCCCGCCCACAAGTCGATCAGATCACCCGACAGGTTGGCGGTGAACACATCCAGGGTCTGCTGACTGCGGTCACGCACCACCGGCTGGATGTAGGCGAGCATCTCGGGCGTGAGCGTGCCGGGGCCGCCAAACAGGTTGAGTGGCACGCAGCCCGGATTCGCCGCGCATACGGCGGGATCACCCAGCGCCAGGGCGACCTTGCGAATGTCATAGCTGCCGTAGTTGGTCTGCTCGGCCTCGTTCTCGCTGGTGGACAGGTTCACATCCCAGAACCAGGTCCGCTCACTGGCCTCGAAACTTCCCTCCAGACCTGCGGCGAAGTAGCGGGTATCGACTTGCTGCTCGTAGACGCGTGGCCCGCCTTCGACCGGACGCCGGCCCAGCAACACGAAGTTGACTTCGTTCTGCGCGGTAGCCGGATCGTCCACCGAGACCAGATCGAAACCGAACGGGTTGTAGGGGTTGTCGGCCGACACGAACATGCCATCGGAGATCGGGTTGCCGGTGCCGGCATCGGCGCCCAGGAACAACGGCTCCGGCGCGGCCTGGTTGACCGACTCGCGGCGATTGACCAGGGCCTTGGCGTACGCGTGGACCTTGTCGTTGAAATAGAAGCGGTACTGGCCGAACACCCCGGTGCGGGTCGACGGGGTCAGCAGCAGGTTGTATTCGGAAAAATTGAAGCGATCGGGCGTACCGAAACAATGGAAGCCATCGGTGCGGTTGCAGCCGGTCTGCGCCGGGTCGTAGAACGGGTCGTTGTCGCCCTCGTTGGGAGTGATGTCGTGGGTGACGCCAGTGTTGGGGTCGGTGATGATGAAGCGTCCACGCGGGGTACCGGAGCTGCCAAACGTCAGCCCGGTGCCGGGAATCGGAAAGCGCGATTGCTCGCGGGTGTTGGCGGAGATCGGGTCCTGCTCGACCCGGCTGGCACCGATGAACAGATTGCTGCGCTCGGTGTTCATGCCCCAGGCAACGTCGATGCCCTTGGACGCGCCGTCGCCTTCACCGTACTGGCCGTAGTTGAGCGTGATCTGGCCGCCTTCGAAATTGCGCCGGGTGATGATGTTGACCACGCCGGCGATCGCATCGGAGCCATACAGAGACGAGGCGCCATCTTCCAGCACGTCGATGCGCTCGACCAGCGCCAACGGGATCGTATTGAGGTCGGTGGTCGCACCGACGCCGGACGCGGACGATTCATTGACCCAACGCATGCCATCGACCAGCACCAGCACGCGCTTGGCACCCAGGTTGCGCAGGTCGACCTGGGCCGAACCGGCGCCGACACCGTCGCCATTGGGCGAGAAGCCAAAATTGCCCGAGGAGTTGAACTTGGTGTTGAGCGCGGAACCCGAGCCGGTCAACTCCTGCAGGATGTCGCCGATCGAGGTCAGGCCGGTGCGCTCGATGTCCTCGCGGGTAAGGGTCTGGACCGGCGTCTGGGTCGCGATCTCGGCGTTCTTGATCCGCGTACCGGTGACCTGGACGCTGTCGAGCGTGGTCGCTTCGGGCGGACTATCGGGCGGGGTGTCCTGCGCGGCTGCCAGTCCCGGCAGGGTCAGCAACAGACACAGTGAAACGGCGGTGGCCAACGCGTGGCGACGGGGTGCGTTCATCGACTTCTCTCTCCATAAGAATATTTCGAAGTGCCGCCCCCCTGCCTGCGACAAACCCACTTGTAAACAATTTGTAAAGCCGCCGCAAGGGCAACGCGTGCTGTGGCGTCCGTAAAAAACCTATCGCTCGACACTTTTTGCCCAGCGATGCCAGGGCCGAGGTGGTGCGAGTCAAGACATCGCGAATCTTTGGCCACTTTGGTCTCTCTGTCGGACTCGCCCTGCAGTCGACGACTGTCGAGCCCGTCGCAACTGTCCAAGCTGGTCACGATGCCGATCACATGGCGGCCAGCGGTGTCGAGCGAAGCTATGTCGCGACGCTACTACTCCAACCTCCGCGCGAGACGAGCGCCGACAGGACGGACCAGAACAGCAGGTACAGCCCGACCGCTGCCGCCACGGTCAAGACTTGCAACACCGACACGCCGCCGCGAGTGCCACCGCGCGGCCGTCGAGGCCGCGTTCGCGGAGTGACGCACTAACGGGCGCGTGTCGGTGACTCATGCGCCTTGGCGCGCTGCCTCCGGCAGTCGCGCGATCACCTTGATCTCGAAGAGGAAGCCATACAACCAGGTCACGCCGATGCCGGTCAGCGTGGGATGCGGAGCCTCACCCCAGAATTCGGGCACGATCTTCCACGCCATTTCGAAGTTCTTTTCGGGATCGACAATGAAGACGGTCACGTCCACCACGTCGTCGAAGCTGCAACCGGCTGCGGTCAGGATGGCGTTGAGGTTACGGAACGCCAGACGTACCTGCTCCTCGAAATCCGGCTCCGGTGAGCCGTCCTCGCGGCTGCCCACCTGGCCGGACACGAACAGGAAGCCATTGGAACGCACAGCCGGCGAGTAGCGGTTGCGCTCGTACAAGGCCTGGCGGCCCGGGGGAAAGACGACATCGCGGGTATTCATGGGGGAGATCTCCTCGCTCGGCCGGTGGCCCCGGTACGTGGTGATCACTCTAGGCAGGCGGACCGGCGCGATAAACATGCTGATCTCGGGATCACTGTTTGTAGAATCCGAACAATCACCCTCCTGGAGTCCGCAATGGACCGTATCGACGCGATGCACGCTTTCGTACGCGTGGTGGAAACCGGCAGCTTCACCAAGGCCGCCGAAACACTGCCGGCCAGCAAGACGCGTGTGACGCACCTGGTGCAGCAGCTGGAAGCGCACCTGCGGGTAAAGTTGCTCCACCGCACCACGCGCAAGGTCAACGTTACCGCCGACGGTGCTGCGTACTACGAGCGCGTCGTGCGACTGCTGGCCGACCTGGACGATGCTGAGACCAGCTTGTCCGTCGCGTCCGCCTCGCCGCGCGGCCGGCTGCGCGTGGACGTTCCAGCGCCGCTGGCCAGCCTGATCCTGGTGCCCGCCTTGCCCGCCTTTCATGCGCGCTATCCCGACATCCAACTCGACCTGGGCGCCAGCGACCGCAAGGTGGACCTGATCGATGAGAACGTAGACTGCGTGGTGCGCGGCGGTGAACTCACCGAGCCATCGCTGCGCGCCCGGCACGTGGCGGACCTGCCGCTGGGCGTGTACGCCGCGCCAGACTACTTGGCCCGCGCAGGCACGCCAGCGCACCCGCAGGCGTTGGAAGACAGCCACCACCGCATCATCGGGTATCGCGGTTCACGCACCGGCACACCGCTGGGGTATGCGATGCGCCGCGCCGGCGAACAGGTGCCCGTGCGCGGCCGCCACGTGCTGTCAGTAGATGATGGCAATGCCTACCTGGCCGCAGGCGTGGCTGGCCTCGGCGTGCTCTGGTTGCCGCAGTACATGGCGCGCGCACCGCAGGCGCGTGGCGAGCTGGTGCCGCTGTTCGAGGATTGGCAGCTCGATCCGATGCCGCTGTACGTGGCGTTTCCGCCCAATCGGCATGTCAGCCGCAAGCTGCGCCTGTTCATCGACTGGATCGTCGAACTGATGGCGGAGAACGCGCCGGCCATCCAGCCGCCGCACTGACCCTCGTCAAACCGGGCACGGTCTGCGCATCAATCGTCGACCTGAAACATTCACTGGGACGCCAGCGGCAGCACCGCCACTGCCAGGCCTCCCGCGGCCGCGGCCGCGGCACCCAAGATCGCGGCGCTCTTGCCGCAATGCAGGACTATGCGGACGGGAACACCAAGGACTGGTGCAACTGCGCACCGGCCCACACACCGTCCCCCACAGCCAGTGAAATCGAGTGCGGGACGCGTGCTGTATCACCACAGGCGTACACGCCGGAAACACTGGTCTCCTTGGCCTCGCTTGTTCTGATCTGAGTGCCCATTGGGGTATCCATGAACTCACATGCCATCTGCTCGGCGATAGGCGTAGACGGGGCGTTGCGCGGAGCGGTGAACACCCCTTCAAAAGGCAAGCGCCGGCCGTCTGCCAGCACAACATCCGCATGCCCCTCGATTCCGGCAATCGTGGTGGACTCGATGGTAACGCCTCGCTCCAGCAGCTCTTGCCCACCGGCGTGCTGATCCAGATCGAGCACGTCCAGATCGAGCACGCCGTTGAGGAAGAAGGTCACCTTGCCCCACTCCGGTAGGAGCCGGGCCTGATGAACCGAGTTGGGTCCGGAGGCGATGACGCCGATGCGGCCGTTGGCCAGCTCATAGCCGTGGCAATAAGGACAGTGAAAAGCGCTCGTTCCCCAACGCTCAGCCAATCCACGAACCTGGGGCAGCTCATCGGACACACCTATGGCCAGCAGTAGGCGCCGTGCCTGGTGAACGTCGCCGTCTCGGGTGCTCACCGCGAAATCATCCTTGGCCCCGGATGCAGCGACCACAAGACTGTCCAGCCAGGTCAACGTGGGATAGCGCTCGAGCTGTGCACGGGCGGTGCTCGCGAACTCGCCCGGGTCGACACCATCCTGGCCGAGGAAACCGTGTGACGCGGTAGCCGCACGATTTCTCCGCTGCCCGGCATCAATGACCAGGACTGTCCGGCGCGCCCTGAGTAGCTGGAGGGCCGCAGCCATCCCCGCATAGCTGCCGCCAATGACGATCACGTCGTACTTCATACGGATGCTCCGCTTCGATGGGTCTGATGCCTGCGCGCGAAATCCGCGGCCAATTGAGCCAGCGAGACCGCTGCGAACCGCTCCATCAGCAGCGCCTCGGCCTCGTCGAAGGCATGGTTGAGCGCCGCATTGACCGCC
The DNA here is from genome assembly GCF_054052145.1 of Lysobacter sp. A421. Lineage (NCBI taxonomy): Bacteria > Pseudomonadati > Pseudomonadota > Gammaproteobacteria > Lysobacterales > Lysobacteraceae > Lysobacter > Lysobacter sp. A421. The sequence continues at coordinate 37,747 of NZ_JBSVRL010000006.1, read as the reverse complement.
TGCTCCACCAGGCAGGCCGGGTGCTCGCTGCGGTTCCCGACGGAAAAAAGCGCGGGCTCTCCGAGCGCCTCGTGCAGATCGCGCAGGGAGACGGCGGAAAGGTCGGCCTTGATCCACCATCCCCCCGCATGGCCGCGATCCGCAGCGACCAGCCCCGCGTTGCGTAGCAGGCCCATGGTGCGCCTCACCACAACCGGATGGGTGCCGAGGCACCGGGCTAACGCATCGGACGTCATGGGGGCCCGGTGCTCTGCCATGTGTAGCAGTGCATGGAGCACGACGGATAGGCGGCTGTCTTTTTTCATGTAACTAATGATGTTACAAATGCACTTCCCCCGTCAACGCCGGAGCCCTCCGTGCCTTCCTTCTCCGATGCCGACGCTGTCGGCAATTACGCGAACGGCCCCGTCAGGTTAGTCCCGGGTCCACGCCCTGCACCGCGTGGCCGGCACTACCCGCCCACCAACAGGCTCACGGAGACGATCACCAGGAACAGCGCGAATATCTGCTTGAGGCGAGTTCCGGGCAGGCGGTGGGCCAGACGAGTGCCCCAAGGCGCTGCCACGACCGAGGCAATCGCCACTCCGATCGCGGCCGGCAGGTACACGTAGCCAATCGCGTACTCCGGCAGCGCACCCGCAGGGGCGTGCACCGCATAGCCCAGCGCGCTGGCCAGGCCGATGGCAACCCCGCACGCCGAGGAGGTTCCGACCGCGCGTACCGGCATGACCCCTCGCCAGACCAGCAACGGCACCGTCATGCTGCCACCGCCAATACCAATCACCGCCGACAGTGCGCCGATGCCGCTGCCGGCGGCGACCATCGGCAATCCCCGCGGTGCGGGCACGGCGCTGCCGGTACCGGTAGCCGACCGTTGCCGGCCAAACTGCATTTGCGCCGCCGCCAGCAGGCAGTAACCGGCGACGATATAGCGCAACACGTCATCATCGATGCGCACCGCCACGCCACTGCCCAACCAGCCGCCGATCAGCAGCCCCGGCACCATCCACGCCACCGTTGGCCACAGCACGCTGCCGCGCCTGGAGTGGGCCCGCGCGGAGGCGGCGGCAGTCAGCACGATGCTCGCCAGGGAACTGGCCAACGCGGCGTGCATCGCGGCGTCCGGCGGCACCCCCAACAGTGGCAACAGCCATACCAGCGCGGCGACCAGGACCAGCCCGCCGCCCACGCCGAGCAAGCCGGCCAACACTCCCACCACCAGGCCAAGCAACGGGAACAACAGCCATAACGCGGTCATCAAAACTCCAGGCCGGTCTGAACAGGAAGCCATGCACCGCAGGTGTTTGCGGGCGCGAATTGTCCGACGTCGATGGCGTATTCCGGCGTCGGGACGTTCATGGCGGCTGAGCTATAGTCGAGTCATGTCGCCCCCAATCCTGCCCATCGTACTCGCCGCGCTGGCCATGTCGGTTGCCATGCCTGCCTGCGCCCAATCCAGCCCGACACCGCCCGCACAATCGTCGACAACCGCAGCCCCCACCGCGCCAGCCACGGCCGCATCGATCCAGCCGCTGGCCGACCCGCAGCTGCCACGCGTCGGCGCGGCGATCGAGGCGGCCGAGCGCGGTCGGTTCGACGCGGGACAGTACGCCGACCTGGTGGACCACCCGCTTTATCGGTGGATCCAGTACGCCAGCCTGCGACGCAACATCGACAACGTCGTGCCATCACGCGCCGAAGCCTTCCTGCAGCAATACCAGGGCACGGCGGTGGCCGAGCTGTTCCGGGAGTCGTGGCTCGCGGCCAGCGCGCGTCGCAACGACCCGGTCGCGCTCCTGTCGGCATGGAATGACAACGTGGGCAGCACCAAATTGCGCTGCGCAAAACTGGGTGCACAGGTCACCTTGGGCAAGACGGACGCGCAATGGGTCAAGGACGCGCAAGCCCTGTGGAACAGCAGCGGCAAGTCGCTGCCCAATGACTGCGATCAGGTGTTCGCCGCACTCAGCGAGCGCGGTGGCCTGACACCGGCGATGCGCTGGGATCGAATCGAGGCCGCCACCGCCGAATGGCAGCCGGGTGTCATGCGCAGCGCGGCCAGCGGCCTGTCCGCCCCCGAGCGCGAACTGGCGGAGCAGTACGCCGCTTTCATGGACTTTCCGCACCCACGCGCGCTGAACTGGCCAAAGACCGATCGCAGCCGCCTGGTCGCGTCCCATGGCCTGGCCAAGCTGGGCAAGAGTGACCCCGACCGCGCCGAGGCCTTGTTGCCCCAGTACGCCAACGCGCTGGGCTTCACCGAAGCCGACCGCGGCCGGGCGATGTACATGATCGCGCTGTGGACGGTGGCCTCCTATCTTCCCGACTCCGCGCGCCGGCTCAACCTGGTGCCCGAAGCCAGCTATGACCCTCGATTACACGAGTGGCGCGTCCGCGAGGCGCTGGCACGATCGGATTGGCCCGCCGCCCTGGTCGCGATCCGCAAGATGGGCGACAAGCAGCGCAGCGATTCGCGTTACGAGTATTTCGAGGCGCGGCTGGCCGAACTCGCTGGCGACAAGGCCACCGCGAAGGCCAAATACGAAGCCGCCGCGCGCGAGGCGGAGTTCCATGGCTTCCTGGCGGCCGATCGCCTCGGCCAGCCCTACGCGTTGTGCCCGACGCAGGTCGACGCCGATGCCACGACCATCGCGGCGGTGGCGGCCGATCCCGCGTTGCAACGCGCGTTTGGTCTGCACCTGCTGGGCCACCCGAGCTGGGCGGTGAAGGAATGGCATGACGCCACCGACGGTTTCAGCGATACCCAGCGCGAGGTCGCGGTCAAGCTGGCGCAGGCCAATGGCTGGTTCGACCGCGCGGTGTTTTCACTGGGCAAGGCGCCCGGAGAGAAGCAGCTGTATACATTGCGTTTCCCGCTTCACCACGATGCCACCATTCGCAGCCAGGCCGCGCGCAACGACCTCGACCCGGCCTGGGTGGCAGCCGAGATCCGCGCCGAAAGCATCTTCAATCCGAAGGCGCGTTCCGGCGCGAACGCGTTGGGCCTGATGCAGGTGCTGCCCAGCACCGGCGCTGCGGTGGCGCGACGCATCGGCCAGCCATGGGGCGGCTCGGACAGCCTGTACGACCCCGACACCAACATCGCCCTGGGCACCGCCTACCTGCGCCAGATGCTCGACCAGTACGGCGGCAAGCCGTACTTCGCCATCGCCGGCTACAACGCCGGGCCGGCGCCGCTGGGACGCTGGCAGGCGCAGCGGCCGAGCATGGATGCGGACTTCTGGATCGAGACCATCAGCTACCGCGAAACCCGTGAGTACGTGGCCCGGGTGCTGGCATTCAGCGTGATCTACGACTGGCGCCTGGATGGCGATGCGGCGCGCCTGACTGATCGCATGCAGGGCAGTACCGATGCGCCGCGCAAGTCGTTTGCCTGCCCGGCCAACGGCACCGCGTCCTGATGGAGATCTACCTGGTCGGCGGCGCGGTGCGTGACCGCCTGCTCGGCCTGGAACCCGGTGACCGCGACTGGGTCGTGGTCGGCCAGACCCAGGCATCGATGGAAGCCGCCGGCTTCAAGCCGGTCGGCCGTGATTTCCCGGTGTTCCTGCATCCCGATACCGGTGAGGAACATGCGCTGGCCAGGACCGAGCGCAAGTCCGGGCGCGGCTACCGCGGTTTCGTGGTCGACGCCGATCCATCGGTGACGCTGGAAGACGACCTGTGCCGGCGCGATTTCACCATCAACGCGATGGCCCAGGACGCCCAAGGCAAGCTGATCGATCCCCACGGCGGCGCGGCCGATATCCAGGCGCGCGTGCTGCGCCACGTTGGCGAAGCCTTCGTCGAGGACCCGTTGCGGGTGTTGCGCGCGGCGCGCTTCATGGCCCGGTTCGCGGCGCATGGCTTCACCGTCGCCGACCAGACCATGGCGTTGATGCAACAGATGGTGGCGTCCGGCGAGTTGGCCGAACTGGTGCCCGAGCGGGTCTGGCAGGAGTTGCGGCGCGCCCTCGCCAGTGCACGGCCGTCGGCGTTCCTGCGGACCTTGCACGACGCCGGCGCGCTGGCGGTGGTGTTGCCGGAGGTGGACGCGTTGTATGGCGTCCCCCAGCGCGCCGAGTTCCATCCGGAGGTCGACACCGGCGTGCACGTCGAGCTGGTATGCGACATGGCCGCGCGGCTGGCTCCGGGCGACGACCTGATCGGTTTCGCCGCGCTCACCCACGACCTGGGCAAGGCGTTGACCCCGGCCCATGTGCTGCCACGCCACATTGGCCACGAACAAGCCGGCGTCGCGCCGTTGCGCGCCCTGTGCGAACGGCTGAAAGTCCCCAACGAGCATTTCCAGTTGGCCGCGATTGCCTGCCGCGAACACCTCAACGTGCACCGCTTTGACGAGTTGCGTGCCGGTACCGTGATCACGCTGATCGAGCGTTGCGACGGCTTCCGCAAGCCCGGCCGGATCGACCAGCTGGCCACCGTCTGCAGCGCCGACAAACGCGGCCGCACCGGACACGCCGAAGACGCCTATCCGCAGGCAGACGCACTACGTGCCGCCCATGCAGTCGCCTGCTCGATGCGCGCAAACGACTTGCCTGACGGCCTCTCGGGCCCGGCCATCGGCGCGGCACTGCGGGATGCACGCGTCGCGGCCGTCGCGGCGGCTACCGGCAAGAAACCCTGAGGCGGCCTCGTGAACTGGTGCCATCGCGCACTCAGCGCAATCGCGCATCCAGGTGCTGCAACCAGCGCGCCACCGGCGTGGCCGACAGCAACAACCCGGCCAGCACACCGAGGCTGTTGGCCAGCACGTCGGCACTGTCGCCAACCCGGTCCACGGTGAGCATGGTCTGGGCGAGCTCCAGGGCAACACCGAAGCCGATCAGACCCAATGCGACCATGGCCTGGGCACGCAGGCGCGCGAACAACATCACCGCATAGGCCGACAGCGCCGCATGGCCAACGAAGTGCTGGATCTTGTCGAAGCCATCGAACGACACCGACGGCAGGTCGTCCGATGGCACCAGCGAGCCGACCGCCACCAACACCAGCAAGCCCACCCACCCGGCCAACCACAACCACGGCCGATGGAAGTCGCGCAACCATCGACCCTGCGTCGCCGCCGCCTCGCTCGTCACAGCCGGAAGCTCAGGTCGCCAGCCAGGAACGCCGCGTCGAATTCGACGCCCTTCTGGAACCCGATCACCTGGAAGCGCTCGCCCATGTGGCTGGGCAAGGTGAGCTGCTTGATCTCGTTGATGCGTTGTTGCCGCTGGCCATCATCGGCGAGCATCTCGACCTGCGCCAGGATCCCGGCCAGGCCATTGCCGAGCACGAAACTGGCCTGACTGCAGTACCCCGCCAGCTCGAACCCCGCCGCCGCGCCAGCCTCGGCAAGCGCAGTGAAATCCACTGACGCGGTGATGTCCTGCAGGCCGGGCCACAACAGCGGATCGGCATGCATGCGGTGGCGGTAGTAGGCGCGCAAGGTGCCATCGTTGCGCTCGGGCAGGTAGTACTCGGCGCGCGGATAGCCGTAGTCGGCGAACAGCATCGCGCCACGTTGCAAACCACCGGCGACCGCCTGGATCCAGTACGGCAGCTGCGGCAGCACCTCGGAGCGGTAGCCATCCGGCAATGGCTGCTCCAGTCGTTGCTCGAGGTTGCGCACCGCGCCGCACAGGAACGCATCGGCGGGGCGGCACTCACGCGCCAGACCGGCTTCGGCCACCACCACGTGCTCCTCGTACACTTGGCCCTGGTCGATCGCGAAACGCGGGGTCGGCAGCGCGTCGATCACCTCGTTGGCGAACACGACGCCATCCCAGTCATCCGCGAACGGCGCGTCCAGCCATTCGACCCGCTCGAACAGCGACGCCGGCAGCTGCTGGCGGAGCCGTTGCTGCTGGCGCTGGCGCAACTGGGCGCTCGGCTCCAGGATCGCGTAACGACAGGGCAGCGCACCCAGGTCATGCAGGGTCTTGAGCGCCACCTCCGCAAACGCACCGGTGCCACCGCCCAACTCCAGCATCCGGGCTTGCGACCCGCACTGCGCCAACACCGGCGCCACCGCCTCGGCGACGCAGGTCGCAAAAACGGGTCCCAATTCGGGCGCGGTGATGAAATCCCCCGACTCGCCAAACTTGCTTGCCCCGGCACTGTAATAACCCAGGCCAGGCGCATACAGGGCCAGCTCCATGAAACGCGAAAACGCGATCGCGCCGTCGCTGGCGGCAATCTGCTGGTGGATCAATGCCTGCAACTGCTCGCTATGGGCGAGCGCATCGGCATCGGGCGGCGGAAGGGTGAAGTCACTCACGTTGACGGAGCTCGCTTGGCATTGGACATCCCAGTCGCGCAGGATAGCGGTTCACCCACCAATGCTGGCTGATTGCCTGCCGCCATGTCCCGACCCGTTGCCCTGATCACTGGAAGCGCCCACCGCATCGGTGCGGCCATTGCCCGCACCTTGCATGCGGCCGGTTACGACCTGGCCCTGCATTACCGCCGTTCCGAGGCGGAGCTGGTCGTGCTGGTGGCCGAACTGGAGGCGACGCGTCCGCGCAGTACCCTGGTGCTGCAGGCGGAGTTGGCCGATTTCGATCGCTTGCCGGAGATGATCGCGCGAACGATTGGTCGCTTCGGCCGCCTGGACGCGCTGGTCAACAATGCTTCTGGCTTCCGCGCCACACCGGTCGGCCAGGCCACGCCGGCGCAATGGGACGAGTTGTTTGCCAGCAACGCCCGCGCGCCGTTCTTCCTCGCCCAGGCCGCTGCGCCCCATCTGGCCGCCGCCGGCGGTGCCATCGTCAACATGACCGATATCCACGCCGAGCGCCCACTGCCCGAACACACGATCTACTGCATGGCGAAGGCGGCGCTACTGATGGCCACCAAGTCGCTGGCGTTGGAACTGGGCCCGCGGGTGCGGGTCAACGCGGTCTCGCCCGGCGCGATCCTGTGGCCGCAGGATCCGGACGACACGGCCACCGCACAACCGGCAGACCGGGGCGCCACCGCCCTCACTGCGGCGCAGGAGGCGAAACTCGCACGCACGCCACTGGCCCGCACTGGCACGCCGGCGGAAGTCGCCGAAGCCGTGCGCTGGTTGTTGCAGGACGCAAGCTACTGCACAGGGCAAGTGCTGTATCTGGACGGTGGCCGGATGCTGGCCGGCTAAAGAGACCTGAACAACTCGGCGTTTGCCCGTCATCCCTCTTTTGCCCGTCATCCCTCTTTTGCCCGTCATCCCACTTTTGCCCGTCATCCCACTTTTGCTCGTCATCCCCGCGAAGGCGGGGATCCATGGACTCCGATAGTCACGCACGTAACGTCCATGGGTTCCCGCCTTCGACCGCAGGAAGTCCAGTCGGACGCGGGAATGACGGCAATGGTTCAGACCTTCCCTAAAGCTCGATCACTTCCATCGGCAGGTCGTGGTCCTCGTGCATCGCCCACAACTCGGCCAGTGTGCGGCCATCACCGGGCACGACCGTGTCGGCGGCGATATCGGCCAACGGCTTCAGCACGAAGGCATGCTTCAGTTCCGGCCGGGGAATACGCAGGTTGCCTGCGCCCTCCATGACCCGGTCGTCAAACAACACCACGTCGATGTCCAGGCTGCGATCCCCGTAACGCGGGCCACTGCGGTCGCGGCCGTGGGCGTCTTCGAGCGCATGCAACCAGTCGTTCAACGCGTCCGGTTCAAGATCGGTCTGGATCACGGCGGCCGCGTTGTAGAAGTCGCTGCCGTCGAAGCCTACCGCGCGGGTGCGGTAGGTCGGCGACAGCCCGAGCACCTCGAAGCGCTCGTGCAGCGCGGCGATGGCCTCGCGCAGATGCCGCGCCGGGTCCAGGTTGCTGCCCAGGCTGAGATACGCCCGGCTCATGCGCGGTCCGGTTGTGCAGTGCCGGTGTCGGAACCCGCAGGACGGTCATCGGTGTCACCGTCGGCGCCCATACCGGCATCGGCGGCGGCCGCCGCCACGGCAGCGGTGTTGACCACACCGCGCGGATGACCGCCCAGGCCGGCAATCATGTCGGCACCACTGGGCTGCTGGAACAGGCGCAGCCCGAACTCGGGCAGCACGGCCAGCAGATGGTCGAAGATATCGCCCGCCAGGTTCTCGTAGGCCACCCAGCCGACATCGGCGGAGAAACAGTAGACCTGCATCGGCAGCCCGGTAGGACCGGGATCTTGCTGGCGCACGATCAGGGTCATGTCCTGGTTCACCCCCGGGTGGGCGCGCAGGTAGGCCGTGACGTAGGCGCGGAAGGTTCCCAGGTTGGTCGCGCGGCGGTTATTGACGGGGTCCTTGCCGGCCGCCTGCAGCTTGGCGTTGTACGCCTCCAGCTCCTCACGCTGGGTATCCAGGTAATCGTCGATGAGTGCGATACGACGCAGGCTGGTTCGCTCCTCGGGGCTCAGGAAGCGCACCGAGGACTGGTCCAGCAGCAATGACCGCTTGATCCGTCGCCCGCCCGATTGCTGCATCCCCCGCCAGTTGCGGAAGCTCTCGCTGATCAGCTTGTGGGTCGGGATGGTGCTGATCGTCTTGTCCCAGTTCTGCACCTTGACGGTGTGCAGACTGATGTCGATCACGTCGCCGTCCGCGTTCTGGCTGGGCATCTCGATCCAGTCGTCCACCCGCAGCATGTCGTTACTGGCCAACTGCACGCTGGCCACCAGCGACAGGATGGTGTCCTTGAACACCAGCATCGTCACCGCGGTCATGGCGCCCAGGCCGGTCAGCAGGAACCCCGGGTTCTTGTTGATCAGTGCGGCGATGATCAACACGGCGGCAATCACGTACACCACCAACTTGACCAGTTGCAGGTAGCCCTTGATCGGCCGTTCGCGTGCGTAGCGGCTATTGGCCTGGTAGATATCGTTGAGCGCGTCCAGCAGGTTGCCGACCGCCATGGCCAGGGTCAGCGCGACATAGGCCCAGGCGACATTGCGTATCACCGCATCCACGACTTCGGGCAAGCCCGGTATTGCGCCGACCCCGGCCAGCAACACCAGTGCCGGGACCACGTTGGCCAGCCGCGCGAGTACCCGGCGCGACATGATCGCGTCGTCCCAATGCGACGGCGAAAGCCGGGCCACCCGGGCCACGATCTTCAGCAGTACCTGACGGGTGAGCCAGTTGGCGATCCACGCCGTGAGCACCAGAAGCACGATGCCAAGCACGGTCGGGGCATACGGAATGGCAAGCACCGGCTGCAGGAATTCGGGATAGGTGATTGGATTCATCCGTGCAGGGTACCGGCCGATCGCTCGATCATCACCCCCACGGCACGTGCGCCACGCACGGCGCCGGGCTTGCTCAGCTTGAGCTTGACGTGCTGCACGCCGAACTCCTCCAGGATGATCGACGCCACCCGTTCGGCCAGGGTCTCCACCAGGCCAAAGTCGGATTGCGATACGTACTCGACGACCCGCTTGCTGACGGCCTTGTAATTGAGCGTATCGCCGATGGCATCGGTTGCCGCGGGGACCCGGTTGTCGAACGCCATCTCGATATCGAATACCAGCGGCTGGCGGATCCGCCGCTCCCAGTCATAGATGCCGATCAGTGCGTCGATTTGCAGCCCTTCGATGAATACCTTGTCCATTGCGTTCCCGTGCCTTGGGCAGCGCCATCGCGGCGCGTACCGGAGTGATGGAGATGTAGGGGGCCGTTAAACTGCCGGCAGGGCTGCCATGTCCCAGCGGGGAGCTACCGTCACGGCGGCATCCGCGTGTTGCCCGGCCTGCAGCCGCAGCGCGCCGGCGAAAGCGATCATGGCGCCGTTGTCGGTGCAGAACTCCGGCCGCGGGAAGCTGACCCGGCCACCGCGGCTGGACGTCATCTGGTCAAGCCGGGCCCGCAACCGCCGGTTGGCGCCGACGCCACCGGCAACCACCAAGGTCTGGCAGCCGGTCGCCTCCAGCGCGCGTTCGCATTTGATCGCCAGCGTATCGACCACGGCGTCCTCGAACGCGCGCGCGATGTCGGCACCCACCTGGTCGGACTGGTCGCTGTCACGCCACGCCAGCATCACCTGGGTTTTCAGGCCGCTGAAGCTGAAGTCCAGACCCGGCCGGTTGGTCATCGGCCGCGCGAACTTGTATCCCCCCGCGGTGCCTTGCTCTGCAAGCGCTGCCAACTGTGGCCCACCCGGGTAGGGCAGTCCCATCAATTTCGCGGTCTTGTCGAAGGCTTCGCCGGCCGCGTCGTCCAGGGTCTGGCCGAGCAGGCGATAGCTCCCGATGGCGTCCACGGCCACCAGCTGTGTATGGCCCCCCGAGACCAACAACGCCACAAACGGCGGCTCCGGGCGTCCGCGTGGATCATCCTCCAGCAACGGCGCCAGCAAGTGACCTTCCATGTGGTGGACGGCGACCGCCGGCTTGTCCAGGGCCCAGGCCAGCGCGCGCGCGACGCCGGCGCCAACCAGCAACGCGCCGACCAGGCCCGGACCGGCGGTATAGGCCACCCCGTCGATATCCTCGACTGTCATTCCTGCCTCGCCCAGGGTCTGCCGGATCAGCGGCAGCAGCTTGCGCACGTGGTCCCGGCTGGCCAGCTCGGGAACCACCCCGCCGTACTCGGCATGCAGCGCTATCTGGCTGTACAGCGCGTGCGCGAGCAAGCCGGTAGCCGTGTCGTACACGGCCACGCCGGTCTCATCGCAACTGGTTTCGATACCCAGGACTCTCACGGCAATGGCAGCTCGAACGAAGAAGGAGGACAATCAAGGGTACGCCAGCGGCCCCTTTTGCGCGGCGTACTCCCGCATTCAGCCGGCCCGGACTTGCGTCTGTCCCATGCGGCTCGCTATCATATGCGGCTCGCCTGGATCTGCCAGGCAGTTCACCCGAACCGAGATTCCGTATGCCCGCCGTCAAAGTCCGCGAAAACGAGCCCTTCGAGTTTGCCCTGCGTCGCTTCAAGCGCACCTGCGAGAAAGCCGGCGTACTCGCCGAGACCCGCAAGCGCGAGTACTACGAAAAGCCGACCCAGGAGCGCAAGCGCAAGGCTGCCGCTGCGGTGAAGCGTCAATCCCGCCGCGCCGCGCGCGACGTGACCAAGCGCCAGCGCCTGTATTGATCGGTTGAGCCATCGCGCCTGAGGCGCGTCGCTCACGCCTCCCGCGCCCGCCCTTCGTGGCCACGGGCACGGAGGGAATACTTGCACCAAGCCGGCCGCGCCGTCATGCGCAGCCGGCTTTTTGCGTTGGCATCGTTTCCACCTTCCACACCCACAAGGCGCCGTCATGACCCTCAAGCAGCAACTTACCGATGACATGAAAGCCGCAATGAAGAGCGGCGACAAGCAGGGCCTCGGCGTGATCCGCCTGATGCTGGCGGCGCTGAAACAAAAGGAAATCGACGAGCGCATCGAGCTGGACGATGCCCAGGTGCTGGTCATCCTCGACAAGATGGTCAAGCAGCGCCGCGACTCGGTCACCCAGTTCGAGGCCGCCAGCCGCGAAGACCTGGCCGTCATCGAGCGCGACGAGATCGTGGTGATTGAGCGCTACCTGCCGGCCAAGCTGTCCGAGTCTGCGGTCATCGCCGCAATTGATGCCGCAATGGCGGAAACCGGTGCTGCCGGCCCTGCCGACATCGGCAAGCTGATGGGTGTGCTGAAGCCGAAGCTCGCCGGCCAGGCGGACATGGGCCTGGTGTCGAAGCTGGTGAAGCAACGCCTGAGCGCCTGAGCCCCGCCCACGCGATGCTAACTCGTGCTCATCGATACTGGTGAGGACGCTCTCCGCGTCGCTGATGAACGCTGCATGCCGACCTCCGACCCCAACGCCGACGAATCTGCTGCGCCTGTCCTGCCGAGGCCCTTGGAGGTGCACGGGGAAACCCCCGACCCGGAGATCATCGATCGCATCCACGGGCTGCAGGCCCGACTGGAGCAGAGCTGGCCGGCCAAGTTCGTCCGCCGGTTCATCGACTACGACATCCTCGCGCTGGCGGCGGCATTGGCGTTTTACACCTTGCTGTCGCTCGCGCCGCTGGTGGTGTTGCTGTTGTGGCTGACGACCGCGCTGTATCCGGCGGCGCAGGATGAGTTCTTCCACCAGGTCGGCATGTTGGTGGGACCCCAGGTCGAGGACACGGCGCGGCTGATCGTCGCCAACGCCGAGCAGCAGCCTGACACCGGTTCATTTTCCGCACTGCTGAGCGTCGGCGCGCTGCTGATTGGCGCCTCCATCGTCTTTGGCCAATTGCAATCGGCGCTCAACCGGGTTCTCCGCAGCGACGCCAAGCACCTGGGCGGCCTGCTGAGCTGGCTCCGCAAGCGGTTGCTGTCATTCGGGATGGCACTGGGAGTGGGCTTCTTGCTGGTGGTATCGATGGCGGCGCAGGCCGCAATGGCGATGCTGATGCGTTGGCTGCCGGACCTGCTACCGGTATTCGCCGCAGCGGTGTCCTTCCTGCTCTACATGCTGGTGTTTTCGTTGATCTACCGGCTGCTGCCGGATCGCCCCGTCAGCCGGCATCGTGCGCTGTTCGGCGGCGCACTCACGGCCGGCCTTTTCATGTTCGGCCGTTGGGCGATCGGCCTGTACCTGGGCCAGGCCACCCTGGGCAACGCCTATGGGCCGGCCGGCGGGCTGGTGGTGATGCTGGTGTGGCTGTACTACTGCGCGATGGTGTTCATGACCGGCGCGCTCATCACCGCAATGCTGGACGAGCATGCGCGGGTCAAGGGCCGCTTGATGGAAGAACAATCCCGGGCCATGAACGCCTCTACGCCGGACGAGACCGGCTTCGCTACGGACGAACCACCGCCCACCGGCGCCAGCAACACCTGACACCATTCTCTTGCCGGCAAGCGGAACAACCGCTGCGGTGGCATCCTAGTCCTACCACTCACTTTCGATCATGGATGTCCGCCAGGACAACGCTGCATGGCCCGCATCCCCGACGCATTCATCGATGACCTGCTCGCCCGCTCCGACATTGTCGAGCTGGTCGGCGCGCGGGTGCCGCTGAAACGCCAGGGCAAGGAATACTCGGCGCGCTGCCCGTTCCACGACGAGCGCTCACCCAGCTTCACCGTCTCGCCAACCAAGCAGTTCTACCACTGCTTCGGCTGCGGCGCCCATGGCACCGCGATCAGCTTCCTGATGAACTACGACCGGCTCGAATTCCTCGATGCGGTCGACGAGCTGGCCAAGCACGCCGGCATCGAAGTGCCGCGTGATACCCGGCAACGCAACGCCAATCCCGATGGCCAGGCCCTGTTTGACGCAATGGCGGCGGCGGCAACCTTCTTCCAGCAGCAACTGGCCGACAGCGCGAAGGCGCGGACTTACCTGGACGGGCGCAGCGTGGATGCCGAGACCCGCGCGCGTTTCCACATCGGTTACGCGCCGGATGGCTTCAATGCCCTGCGCGACGCGTTGGGGACCGATCAGCGCCAGACCAGCCTGCTCGAGCGCGGCGGCCTGTTCTCCAAAAGCGACAGCGGCCGCATCTACGACAAGTTCCGTGACCGGGTGATGTTCCCGATCCACGACCGTCGCGGCCGCGCCATCGGCTTCGGTGGGCGGGTGCTGGATGCCGACGCCAACCCCAAATACCTGAACTCACCAGAGACCGAGCTGTTCCACAAGGGCCGCGAACTGTATGGCCTGTGGCAGGTACGGCAGGCCCACAACAAGATCCCCCGGCTGATCGTGGTCGAGGGCTATATGGATGTGGTCGCCTTGTTCCAGCACGGCGTCGACACCGCAGTGGCCACCCTGGGCACCGCGACCACGCCCGACCACGCCGAGCTGTTGTTCCGCAACGCGGCGGACGTGTATTTCTGTTTCGACGGCGATCGCGCCGGCCGGGCAGCGGCCTGGCGCGCAGTCGAATCGATATTGCCGCGCATGAAGGACGGGCGCCAGGGATTCTTCCTGTTCCTGCCCGATGGCGAGGATCCCGACAGCATCGTTCGCCGCGAGGGTGCCAGTGGCTTCGACCAGCGTTGCCAGGCCGCCACGCCGCTGTCGCAGTATCTGTTCGACTCGTTGTCCAGCGATGTCAACCTGGGCACCCTGGAAGGCAAGGGCCGGCTGGCCGAGCGTGCCAAACCCCTGCTCGCGCAGATCCCCGAGGGCGCGTTCGCCGACCTGATGCAGCAACGGCTGACCGAGCTGACCGGCGTCGGCGCCCGCACCAGTACCGCCACTACCCATGTTCCGGTACAGCGCGCCCGCGCCGGCCATGGGCGCGCCACCCCGCGCCGCAGCCTGGTGCGCAGTGCCATCCTGCTGCTGCTGCAACAGCCCGCACTGGCGCTGGAGCTGGAACCGCCATTTCGTTTTGCGGCGTTACAGCAACCCGGCATCGACCTGCTGGTCGACCTGCTGGGCCTGGTCTATGAGCGTCCCGACATCGGTACCGGCGCGCTGATCGAGCACTTCGCCGACCGCCAGGAGCACGAGTCACTGCAGAAGCTCGCGGTCGTCTCGCTGCCGGGCGACGAGAGCACGCTGCGCAAGGAGCTGCTCGACACCATCGCTCAGCTCAACCGCCAGACCCTGCAACAACGCGTCGACGAGTTGCAGGCCCAACGGCACGAAAGCGGCTTGAGCGATGACGACAAGGACGAGCTGCGCGGATTGCTGCTGGCCCGCCTCAGCTAGCCTGGGATGCCAGCGGGGCTTGTTCCGCGGCAACGCTACAATCATTGCTCCCCTTCACGGAACCACGGTCTTTTTACTATGCGCACCCCCCTGCAGGAGCAGTTGCTGAAGGCCGGCCTGGTCAAGAAGGACAAGGTGGCCAAGGCAGTTCGCGAACAGACGCGGCAGCGCCATGGCCGCAGCACCGCAACCCCGGATGCCTCGCCGGTAGACACCCGCCAGCTGCAGGAGCAGCGCGTCGAGCGTGACCGCGCGCTGGCGGCCGAGCGCAATGCCCAAGCCCACAGTGCCGAGCTGCGGGCGCAGGTCCGGCAGATCGTCGATAGCCACAAGGTCACGCGCGAAGGCGAGATTGCCTACCGCTTCAACGACGACGGCGCGATCAGGAGCGTGCTGGTCAACGAGACCCTGCGCGCCCAGCTCGCCAAGGGTGCGTTGGTCGTTGTCCGCCACGGCCAGAGCTATGAATTGCTTCCCCGCGCGGCCGCCGACAAGGTCGATTCGCGCGATCCGTCGATGATCGTGCTCGACCATGGCCGCAAGGACATCGCCCAGACCGGCGGCGATGCCACGGACGACGAGTACTACCAGCGCTTCCCGGTGCCCGACGACCTGGTCTGGTGACGCTGCCGCAGGCTCGTTGACTCGACGACGACGCACGCACGTCTAGTCTGGACGGCGATGACGTAGCGGAGAGATCACATGCCTGCGCGTGCACCATGGCCAGGTCGGACTGTGTGGCTGGTAGCTTGCGCCCTTGCTGCGCTCAGTGGCTGCAGCGGTAATCTGCCGGCATTCGACTTGCCCAACGCGCAACCCCAGAACGACACCAGACACGCCGATGCAGTGACGTCGGCGACGAAAACCGTCGCGCTGCCAGTACCGACGCTGACCACCTCAGCCATAAACCCGGCCGAAGACGCGTTGGCAGGCTTCCTGGCGGACCGGCAGGTGGAGCAGGTTCCGGCTTACCGTGAGGCACTTGTCGATCTTGACGGCGATGGCGCCGATGACCTGATGATGTTGCTGGAGGGTAGTCGCTGGTGCAGCGGTCGTGGCTGCTCATTGCTGATCTTTCATGCGGCGCCCGAGGGAAATTTCCGGCTGGTCACACGGACCACGAATACCCGGCCGCCGATTGCGATCAGTTCGCGTCGCCATCTGGGCTGGCATGATCTGTTCGTCGGCGTTGGTACCGATCCCGACCGCGTCGGCACGGTCGCGCTCCAGTTCAACGGCGACGGCTATCCGGCCGATCCATCGTTGTCGGCATTGCTGGCGGCGCAATCGCCGTCTTCGGCACGCATCGTGATCGAGTGATCAGTCGAGCGCCTTGAACTCCATCAGTGCGGCCGGCTGCATGAGTGCCAACAGCCAGTGGTCGACCAGCAGGAACCCAAACAGCGCCATCAGGTACACGATCGAGAAGCCGAAGACCTTCATGGCGTAGGTCTCATCGGGCGGGTCCATCAACCGCCAGGCGTAATAGAGGAACGCCGCACCGAGCACCAGCGCGCCGCCCAGGTAGAACAGGCCGCTCATGCCGGTGGCCCACGGCAACACCGTCACCAGTACCAGCAGCACGGTATAGAACAGGATCTGCCAGCGGGTGTACTGCACGCCGTGGGTGACCGGCAGCATTGGCACCATCGCCTTGCGATAGTCTTCGCGGCGGAAGATTGCCAACGCCCAGAAATGGGGCGGCGTCCAGATGAAGATGATCAGTACCAGCAGCAATGCGTGCGGATCGAGCTGGCCGGTGACGGCCGTCCATCCGAGTGCGGGCGGTGCAGCGCCTGCGAGGCCGCCGATCACGATGTTCTGCGGCGTCGCATGCTTGAGGTACACGGTGTAGACCACCGCGTAGCCGATCATCGAGGCAAACGTCAGCACCGCGGTCAACACGTTGACCCACACCAGCAGGATCAGCATCGACAAGCCCGCCAGTGCGAGCGCAAACAGCAGCGCCTGGCGCGGGGTCACCTGGCCGACCACGATCGGGCGCCACGACGTGCGCGCCATCTTGGCGTCAATGCGGGCATCCAGCAGCTGGTTGATGGTCGCTGCGGAAGCCGCGGCCAGCCAGATGCCCAGGAAGCCGAGCACGGACTCCTTCAGCGGCGGTAGTCCAGGCACTGCGAGGAACATGCCGATCGCTGCGGTGAAGATGATCAACGCCACCACGCGCGGCTTGGTCAGGTCCCAGTACTCGCGACAGGTTTGACGGAAGGTGTGGCTCATCTCACGCCTCCGGTGCGCGCAGCCGCGCCAACAGCGATACCAGCACAAACAGCAGCAGCACGGCACCGGCGTTGTGCGATACCGCCGTCCACAGCGGCAGGGCCAGTTTGACATTGGCGATGCCGAGGCTCACCTGGGCCAACACCAGTAGCCCAAGCAGGCTTCCCCAACCGCGCATGCCCGGCTTGCGCAACAGCACCCACGACACCCACAGCAGGTAAATGGCCACCACCAGCGCCATCATCCGGTGTGCCATCTGGATCGCGATGCGCGATGCGCCGTCCAGCACGCCGCCCTCGTAGTCCACGCCGATCCCGCGCCACAGCACGAATCCTTCGCGGAAATCAGTCGGTGGCCACCACTGGCCCACGCAGGTCGGAAAATCGGTACCGCAGGCAAGCGCCGCGTAATTGGCACTGGTCCAGCCGCCCAACGCGATCTGCGTGCCCAGCAACACCAGCCCGGCAATCATCAACGTGCGTAGCCGGGGCGCCTCGGCCAAGCGGATCGGCACGTTGGTCGCACGCCACGCCATCCACAACAACAGCGAAAACGTCAGCAAGCCGCCCAACAAATGCCCCATGACCACGATCGGTTTGAGCAGCCAGGTCACCGTCCACATTCCCAGCAGTGCCTGGAAGATGATCACCGCCAAGGTCAGGGTCGCGGCCCGGGCCAGGTCCAGGTTGCTCCAGCGCAGCGCCGAGAACAGCAGTATGGCTTCTGCAACGATCGCCAACACCGACGCGGCAACGTGCTGATCGCGCATGTACAGCGGGATTGCGACCGCCACCATCACCGACGCGGCGACGATCCGGGCGATGCCGAACTTGCGTCGGCGGGCGGCCAGCAAGGCCAAGCCCAGGGTCAATACACCCAATGCGCCGGCAACCATCCGGTGCAACTGCTCGCGCCACGCCTTGTCGACATTGACCGGCCGGATCTCGGCGGCGGCATGGTCGGCGCCCTGCCCGGCCTGCGTTGGCCATGCGGCATGGCCATAACAGGTCGGCCAGTCAGGGCAGCTCAGGCCGGCATCGGACAAGCGCACGAAAGCCCCGAACACGATCACTCCCAGCGCCAATGCCACCGCCAGCCAGGCGAGGCGATGGAAGTGCCGCGCTGGCCGCAGATGAGTCGAGTGGCTGGGGAGGTTGTGTGATGCGGTCATTGGGTTCCCTTGGTGGATACCGGTTCCGGGCCCGGAACGGTAACGACCGTACTCAGATCAGTTTGAACAGCGTGGCCAGGTCGGAGCGTAAGCCGCCGGCATCGAAACCGGGCTCGAAGCGCATGATCACGAATCCATTGGGATCGATCACATACACCGGCACGCCGGCGGGATCATCCACGCCCGGCAACCCCGCGAGCAACCGCGGATCCGGCTGCAGCTGCCGCAGCGTGCGAGGCAACGGCATCGCGGCGGGCGGCATGCAACCCGGGGAGTCACAGATCCACAGGATGTGGAGGCGGTCCGCATCCTTGCCAAACAGCCGCCACACCTTGTCCAGGTCGTGTGCAAGCTCGGCGCACTCCGCGCCACAGTCCGTTGGCGGCGCCAGGGCAATGCGCCAGGTGCGGGCATCCGGATTCCACTCATACGTGCCACCGTCCACCAACTGCGGGATGACTTCGCGCAGGTCCGCTGGCGGCTGCAGCACTTCGCCGTGGTTCTTGCTGCCTTCGGGTTGCCAGCCGGAGAACCGCAGGAAGCCCGCGACAGCCGCGCTACCAAAGAACAGTGCAAATATCGCGACCAGCATGATGCGGTTGCGGTTGCGCGACTTGATGTCGATATCCTGCGGCTTGGCAGGAGGTTGCGGGCTGGTCATGGCGTATCGGCCTTGGGGTTGTGCTTGCGCGGTTTGCGGAAAGTAACGATGAGGGCAGTGGCCAGCACCGCCAGCGCCAAGGCGAACCACTGCAGTGCGTAGGCGCGATGTTTGTCGGGCGTGAGCGTGTTGGCAAGCAGCGCCAGGTCGCGCTCATACCCCAGCGGCGAGGCCGGATCCAGGCGCAATACCCGCGGCGCGAGAGGCAGGTCGATCGCCGACGCGATGGCCGCGACATCCACCCGGGTCAGCAGCCAACTGCCGCCGTCACGCACCAGTCCGGGGCCCATCGGGATCCCGGTGGACGGCGGCGGCACCAGCAACCCTTGCAGGCCGATCGTGCCATCTGGCCGGGCAATGGCCGGCAACGTGCGGTCGGCCGGCAACGGCAACCAGCCCAGGTCGACCAACACGGGGGTGCCTTGTTCGGGCAGGAACACCCGATAGGCGTTTACGCCGACGCGGCCCTCGCGCTGCTGGTTGTCGAGCAGCAATGGCGGGCGCGACGCGAACTCACCGCGGCCCGCGGCCCAATCATAAGATTCCAGGCGGCTCTCGTCGGTTGCCAGGCCCAGTGGATGACGTTCACGCGTGGCCAGCACCTGCGCGGCGGCATCCAGCATTCCCTGTTTCTGGACCGCCCGATGCAGCTGCCAGGTGCCCAGGTTGACGAACAGTACAATGACGACCGTCGCCGCCAGCCAACCAACGACCAATGTGTGGCGTCGGCTCACGTCTTATCCATCACAACTTGCGATAATCCACCCACGTCGACTCCCGCGCCGGGCTGGTCGCAAACACGCCGGAGCAAATTGATGAAGACCCTGGTGATCATCGGCTTCCTGGTTTTGATTGTCTGGAACCTCGGGGCCGCGCTTTACTACATGCTGGTCGACAAGGGCGAGAGCAAGCGAACCGTCAACGCATTGACCCGTCGGGTCGCACTGTCCATTGCGATGATCTTGTTTGTGGCGGTCGCCGCAAAGATGGGATGGATCCAGTTCCACTCCGTTGGGGGCTGAGGGGCTCGCCCAACCGATCGCCGGATGGCGGGTAGGCCGCATTACCCCCACCGCTGGAAGCTGGCCTTGATCCGAAGCTGGCCCTGATCCCATCACCGGCTTGTTGTCTGTTGGGGCGGGCTGGTTGCCGACCCGCCGCGACGTCCGGGAAGGCGCGATGTCCGGGAAAGGATTGCGTGGATCGTGGTTACAGCACGTAGACGAACAGGAACAGCATCAACCAGACCACATCGACGAAGTGCCAGTACCACGCCACAGCCTCGAAGCCAAAATGGTCGTCCGCGCTGAAATGTCCCTTGAGGCATCGGAACCAGATGATCAGCAACATGATCGTGCCCAGCGTCACGTGCGCCCCGTGGAAACCGGTCAGCAGGTAGAAGGTGGAGCCATATATGCCTGAACCCAGAGTCAGGTTCAGCTCGGCATAGGCGTGAGCGTATTCCTCGGCCTGGAAAAACAGGAACAGACAGCCCAGCAGCACCGTCAGCCCCAGGCCGACCAGCAACGCTTTGCGCTTGCCCGCCTTGAGCGCGTGGTGCGCAGCAGTGAGGGTCACCCCGGAACTCAACAGGATCAGCGTATTGAGCAGCGGCAGGCCCCACGCCGCGACCGTCTGATAAGCACCGCCGACGGCGCCCGGGCCATTGCTCGGCCAGCCCGTGGTGAAGCCATCCCAAAGCAGTGCGTTGGTCATCGCGCCGTCGCCGGCGCCACCCAACCATTGCAGCGACAGCTGGCGGGAGTAGTACAGCGCGCCGAAGAAGGCGCCGAAGAACATCACTTCCGAGAAGATGAACCAGACCATCCCCATCCGGAACGACATGTCCACCTGGCGGTTGTATTTGCCGCGCACCGACTCGCGGATGACGTCACCGAACCATCCAAACAGCACCCCGATCATCAACGCGACGCCGACGATGAAGGTCCAGCGTCCCCAACTGCTCTGGTTGAGCCAGCCACCGGCACCGGTCATCATCACGAACAGGGCAACGGAGCCCAGAATCGGCCAGCGACTGTGGTGCGGGACGAAGTAGACGTTGGCGTCAGACGACTGGACTTGGGCCATGGAGATGGTTCCGTTATGCAATGGGTTCAATGGAGCAATCAGGGCGCTGAGACCGGCGTAGCCGACACCGGACGTGCACTGGATGCCAACTTCGCGGTGAGCTCAGGGTTCTTGAAAAACGTATACGACAGGGTGACTGTCTTGATGTCTTTGGGCAAATTGGGGTCGATAATGAACCGTACCGGCATGTCCCGGGTCTCTCCGGCAGCCATGGTCTGGGCGGTGAAGCAGAAACACTCGGTCTTGCTGAAGTAGCGAGAAGCGCGTGCCGGCGCGACCGAGGGAACGGCGCTGCCGACAATCGCCCGGTCACTGTTGTTGCGCGCGAAATAAGTGGTCTCGTACTGCACGCCCGGGCGCACCTGCATGGTCGACTCGTTGGGATTGAAGCTCCAGGGCAACTTGGAATTCACCCCGCCGTCGAACTCCACGGTGATCATCCGCTCCACCGCGGCATTGGCGTCGGCGACGTGCTCGGCAGCGGTATTGTCCAGCCGGATACCGAACACCTTCTCACACGCAATCCGGTACAGCGGCACCAGGCTGAAGCTGAAGGCGAACGCCACCGCGGCCGCGATCAGCATCTTGGCAAGACCGGCCGTCGCCTTGCGCGGCGGCGTCGATGGCGTCGATGGATCGTGTCCGGCGTTCATTGCCTGAGTGCCGCAATCAGCATGAAACCGCCGTAGACCACCGCTGCAGCCACCGCCAGCCACAGTGCGGTACGCCGTGCGGCCTTGCGGCGCGCGGCGACATCATCACGTGGTGGCGGGGTCGGAGTCATGTTCGGTCCAGGTCGGGAGCGTGCGGAATGCAACCGGTCAGTGGGTCACATCGCCGTGGGCAAGGTCACCGTCACGGATTACCGGCGGTACGGTGAAGGTGTGGTGCGGCGCGGGGCTGGGCACGGTCCACTCCAGGCCACGGGCACCCTCCCAGACGCGCGCGGTTGCCTTGGCACCGTACTTCTTCGAGTGGCCGAGGATGAAGATCATCATGAACGGGGTCAGGAACATCCCGAATGCACCGATCGAGCTGATCAGGTTCCAGTCGGCGAACACCACGTTGTAGTCCGGGATGCGGCGCGGCATACCGGCCAGGCCCAGGAAGTGCTGCGGGAAGAACAGCAGGTTGAGGAACACCATCGTCCACCAGAAGTGGAACTTGCCCCAAAACTCGTTGTACATCCGGCCCGTCCATTTGGGCCACCAGTAGTACACCGCCGAGATCAGCGCCACCACCGAGCCGGTCACCAGCACGTAATGGAAGTGGGCCACCACGAAGTAGGTGTCGTGGTACTGGAAGTCGGCCGGCACGATCGCGAGCATCAGCCCGGAGAAGCCGCCGATGGAGAACAGAATCACGAACGCTACCGCGAACAGCATCGGCGTTTCGAAGGTCATCGAGCCGCGCCACATGGTGGTGACCCAGTTGAAGATCTTCACCCCGGTCGGGATCGAGATCAGCATGGTGGCGTACATGAAGAACAGCTCGCCGCCCAACGGCATGCCGGCGGTGAACATGTGGTGCGCCCAGACAATGAACGACAGGAACGCAATCGCCGCCAGCGCATACACCATGGCCTGGTAGCCAAACAGCGGCTTGCGGCTGAAGGTCGGAATGACCTCCGAGACGATGCCGAACGCCGGCATGATCATGATGTAGACCTCGGGATGGCCGAAGAACCAGAAGATGTGCTGGTACATCACCGGGTCACCGCCACCTGCGGCGTTGAAGAACGAGGTCGCGAAGAACTTGTCGGTCAACAGCATGGTGACCGCGCCGGCCAGCACTGGCATCACCGCAAGCAGCAGGAACGCGGTAATCAGCCACGACCAGGTGAAGATCGGCATCTTCAGCAGATCCATGCCCGGGGCGCGCATGTTGAGCACGGTGGCGATGACGTTGATCGCGCCCATGATCGAGCTGACGCCCATCATGTGGATGGCGAAGATCTGGAAGGCGACGTTGGAACCGCCCTGCAACGACAGCGGCGGGTACATCGTCCAGCCACCACCCATCGCGCCACCGGGCAGGAACAGGGTCATCAGCAACATCGCGAACGCGAACGGAAGGATCCAGAACGACCAGTTGTTCATGCGCGGCAGCGCCATGTCCGGCGCACCGATCTGCAACGGGATCATCCAGTTGGCCAGGCCGACGAACGCCGGCATCACCCCGCCGAAGATCATCACCAGCCCGTGCAACGCGGTCATCTGGTTGAAAAACTGCGGGTCGACGAACTGCAGCCCGGGTTGCGCCAGTTCACTGCGAATGACGATCGAGAACGCCGCACCGATAACGAACATGATGAAGCTGAACAGCAGGTACAGGGTCCCGATGTCCTTGTGGTTGGTGGAAAGCAGCCAACGCTGGACGAACCCCTGCTGGGGACCGTGGTCGTCGTGGTGATCTGTGACGGGGTACGTGGCAGCCATGGCTTACCTCTGGATTCGTGTGATGTAAAAGCCGGCGGGCCGGTCAGCCGGCGACCGCGACAGCGGCCGGGGCATCGGTTTCGGGTTCGGGAGTTGCCTGGGGTGCTTCCGGGGTGTCGGTAGCGGTTGCAGCAGGTTCAGTCGGCGCCTCGCCGCCCTTCTGGGCGGCAAGCCACTGCTCGAACTCGGCTTTGGGCAGAGCCTTGACCACGATCGGCATGAAGCCGTGGTCCTTGCCGCACAACTCGGCGCATTGGCCGCGGTAGACACCCGGGGTGGAAATGTCGGCCCAGGCCTCATTGATGATGCCCGGCACCGCGTCCTGCTTCCAGCCCAATGCCGGCACCCACCACGAGTGAATCACGTCGTCAGCGGTAATCACGAACCGGATCTTGGTATCGACGGGCACCACCAGCGGGTTGTCGACATCCAGCAGGTAGTACGGATGATCGGTATCACGTGGATCCAGGCCACTTTGGCGGATGCGATCACTTTCGCGGTCCATCCGGCTGGTGAAACTGACGTCCTCGCCAAGGTACTCGTACTCCCACATCCACTGGTAGCCGGTGACCTTGACCGTCATCTCCGAGTCGCGCGTGTCGTACATGTCGACCAGCTTGAAGGTTGCCGGGGTCGCCATCAGGATCAGCAGGATCACCGGGATCACCGTCCACAGGGTCTCCAGCTTGGTATCGTGGGTGAATGATGTGTCCGCCACCGCGCCGCGCGATTTGCGGAACCGGAACATCGCCACGCCCATGGCGACGAACACCAACAGGCCGATCCCCGCGCAGATCCATAGCACCATCATATGGGCTTCATACGCGTTGTTGGACAGGTGGGTGACACCGCGGCCCATGTTGAGCTGCCAGCGGTGCGGGTCCGCACTCTGCGCAAACGCCCACGTCGGCGCGGCCATGGCGGCAAGCCCCATGACGCATTGTTGGATCCGACCGGATTTCATCAATTTGAGCCCCAAATTCCGCTTGTTGATCATGATTGTCTTGGTCCTGCTCCGCGAGCTGTCCTGTCTGCACCCGGCCCCGAAGCGCCGAAACGACCCGCGACGGAATGAGTTGGTGGGCCCACCGGAGCCCATCCCGCCAGTGACGGCGTTACCGACAGCCTTCAAAGGGTATCCGCCAGGACGATTTGCAGCAAGCGAATCACGCCCATGGTGACTTCATCCATGACTTAAGTTATCCAGCGCGTGCGCGCGATTGATCCTAGACTATCGGCCCCTTCCCCCACCGCCGATAGCGGACCCGATGACCAACAAAATCACCCCCCTTGACGCTCCGCAGCCGCTGCGCATGTTGATCAGTCCTGAATTGCCGGCCATTCCGGGCAGCGCGCGTGCAGCGATCACCGCCGGTTGGCGGCGTGACGAGACTGACCACGTGAATGCGCTGGCGGAGCAGGCCCGTCTGCCGGATGCCGCCCGCGCCACAACCCAGACGCTGGCCACCGACCTGGTGCAGCGGGTACGCGCCCGGGCCCATGAGCAAGGCGCGGTCGAGGCCTTCATGCGCCAGTACGACCTGGGCAGCGAGGAGGGGGTGTTGCTGATGTGTGTCGCCGAGGCACTGTTGCGGATTCCCGACCAGGGCACTGCCGACAAGCTGATCCGCGACAAGCTGGGTGAGGCCGACTGGAAGCGCCACATGGGCCAGTCCCATTCGATGCTGGTCAACGCCTCGACCTGGGGCCTGATGCTGACCGGCAAGCTGGTCGAGCTGGCCGATGACACCAAACGCGATGCCCATAATGCTTTCAAGCGCCTGGTCGGACGCATTGGCGAGCCGGTGATCCGGCTGGCCGTGCGCCAGGCGATGGAAATCATGGGCCACCAGTTCGTCATGGGCCGGACCATGGCCGAGGCCCTGGCCCGCTCCCGCAAGGGCGTCAACAGCAGCTATCGCTATAGCTATGACATGCTCGGCGAAGCCGCGTTGACCGACGTTGATGCACTGCGCTATCTCGACGCCTACCGCCAGGGCATCCAGACGATCGGCAGCAGCGCCGATTACCGCAACGACGACATCTTCGCGACCCCCAGCATCTCGGTAAAACTCTCCGCACTGCATCCGCGCTACGAGCACCCCAAGCGTGCCCGGGTGCTGGCCGAGTTGACCCCGCGAGTACTGGAGCTGGCCCAGCTTGCCAAACATCACGGCGTCGGCTTGACGGTGGATGCGGAGGAGGCCGATCGACTGGAGCTTTCACTGGATGTGTTCGCCGGCGTCTACCGCGATCCGTCCCTGGACGGTTGGGACGGCTGCGGGTTGGCGATCCAGGCGTATCAGAAGCGTGCACCGGAGGCGATTGAATTCATCGTTGATCTCGCCCGCCAGGTGGGTCGCCGGATCCCGGTACGGCTGGTCAAGGGCGCGTATTGGGACACCGAGATCAAGCGCGCCCAGGTCGATGGCTACCCCGGATTCCCGGTATTCACCCGCAAGCCCAACACCGACGTGTCGTACCTGGCTTGCGCGCGCCAGATGCTGCAGGCCACCGACGCGATCTATCCGATGTTCGCCACCCACAACGCGCAGACCATTGCCGCGGTCCACACCATGGCGGGCCTGGACGGGCGCCGGGTCGATTTCGAGTTCCAGAAGCTCCATGGCATGGGCGATGACCTGTATGCCCAGGTGATCCCGGCGGATCGCCTGGATGTCCCGTGCCGCGTGTACGCGCCGGTCGGCAGCCACGAAGACCTGCTGCCCTACCTGGTACGGCGTTTGCTGGAAAATGGCGCGAACTCAAGCTTCGTCAACAGCATCACCGACGAGAGCGTCCCCATCGACAAACTCGTCCGCGACCCGCTGGACACCGTGGCCGGGTTTGACACCATTTCGCACCCCAACATTCCGCTGCCGGTCGACCTCTTCCGGAGTCACGCAGCCTCGATGAAATATTGCAACAGGAGCAACTCCATGGGTGTCAACCTTGCCAACGACGACCAGTTGCGGACGCTGGCCGAACAGGTCAACGCTGCGGTGCGCAATGACTGGTACGCCGAACCGTTGGTACCCGGCGCGGCGCTGACCGGCGAGCGCGTGCCGGTGACCAATCCGGCCGACCTGCGCGAGGTCGTCGGCCAGTGGCTGCCGGCCGATGCCGCCGTGGTCGAGCAGGCACTGCAGAATGCCGTTGCCGCGCACCCCAGGTGGGACGCAACCCCCGCGGCCGACCGCGCCACGATCCTGGAGCGTGCCGCCGACCTGCTTGAGTCGCGCATGGCCCAGTTCATCGCGATGTGCACCAAGGATGCCGGCAAGACCATTGCCGATGGCGTCGGCGAGGTCCGCGAGGCCGTCGACTTTCTGCGCTACTACGCCGCGCAGGCACGCACGATGTTCACCCCCGAGCCGCTGCCCGGCCCCACCGGGGAGACCAACGTGCTGCATCACGGTGGCCGCGGTGTATTCGTCTGCATCAGCCCGTGGAACTTCCCGCTGGCGATCTACATCGGCCAGGTCGCCGCTGCCCTGGCCACCGGCAACAGCGTGCTGGCCAAGCCGGCCGAGCAGACCAACCTGGTTGGCTACTACGCGACCAGGCTGATGCACGAAGCCGGCGTGCCCGAAGACGTGCTGCAGTTCCTTCCCGGCGACGGCATCACCGTCGGCGCCGCGCTGACCAGTGATCCGCGCGTGGCCGGGGTTGCTTTCACCGGCTCCAATGAGACCGCCGCGGCGATCAACCGCTCCCTGGCGGCGCGCGAAGGCGCGCTCGGCGTGCTGATCGCCGAGACCGGCGGCCAGAACGCGTTGATCGCCGACTCCTCCGCGCTGCCCGAGCAACTGGTCAAGGACGCGCTGTCGTCGGCCTTTACCTCCGCCGGACAACGCTGCTCCGCCGCGCGCGTGCTGTTCGTCCAGGACGATATCGCCGATACGGTGGTCACCATGCTGGCCGGTGCCATGGCCGAGTTGAAGGTGGGCGATCCCGGTCTGCTGTCGACCGACGTGGGCCCGGTAATCGACAAGGACGCGTTGAAGATGCTGGAAGACCATGCCGAGCGCATGGACCGCGAGGCGACGCCGATCGCAACCGGCGACATGGGGCCTGACACCGCTCACGGCACCTTCTTCGCCCCGCGCGCCTATGCGCTGGACTCACTGGACCAGCTGAAGCAGGAGATCTTCGGCCCGGTGCTGCACGTGATCCGCTGGAAGGCGGACCAGCTCGATGCAGTCATCGCCGCCATCAACGCGACGGGCTACGGGCTGACCCTGGGCATTCACTCGCGTATCGATGCCACGGTGGAGAGGATTTCCAGCCGTATCAAGGTCGGCAACTGCTACGTCAACCGCAACCAGATCGGTGCGGTGGTCGGGGTACAGCCGTTCGGCGGCCATGGCCTGTCCGGCACCGGCCCCAAGGCCGGCGGTCCACAATACCTGCCGCGCTTTACCACCGAGAAGACGATCACCATCAATACCACCGCGTCCGGCGGCAATGCGTCACTGTTGACCCTGGGCGAATAAGCCTGGCGAAGCAGGGCGGCCTGGCACCCAGGCAACGTCGGCAGGAGTGACGTCCGCAGCAACAAAAAACCCCGCCGAAGCGGGGTTTTTTGTTGGTTCAATACCGCTTGATCAGAAGCGGTACTGGGCGGAGATGCCGTACAGGTTGGCACCGCCGTCAAACTCGCCAAACAGGCGCTGGCCACCCTCCGCCGGCGGAGTGATCAGGCCGATCTGCGGAGTGTCGGGCTCGATCCGCGCGTAAGCGAAGTTGATGTCAAACGCATCGCTGATCTGCCAGGTCGCACCCAGCGTGTACCACTTGCGATCTTCGTCCGGCAAACGCGGGGTACGGGTCGCATAGGTGGTTGGGGTCTCGTCGATTGCATAACCAGCGCGCAGCGTCCAGGCCGGATTCAACTTGAACTCGCCGCCAAGCGACATGAAACGGGTGGTGTCCCAATCGAACGCTTCAACCGAATCCGGATCCGGGCCGTCAAAGTCGACACGGACTTCGTGCAACGACTCCCAACCGGTTTCCGCGTAGGTCACCATCGCCTTGGCGCGATCGGTGAAGTCATAGGCCACCGATACCGTGGTGGTTCCCGGAGTGGTCAACTTGGCGCTTACACCACCGTCCTGGAACAGCGCCGCGCGACCTACCGCGTCGAACGTGGCACGGGCGTTGGCAGGCAGCGTCCAGTCCACGTCGCCACGCAGCTCATAGTCGATCTCGGAGCGGTGTGACAGGCCGATGGAGAGCTTGTCGGTCGGACGAAGATTGAAGCCCAGCACCCAGCCCATGCCGGTGTCATCACCTTGCACGTCGGCAAAGCCGTCGGCTGCCTGCGGACGCGCGAACGGCAACGGCACGCCGGCGCCATACAGGATGGTGCCAAAATCCACTGACTTGGACAGGGTCACGTCCGCGCTGGAATAGATCAGGCCGGCACCGACCGACAAGCGATCGGGAATCAGGTCGATCGCGGCGGAGACCGTCAGGTCGACGATCTGCACATCCGAAGTGTGGGCGTAGTAACGGCCTACCCAGTTGTCGTCGTATTCGGTCTTCAGGCCAAACGGTGCACTGACCATCGCGCCCAGTGCCAGGCCGTTGTCGAACTTGTGGACCAGCGACAGCGCCGGGATCGGCGTCACGCCGCCGGCATTGCCGCCGTTGCCACCGCTCAATGGCTGGCCCGCCACGTCATAACCACTACCCTTGAACTCGTAGCTGAGGTCGATGACGCTGACATCCGCCTGCACCGTGGTGCCTTCAAAGCTCGTCATCAGCGCCGGGTTGTTGACCACCACCGAAGTGTCACCCGCATTCGCCGCGGTGCCCGAATAGGCGGCGCCCATGGCCTTGACGCTGTTTTCCTTGAGCTGGAAGCCCGACGCGTTGGCCTGGCCCAGCGCAAACACGCCAGCGATGCCCAGAGCCAGCGCCGACAGGCGTGTAATGCGGTGTACGTGGTGCATACGTGTAATCTCCAGTGACGTTATTTTGTCGGCGCGTCTGGAGCGCCGGTTTCGCCGGTCGCCGACGGATGCCGGGGCGCCGCCATACGGCACCGTCTGCACTATAGCGCGCCGATTAACCCCATGCTAACAAATGAGCATTGATTTCCCACAACGCCACTCGAACATGAGGCCGGGCTTGCCTGACCAGCCTGACCGCCCTGCAATGCACGCATCGGGTCACTGATGTTCGTTGCGATCCCATCACGCCAGAAGGCACCGTTGCGCTGGGCCACGCCGCTGCTGTTTGCCGCGCTATGGGGCAGTTTTACCTGGCTGACCTTGTTACCGGCGCTGGAACAGCGCCGCCTGCTGATGGAATGGGGAGCACTGTCGGGCGGCCTGACCACCTCGATCGCCTGGGCGCAATCGCTGCCCGATGGCAGTCTGGTGCGGTTGATCAGCGCGTTGTTCCTGCATGCCGACTGGGTCCACCTGCTGGGAAACCTGGTGTTCCTGCTGATCTTCGGGCTTCCCGCCGAGCGCGCCATGGGCCCATGGCGGTTCATGCTGTTGTTCCTGCTCGGCGGTGCCGTCGCCAATCTCGCGGCGGTGCTGTCGATTGCCACCCCTGACCGGCTGATCATCGGGGCCAGTGGCGCGGTGTCGGCACTGATCGGCGCCTACCTGGCCTTGTTCCCCGGTGCCAGGCTAGGCCTGGTCGTGCCGCTGGGCGTTTTCCTGCAGTTTGTGAAGGTGCCCGCCGCGCTATTGATCGGGATCTGGGCGTTGTTGCAGGTGGTATTCACCTTTATTGGTCCCGCATTCGGCGCGGTGGCCTGGTCCGCGCATCTGGCAGGTTTCGCCTTCGGCGGGGCGTTTGCGCTGCTGGCGCGCGCCGGCATTGCCCGCCGGTTGCGCCGCCGAAGCGGCTTCTGATGCAAAAGCGCGTGGGCGCTCAATAGCGCGTGGGGCTCAAGATAGCGCGCCGCTCAAGGTCCGCTGACCGGCGCCGCCCCAGGCGGCGTCGCTGCCAGCCGCTTCAACTCCACCAACGCGGCGGAAATCGGGGCCTCGCCATCGAGCACTTCACCGGCATTGACGCCTGGCTGATCGCTCTCGCCCTCCAGATGCCCGGGCAGACTGGCTTCGGTGTAGCTGGTCGCACGCGCATCATCGTCCTGCTTGTCAGCATGCAGGACGACATCGGGAACGATACCCAGCGCCTGTATCGATTTGCCACTGGGCGTGTAGTAACGCGCCGTGGTGAGCTTGACCGAGTCGCCGTTGTCCAGCGGCAGCAGCGTCTGCACCGAACCCTTACCGAAGGTCCGGCTGCCGACCACCCGCGCCCGATGATTATCCGCCAGCGCACCGGCCAGCACTTCGGATGCGCTGGCCGAGCCGGCATCCACCAGGATCACCACCGGGGCGCCTTGCATGAGGTCGCCGGGCGTGGCGCTGAACACCGCGTCGCTGATCGGGATCCGCCCTCGCGTGCTGACGATCTCGCCGTCATCCAGCAACGCGTCGGCAATCTGCACCGCGGCGGTCAGCAAGCCACCCGGATTGCTGCGCAAGTCCAGCACCAGCCCTTTCAGTTGGCCACCTGACTGATGGTTGAGCTGCTCAAGCTGACTCTCGAAATCTCCGGCAGTATCGGCCTGGAATGCGCTCACGCGGATGTAGCCATAGCCGGGCTCAAGCATCCGGCTGCGGACGCTGGCGATGACGATGGTCTGGCGCTCAACGCTGATTTTCAGCGGCTCGTCCTCGCCATCGCGCACCACCGTCAACTCGACCTTGGTACCCGGCTTGCCGCGCAACGAGCTGGCTTCCGCATCCGCGCCGGCTCTGAGCGGCACGCCATCCACGGCGACAATCAGGTCCCCGGCCTTGACCCCTGCCCGCGCCGCCGGCGTGTCGTCGATGGGGGCGATGACCCGCAAGGTGCCATCGGGCTGTGGGAATATTTCCACCCCGATGCCATCGTAGTTGCCACGCGATTGCTCATCGAAATTATCCGCCGCATCGCCTTTCAGATAGGCGCTGTGCGGGTCCAGATCGAGCAGCAGGCCCTGGATCGCGGACTGCATCAGGTCATGGTCATCGACCGGCTCTACATAGGCGGCCTTGACGGCCTTGTACACCGCGACATAGCGGCGAATCTCGTCCAGCGGAATCTTCGAATCAGCGGCAGCATCATCGACGGTTCGCGTGTCTTCCGCGGTGGCCGGCGCTGCCGGTGTTTCCTCGTCGACGGGGTCGAGAGGCAGTTCCACCGGTGGCTGGGCTGCGGGCGTTGGTTCCGCGGGGGTAGTCTGGTCCTGCGCGATAGCCGCCGCGGACGGTAGCGCCAATGCAACGGCAAGGGCGGCAGCAAGGACACTCGGGAGGTAACGCAAATGCATTGGGCGAACTCCAGGAACGGTGGCTCCGGTGGCAACAATAAGCCCCATCGCCGGAATTTCGGGTAAAGCGATGCCGCCGGCAGACCGGCTCAGCGCTTCAGCCAGGTAGATGGATTGACCGGATCCCCGTTACGGCGCAATTCGAAATACAGCGCCGGCCTGCCGTGCCCACCCGAGGTGCCGACGGTCGCGACCGGATCGCCACGACTGACGGTGTCGCCGGCGTCGTGGAGTACGGCGTCATTGTGTGCGTACAGGCTCATGTAGCCATTGCCGTGGTCGATAATCAGGATCAGGCCGAAGCCGCTCATCCATTCGGCGTACACCACGGTGCCGGCGGCCACTGCACGTACCGCGGTGCCCGCACTGGCACCAATCAACAAGCCTTGGCTTTCACGGCCGTCAGGCAACTTGGCTCCATAACCGGCAATCAAATTGC
Organism: Lysobacter sp. A421; assembly: GCF_054052145.1. NCBI lineage: Bacteria > Pseudomonadati > Pseudomonadota > Gammaproteobacteria > Lysobacterales > Lysobacteraceae > Lysobacter > Lysobacter sp. A421. The sequence continues at coordinate 5,758 of NZ_JBSVRL010000006.1, read as the reverse complement.
CAGCCAGAGGCCAGCCAACGCCGCCCACCTGGGGGCCTCCGGCGACGGGGGTTGGAGCTGGAGTGCGTGGCGCGGGCTGACCGGTGCGCTTCGCCGCTTCGCGCGCTTCGCGTTCGGCCTTGGCCACTGCGGCGCGCCGGGCCGCCTCGGCACGTTCGGCGGCGGCCCGCAGCTTCTTCAGTACCTGCTCCAGCCCTTCGGCATCACGGCCCAGTGCTTTCTCGCGACTGCGCTTGTCCTGGAAACGCTGGTCAAGCTCGGCCACCAGTGTCTTGCGCGCGCCGCGGTCCTTTTCCAGTTGTGCCAGTTGGCTGCGTTGGCGTTGCCTGGTCGTATCCAACTCGGTACGGCGGGCGACGATCTCCCGCTCCAGTGCATCCACCTGCGCCAACTCACCCGACAGCGACTGGATCCGGGCAGCGCGGTCGCTCTGCAGGTAACGGTGGTAGGTCAACAGCCGGCTGGCATCGGCCACCCGGTCCTGAGCCAGCAGCAGTTTCAACGGTGCTGCATCCCCTTGCGCATAGGCCGCACGTATCAAACGGGCGAGTTCCTCGCGCCGGGTGTCCAGGTTCTCGTTCAGGGCATCCCGCCGGGCCTGTACCTCGTCCAGCTTGGCCTGGCTCGCAACCAGGTCGCGCTCGGTCTGGCGCAACTGGCGGCTGGACGCAGAGACCTGCTCGTCGGCCTGGCGCAGCTCACGGGTCGCCGCGCCGCGCTTGGATTCGATCTGGCGGCGCTCGCTCGCGACCGATTTGAGCTCCTTCTTGATCGTCTGCAGCTTGCGCTCGGTATCACTGCTGCTTTGGGCAAACGTCGGCCCAGCCAGCAGGCATGCGACGGCAACGGCGACCCAGACGCTCGCGCGCATGCCTGGCATCAGCTTGCGTGGCATCAGCCGGACTGCCCGTCCAGCAGCAGGCTGCGGCCCGTCATCTCCGCCGGCTTGGGCAATCCCAGCAGGTCCAGCAGGGTCGGGGCGACATCGCGCAGTGACCCGCCGTCGCGCAACGAAGCCGGTCGCGGGCCGGCGTAGACCAGTGGCACCGGTCCCACCGTATGTGCGGTGTGCGGTTGCCCGGTCACCGGATCACGCATCATCTCCACGTTGCCATGGTCGGCGGTGACCACGATCGCGCCACCGACCTGCCGTACCGCGGCCAGGATCGCACCAATCGCAACGTCCACCGCTTCGACGGCTTTCACCGCCGCGACCAGATCACCGCTATGTCCGACCATGTCCGGGTTGGCGATGTTGCAGATCGCGACATCGATATCGCCGGAGCGCAGCGCGGCAGTGAGGCCCTGGGTAACCTGCGGGCAACTCATCTCTGGCTGCAGGTCATACGTCGCGACTTTCGGGCTGGGCACCAGGATCCGCGTCTCGCCGGCGTAGGCGTCTTCGCGGCCACCACTGAAAAAGAACGTCACGTGGGCGTATTTTTCCGTCTCGGCGATCCGCAGCTGTCGCAAGCCACTGTCGGACAGAATCTCGCCCAGGGTATGGCGCAGGTCATCAGGGGGAAACGCCACCTCGGCGGGCAACCTGGCGTCGTACTCGGTCAGGCACACGAAATCCGACAACGCGGGACGGCGCGTATCGAAGCCGGTGAATGCCGGAGAGACGAACGCGGCCGCCAGCTGACGGGCACGGTCGGCACGGAAATTCATGAACACCACGGCATCGCCATCGACCATTGGCAGCGACTCGCCAATCACGGTCGGGCGGACAAATTCATCGTCCTCACCACGGCCGTAAGCCGCGTCCAACGCGGCCACTCCATCGCCTGCGCGTTGTTCGGCCCGCCCTTCGACCATCGCGTCCCATGCCTGGTGCAAACGGTCCCAACGCTGGTCCCGATCCATCGCGTAGTAGCGGCCCGTGACACTGGCGATACGAGCGTTGCCTGCCGACGCGCACGCACGGTGCAATGCTTCCAGGCTCGGTCGGGCCGAACGCGGCGGCATGTCGCGCCCATCCAGGAACGCGTGCACGGCCACTTTTTCCACCCCTTCGCGTCGCGCCAGCTCAAGCATCGCGAAGATGTGCCGTTCGTGGCTATGCACGCCACCCGGCGACAGCAGCCCGAGCAGGTGCAAGGTGGAGTGGTTACGCTTTGCCGCGGCGCAGGCGGCGCGCAGTTGTGGGTTGCCGAAGAAGCTTTCGTCCTCGATCGCCGCATCGATCCGGGTCAGGCTCTGGTACACGATGCGGCCGGCGCCCAGGTTCATGTGGCCCACCTCGGAATTGCCCATCTGCCCGTCCGGCAAACCCACGTGGCGACCCTCGGTATGGATCAACGTATGCGGACAGCTCGCGAGCAGCGCTTTCCAGTTGGGCAGGTTTGCTTGCGCGATCGCATTATCGGCGGGCTCCTCACGATGGCCCCACCCATCCAGGATCAGCAAGACGACGGGCCGGACGGCTGGCGCTTGGAGGATCGGCATGACGTTTATCTCGCTGACTCAGATGGGGTGGATTGTAGCGAAACGCCGTGCCAAGCTTTGTGCCGCAAGTGAACCGATGCCCTACCCCCCCTCATATACCGGGACTCAAGCCATGACCCGCAATCCAATCGCCCTCGCGCTGTCGATGACAATCTCGCTGGTCCTGCTCGCCCCGGCCGCGGCATTCGCCGACCAAGGCGACATGAGCAAGGTCAATGGCACGCTGCAGGTTCAACAAGGTGCGCGCGCCGGCGACCTGGACACGGTCAACGGGCAGATCAGCATCGGCGCCAAGGCAAGCACCGGCGAGGCGGAGACGGTCAACGGCAGCATCGATGTGGGTGATGGTGCCCAGGTCGAAGGTCTGTCGACGGTCAATGGCGATATCCGCACCGGCACGAACGTGCAAATTGGCGACTCGGTGAACACGGTCAACGGTGAGGTTTTCCTGGGCCGGGGCAGCAGCGTCCAGGGGGACATCGGCACCGTCAACGGCGCAGTGGGTCTGGTCGATGCCGATGTTTCCGGCGACATCGATATGGTCAGCGGCGACCTGACCGTCGGCGCGGGCTCCCACGTGCAAGGTGGGATCCATTACCAGAAGCCAAGCGTTGGCTGGTTCAGCTTCCGCAGCAATCGCAAACCAAGGATCGTGGTTGGCCCGAACGCCCAGGTTGACGGTCCGCTGGTGTTTGAACGTGAAGTGACGTTGCTGGTCCACGACAGCGCCCGCATCGGACCGGTCACCGGCGCCACCGCGACAAGCTACTCGGGAACCAGTGCACCACCGCGCGAGGATTAGTCCCGGATCTGGATACCGCGCAACGGCGCTGCGAGGTTGATACCCATTGGGGCAGGCGGGTAGGACACGTTTCTGGTACACGCGCTAGTATCGATGATACTGCCGCTTCTGGATGCCCCATGTCCCGCATTCCCCTGTTACCCGCCACTTCGCTGGTAGCCGCCGCCCTCGTGTTGGCCGCCTGCAATCCGTCCAATGATCCGGTAGATTCGCCGTCGCAGCCGGCAGCCACCGCTGCCAGCGACGCGAGCACATACACGTCCGACCCCAGTATCAATGCGGCCGATTTTGCCGAACGGGTCCGCATCCTGGCCTCCGATGAATTCGCCGGTCGAGCGCCCGGCAGCCCCGGTGGCGAGAAGACCGTCAACTACCTCGAGACCGAATTCCAACGACTCGGGCTGCAGCCGGGCAACGGCGACAGCTACTTCCAGACTGTCCCGATGGTGGAGACCACCGCCGACGAGTCAACCGTGATCCATCTGGATATCAACGGTGAATCGCGTGACCTTCAGTTCGGCAGCGACATGGTTATCGGGACCCGTAACGGCCAGACCGAGGTCGACATCAAGGACAGCAAGCTGGTGTTCGTCGGTTACGGTGTGAATGCGCCCGAGCTGGGTTGGAACGATTACGCCGGAGTCGACGTCAAGGGCAAAACGGTGGTGATGTTCGTGAACGACCCGGGCTTCCATGCCAATGATCCGGAATTGTTCGAAGGCAAGCGGATGACCTATTACGGTCGCTGGACCTACAAGTATGAAGAAGCGGCGCGGCAGGGTGCTGCGGCCGCCTTGATCATTCATGATACCCGCGGCGCGTCGTATGGCTGGGACGTGGTCAAGAACTCCTGGTCGGGTGCCCAGTTCGATCTTGCTCCTGCGGACGATCCCGAGCCGCGCTTGCCGGCACAAGGCTGGATTACCGGCGAAGTCGCCCGCGAAGTGCTGGGCGAGCTGGGCCATGGCCTGGACGATCTGTACCGTGCGGCGAACAAGACTGGCTTCAAGGCGATCCCGCTGGATGCCTCGCTATCGCTTGGCCTGGACAGCACCATCCGCGAAAAATCGTCACGCAATGTGATCGCGCTGTTGCCCGGTGCGACCCGTCCCGACGAAGCGGTGGTTTATATGGCGCATTGGGATCATCTGGGTGACCACGGAGGCGAAGGCCACGACGACAGCGACGCCGATAAAGACACGATCTACAACGGTGCGGTCGACAACGCCAGCGGCGTAGCCGGCATCCTGGGCATTGCGGAGAAGTTCGCCGCCCAGGATCCCGCACCGGATCGCTCGCTGTTGTTCCTCGCGGTGACATTGGAGGAGTCCGGGTTGCTCGGCTCCAAGTATTACGTCGCTCATCCGAGTATTCCGCTGGACAAGACGGTTGCGGTCATCAACCTGGATGCGATGCCGATCTCCGGCCCTTCGCGCGACATGACCGTCGTCGGCTTCGGCAGCTCCGAGCTGGAGGATGTACTTGCCAACGTCACCGACAAACAGGGCCGCGTACTGCATGCCGAGGCCACTCCAGAGGACGGTTTCTACTTCCGTTCCGACCATTTCAACTTCGCCAAGGCCGGGGTTCCTGCGCTGTACGCCAAGGGCGGTACAGACCTGATCGACGGCGGCGTGGAAGCCGGGCAAAAGAGCGAGCTGGATTACCGTGATCGGCGTTACCACCAGCCGGCCGATGAATACGACCCCTACTGGAACCTCGACGGCGTGGTACAGGACTTGAAAGCCCTATATGGCGTCGGCGAGCAGCTGGCCAATAGTAACCAGTGGCCTGAGTGGTACCAGGGCAACGCATTCCGTAGCGCCCGCGAAAACATGATGGCGCCAACGACCAACTAGCCATTGCCCTTTGAAAGAATCTCCAGGATCCCCAAAAGGAGCGCATAGATGACTCTGGCAACTGCATATTGGTGCGTGCTGGTGGCGGCCCTGCTGCCGTATGTTTGGACCATTGTCGCCAAAGGCAGCGGCGATAGATTCGATAACCGGGATCCGCGGGGCTGGCTGGCCAGGCAAGACAACCCACGATCGATCCGCGCCAACGCCGCCCAGCTCAACGCATTTGAGGCCTTCCCGCCGTTCGCGATCGCTGTAGTGCTGGCCCAGCTTGCGGCGGTGTCCCACGAACACATCGCATTGCTCACGATCGCTTTCATCATCGCACGCATCCTGCACGGTGTATTTTATATAGCCAACCTGGACAAGCTGCGCAGTCTGGTCTGGGCTGTCGGACTTCTTTGCGTAGTTACCTTGCTGGCACTAGCGGCGTTAGCCGTTAACACCTGAGGTTTTGTGTTTACGGTTCGACGTCCATGGATCCCCGCCTTCGCGGGGATGGTGCAGGAAATCCGTGGGGATGACGCAGGAAAAATGGATTCTCGCCCAAAGAAGAAGGCCGGCCCCTTGTGGGGACCGGCCTTCGGTGTAAATGCTCAGCAATGACCTACTCTTGCATGGCTTAGGCCACACTACCATCGGCGCGTGTGCG
>NZ_JBSVRL010000005.1:0-277085 GCF_054052145.1 Lysobacter sp. A421 | reverse complement strand
CGCACACGCGCCGATGGTAGTGTGGCCTAAGCCATGCAAGAGTAGGTCATTGCTGAGCATTTACACCGAAGGCCGGTCCCCACAAGGGGCCGGCCTTCTTCTTTGGGCGAGAATCCATTCCTGCGCCATCCCCACGGATTTCCTGCACCATCCCCGCGAATTTTCCGCGTCATCCCCGCGAAGGCGGGGATCCATGGACGTCGAACCGTAAAAACAAAACCCCCATGGGTTCTCCGGCGACCGCAGGAAGTGCAACTGGTGCTTACAGGAACCGTGCGGGTTCCCCGCCAATAATCACCACGTCAGCTGCCCGCCGGGCGAACAAGCCGACGCTGACCACGCCGGGGATCTGGTTGATCGCAGACTCCAACCCAACCGGGTCGGTGATCGCCAGGCCATGGATATCCACGATCGTGTTGCCATTGTCGGTGACCACGCCACGCCCCTCCGCATCCTGCCGCCACACGGGTTGGGCGCGGGTCATGGCGAGTATCTCGCGCGCGACCAGGCTACGGGCCATCGGGATGACCTCGACTGGCAATGGAAACCGACCCAGCACGTCGACGCACTTGGACGGGTCAACCACGCAGACAAATTTGGTGCTGGCCTCGGCGATGATTTTCTCGCGGGTCAGCGCGGCCCCGCCGCCCTTGATCAGGCGTTTGTGCGGATCGCATTCATCTGCGCCGTCGACATACAGCGACAGCTGGCCGGACGCATTCAGGTCCAATATTTCGATGCCGTGGTCACGCAGGCGCCAGGTGCTTTGCTCGGAGCTGGAGACCGCTCCCTTGATGCGATCCTTGATTCGACCGAGGGCGTCGATGAAGTAGGCGACGGTAGAACCCGTGCCGACACCGACAATCATTCCGTCCTCGACGAACTCGATGGCCTTTTCCGCAGCAAGGCGCTTGGCTTCCGACATCCGGGGTTACTCCAGGGAAAGCAGGTAGTTGTACTGGTGAGCAGAGACCGGGAACACCGACAGGCGATTGCCGCGCCGAATCAACGCGAACTCTTCGCCCAGCTCGTCAGCGTGTTGCTTGATCTCGTCCAGGGCTATGGTGCGCGACAGCTTGCGCTCGAATGTCACGTCCACCAACTGCCAACGCGGTTCTTGCCGTGTGGCCTTGGGGTCATAATAATCTGACTCGGAGTCGAATTGGGTCTCGTCGGGATAGGACCCGGTTGCGACGGTGGCAGTACCGACGATACCGGGAACCTTGGTATTGGAATGGTAGAACAGTACCCCGTCGCCAATCGCCATGCCGTCACGCATGAAGTTGCGCGCCTGGTAGTTGCGCACGCCGTTCCATGGTTCGGTTCCAACCCGCTCCAGATCGTCGATCGAAAACGCTTCGGGCTCGGATTTCATCAGCCAGTATCGGCGGCGTTTGCTCATGGATTTTTGGGTCTGTGGAGGCTGAAGTGGGATGGGGTACACACGGCGTCCATGGGAATGTCCCATTCGGCCGCCTCAAGTCTATCCACGCGCTGGAGGTCGAAGGCAACCCCGACCATCCACGGCGGCGGCCGGCTTGCTTGCCGGAACGCGAAACTCCGATCGTACCAGCCGCCTCCCATGCCCAAGCGTTGGCCGGTCGTATCGAACCCCACCATCGGCACCACCACCAGGTCGAGTTGATCGGATTCGAGCAATTGCCCCGGGCCGACCTTGGGCTCCGGAATCCCGTACCGGTTGTCGATCAACGGGTCGCCAGCACGCCATGGCGCAAAGCACAGCCTGCCCGCGGAAAGCACCGGCAGACAGTAGATACATCCGTTGGGAAGTCCAGCCTGCCATGTGTCCAACGCAATTTCGCCGTCCATGGCCCAGTAGCCGGCCACGTGGCCGCCGGCTGGTGCAAATGGAAGGCTGAGCAGGTTCCCGGCCAGACACTCGGCGGCGCGGGTGCGCTCGGACTCCGGGAGGGCACGGCGGCGGGCGCGTAGTTCGGTGCGCAGTTGCCGACGGCCTGCCGTCTGTTCCGCCGTCATCGTGCTTGTCCTGTCCGACAGTGGCGGTGCGCCAGCCCGGTGTGGCGGGGGCTGGCGCGATCCTTTATAGCACTGGCCGACAGCAGCAACCGGCTGCCAGCTGGAAAGAAAAATCCTCCGCCGATGGCGATGCGCGCGAAACGACCTTGAACCCGAGGTTCAAGTGGGGACGCCTGGAGGCCGTCGGGCTTTCCGCTACGAGGGCGGACTTGCACGCCGGGCTTCCGTTGCACCCCCGCGGTCGCAATTAAGGGACAAGGTGTATGTTTGCGCACGCGGTCGTCCACAGCAGAGGACGTGACTCGAGTATAGCGCGGTGGCCGCAAACCGGTAGCGATCTGTCGCCAGGTGTTCAGCTCGCCGATGAGTCAAACAGCCCGTCGAGCTTGCGGTTCAAGTCACCCAGGGTGCGCGTCAGTTCCTGCGCACCTTCAGCGTCCTGGTCGCGGATCTGTTGCAGTTCGTGGGCGAAATTGAGTGCAGCCAACACGGCGACGCGGTCCAGGGCAGCCATGCGGTTGCTGCCGCGGATCTCGCGCATCTTGGTGTCGAGCAACTTCGCCGCCGCGATCAGGCTGTGCTGCTCGCCGGGTTCGCAACCGACGGTATATTCGCGGTCCAGCAGGCGAATGCTGACGGGTTGGTTGGTGCTCAAGTGTGTTGCTCCAGCGATTTCAAGCGGGCGATCATGCCCTCGACCCGGGTCCGTGCCTGCTCGTTCTTGGCCAGCAGCGCAGCGCGTTCGCTCGACAGGGTTTCCTGCTGTTGGCGCAGGCTCCGGTTCTCATCCTGGAGTTTGCGCATGCGCTCCGCCAGCTGGTCCACGCGAGCGGCCAACGACTGCATTTGGGAAATCAACGGGGAGCGATCCATCTTGGCACGATAGGCAGCGGCGGGCAGGCGGTCAAGAAGGCCGGTGAGGCAGACCGGCGGATTGGTTCAGTCAGCCGCCGGGCCAGCGTGCCCAACGCGTCCGAATAATCCGGGACCTCACCCTCGATGGCACCTTGGCGACGTTGCTAGACTGGAGGCCCTCCAATGGCGGTGATCGTCCATGACGCAAAGCTCCACCCCAGAACTCCCCACCCACGCTGCCGTGGAAGCTGAAATCAATCAGCTGGCCTTGTCCACCCCCGCTTCCGAGCTTCACGGCGGCCTCTGCGGCTGGCTTTCCGGCGGTGGTGCGAACGTGCGGCAATGGCCCGGCAAGGTGCTGGTCGACGACGCTGTTGCCAGCCCCGAGGAGGGCAGCCCGCTGGATGAGTTGCGCCTGGCCAGTGCAGAACAGCTGGCCGATCGCAGCTTCGATTTCGCGCTGCTGTTACCCGATTCCGGCAGCTCCCTGGCCGCCCGCAGCGGTGCACTCTTTGATTGGTGCCGCGGCTTCCTGGGCGGCTTTGGCCTGGCGGCAGGGGCGAACCCGCCGTTGTCGGAGGAAAGCACCGAGGCGCTGGGCGACCTGGCCAAGCTTGCGGCCGCACACTCGCAGGATGAGGGTGATGAGGACGACGAAGCGGCGCTGGCCGAGATCGAGGAGTTCGTCCGCGTAGCGGCGTTGTTGGTGCATGGCGACTGCGTGCTGGCCCACCAACACCGGCAACGACTGAACTGACATGGCCAATCCGTTGGCGATGCCGATCAAGGCCCATGCGCGGCGGCGCAAGCAGTTGATGGAAGTCGCCGGAGACGACAGCATCTTGATCCTGCCGGCAGCGCTGGAGCGGATCCGAAACCGCGATACCCACTATCCCTACCGGCAGGATTCCGACCTTCTGTATCTGACCGGCTTTCCCGAGCCCGAGGCGGTGCTGGTGCTGGTCCCCGGCCGCCAGCATGGCGAGGCCCTGTTGTTCTGTCGTGAGCGCGACCGGGACCGGGAGGCTTGGGACGGGCCGCGATTCGGGCCCGAGGGTGCAGTGGAAGCGTTTGGGCTGGACGATGCCTACCCCATCACCGACCTGGACGACATCCTGCCGGGCCTGCTCGAAGGACGTTCCCGGGTGTACTACCACTTTGGCCGCGATGCCGAGTTCGACCTCAAGCTGATCGGATGGGTCAACCGGGTGCGGGCAATGATGAAGATGGGCAACCGGGCGCCGCACGAGTTCCTCGAGCTGGGGCACCTGCTCGACGAGTTGCGACTGTTCAAGGATCGCGACGAGTTGCGACTGATGCAGCGTGCAGTCGACATCACCGTGACGGCGCACCAGACCGCGATGCATGCGGTTCGGCCCGGAATGCAGGAGTACCAGTTGCAGGCGGAGATTGAACGGGTTTTCCGTGCCAATGATTCGGTGCCTGCCTACAGCAGCATCGTCGGTACCGGGTCCAATGCTTGCGTGTTGCACTACGTCGCCAACAACGGCCCGATTGCCGATGGTGACCTGGTGCTGGTGGATGCGGGCGCGGAGTATCGCGGTTATGCCGCCGATATCACCCGGACCTTTCCGGCCAATGGCCGTTTCAGCACGGAGCAACGGGCGCTGCACGATCTGGTCGGTGACGCCCATGCAGCGGCGCTGGCGCTGGCGCAACCGGGCATCGCGTACGCGGCCGGTCATGACGCGGCGGTCGCGACCCTGACCGAGGGACTGCTCAAGCTGGGCTTGCTGAAAGGCAAGCTTGAGAAAAGTATCAGTGACGGCAGCTACAAGCGTTTTTATCCGCACAAGACCGGACACTGGATCGGCGTCGATGTCCACGACGTCGGCGATTACCGGATCGATGGCGAGTCGCGCCTGCTGGAACCGGGGATGGTGTTCACGATCGAGCCGGGACTGTATGTGCGGCCGGATGACGCCAGCGTTGCCGCCAAATGGCGCGGGATCGGCATCCGTACCGAGGACGACGTGCTGGTGACCAGGGACGGCCACAAGGTGCTGACCGGGAAGCTTGCAAGAAGTGCGGAGGAGATTGAGGCGTTCATGGCGCAGGGTTGAGCGAGCGCCGGTAATGAGCAACGTCGATAGTAAAAAAGCCCGGCCGGAGCCGGGCTTGCTGGTAGTCGGCGGCGGCCGTTGCTACCGGTTCACGCGGCGTTCGCGGCAAAATCCTCGCGGGTGAGGTTGATCGGGTCGCCATCGGTGCAGACCACATCGTCCTCGATCCGGATGCCGCCGTATGGACGGAAGGCGGCGACCTTGTCCCAGTTGACCGACTTGGCCTGTGGGCCCTTCTTGACCTCGTCAAGCAGCATGTCGACGAAGTAGATCCCCGGCTCGATGGTCATCACCATTCCCGGTTCCACCACACGGGTGGTGCGCAGGAACGGCTGGCCTTCGGGCTGGGCAATGGTGCCGCCGCGGTCGGATTCGGCGAAGCCGGCGACGTCGTGCACCTGAAGGCCGATGCCATGGCCGATCCCGTGCGGGAAGAAGGCGTTGCTGACGCCGGTTTCCAGCGCGGCCTCGGGCGACATGTCGATGATGCCGAAGTCCTTGAGTACGGCGGATAACTTCAAGTGCGCGCCAAGGTGGAGCTGTTTGTAGTCGAAGCCGGCGCGTACCTCGTCGCACATCTTCAGCTGGGCGGCATCGACGGCGTCGATCAGTGACTGGAACTCGCTGTCGCGATCAAAGGCATAGGTGCGGGTGATATCGCTGGCGTAGCCGTTGTAGCTGCCGCCGGCATCAATCAGGAAGCTGCGCATCTGCGCCGGCGGCGTGGTTTCCGCATCGGAATAATGCAGCACGGCGCCGTGCTCGTTGAGCGCCACGATATTGTGGTACGGCAGCTCGTTGGGATCCTGGCGCGCCGCGGAGCAGTAGGCCATGTGGATGTCGAACTCGCTCCTGCCTGCGCGGAATGCGGCTTCTGCGGCCAGGTGCGCACGCACGCCAATGCGCGTTGCGCCGCGCATCATCATGATTTCGTACGGCAGCTTGAACGCGCGATGGTAGTCCAGGTAATTCACCACCGCGGCCGGGTTGTTGGGCACGAAGTTGCGCTGGTCGTCGCTGCCAAGAGCGCTTTGCGGCTCCCCCAGGATCGCGCAACGCGCCGGGTCGGCCGGCAGGTGTTGCAGGGCCTCTGCGCTCTTGCGGATGATGATGATCTCGAACTCGTCGACCCAATAGCCCTCGGGCGCACGGGGCACGACGTGCCAATAGTCGAACGGCTGCAGGTAGATGAGCTTGGGCTTCTGGCCAGGAGTGAACACCAGCCAGCTGCCGGGGTTCCGGGTCAGTGGAGCCCAGGCCTTGAACTGGGGGTTGACGGCGTACGGGTAGTCGCGATCATCGAATACCTGGTAGTGAATGGTCCCGCTGGGAATGACCAGGTGATCAAAACCGCCAAGCTCCAGAGCCTGCGTGCTGCGACGCTGCAGTTCCACCACGTAGTGGGAATAGGCGCTCGCCAGATCTTCGGTTGCCATGTCAATCCTCTTTGGGTCAGTGGTGCAATTCTGACCGATTAGTGGCCACGGCGCAGGGGACATTGGGCATGGCTGCGAGGAGTCTGCGGGTCATCTGGGCCGCGCAAGCCAGCCGTGCAGGCGTTGCCGATAGGGCTCCGGCAGGTTGATGAAGCGCAGCCCGACCCAGGTCCGCTCCGGGTTGGAGGTGGGTGCTTGCCACAACACGTGCGCCCCGACTTCGATCAACGATGCCGGGCTGTCGGTGCTGTCCAACTGGAACTGCAACTGATACAACCCGTCGTCGACCAGTGCGACGTTTGAGATCAGCAACATGCCCGTCTCCGACACGTTCCCAAGCAAGCCCAATGTACGGTCGGTCATGCAGTCGACAACCGCGATCACGCCGTCGGCGGGCCGGCGGACACCACGGCGCTGATCGCAGCCGTCCTCGGTGGTGGCGATGGAACTCACGGTGAAGTCTCCTGCGGTGGGTCCTGGCCGACCAGGCTGCGCAGCGCGCCCAGCGTCGCCTGCCAGGCACGGTCGACCACGCTTTCACGCTCGCTGCCGAGCACCGCTGCCTGGCCCACGGCGAGCAGCCGCGCGACCTGGTCCAAACTGTCGTGTTGCCCGGCATCCTCCACCCGTTGGCCACGCCGGTTCACAAACAGCGAACGCCCGGTCACCGGGCTGTACCACGCCAGGCGACGCCGGATCTTGTCACCTTGCTGGTTGGTCGCAAACTCGATCCAGGTACCAAATGGCAAGCTGCGCAGATGGTTGTAGCACGCCTGCTCGCGTGGATTGCGCTCCTTTTGAGGAGCGGGGGACGAGGCGCTGTCGGCACCAAGCCGGGTCCTTGTGCGGAGCTTGATCGCCAGTTCGGTACGCGATGCCGGATCGTGTTCTTCTTCGGCCGCGCCGACCAGGCGACTGGCAAGCGCACTGGCTTCCTGGCCCTGATAGCCGACCAGTCCCAAAGCCTCCTCGACCCGGGGCTGGAGCTCGTCCCCGGCGGGCTGGCCGCCGGTGCTGGCGGCGACGATGGCGTCGGTGGCCTCAACCAGTTCCTGCCATTGGCAGGAATCCTGGCCATGGCGCAGCAGCGTCAGGCTCAGCACATCGACCCAGGCCTGGTCGAGCACATTGCGTTGGAACCGTGGTACCGCCGCGTCGCCGATGGCCGCTTTTACGGTGTCGGCGGCGTGTTGTTTTGCCAGATCCAGCTTGTCCCGTCCGCGAGCCGCTTCCACGTGACGGCGCTCGGCACTTTCGGCCTTGCGGGCCACGGCCTGCTGATGCTCGTCGAGGACCTGGTTGGCTGATTCAAATACGGTCTCGTCGCCGCTGTAATGCTCGACGACATGCTCGACCGCCTGGCCCAACTGCTGGTCAAGCTGAGGATCGACTTCATCCTCTGCGATCCAGCCGGCCCCGGCCTGGGCGACCGCGTTGAGCAGCTGGCGTGCAGGATGGTCGCCGCGTATGAAGAAACCACGATCCTGCAGCGCGACCCGCAACAAGGGCACCTGCAAGCGTTCCAGCAGGCCGGCGCTGGGGGTGTCGCGCCGCAGTTCGCGACCGATTTGTGCATACAGCAGGCCAAGCAGTTCGAAGGTCTCGTCGTCCTGCGGCGACAGCGACGTCGCATGGCCGCGCTGCTGTCGACTCTGCACCAGCAGGGCCTGCCGGATCTGGTCGGTATTGCGCCGATTGCCCGCCGTCGCGGGTTGCACCTGGAGCTGATGCAACGCGGCGTCAACCTCGTCGGTGGCCAGCGCGATCCTGGCCGGCGTGGAAGCGTCGGCGCCGGTGCCAGCCGGGGCCTGGCGCATCTCGCGCCGCCTTGCCAGCAGCAGATCCAGCTCCTGCCGCGCGAGAGCTTGAATATCCTCGTCGCTGGCGACACCAAATTCGGTGTGGGCTCGTCTATCGCCCGCTGTGGCTGGCGCGGCAGCAATGGCGTCGGTCGTGTTGGTGCCCCTGCCGGTGTCGTCGGTGTCGTCGGTGTTGACCCGCGGGTCGGGAGCCGCGCGGCGACTCTTGCGCAGAGGAACAAAAGCCAATCCTGGCAGGACGTTGCCTTTTTCCAGCAGCGAATTCATCAACTCCGCCAAGGCCGGGTAGCCGGCCATCAACTGACGGTCGAACCGTTGATAGAGCGACAATCGCGTGTCCAGGTTGAGGGACAGCTCGGCGCAGGTCTCGGCGAATATCCGGCCCAGGCACTGCGGCCCCACCGGGAGTCGCGCCGCCTCGAATGCGGGCATTCCGGCCAACACCCCGAAACGCTGGCCCAACAGCAGCAGCGGCAACCCCGCACGCGATTCCTGACGGCGCGCCATGGTGGCCAGGATGGCCTCCTCGGCGATCTCGTCATGCTCGAGCAGGCGCAACTGACCGGATCGCTGAACCGGCTCGTGCGGGTCGAGCGCGGCGATCGCACCGGCGGCTCGCAGGTTCCACAGGGTGGTTTCCAGTCTGGCGAGGAAGCGCGGAACGAAGCTGTCGCGTTGTTCGCGCAAACCGCGCAAGTCATCGAAGTGCCCCGATTGCAACGCCGTGTTGCGGGCGCTGTCAGCCAGTCGAAACAGGTCTTGTTCCACCGTCTCCAACACGCGCTCCAACTCGTGGCCGAGCCTGGCCGCCAGCTGCGCCTGCAGTTGCACCAGCAGGCCATTCACACGGGTCGGCAACGGCAAGGTCGCCACGGCAGCGTGTGGTGCTGCTGGCGTGGCAGGCGGATCCTGATGTTGCGGCATGTTGGTCAGGCTCCCCCCGAGCCGCTGGCGCGTCTGGCAGCAAACGGTGCCTGACAGGTCGGATTATGACCGAAACGCACCGGTCTCGACGGCGCGGCCAAACCCTCACTGATCGAGGAACAACGACACCACGTCGTTGGTGAAGCGCCGTCCCAATGGGGTGGGCTGCACATGGTCGTTCTCGATCGCCAGCCAGCCGCGATCGACTGCCGTCTGCAGCTGGGACGCGATCGTCGCCCGGGATTGACCCGTACGCGCTTCGAAGCCGGCCATGCTGAACCCGTCCACCAACCGCAGCGCATTGAGCATGAACTCGAATGCGCGGCGGTCCGGTGCCACCAACTCCTGGCCACCAATTGCGGCGGGGGTACCGGCATCGGCCAGGTAGCGGGTGGGGTGTTTGTGCTTCCAGCGCCGCAGGATCGACTGGTCGTGGCCCTGGGTGATCTTGCCATGCGCGCCCGCGCCGATCCCGAGGTAGTCGCCGTATTTCCAGTAATTGAGGTTGTGCGCGCATTCGCGGCCGGCCCGCGCGTAGGCGCTGACTTCGTACTGGCGATAACCGGCGCTGGCCAGCATCGCCTGGCAGTGCTCCTGCATGTCCCAACTGCCATCGTCATCGGGGATGCCCGCCGGCGGACGGGCGGCGAACACGGTGTTCGGCTCCAGGGTCAACTGGTAGTGGCTGACGTGCGCGGGTTGCAATGCGAACGCGCGCGTGAGGTCGTGCTCGGTCATCGCCAGGGTTTGTTGCGGCAGCGCGTACATCAAATCAAGGTTGAGGTTGTCGAACCCCGCATCCTGGGCCAGTTTGACCGCGGCCTCGGCCTCGGCGCTGTCGTGGATCCGTCCCAACCGCTGCAGGCAGCCATCATCGAAGCTCTGGATGCCAAAGCTGAGGCGGTTGACGCCGGCGTCGCGGTAGCCTTCGAAGCGGCCGTGCTCGGCGGTGCCGGGATTGGTCTCCAGCGTGATCTCGCAACCGGGCGCGAACCGCAACCGTGAACTGGCGCCCTGCAGGAAGCGGTCGATGAATTCGGCGGGCATCAGGCTGGGAGTGCCACCCCCGAAGAACACCGACTGCACCGTGCGGCCCCAGACCAGCGGCAGGTCGAGATCCAGATCGGCCAGCAGCGCCGCCACGTAGGCGGCAAACGGCAATTCGCCGCGGCCTTCGTGCGAATTGAAATCGCAGTACGGGCATTTGCGTACACACCAGGGGATGTGGACGTATAGCGACAGTGGCGGCGGGGCGAGGGTCATGCGGTCATTGCAGGCAACAAAGTGAGCTTCTCGCGCAGGATCGCCAACGCGCGGCCGCGGTGGCTGACGCGGCTCTTCGCTACCGGTTCCAGTTCGGCTGCCGTCTCCCCGGTTTCCGGGTCGAGGAACAGCGGGTCGTAGCCGAAGCCGCCGGCGCCGCGGGTCGCGGTCAGGATCCGGCCATGCCATTCGCCCTGCGCGATCAGCGGGCGCGGGTCGTCGGCATGGCGCAGCAGTGCCAGGGTGCAGTGGAAATGCGCGCCGCGTTGCAGCTCGGGCACTCCGTCGAGCGCTTGCAGCAGCTTGTCGATGTTGCGTGCCGCATCGCTGGGCTCGCCGGCGTAGCGCGCCGAATACAGGCCGGGCGCGCCATTGAGCGCATCGACGCAGAGTCCGGAGTCGTCGGCCAGCGCCGGCAGGCCGGTGGCCCGGGCGGCGTGGCGCGCCTTCAGCAGCGCGTTCTCGACGAACGTCAGCCCGGTTTCCTCGATGTCTCCGACCCCGAGTTCGCCCTGCGCGACGAATTCGATGCCGGCCTCGCCGAGCAGGCGGTTGAACTCAGCCAGCTTGCCGGTGTTGCCGCTGGCGACGACGATGCGGACGCTCACAGGCGCGGGCTCAAAGGCCGAGCGCTTCGCGCTGCTTCGCCACCAGCTCGGTAATGCCTACTTCCGCCAGCGCGGTCATTGCCGCCAACTCTTCGCGCCGGAATGCGTGACCTTCAGCGGTACCCTGCAACTCGATGAAGCCGCCGCCGTCATTCATGACCACGTTCATGTCGGTGTCGCAGTTGCTGTCCTCGGCGTAGTCCAGGTCCAGCACCGGTACGCCGCGGTAGATGCCCACCGATACGGCCGCTACGGCGCCGAAGATCGGTGAACGCCCCGCCTTGGACTTGATGTCGCCGCGCTTGATCATCCAGTTCACTGCATCGGTCAATGCCACGTAGGCGCCGGTGATTGCCGCGGTGCGGGTGCCGCCATCGGCCTGGAGGACGTCGCAGTCCAGGGTGATGGTGCGCTCGCCGAGCGCCTTGCGGTCGATGCAGGCGCGCAACGAGCGGCCGATCAGGCGCTGGATTTCCAGGGTGCGCCCGCCCTGTTTGCCGCGCGCGGCCTCGCGGTCGTTGCGGGTGTTGGTGGCGCGCGGCAGCATGCCGTACTCGGCAGTGACCCAGCCCTCGCCCTTGCCGCGCAGGAAGCCGGGCACCCGGTTCTCCACGCTGGCGGTACACAGCACGCGGGTGTCGCCGAAGCTGATCAACACCGAGCCTTCGGCGTGGCGGGTAAAGGCCCGCTCGATACGGACCTCACGCAGCTGTTCCGGCGTGCGACCGCTGGGTCGTGAAAATTCGTTGCTGCCGGTGGTTGACATGGTGCGGACTGCCGTTGAAGTTAGGGGGTTTTGGGTGGGCGAGTTTACCATTCGCATCAATCGCCCCCATCGGGCACCCCGGCACCCAGCCGTCTCCCCCGCCGTTCATCACAGGATATTGCGCATGATTCGCAGCATGACCGCCTTCGCAAGCAGCGAGAGCGTCACCGAATGGGGGACGCTGAGTTGCGAGTTGCGTTCGGTCAATCACCGCTTTCTGGAGATCGGTGTCCGCTTGCACGACGACTTGCGCGCGCTGGAGCCGGTGCTGCGCGAGCGAATCGCCGCGCGCATCGCTCGCGGCAAGGTCGATGTCACCGTGCGGTTGCGCTCGCCTGAAGGTGCCGGCGGGCTGCACGCCGATCCGGTCCGGCTGCGCGAGTTGGGCGATCTGGCGACCGAGCTGTCCAATCGTTTCCCGGGCCTGCATACCGAGTTCACCCAGCTGTTGCAGTTCCCCGGTGTGTTGCAGGCACCGGCCACCGATGCGGCCGCGTTGCAGGCCCGGGCGCTGGGGTTGCTGGACACCGTGCTGGACGAGTTCATCGCCGCCCGTGAGCGCGAAGGCGGCAAACTGGCGGCGGGTATTGCCGAGCGTGTTGACGGCATTGCCGCCATCGCCGCGCAGGTGCGGGAGCTGATGCCGGTCATCCGGGCCGCCCAACGTGCCAAACTGGAAGGGCGGCTGGCGGATCTCGCCCAGCCGGTGGAGCCGGGCCGGATGGAGCAGGAGCTGGTGATGTGGCTGCAGAAGCTCGATGTCGATGAAGAGCTCGACCGGCTCGACTCGCACGTGGTCGAGGCGCGTCGCGTGCTGACCTTGCGCGAGGCGGTCGGGCGTCGGCTGGATTTCCTGCTGCAGGAGTTCAACCGCGAGGCCAATACGCTGGGTTCCAAGTCGGTGGATGGGCGCAGTTCGGCTGCCGCGATCGAGTTGAAGGTATTGATCGACCAGGTCCGCGAACAGATCCAGAATATCGAATGAGCATGCGCGGAACTCTCTACATCGTCGCCGCGCCCTCGGGTGCGGGAAAATCCAGCATCGTCAACGCGGTGCTGGCCCGCGATTCGAACATCCGGCTGTCGATATCGTTCACGTCACGGCCGGCACGCCCCCGCGAGCAAAATGGCGAGCATTACCACTTTGTCGACGAGTCCGAATTCGAACGCATGGTTGCTGCCGGCGACCTGTTCGAGCATGCCCGCGTCCACGGTGACTGGAAGGGCACCGCGCGCCAATCGGTCGAGCCGCAACTGGCGGCAGGAAAGGACGTACTGCTGGAAATCGACTGGCAGGGTGCACGCCAGGTCCGTCGCCAGTTGCCCGGAGCGGTCAGTGTTTTCATCCTGCCCCCTTCGCGCGCCGCACTGGAGCTGCGCATGCGTGCGCGAGGCCAGGACAGTGAGGATGTCATTGCCCGTCGGCTGGCCGCCGCCCGCGAGGAAATGTCGCACTATGGCGAATTCGATTACGTCATCGTCAATGACGATTTCAACGTGGCTGTAGACGAGATGTGTGCGATTTTCACCGCCAGCCGCTTGCGGCGTGACGCCCAGGTGGCGCGCCACGGCAAGCTGATCACCAAGTTGCTGGCCGACGACCGGTGATGGCTGCGTAACTGCTTGATTCCAAAAGACGTGACTTGCCCTGCATTGCCCACAGTCGCTATAATCGCATCCCCTTTGCATCTGTATTGACGGCCCCGGCCGTCAGGAGCCCCATGGCCCGCATTACCGTAGAAGATTGCCTGGAAGTGGTCGATAACCGCTTTGAACTCGTCATGATGGCGGCCAAGCGTGCCCGTCAACTCGCCACCGGCGTCGAATCCAAGATCGACAACAGCGAATCCAACGACAAGCCGACGGTGCTTGCCCTGCGCGAGATCGCCGCACGCGAGATCAACCAGGAGTACATCGACGCGGTGGACAAGTCCGAGCGTGCCCGCAAGGAGCGCGAAGCGCTGGAGTGGGCCGCCGCCGAAGTGGTCACCGACGACGATCTGGCAAAGGGCGACGACTGACCCCGCATCGGCCGGTCGTCCGGCCTGTGTTGCTTTCGACGCGACCCCGCCTTGTGCGGGGTCGTCTGGTTTTGGAAATCGACTTGAGCCCACGCGTTGCATGGCGTGGCGCCGGACGCGTAGATTGCCTCAATGACTTCTTTCGAGCCCGCCTGTAGTCGCCCCGGACCCGCTGTCGACAACGACGATGCGGCACTGCCCGACTACATGCGCGAGCTTGAGCAGGCGGTCCGCTACCTGACCGAGCCGCAACGCAAGTTGCTGCGCCGGGCATGGGCGGTGGGAGCGCAGGCCCACGCCGGCCAGGTGCGGCGGTCCGGCGAGCCATACATCACCCACCCGGTCGCGGTTGCGCGGGTGCTGGCCGACCAGGGGCTGGATGTCGAGACCCTGCTGGCGGCGATCCTGCATGACACCATCGAAGATACCGCGCTGACCCGCGATTGCATCGCCGCGGAGTTCGGCGACACCGTGGCGGAACTGGTCGACGGCGTCACCAAGCTCGACAGGGTGCAGTTCCGTGACCGTCTGGAAGCGAACGCCGAGAGCTTCCGCAAGATGCTGTTGGCCATGTCGCGCGACCTGCGGGTGATCTTGATCAAGTTGGCGGATCGCCTGCATAACATGCGCACGCTGGGCGCAAAAGATCCCGAGTCGCGCCAGCGGATCGCCCGTGAAACGCTGGAGATCTATGCCCCGATTGCCCAGCGGCTGGGTATGAACCTGATCAAGGCGGAGTTGCAGGACCTGGGCTTCCGCGCGTTGTATCCGTGGCGCCATGCGGTGCTGGAAAAATACCTGCGTGACCAGCCGGTGGTCCGGCGCGAAGCCCTGGTGCAGATCGAGGCCAACCTCGCCCAGCGATTGGCCAAGGAGAAGCTGCCCAACCGACTGATCAGCCGGGTCAAGTCGCCGTGGAGCATCTATACCAAGATGGAAGACGAGGGAAAGAGCTTCGCCCAACTGATGGATGTGTTCGGCTACCGCATCGTGCTGACCTCGGTAGCGGATTGTTACCACGCGCTGGGCGTGGTGCACTCGACCTACAAGCCTTTGGATGCGCGTTTCCGCGACTTCATCGCGATCCCCAAGGCCAACGGTTACCAATCGCTGCATACGGTGCTGTTCGGTCCCTACGGCTCGCCGATCGAGGTGCAATTGCGGACCGAGGAGATGGACCTGATCGCGGAGAAAGGCATCGCCGCACATTGGTCGTACAAGGAAGGAAGCGACGGCCCCAACAGCGCGCAAAGCCGCGCCCAGCACTGGATCAGTGGACTGGTGGAGTCGCAGCGCACGGCCGGCTCGTCGCTGGAATTCCTCGAGAACGTCAAGGTCGACTTGTTCCCTGACGAGGTCTACCTGTTCACGCCGAAGGGTGAAATCCTGTCGTTGCCGCGCAATGCGACCGCACTCGATTTCGCCTACTCGGTGCACACCGACGTCGGCAACCAGGCGGTCGCCGCGCGCGTGGACGGCAAGCTGGTGCCGCTGCGCACCCGGCTGTCGAGCGGCGAGCGGATCGAGATCATTACCGCCAAGTCGTCGATGCCAAAGCCGCAATGGCTGGAGTTCGTGGTCTCGGGCAAGGCCCGCACCTCCATTCGCCAGCAACTCAAGAGCATCGAGCACGAGGATGCCGTGCAGCTCGGGCACCGGATGCTGGACCGTGCGCTGGAGGCGCTGGACAGCTCGCTGGAGCGGATCCCGGCGGCGCAGCTTGACAACTACCTGCAGGAAAGCCGTTACCCGCGCCTGGAAGCCTTGTTGGCCGACATTGCGCTGGGCAACAAGATGCCCAGGCAAGTGGCGTTCATCCTGGCCTACCCACCTGGCAGCGAAGGCCGGGCGGCCCCGAAAACGCCCGGCATCTCGCAGGCCCAGGACAAGATCCTGATCACCGGCGCGGAAGGCGGAATAATCAGCTTCGCCAACTGCTGCCTGCCGATCGCAGGTGACGAGATCATGGGTTACCACACCGCGGGCAAGGGGATCGTGGTGCATCGGCTGGACTGCCCCAATGTCGCCGACTACCGCAAGTCGCCGGACCGTTGGGTGCCGATCGGGTGGGATCGCAAGGTCAGCGGTGATTTCAGCGCTGCGCTGAGGATCGAGGTCGACAATCGGCCCGGCGCGCTGGCCCAGGTTGCCGCGGCGATCGCCGAGGCGAAGTCCAACATCGAGCGGGTCGAGTACCTCGAGCGTGATACCAATGTGGCCGTGTTGCGTTTCTCGATCGAGGTCACCGATCGGCGCCATCTCGCCAACGTGATCCGCAAGGTCCGCAAGTCCGGCGTGGTGATCGCGGTGCAGCGGATCTGAGCCCAGCCTCCTACAATGTGGGTTGACCCCGCCCCCTTTGGAGCCCGCATGTCCCGCACCCCCGTTCACAGCGACCACGCCCCGGCAGCCATTGGCCCGTACTCACAAGCCGTGCGCATGGGCCAGACGGTTTTCCTGTCCGGCCAGATTCCACTGGACCCGGCCACCGGCGAGATCGTTGCCGGCGACGTGACCGCCCAGGCGCGGCGCTCGTTCGACAATCTCAAAGCCGTCTGTGAAGCCGCGGGTGGCTCGCTGGAGCAGGTCGCCCGGCTTGGCTTGTATCTGACCGACCTGGGCGACTTCGCTGCGGTAAACGCGGTGATGGCCGACTATTTCCAGGCGCCGTATCCGGCCCGATCGACGATCGAGGTATCCGGCCTGCCGAAGGGTGCGGCATTCGAGGTCGACGCGATCCTGGTTCTTGGCTAGACGCGCCACTCGTCCCGCACCCGCACTGGCCGCGGTCGGCGAAAACCCGCTGACCGTATTGCCGGGTTGTGGACCGAAAATGGCCGAAAAGTTGGCCGCGCGAGGCTTGTCCTGCCTGCAGGACCTGTGGCTGCAACTGCCTCGCCAGTACGAGGATCGGACCCGGCTGACGGCGATCCGCGCGTTGCAGCCGGGTGTCGCCGCACAGATCGAAGGGCGCGTCGAAGCGGTCGAGCGCAGCTTCCGGTATCGGCCGATGCTGCGGGTGGCTGTGGGTGACGGGTCACGCGCGACGGTGACCTTGCGCTTTTTTCACTTTCGCGCCGCGCAGCTCGCCCAGTTCCAGCCCGGCGCGCGGATCCGCTGTTACGGCACGCCTCGCCCCGGCCAACTGGGGCTGGAAATCGTCCATCCCAGCTATCGGCTGCTGGATGAGGGGGCAGGTGACGAGCTGGGTGACCGGTTGGACCCGGTGTACCCGGCGATCGAGGGCGTCGGTCCGGCCTCGCTGCGGCGACTGATCGGGTTCGCCCTGGATCGCCTGCCCGGTGACGAGGCCATCGAGCTGCTGCCCGGCAATGTGCTGTCCTCGTTGCGGTTGCCGTCTTTGCGCGAGGCATTGTTGACGGTCCATCGACCACCCGGTGACGCGGACGTCACGGCGCTGCTCGCCGGTACCCATCCGGCGCAGCGGCGGCTGGCGCTGGAGGAGTTGCTGGCCCATCACCTCAGCCTGCGGCGGCAACGCATGGCCCACCAGGCGCACGCCGCACCGGTACTGGCCGACCACGCGCTGGCACGACGCCTGCGCGACAGCCTCCCGTTCCGCCTTACCGGCGCACAGCAACGGGTGCTGGGCGAGGTGTTGGCTGATCTGGCCAGGCCCACGCCGATGCTGCGGCTGGTGCAGGGCGATGTCGGCAGCGGCAAGACCGTGATCGCCGCATTGGCGGCGATGGTCGCCATTGCCGGCGACAGGCAGGCCGCCTTGATGGCACCAACGGAACTGTTGGCCGAGCAGCACCTGGTCAACCTGCGCAGCTGGTTTGATCCGCTGGATGTCAGCGTCGCCTGGTTGGCTGGCAAGGTCACGGGCAAGGCACGGACGAAAGTGCTGGAGCAGGTGGCTTCCGGCGAGGCGCGGATCGTGGTGGGCACCCACGCGCTGATGCAGGAGGGGGTCGCGTTCCACGACCTGGCGCTGGCGATCGTCGACGAGCAGCATCGCTTTGGGGTCCATCAGCGCCTGGCACTGCGCGACAAGGGCGCAGGTGGCGTTGTGGGCGCGCACAGCGTCGTCCCGCACCAGTTGGTGATGACCGCTACCCCGATTCCGCGCACCCTGGCGATGTCGGCCTATGCCGACCTTGATGTGTCATCGATCGACGAGTTGCCGCCCGGACGGACGCCAGTGCAGACCGTCGCGCTCAGTGGCGAGCGCCGCCCCGAGCTGGTTGAGCGGATCCGCCAGGCCTGTGCCCAGGGCAGGCAGGCGTATTGGGTCTGCACGCTGATTGACGAGCCGGAGGAAGGTGGCCGCGCCGGCAGTGCGCTGAAAATCGAGGCACAGGCGGCGCAGACGACTTTCGAGGCCCTGTCGGGACAGCTCCCGCAGTTGCGTGTCGGTCTTGTCCACGGCCGGATGAAGTCGCCGGAAAAGCGCGCGACGATGGCAGCGTTCAAGGCGGGTGACATCGACCTGCTGGTGGCGACCACGGTGATCGAGGTCGGCGTGGACGTGGCCAATGCCTCGCTGATGATCATCGAGAACGCCGAGCGGCTCGGGCTCGCCCAGTTGCATCAGTTGCGTGGACGGGTGGGGCGGGGCAGCACGGCCTCCAGTTGCGTGTTGCTGTATCGCTCGCCGTTGTCGATGTTGGCGCGGCAGCGGCTGGAAACCATGCGCGAGACCAACGATGGCTTCCTGATCGCGGAGAAGGACCTGGCGCTGCGCGGTCCCGGTGAATTGCTGGGCACCCGCCAGACCGGCCTGGCCGAGTTCCGGCTGGCCGATCTGGTTCGTGACGCCGACCTGTTGCCGCAGGTGCAGGCACTGGCCGAGCAACTGCTGGTCGACGCGCCGCAGGTTGCCGACCGCATTGTGGCGCGCTGGATCGGAGCCGCCGTACGCTATGCGGGTGCCTGATCCCGCGACATCCCAATGACCAAGGACGATAATCACCTGATGACTGATCATTCGACGACTGAACCCCGAATCCCGCTGCTGATCGATACCGACCCCGGTGTCGACGATGCGCTCGCGCTGCTGATGGCCTTCAACGACCCCCGTCACGAGGTGGTCGGGCTGAGCATTGCCGCCGGCAATGTCGGCCTGTCCCACACCGTCGCCAATGCACTGAAACTGTGCGAGGTGGTCGGGGCGGATGTACCGGTATTCGCCGGCTGCGCATCGCCGCTGCTGCATCCCGCCGACGATGCCGCGCACGTGCATGGGCAGGATGGCTTTGGAGACGCCGGACTGACTCCACCGGTGCGTCGCATGGAAACCGAACACGCGGCGCTGGCGATCCTGCGGCTTTCACATCAATACGCAGGGCGCCTGCTGCTGGTCGCACTGGGGCCGCTGACCAATCTCGCCCTGGCGCTCAAGCTGGACCCCAGCTTGCCGGACCGGATCGATCGGCTGGTGGTGATGGGCGGGGCGGTGACCGGGCACGGCAACATGACCGCCGTGGCCGAGTTCAACATCGGGTTTGATCCGGAGGCCGCGCACGTGGTCATGTCGGCTTTCGACCGGTTTGACCTGGTGGACTGGGAGGCGACCATCGCCCACGGCCTGCACCACGATGACGTGGTGGAATGGCTGGCAGCTGACAGCGACGCGGCACGTTTCTTCGAGGCGATATCGCGCCAGACCCGGGAATGGTCGATCGACCGGCGCGGTGACAAATGGCTGGCGGCCGATGCCCTGGCGATGGCGCATGCCTTGCAGCCGCAGGGCGCCCTGTCGCAGTTGGCACGCCCGGTGGCGGTCGAACTGGATGGCCGCCACACCCGTGGCGCGACGGTGGTGGATTGGCTGCAGATGAGCGGCGCGCCCGACAATGCCTCGATCCTGATGCAGTACGACCAGCGCCGATTCGAGCAACAGGTCCAGTCGGCATTGGCCGCCCGCTAGAAGGTTGTCCGTCGTACTTGCACAGCCTTGGGCAGGGCCGTTATACTTTCCCGCTTCCTTCCGCATAATTGGTGAGTGCCAATGAAAGCCGGCATCCATCCCGAATACCGCCCGGTCGTGTTCCAGGACGTGACCAGCGATTTCCAGTTCCTGACCCGCTCGACCCTTGCCGATTCCAAGATGGGCAGCAAGGAATCGATCAAGTGGGAAGACGGCAACGAGTATCCGTTGATCAAGGTCGACATCTCGTCGGCCTCGCACCCGTTCTATACGGGCAAGCACAAGATCATGGATACCGGTGGTCGCGTGGACAAGTTCCGCAAGCGTTACGCCCAGAAGTAATTTTCGGCGGCGCACGGCGCTGTATCCGGGTTATCAACAACGGCTGCCAAAAGGCGGCCGTTGTCGTGTCTGGGAGCCTGATTGCCACGCCATTGCAACACTGCGTCTCCGTCCGCGGACATCCGCGCGCCGGCCATGCGGTACAGCATTGTGTGATAATTGGACGTTCGCGGCGTGGCCGCGATCCTTTGTCCCCCTTCCCGTTCGCGCATCGCGCGAATGCGTAGACAAGAGGAGTGTTTCGTGTCCGAGTCACCGTCAGGCCTGAGCCAGGCCATCCTGTCCGTCGGCGATAGCCGCGTCGAGCTTCCGGTGCAGCAGCCCACATTGGGTGCACCCTGCATCGACATCGGCAAGTTGCCCAAGGGTACCGGCTGCTACACCTACGACCCTGGCTTTACCGCCACTGCCAGCTGCAAATCCGCCATTACCTACATCGATGGCGAGAACGGAGTACTGCTGTACCGCGGCTACCCGATCGAGCAACTGGCCGAGAACTCCAACTTCCTGGAAGTCGCCTACCTGCTGATCAACGGCGAGCTGCCCAGCAAGCCGGAGTTTGCCGCGTTCGAGAGCGACGTCACCCATCACACGATGATGCACGAGGCGTTCAAGGGCTTCCTGGGCGGGTTCCGCCATGACGCGCACCCGATGGCGATGCTGGTGGGCATGCTCGGCTCCATGGCCAGCTTCTACCACAACGACCTGGACCTGGATGACCCGCAACAGCGCCGTCTGGCTGCGATCCGCCTGATGGCCAAGGTGCCGACGATCGCCGCCGCCTGTTACCGGCATTCCATCGGCTGGCCGCTGCGCTATCCACGCAACAACCTCGATTACACCACCCGCTTTCTGCACATGCTGTACGAGGTGCCCAGCGAGCCGCTGGAGCTCAACCCGATCGCGGCCAAGGCGATGGACCTGTTGTTCATCCTGCATGCCGACCATGAGCAGAACGCCTCGACTTCCACCGTGCGTCTGGTGGGATCGACCGGTGCCAACCCATATGCGTGCCTTGCCGCCGGCGTTGCCGCGTTGTGGGGGCCCGCCCACGGTGGTGCCAACGAGGCCGTGCTCGGCATGCTCAACGAGATCGGCCGTCCGGAGAACGTGCAGTCGGCAATCGACAAAGCGAAGGACAAGGAGTCGGGCTTCCGCCTGATGGGCTTCGGCCACCGCGTCTACAAGAACTACGATCCGCGCGCGGCGCTGGTGCGCAAGATGACCCACGAGGTCCTGGGTCAGCTGGGGGTCAACGACCCGTTGCTTGAGGTTGCCCTGAAGCTGGAAGAGGCGGCGCTGAAGGACGACTACTTCGTGGAGCGCAAGCTCTACCCGAACGTCGACTTCTACTCCGGCATCATCTACAAGGCGCTCGGCATCCCGGTGGAGATGTTCACCGTGATGTTCGCCATCGCGCGCACCGCCGGTTGGGTGGCCCATTGGCTGGAGCAGCAGGACGATCCGGAAAACAAGATCGGCCGTCCGCGCCAGATCTATACCGGGGCGGTCAACCGCGATTACCTCGGCATGGAACAACGCTGAGATCAGGCGCCAGCTCTGCGTTGACGCAACAAGTTGATGCAGCAATTTGATGCAACCAGAAACGCCCCGCATTTGCGGGGCGTTTCTGGTTTTACGACATGAGGCCGCGATCAGGTCGTCGGTGCTGCTCAGAAGATATCGAAGGTTTCTTCGGTCATGTCGGCCTGGTCCGCATTTTCATAGGCGGCGCGGCTCTGCATCCGCTCCAGGTCCTCGGTTTTGATCCACTCACTGATCCCGCCGCTGCCGGCGGGCAGCAGGTTGCCGTTGGCCGCCACCGAGACCTCGACCATGCCGTCGGGCGGCGTGTTGGTGGCCACCGCGCGGTCCTCCAGTGCGACCCGCATGTAGTCGATCCAGATCGGCAGTGCTGCCCGGCCGCCGTACTCGCCGCGACCCAGTGACTGGAAGTTGTCGCGACCCACCCACACCGTGGTGGCCAGCTTGCCGCCGAAACCCGAAAACCAGGCGTCGCGGTGGTCATTGGTCGAGCCGGTCTTGCCGCCCACATCCTCGCGCCCAAGCACCTTGGCGCGGACGCCAGTGCCGCGTTGGACCACGTCGCGCATCATGGAAACCATCTGGTAGGCAATACGCTCGTCAATCGCGCGCGGCGCTACCACCAGGTCGGCGGGCGGATCTATCGGGGTCGTGTCGGCGTTGGCCTGGGCATCCGGCTCGGGCGCCGCCGGGGCGGTCGCGAGCGGTGCCGGACCGAAGTTGAAACCTCCCACCGTGGTCCGGTTGCTTGCCGATGCCGCGTTTTCGGATGGCCGGTTGCAGTAGCGGCAGGCCGTGGCCGGATTTTCCTCGAAAATCACGATGCCGTCGCGGTCCTTGACCGTCTGGATGAACCATGGATCGACCCGCGAGCCGCCGTTGGCAAAAACCGCATAACCCCGCGCGATCGACAGTGGCGTCAACGATGCGGTGCCCAGCGACATCGACAGGTTGGGCGGCAGGCTTGATTCCTCGAAGCCGAAATGACTGATGTACTTGCGTGCGTAATCAATGCCGATGGCGTCCAGCAGGCGCACCGATACCAGGTTGCGGGAACGCACCAGAGCCTCGCGCAGGCGCATCGGTCCCAGGAACCTGCCGTCGTCATTCTGTGGCCGCCACACGTGGTCGCGGCGATCCTTGAATACCACCGGTGCGTCGAGCACGATCGAGGCCGGGGTGAAGCCGCGCTCCAGGGCGGCGGAGTACAGGAAGGGCTTGAAGCTCGAACCGGGCTGGCGTCGGGCCTGGGTGGCGCGGTTGAACTTGCTGCCGGCAAAACTGAATCCGCCGGCGAGCGCACGCAGGGCGCCGGTGTCGGCTTCCAGCGACACCAGTGCCGATTGGGCGCGCGGGATCTGGGTCAACCCGTACCGGGGCGCGGCAGGCGCAGCCGGTTGCGCGCCGGTGTCATCGGCATCCTTGTCCGTGTCGGCGACCGGTGTGTCGGTGCGGTGTACCCGTACCAGGTCGCCACGCTTCAGCAGGCTGGCCGGGCTGCGACCACCCCAGCCATCCTTGGCCCCCAGCTCGACCTGCCGGCCGCTGGGCAGCACCACGGTGGCGCTGCTGCCCTGGGTAGCGAGCACGATGGCCGGCAACATGTCCGATTGGGTCGCGATCGGGCGCAGGCGTGCGCGAACGCTGTCTGCGTCCTCATCGGCCGCCAGGTCGAAATGCTGCTCCGCCCCGTGCCAGCCGTGGCGCTGGTCATAGGCGACCAGCCCTTCGCGCACCGCTTGATTGGCCGCGTGTTGCAGTCCCGGATCGATGGTGGTGGTGACGTGGTAACCCTTGGTCAGCGCTTCGGCACCGTAACGGGCGATCATTTCCCGGCGCACCATCTCCGAGACGTACGGCGCATACATCTGGATGGGTGGTTCATGCGCCGTGGCGTGCATGGGAACGGACTGGGACCGGGCCATCTGCGCTTTATCGATGAACCCCAGGTCGGCCATGCGCAGCAGGATGTAATCGCGACGTATGCGCGCACGCTCGGGATTGCCCAGCGGGTTGCCGCTGGACGGGAACTTGGGGGTGCCGGCCAGCGACGCGGTCTCGTCCAGGTCCAGTTCGTCCAGTTTCTTGCCGTAGTAGAACTCCGCAGCCGCAGCGATGCCGTAGGCGCGATTGCCGAAAAAGATCTTGTTGAGATACAGCTCGAAAATCTCGTCCTTGCTGAGCTCGCGTTCCATCCGCCAAGCCAGCATCATCTCGGCAATCTTGCGGGTATAGCTGTACTCGGAACTCAGGAAGAACTGGCGGGCGACCTGCTGGGTGATGGTCGAGCCACCCGGCACGCGGGTGTCGTCCGTGGTGGCCAACAACCAGACCG
This sequence comes from Lysobacter sp. A421, assembly GCF_054052145.1. NCBI lineage: Bacteria > Pseudomonadati > Pseudomonadota > Gammaproteobacteria > Lysobacterales > Lysobacteraceae > Lysobacter > Lysobacter sp. A421. The sequence goes on along the minus strand of NZ_JBSVRL010000005.1, from coordinate 253,195 downwards.
CGCGCGCGACACCTTTGTAGTCGACGCCGTGGTGCTCGTAGAAGCGGTTGTCCTCGATGGCAATGAAGGCCTGTTTCACGGTCTCGGGCACATCGTCGATGTCGATCGGGTAACGACGGGTCTCGCCGAATACCGCCACCAGCTGCCCGTCGCGTGCGTAGATGGACATGGGCTCCTGCAATTCGACGTTGTGCAGGCTCTGCACGTCGGGCAACGTCGGCGCGATCAGGTAGTAAAGCGCGCCCAGGGCGATAACGCCGACCACTGCCAAAGCGGCAACGGTGAGAAGAGCCCAGCGCAGGACACGACGGAAGCGAGGTGACATCAAGGAGTTCCGGAACGCAGTCATCAAGGTGGTGAAGTATATGATGGCGTCGGGATCGGCATCCGGCTTACCATTGCGCCGGCGCCGCATAGCGTCAGAAAGGGGCACTGGTGGGCAATTAGCGGGTAAGGTGGTTGCGGCTTTGTGAAAAGTCCGTTATCTAAGACGGGGCACACGGAGCTCGCGCAAGCGGGCCAGTGGTTGCAAGGGGCAAGGGGAGATAACAGTGGGCGTGATCAGCAAGAGCCAGCCGGCGCTCGTCGGTGTGGATATCAGTTCGACCGCAGTCAAGCTCCTGCAGCTTTCGCGGGCGGGTAACCGCTACCGCGTTGAGCACTACGCAGTGGAGCCGCTGCCACCCAATGCGGTGGTGGAAAAAAACATCGTCGAGCCTGAAGCCGTGGGCGAGGCGATCAAGCGTGCCGTCGCTCGCTCGGGAACCCGGGCCAAACACGCGGCTGCAGCAGTCTCCGGTTCCGCCGTTATCACCAAGGTGATTCCGATGGCGGCCGAGCTTGAAGGCGATGACCTGGAGGCGCAGGTAGAACTGGAAGCGGTCAACTACGTGCCGTATCCGATCGAAGAGGTCAACCTCGATTTCGAAGTGCTCGGGCTGGTTCCCGGCAGCACCGAATCGGTGCAGATATTGCTGGCCGCCTCCCGCTCCGAGAACGTCGAGATCCGCGTCTCGGCGCTGGAGATGGGCGGGCTGATCCCGAAAGTGATGGACGTTGAAGCCTTCGCGATCGAGAACGCTTTCGGCCTGCTGGTCGACCAGTTGAACGTGCCAAAAGACGGGCTGGTGGCACTGATCGACTCGGGCGCGACGATGACCACGCTCAATGTGTTGCGCAATGGTCGCAGCCTGTATGGGCGCGAGCAGGTGTTCGGCGGCAAGCAGCTTACCGACGAGATCATGCGCCGCTACAGCCTGAGCTACGAGGAAGCCGGTCTGGCCAAGCGCCAGGGTGGATTACCTGAGACCTACGAAGCCGAAGTGCTGGAGCCGTTCAAGGAAGCCATGGCGCAGCAGGTCAGCCGGTTGCTGCAGTTCTTCTACGCCGGCAGCGAGTTCAACCGGGTCGACCAGATCGTGATCGCCGGCGGTTGCGCTGCGATCCCGGGCATCGCCCAGATGGTCGAAGAACAACTTGGCGTGCCAACCATGATCGCCAATCCGCTGGCCCACATGACATTGGGGTCGCGAGTGCAGGCACATGCGTTGGCCCAGGACGCGCCGGCACTGATGATTGCCTGCGGACTGGCCTTGAGGAGCTTTGACTGATGGCCCGGATCAACCTTCTTCCGTGGCGCGCCGAGCGCCGCAAGCAACGCCAGAAAGACGCGATGATGATGCTGGCGCTGTCGGCGCTGGCGGCGGTGGTGCTGTCGTTCCTGATCGTGGGTTACCACAACGCCCAGATCGATGGCCAGACCGAGCGCAACAGCTTCCTTAAAGCGCGCATCGCCGAGGTCGACAAGAAGATCGCCGAGATCGACGAGCTTGACCGGCAGAAGTCGAAGCTGCTGGCGCGCAAGGACGTGATCGAGAAGCTGCAGGCCAATCGCTCGCAGATGGTGCATCTGTTCGATTCGCTGGTGCGCACGATCCCCGACGGGGTCATCCTGACGGGGATCAAACAGGACAACGAGACCTTGAGCCTGGAAGGCCGCTCGCAGTCCAGCGCCCGCGTCAGTACCTACATGCGCAATCTGGAAGGTTCCAGCTGGATGACGCAGCCGGAGTTGTCGATCATCGAGGCGAAGGGCTTCGAGAAAGGCCTGCCGTACGAGTTCAAGTTGCAGGTCAAGATGGCGAACCCGAACGCACCCGTCGATGAGGATGGTGACGGCGTGCCCGACGAGCCGTTACCCGAGGATCCGTTGCCCGAGGATTCTGCCGAGGTCGCCGCGACACCGGAGCTCCCGGCTGCCGAGCCAGGCGCCGAGGCTGCACCGGCAAGCGGGGCCGCAGATGACGCTGTCGGCACCAGCGCCGAATCAGCGGTTGCTGATGATGCCGATACGACGCCCGTCGAGACCGCGCCCGTCGACACCACGCCCGCTGCCGACGCGGCGGCCGATCCGGCTGAAGGCAGCGATGTCGTTGCCCCCGCACCAGGAGCCGCCTCGTGAGCCAGAAGATCAATATCCGGGAACTCGACTTCCAGAACATCGGCGGATGGCCGCAGCGGGCGCGGGTTGGCTTGTGCGTGATCATCGGCCTGCTCATCGTCGGCTTGTCATGGTGGGTATTCGTGCGCGACCAGCGCGAGCAACTCGCGGGCCTGGAACGCACCGAAACCGAACTGCGCGACGAGTTTGCCGAGAAGCAGGGACGCGCCTCCAACCTTGAGCCGCTCAAGCTGCAACTGGCGCAGATGGAGCAGCAACTGCAACAGATGTTGCGCCAGCTGCCAAGCAAGACCGAGATGCCCGACCTGATCGTCGACATCTCGCAGACCGCGCTTGCCACCGGGATCCGCAATGAGTTGTTTCAACCGGGCGCCGAGCAGCTGAAGGAGTTCTACGCCGAAAAGCCCATTGCGCTGCGCATGGTCGGCAGCTACCACCAGTTCGGCGGATTCGTCAGCGGGGTCGCCTCGCTGCCACGGGTGGTCATCATGACCATGCACGACATTTCGCTGAAGCCCCGCGGGGACGACAAGGGCGCCGGGATCACGGCCAACTCGCCACTGGAGCTTGCCGGCACGGTAAAGACCTATCGCTATCTTGACGAGGACGAAGTGGCCGAGCAGGCGCAACAGGATCAAGCGGCAAAGAAGGGAGGGTCCTGACATGCGTAACCTGACCGTTCACCGCGGGGCGCTGGTAACACGGCTGCTGGTGGTAGCGCTGCTGGCAATGGCAATGGCCGCTTGCACGCGCGGGGTGACCAGCAGCTACGACCAGGCACCGAACCTGGAGGAATTTGTGGCCGAGGTACAGGCACGTCCTGCGCCACCCCTGGACCCGTTGCCGGTGATGCAGCAATTCGAAACCTTCGAGTACGCCGCCCACGGCCTGCGTGATCCGTTCAGCAACGCATTCACCGATCGCGACGGCAACAACGGTCCGCGTCCTGATTCCGGCCGGCGCAAGCAGGTACTGGAGCAGTTTCCGCTGGACAGCCTCGACATGGTCGGCACGCTGGGCCAGGGCGGCAACATCGTGGCGTTGGTGATGGCGCCCGACAAAGTCACTTACCGGGTGAATCCGGGCATGTACGTAGGACAGAGCGACGGTCGGGTGACCGGCGTGTTCGAAGACCGCATCGAGTTGGTGGAACTGGTGCCGGACGGTGCGGGGGGTTGGCTGGAACGCGCGGCCTCTGTCGCTTTGGAAGATCAATGAGAATTGGGGATAGCACGATGACCGTATTCAAAGCCACACGATCGCGGCGTACGCAGCGCCCCCTGTTGTTTCGCAGAGCCGGTTTCGGCCTGCTGCTGGGGGGGATTGCGGCCTTCACCGCCGTGCACGCGGGGACGCCGCACGCCGGCATGGCCGCGTCGGCCGTGGTCGCGCCAGCGGCTCCGACAACCAGCCTGGACCCGGCCAAGCAACTGCCAGGTGCGATCGCGGTGTCCAACATCGACTTCAAGCGCGGTGATGGTGGCTCCGGGCAATTGATCCTCAGCTTCACCGGCACCGGCGCGACACCGGACTTGCGCAGCCAGGGGTCCCAGGTCGTCATCAATGTCGCCAACGCGTCGTTGCCGGCATCCCTGCAACGCCCGCTCAACGTATCCGACTTCGCGACCCCGGTGGATCATATCGAGGCGCGTAGCAGCAACAGTGGCACCACCCTGGTGCTGGAGACGTCGGGTGCCTACGAGTCGATGGCCTACCAGACCGGCAACGACTACATCGTCGAGATCGTGCCGCGCGCGGCCGTGGCGAAGTCCGCGTCGAAGGGCGATGACCAATCCAGCGCCGCGATGGGTGCGACCAGCGCGACCACCAGCGACAGCAGGAAGTACGCCGGGCGCCCGGTGACCTTCAACTTCCAGGACGTGCCGGTACGCACCGTGCTGCAGCTGATCGCCGAGGAGTCCAACCTCAACCTGGTGGCCTCCGACACGGTCCAGGGCAACGTGACCCTGCGCTTGATCAACGTGCCATGGGACCAGGCGCTGGACATCGTGCTGCGGGCCAAGGGCCTGGACAAGCGTCGCAGCGGTAGCGTTGTCTGGGTGGCCCCGCAGGCCGAACTGGCCAAGTACGAGCAGGACAAGGCCGACGCCCGCATCGCGATGTCCAACCGGACCGAACTGGTCACCGAGTACATCCAGATCAATTACCACAACGCCGAGCAGATCTTCAAGATGCTGACCGAGGCCAAGGGCATCGGTGGCTCGGGTGCCGGTGGTGGCGGTGGTGGTGGCCAGGGTGGCCAGATCGATACCGGCTTCCTGTCCTCGCGCGGGCGGGTGATTGCTGACTCGCGCACCAACACCTTGATGGTCAGCGACACCCCGGACAAGGTCGAAGCGATGAAGATCCTCATCCGCGAAATCGACCGTCCGGTCGACCAGGTCGTGATTGAGGCGCGGGTGGTTGTCGCTACTGAAAGCTTCATGCGCGAGCTGGGTGCCAAGTTCGGCATTAGCGGCAGCAAGGACAACGCCTACTTCAGTGGCGACATAGAAACAAATGGTAAGAATCGCACCAAGGATGTCGAAACCCAGATCGCCAATCGCAATGCGATTTACCAGAACAACCAGGCCAATGCAAATGCCATCCGCGATTGGCAGATGGAGAACACGGAGCGTGCGCTGGAGGGCCTGGCTGGGCTGCCTGCGCCTGTCCCGACCCTGCCACAACTGATCACCAGCACGATCACCCAGGGCTTGATGAGCAACCTTGGTGTGAATCCGGCCGGAGCGGTGGCGCTGTCGATTCTCAATGCCGGTTACCTGCTGGATATCGAGTTGTCGGCGATGCAGACCCAGGGGCGTGGCGAGGTCATCTCCAACCCCCGCATCGTCACCAGCAACCAGCGCGAAGCGATTATCCGCCAGGGTCAGGAAGTCGGCTACGTGACCATCCAGCCGGCCACCGCCGGCGGCGTCGCCACCCCGAGCGTGCAGTTCAAGGATGTCCTGCTGGAGATGAAGGTCACCCCGACCATCACCAACGACGGCCGCGTGTTCCTGGATCTGAACGTCAAGAAGGACGAGTTGGAGCGCTGGTTGAAGACCGGTATCGGTGAGGTTCCAATGATCAGTACCCGCGAGGTCAATACTGCGGTGCTGGTCGAGGATGGCCAGACCGTGGTGGTAGGCGGCGTGTACGAGTTCCGTGACCGCGAAGATGCCAGCAAGGTGCCGTTCCTGGCCGACATCCCGTTCCTGGGCAATCTGTTCAAGACGAAGGGCCGCAGCAAGGAGAAGGCCGAGCTGCTGATCTTCGTGACACCGAGGGTCCTCGAGGTAGAGCAGCGCTCTAATCTGTAAACATCCGCTTTCATTACAAGGAATTTTACAATGAGAAATGTAGCCTTTGTCACAGCTTGTACCGTTGCTCTCATGATCAGTGCTGGGTCATCAATGGCAGGGGGACAAAGCCACTGGTCCAGTCAACAGTTGGATCAGGCTGCTCTTGCCGGTGAAGTTGATATTTGTTGGAACCAAGCCATTCCTTCCGGCTATGTCGTGGTTGCTGAAAAGGTGACTTCAGCTTGCGCCGGAACAAATTATCCAAATCAACCGAATACACGCTCGGTTAAGGAGCCAAACTCTAGTGGAGAGATCGTGTGTTCGTTCCCTGTGCCTGCTGGGTTCGTGATCACTTACGATGCGCTTACGTCAGGGGTTTGCCAGCCCAGTGGCAGCGTTTCTAGCTGGAATGCACTGCATATACGGCTTGCCGGACCGAGCGAAACGGTATGCACCAACTCCCCAATTCCCACTGGATATCAGGTTGGTCCAAGCTTTTCATCTTATGTTTGCCGTAGTGGGTTTGCGAGAGACATCTGGCTCTAGTTTCTAAAGCACCATGAGAACGGGGCCTTCGGGCCCTGTTTTCGTTGGGCAGGGCGGAGTTGAAAAGCTGAATGCGAGTCTTCCCGAACGGAACCTCGACACCTGACATCGGTCAAACTCGAGCGATGCCCGACCCGAGACCCCCGATGGACGAATTTTCGATGGACGATAGCGCGACCGCTGAACAACCGGATCGCGTATCCGGTCCCGCCGCCGCCGAGCTGGCCCGGCTACGACGGACGTTTGACCAGCTGCGCACGGACTTGTCGGTGGAGATCATCGGCCAGGCGGCCTTGATCGACCGGTTGCTGATTGCGCTGTTGGCGGACGGGCACTTGCTGGTCGAAGGCGCGCCCGGGCTGGCGAAGACCAGCGCGATCCGGGCATTGGCGGCGAGGCTGGATGCCGAGTTCGCGCGGGTCCAGTTCACCCCGGACTTGCTGCCTGCCGACCTCACCGGGACCGAGATCTGGCGTCCTCAGGACGGCCGCTTCGAATTCCTGCCCGGGCCCATTTTTCACCCGATCCTGCTGGCCGACGAGATCAACCGCGCCCCGGCCAAGGTGCAGTCCGCATTGCTGGAGGCGATGGGCGAGCGCCAGGTGACCGTCGGCCGGGCGACCTATCCGTTGCCGCCGCTGTTCCTGGTGATGGCGACCCAGAACCCGATCGAACAGGAGGGCACCTTCCCGTTGCCGGAGGCGCAGCTGGACCGGTTCCTGATGCACGTGCGGATCGGCTACCCCGAAGCCGAGGCCGAGGCCGGGATCCTCAAGCTGGCCCGTGATCGCGCGCGTGATGCGCTCAAGCCAGTGACCGCGCCCGCGACGCGGCTGCCGCAGCAGGATGTGTTTGCCGCCCGCGATGCGGTGCTCGACGTCCATCTGGCACCGGCAGTGGAGCGTTACCTGATCGAACTGGTGCTGGCCTCGCGCAATGCCGCCGCCTACGACGCCGCGCTCACCCGGCGGATTGCCTGGGGGGCGAGCCCGCGTGGATCGATCGCATTGGAGCGCTGTGCACGGGCGCACGCCTGGCTGGTGGGACGCGACTATGTCACTCCGGATGATGTCCGCGCAGTCGCACCCGACGTGCTGCGCCATCGCATCCTGCCCAGCTACGAGGCGACGGCGGAAGGCTGGGATGGCGACCGGCTGGTGGCCGAGCTGCTGGCCAAAGTCCCGCTGCCGTGAGCGACGGCATTACCCCGACGCTGGCCGAACTGGTGGCACTGCGTGCCGCGGCGAGTGGCCGGCGTAGTGCCAGACGCGGTCGCCACGGGGTCAGCGGTCAAGCGCTGTCGCCGATGCGCGGGCGCGGGATGGAGTACGCCGAGTCACGTGAGTACATCGCCGGCGACGACGCCCGCCATATCGACTGGCGCCTGACCGCGCGCACCGGGCGCGCGCATACCAAGCTTTACCAGGCCGAACGCGAACGGCTGACCTTGATCGTCGCCGATACCGCGTCTTCGCTGTATTTCGGGACCCGGACCCGGTTCAAGTCGGTCCAGGCGGCGCGGGCCGGGGCGGTCGCGGCCTGGGCTGCGGTACGCGATGGCGACCGCATCGCGGCGTTGCGTGGCAGCCAGGCAGAACCACCGGTGACGCCGGCCGGTGGCCCTCGCGGCGCCCTGCGGGTATTGGATGCACTGGTGCGCTGGTACGCAGGGCCGCCCGCCGATGATGCCGGCCTCGGTGTCGCCCTCGACCACGCCCAACGCTTGCTGCGCCCCGGCTCAAGGCTGCTGGTGCTGGCCGATCCGCACAGCCTGGCCGATATTGCGGAGCGGCGCTGGTCGGTGTTGTCCCAGCATCATGAGGTCGTGGTGCTGCTGTTGACCGATCCGCTGGAGTTGTCGCCACCGACGGCGACGTTGCCGTTTCGCAGCGGTGATCAACGCATCGAGCTGGACCTGGGCAGCCCCGCCCGGCGGGACCAATGGCGCGCCGAGTTTGCCGTCCCATTGGAGGCGGCGCTGGCATCATTGCCGGCGCGCGGGGTCCGTGTGCAGGCGTTGTCCTGTGACGCACCCAGTGAGTCGTGGCTGCCGTTGCTGGGCCAGCCACGGCCGATGGTGGCGTGATGCAGGACGCGGCGTTGGTATTGCGCGACATCCACCAGCCGCCGGCGCCGCCGTGGTGGCCACCCGCACCGGGCTGGTGGTTGCTCGCTGCGCTGGTGGTTGTGGCGGTGGGCGGTTGGGCCTGGTGGGCCCGGCGGCGACGCAGGCGGCTCGCGGCCATTGCCGCGGTGTTCGACCAGACCGTGGCGGCCGCAGCAACGCCAGCCGCGGAAGTGGCAGCGATATCGGAACTGCTGCGCCGCGCGGCACGACGGGTGAGCCCCGAGGCGGATCGACTGCAAGGCGACGCGTGGCTGGAGCTGCTCGACCGTGATGCCGGAACCAAGGGCAAACGCGGAAAACGGGCGGCTGGCAACCACGGCTTTCGCCAAGGCCCGGGTCGCCTGTTGCTGGACGGGGGCTATCGCAAGCAGGTCGACCCGCAGCAGGTCGCCGCGCTGCGCCCACTCGCGCGTGCACGCTTCCTGCGATGGATGGCGAAATCGTGATCGCGGCGTGGGAAGCGTGGCTGGCGCAGGCATTCGCGGGGTTTGCCTGGCCGTGGTTGCTGCTCGCCGCGCCTCTGCCGCTGCTCGCACGTTGGCTGCTGCCGGCAAGGCCCAGTCCTTCACCGGCGCTGAAGGTGCCATTCGGTGACCGGCTTGGCGGTCTGGCCGGTGTCGGCGGCGTGCGGGGCAGTGGCGTGCCGTGGTTGTTGTGGCTTGCGTGGCTGCTGTTGTGCGTGGCGGCCGCGCGGCCGCAGCAGTTGGGCGAGGCAATCCTGCCACCGGAGCAGGGCCGGGAGCTGATGTTGGCGCTGGACCTGTCGGGAAGCATGAGTGAGCCGGACATGCAGTTGGGCGGTCGCCAGGTGGATCGGTTGACCGCGGCCAAGGCGGTGCTGTCGGATTTCCTGGACCGTCGCCAGGGTGACCGGGTCGGCCTGGTGGTGTTCGGGCGTCGTGCCTACGCATTGACCCCGTTGACGGGGGACCTGGCCAGCGTGCGTCTGCAACTGGCCGACAGCGTGGTCGGCCTGGCGGGCCAGGAAACCGCGATTGGCGATGCGATCGGGTTGGCGGTGAAGCGCTTGCAGGGCCGGTCCACGGCCCCCGCCGCCACCGCTGATGGCGATGCCGATACGGTGCTGATTGTGTTGACCGATGGCGTCAACACCGCCGGCTTGCTGAAGCCGTTGAAGGCGGCCGAGCTGGCCCGTGACGCCGGCGTGCGGGTACACACCGTTGCGTTTGGCGGTGGCGGCGCGATGTCGCTGTTCGGCTTCCAGTTGCCGATGGCCGGGACCGTCGACGATATTGACGAGGTGACCTTGAAGAAGGTCGCGGAGATTACCGGTGGCCGCTTCTTCCGTGCCGGCGACACCGCTGCGCTGGCCGGCATCTACGCCGAGATTGACCGGCTCGAGCCGGTGGAGCGTCCAGGCCAGGCGGTACGACCGAAGCTGGAGCGCTACCCATGGCCGCTGGGCGCGGCGTTCGCGCTGGGCTTGCTGGCTTTGCTCTGGCCCGGCAGGAGGCGCGCGTGAATATCGACCTCGATGCGCTGCATTTCCTTCGGCCTGACTGGTTATGGCTGCTGTTGGGCCTGCCGCTGCTGGGCTGGTGGTGGCAACGTCGCCGGCAGCGCGCGAGTGTCTGGCGTGACGCGGTTGACCCGCATCTGCTCGCGCATCTGCTCGCAGGCCGAGGCGGTTCGCGCAAGCCGCGGGTGCTGCTTGCCGCGGCCGGATACTCGCTGGCCTACCTGCTGGCCGTCCTGGCACTGGCAGGGCCGAGTTGGCAGCAGACCGCGCAGCCACTGTGGCAACCGCAGACACCGCTGGTCATCGCGCTGGACCTGTCCAGCACCAGCCTGGCCGGCGACCTGCAGCCGTCGCGGCTTGCCCAGGCACGCGCCAAGCTGGCGGTATTGCTGGACCAGCGCGAAGGCGGACAGGTCGGGCTGGTCGTCTACGCCGGCGATGCTTTCACGGTGGCCCCGCTGACCCGCGATGCAGCCAACGTCGCGCTGTTCCTGGGTGCGCTTCAGCCCGAAGTGATGCCGGTGGACGGCCAACGGGGCGACCGCGCGATCGCCTGGTCGGCCCGGCTGCTGGAGCAGGCCGGTTTCCGCAGTGGCCGGATCCTGTTGTTGACCAACCACGCCGATGCCGATGCGTTGGCCGCGGCGCGCGCCGTCAGTGCCCAGGGCTATTCGGTATCGGCCATCGGTTTGGGCACGGCCCAGGGAGCCCCCTACAAGACCGCGACAGGCGCCATAGCCAGCACCCGTCTGGAGGTCGACTCGCTACGCCAGCTCGCGGCGGCGGGCGGGGGACGCTACGTCACCCTCACGCCGGACAACTCCGACCTGGAGAGGCTTGGAGTACTGGATCCGACGGATACGGGCATGGATGGCGCTGGCGGCCAGTCCGCTGCTGCCGAGCACGGTTTGAGTTGGCAGGATGGGGGCTTCTGGTTGCTGCCGCCGCTGATGCTGCTGGCATTGTTCGCGTTTCGACGTGGCGCCCCGGTTGCCGTGATCGTGCTGTGTTTGTGGCTTCCCGGTCGCACCGCGCAGGCTGCGGAGCTGTGGCAACGCCCCGACCAGGTGTCCCATCAGAAGATGGAACAGGCAGCGCAGGCGTATCGCCAGGGTGACTTTGATCGCGCCGCGGAACTCTACGCAACCATCGACGGCGCGCAGGCCGATTACAACCGTGGCAACGCGTTGGCCAAGGCCGGCCAATATCCCCAGGCGCTGGAAGCCTACGATAAGGCGATTGCCCGCCAGGCTGCCATGCCCGACGCGGTCGCCAACCGGCAAGCCGTCGAGGCGGCGATGAAACGCCAGCCGCCAAAGGGCCCGGGCAAAGGCAAGCAACCTGAGGATCAGGATCAAAAAGATTCAGGACAGGGTGACTCGGGGCAGGGCGATTCGGGCCAGGAGCCTAAAAATGGATCCCCATCAGGCTCGCCAGCCGACAGTGGCAAGAAGTCCAAGCCGCCCAGACAAGCCGAGGATGGAGAACCGCAAGATCCCTCCAACGATCCCGGTAGCCCGCCACCGTCGCCCTCCGCACCGCCCGAGGCCGCCGATGCTAAAGCCCAGCAGGCGGCAGACGAGGCCCAGCGCGAGCGCATGGAACAGGCGCTTGGTCAGGCCAGCCAGAAACCCGGCAAGCCTGAGGAATCGGAAGCGTCGACGGCTCCTGCGTCGGAGACGCCGGACCAGCGCGAACGCAGGATCGCCAACGAGGCCTGGCTGGGCCGGGTCCCTGACGACCCGGGTGGCTTGCTGCGGGAGAAGTTCCGGATCGAGTACCAGCGTCGCCAACTACAAGGGGGCAGTGAACAATGAAACCGATGTCGCGAATAATCCTGCAAGCCTTGTTGTTGCTGCTTTCGATGGCCAGCCTGGCGGCCAACGCACAAACCCGGACCTGGCTCGACCGCGACCGGATCGAGTTTGGCGAGACGGTCACCCTCAACATCGAGACGGACACTGGCGCCAGCCCCGACTACGCGCCGTTGCAGGCCGACTTCCAGATCAGCGGCCGCAGCAGCAGCCGGCAGATGACCCTGACCAATGGCCGCGCCGTGTCACGGACCTTGTATGCGGTCGCCCTGAAGCCCCAACGTGAGGGGGTGCTGACCGTACCGGCGCTGGATATCGGTGGCCAGCGCACCGACCCGTTGTCATTGGTGGTGGCCCCGGCCAGCGCCGTCAGTCCGGCGCGCGCCGGCGATGATGTGTTCCTGGAAAGCGAGCCCGACGACACGACGCCCTACGTGCAGCAAACGGTCGGCTGGGTGGTGCGCTTGTACGCGGCGGTGCCGTTGGTCTCGGGCCAACTGGACCAAGCGGCGCCGGAGGGCGCGACGCTGCAGCAAGTGGGTGATGATGCGCAATACAGCCGCCAGATCGACGGTCGGCGCTACAACGTGATCGAGCGTCGCTACCTGCTGATCCCCGAGCGCAGCGGCAGCCTGAGCGTGCCCGGTGCCAGTTTCGAGGGCCGGGGTGCGGCCGGGTTCTTCGAGGACTTCCTGGGTCGCGGCGGTGGCGCGTTGCACGCACAGGCGCGACCGCGGGTGCTTGAGGTCCAGCCGATTCCCAAGGCCGCGCCACAGCCGTGGTTGCCATTGCACGACATGAAGTTGCGCTACTTGTCGACGCCCCAGCAACTCCATGCCGGCGTGGCGGCGACCGTGACCGTGGAAGCCGTGGTCGACGGTGCCACCACGGCCCAGGTGCCTGAGTTGCAACTGCCCCCGGTAGAGGGTGTGCAGGTATTCGCCGAGCCGGCCCAGACCGACGAACGCTTCGTCGATGGACGGCCACAGGTGACCGTGACACGCCAGTTTTCGCTGGTGCCGTCGAGGGCGGGCGTGGTGACGCTGCCGGGTTTGCCTTTGCAGTGGTGGGACGTGGACGAAGGCGCGACCCGCACCGCCAAGTTGCCGCCGCTGGAGTGGACGGTGGCTCCAGCCGCGGGTGGCTTGCCGGTGCCGCCGATGGATGCGTCGCTGCCATCGGCGGTGAGCGAGCCCGCACCAGCCAACGTGATTGCCGGGGCGGATCGTGGCTGGGTGCTGGCGACCGCGCTGTTCGCGCTGCTGTGGCTGGTGACCCTGGTGTGGGGCCTGCACCGGTTGCCCGCGGGCACGTCGCCATCGGCGGCGTCGACGCCTGCCCGGACCGATGATTCAAAGCAGGATGGGGCAAAGCAGGATGGCGCAAAGTCGGACGTCGCCGGTTTCAAGCGCGCATTGGCCAGCAGTGATTTTGAAGACATTGCCGACCGCTTGTGTCGCCTGGCCCGGTTGCCGGCGGGGAGCATTGATGAGGTGTGCGTACGGCTTGACGATCCGGCCCAGGTGGATGCACTGGACGCGATGCAGCGCGCGCGCTGGGGCGGCGGCGACGGCGTTGTCGCACGGCAGATGATGCGTGCGGCATTTGCCCGCGGCCCACGTTGGCGCCCGTCATCGCCGGAGCCCGTCTCGCCATTGCCGCCGTTGTATCCGAAACCATGAGGAAAGTCCCGTCGGAGCCAGACGTGGAATAGAGGTTCAGGTTTGCTAAGCTCGGTCGCTGTCCAGCAGGAAAACACCCGATGACCGAAGCAAAAAGCGGCGCGGACGCCAAGGGCAAGAGCAAGATGCCCTTGCATTGGAAGATGGCAATCGGTTTCGTCGCCGGCCTGTTGCTGGGGATGATCGCGCACTACGTGTCCGGAGCCGACGCCGCCTGGGTGCAGTGGCTTACCAATTACGTGACCCAGCCGGCTGGCCAGTTGTTCCTGCGGCTGATCTTCATGCTGATCATCCCGCTGCTGTTCTCGGCGCTGGTGGTTGGCATTGCCGAAATGGGGGACGTGCGTTCGCTGGGCCGGGTCGGCTGGAAGACGCTGGCTTATACGGTCATCGTGTCCAGCATCGCGGTGGTGATCGGGCTGGTGCTGGTCAACTGGCTGCAGCCGGGCGTCGGCGTCGACCGCGCCGCCGCCGAGCAGATGCTCGCCGAAGGTGCCGACCGTGCGCAGGCGATCGTCGCCAGCAGTGCGGGCCAGGCGCAGGGCATGGACATGCTGTTGTCGATCGTGCCCAGCAACGTGATTACCGCGGCGGCTGAAAACTCGATCCTCTCGGTCATGTTCTTCGCGCTGATGGTCGGCATCGGCCTGGTGATGACCAACAGCAAGGCGGCCGATACCCTGCAACGCGGTATCGAGGGGCTGTTCGAGGTGTCGATGACCTTGATCGGGCTGGTCATCAAGCTGGCGCCGTATGCGGTGTTCTGCTTCATGTTCAACCTGGCCGCATTGTTTGGCTGGGACTTGCTGGTGCGGCTGGGCGCGTATGTCGGCGTGGTGGTGCTGGCGCTGTCGATCCACATGTTCGTGGTCTACTCGATCGCGCTGAAGTTCGTCGGCGGCTATTCCCCGGTGAAGTTCTTCAAGAACTCGCAGGAAGCGATCCTGATGGCGTTCTCGACGTCCTCGTCGAACGCCACTTTGCCGACCGCGCTCAAGGTTGCCGAAGTGGATCTGGGACTGCCGCGCAAGATCTCGCGTTTCGTGCTGACCGTCGGCGCTACCGCCAACCAGAACGGAACCGCGTTGTTCGAAGGTGTGACGGTGCTGTTCCTGGCGCAGTTCTTCGGGGTCGAATTGTCGCTGGCGTCGCAGGTCACGGTGATGTTCGTGTGCATCCTGGGCGGCATCGGGACCGCGGGCGTGCCGGCCGGCTCGTTGCCGGTGATCGCGCTGATCTGCACCATGGTCGGGGTGCCTCCGGAGGGCATCGGCATCATCCTGGGTGTCGACCGCTTCCTCGACATGTGCCGGACCACGCTCAACGTCACCGGCGACCTGGCGGCGGCCGTGGTGGTGTCCCGTGGTGAGAGCGACCCGGCAGTGCTGACAATGGCGGATTGAGCGGCAGGCCGGAGGCGATCATTGGAAGGGGGGTGCCGGCTTTATGTAACGCGCCGGTAGCGTCGTAGACTGAGCGTCGTGGGGGGGGCGGGCAACCGACGGTAACTGGGGAGAGGCAGGGTGACTTTTCTGGATTTGGCCAACGCCACCGGCGCCGGCCAGCAGTTGAATGCACGTGCATTGTTCAATGCGATTGCGGACTTGCCGCAGGTGAAGCAACACGAGCGCCTGCGCGAGCTGACTTGCGACGCACAGACGATCGCGATGGTCGAGGAATTGCTCCACGCGCGGACTCGAAGTCTGGAACGTCGGGATGCCGCCGGGCTGCTCTCCGGATCAGTATCGACTGACACCGAGCTGAACGTTGGCGACACCCTGGGCTCATGGCGGCTGGTGGAGTGTCTGGCCAGCGGCGGGATGGGTACCGTGTTCATCGCCGAGCGTGCCGATCGACTGTATACACAGCAGGTCGCGATCAAGCTGATGCATGGCCAGCCCGACGCCGCGACCATCGAGCGTATGGCGGCGGAGCGGCAACTGCTGGCGCAACTCCAGCATCCCGGTATTGCGCGCCTGTATGACGGTGGCACCACGCCGGCCGGACAGCCCTACCTGGTGATGGAATACATCGACGGCCTGCCGTTGCACCACTATTGCCGCGAGCGCCAGCCGAACCTGCGACGACGGATCGAGTTGTTCCAGAACGTCTGTCACGCCGTCGAGTGCGCGCATCGCCACATGATCGTGCATTGCGACCTGAAGCCGGGCAACGTCCTGGTACGCGCCGATGGCGAGCCGGTGCTGCTTGATTTCGGCATCGCTCGCGGACTGGTCGGAGGCGATGAACATGGCGGGTTCTGCACGCCGGCCTATGCCAGTCCGGAACTGTTGGCGGGCCATCCTGTAAGCGCCGCCAGTGACGTGTTCAGTCTCGGCGTGATGCTGATCGAGTTGCTGGCACAACAAGCGGTATCGCGCGATGCCGATAGTCGTGATCGCTTGCTGCCTGCGCCAAGCCGATTGGCAGGCGTAACGGTCGATTGGCGTGCGGAACTGCGCGGTGACCTTGATGCGATTGCGGCCAGGGCTTGTGCGCCAGATCCGAAGCTCCGCTATCAAACGGTGGTGGAGCTGCACGATGAACTGCAGCGCTATCTTGAGCGCCAGCCGGTGCTTGCGCGTGGGGCGCCGCCGGGCTATCGATTGCTCCGGCTGATGCGGAGGCGTTGGCGCGAGACAGCAGCGCTGGCGCTGTTCAGTGTGCTCGCTGCCGGCTTTGTCTGGCGGTTGGATGGCGAGCGCGAGCGAGCGCAACGCGCCGCCGAGACCGCCGAGCAGGTGAGCAAGCTGCTGGCGTCCTCGTTCACCGCCGTCGATCCCAAGCAAGGTGGCGGCAGTACCGAACTCAGTGCGCGCGACATCCTTGATGCCGGTGCGGCCAAGCTCAAGACAGAGCGCATCGACAACCCCGAGGTACTGGCGCGGCTGCAGGATGCGCTGGGCAACGCTTACCTCAATCTCGGTCACCCGCAGGTTGCCGAGCCATTGATGATCGCCGCCGCGAATGGCTATCTCGACCCGTCCGTGAGCCAGCCGGGCAAAGCCGCACAGGTGCTCAGCGAGCTGGCCGTGCTGCGTGGCAACAGTGGCCACGACAAGTCTGCCATTGCCGCGGCCCGTCGCTCACTGGCCCTGCGTGAGAAAATTGGCGCGACGCCAGCCGAGGTCGCCGACTCGCTCAACTCGCTTGGCATTGCGCTGGTCCACGTCGATGGCGACGAAGCGGAAGCCGTGCTGATGCGCGCGCTGGCGATGCGCCGCGAACATGTCGGCGAGCCATCCACGGATGTCGCCTCGACCCTGCACAACCTTGGCATGTTGCAAAAGCAGCGCGAGGACTTCGTCAGCGCCGAGCGCTATTACCGCCAGTCGATGGTGATGAAGGAGGCGCTCGAGCGGGGACGCGATGCGAGCTACGAGCGCAGCTTGGGTGGGTTGGCGCAATCGGTGCGGGGACAGGGCCGGCTGGCGGAAGCGGCGGCAATGCAGCGCGAAGTGCTCGATCTTGCGAAGATACTTTATGGGGATGGCGTCAACGTCGGCTGGGCCCACAACGAACTTGCCTCCACCTTGCACGACATGGGCGAATGGCCGCAAGCAGATTCGCATTACGAGGCGGCGGAGCAGTGGACAGCAGCGTCCGCTGGTACTGACAGCATCGATTACGCGATCAAGCTCAACAACCACGCCACACTCGATGAAGATCGCGGCGCGATCGATGCGGCCGAGCGCGGCTTCCGTCGCTCGCTCGCGATCCGCAGCGCACAGCTCGATGCCGACAATCCCAGTGTGTTGCGAGCCCGCTTCAACCTTGGTCGTCTGCTGTTGCGCGCGGGTAGGGTCGACGAGGCAGGCGAGTTGATCGATGGTGCCTGGGCGCAATGGCAGCAGCGGTACAAGCCGCAACATCCGTCAAGCCGGGGTCACCGGCTGCTGGTCGCCGAGTGGTTGCTCGCCAGTGGCCGTGCCGCCGATGCGGCCCGTGAATTGCGCGCGATCACCGCACTTGGCCTGGACAGTCCGCGCCGCATGGCCTGGCTGGAATCACTGCTGGCCGATCTGAGCGTGGCCGAAGGAGATCTTGATAGAGCGCGGGACCATCGTGGCGAAGCCCTGCGGGTAATGGTCGAGGAACTAGGTGGGGATCACGTGGAAGCCGCCCGGCGACGGTTGGCTTTCGCTGCCAGCCTGGAGGGGGTCGGCGATGCCGTGCGTGCGCGGCATGAGCTGCAACAGGCGGCCGCGGTGCTGGGACCACGCCTGGCGCCCGACGCACCTTTGCGCGCGGACATCAGCGCGCTGCAGGCAATACTCGGTTACCCGCGGTATGCCAGTGCCGAGTGAGGTGCCGATGTTGCATGTGCAACTGCTTGGCGAGCGCGGTCTGTGGTCGGGCAGGCGCGACGTCAGTAGCGCAATCCACTATCGAAAGGGTTGGGCGCTGCTGGGTTATCTGGCCGTGGAGCGGGGTCGTCGGCATGCCCGGGCCGATCTGGCGCAACTGTTGTGGCCGACGTTGGCAGATGGCTCGGCGCGGACCAACCTGCGCCAGGTACTGGCCGACCTCAACCAGGCGCTTGTTGGCCATGGCGGCGTCGCCATGATCGAGAGCGACCGCGACAACATTGGCCTGTTTCCGCAGCCAGGCACGACAATTGACCTGGTGGCGCTGGATCAGATCGAAGTCGTGGTCAGTGGCACCGCAGGCATGGATATCGAAGCCGTCGAACGTGATGCCGCCCGTTTTGGCGGCGAGTTCCTGCATGGGTTGGCATTGCGCGACTGCGGGGATTTTGAAAGCTGGCTGCTGCGTACTCGCACCACGCTGGCAAAACGTACAGACGCGGTGTTGACCCGGCTGTGCGAGGTGCAGCGCGCGGACAACCGGTTGCCGCAGGCCATCGTCATCGCGCGCGGACTGGTGTCGGCGAACGAATGGAATGAGCGCCATCTGCGACTACTGATGGAGCTGCTTGCTGCAGCCGGTCTGCATGCGCAGGCGTTGGATGCCTACGAAACGCTGCGTGTCAGTCTGGCGGCTGACCTGGACAGCGAGCCCGAAGCGCAGACGCAGGCGTTGCGAGTTCGCATCGAAGCCGATCGCCGGCGGGGACTGATGGTGCCGGGTCCGGCGATACCGGCGGCCGTGGCGGAGGTACTGCAGCCCCGGTTCGGCGATGTGGATGACTCCGGCGCCGATGCCGATGCTGACCGCAGGCTTGCCAGCAAGTTCAACACCGGGCCAGTGACCCGGCGCACGTTACCTGTCACCGCTGCGCTGGCGATTCCGGGGGTCAGCTGGATTGAAGTCGTCCAGGGGGCTGATCAGGGCGTGCGGCTGATGGTCACCGAGAAGCCGCTGGTGATCGGCCGTTCAAGCGACGCTGACCTGCGCGTGGTTCACCAGACCGTGTCGCGTCATCACTGTGCGATCTGGCGTGAAGGTTCCCGTGTCCGTATCCGGGACCTGGGTTCCACCAACCGCACCCGGGTCAACGATGCGCGAGTGGAGGAGGCTGAACTGAGCGACGGCGACAATGTCATGCTGGGTGAGACCGTGTTGCGTTTCGTCTGCGACCCGGGCTGACCTGCCACCGGGTAGCGCTCGCGTCAGCGGTTCATCCGCAGGTAGCCCACCAGTTCTGCAACCTGCCCGTCCGGGTTGGTCGATCCGCTCATCGTGTCAGTAGATTCCAGGCTCCATGGCGCGCCAACGGCATTGGTGATGTTTTGCTGGTCGATCTCACGGAAGCGGCCATGGCGAGCGTCGACGCGGCCGTCAATCTTGCCATCCAGCAATGTCGCCAGCTCGGGCGTCAGCCCTTGCAGCCGCATCACGTTGCGGGACCGGTTGGCGTAGACGCCGACCGCGGTGGACGGCTCCGACCACTGCACTGCGGCGAAGCACACCTGGACGTCGTGCGGCACGCCCCGGCTGTCCTGGTAGACGTAACGATCATTCATGCCTTCCCCGCGCCCGGCGGGAAGCGTGATGCCCCGCGCCAGCATCGTGTTGAGCAGATTGTCCTGGCACAAGAAGTTATTGAGGCCGTTGTTGACCAGGCCGCCAGGATTGTCGAAATTGTCGCCCGGCACCGTCCCGACTCCGGCCACGTACTGGTCGTATGCCAACAGCCAGCCCTGCACGAAGTCGGTACTGAGTCTCTCGGCGGCGGCGCTGCGGTAGACGTCGCGGCCGACAGTCACGGCACCGACCAGCAGGGCGATGATCACCAGCACCACCGACATCTCGATCATGGTGAAGCCAGCGGTGCGGTTGAAGGACGATGAAGAACGGTTGCGCTGCATTGCGGTTTCCCTGGTGGGGCATCGGTGACGTGGAAGGTCATGCGGGTCGGCGCCGGACACGGGTCAGTACATGCCGGCCTTATCCGCCGCCTTGGCATGTTCAAGGACCTCATTGTTGAGTACTGCCGCCCGTGAGATCAGCGGATCGACATCGTCATGCGCGTCCTTGGCGGATTCGTGCGCGGCGATGGCGAAGCCCTCCATCGTCGCCGCAGTGATGGTGACCGCGACGGCGGCGGCAACGGCGGCGGCGGCGAGGCCCACCTTGTAGGCGACTATGCCGGTACTGGCCAGACCTTCGGAGATCGAGTCCGCCATGCCGGCGCCGGCGCCCATCACCCCGGAGATGCCGCCCGCGATCGCGGCGCCGCCGCTGAGCGTGTTGGCCAGGGCCATTTTCTCGGCCACCGCCAGTTGGCTCTTGTAGTCGATCAAGGCCGTGTGCATTACGGCGATCGAAGCGGCTGCATTGAAATGGGCGTGACCGACAGCAGCGAGGTTGTCGCCGCAGCGCATGCGCGAGAACAACTGGTCCATTCCGACGGCGAGTACCCGGTCGTCGTACTCGGGGCTGCTAGGTCGACGTGGCGAATCGAAGGCGGCAGTGCTGCCGGCCTGATGCCCACTGAACCCGTCGCCGCCGCGCGGCAGCGCCAGCGCGTAGGCTATGTTGCCGGCGATATCTGCCGGTGCGCCGGGTTGGGTGACATGCAGGAAAGCTGCATCGGCCGGGGCGTTCTGGGCGCTGCGCAAGGCCCAGCACATGTCGAGGCCGTTGATGGTGGGATTCGGTAGAGCCTTGCCCACCATCGCGGACTTTCCGCCGAAGACCTGCAGCGGAAAGTATCGATCCGAACGCTTCGACAGGTCAGCATCGTGCTCGGCCAGCGCCGCCGATCGGCGCAGCACCCCGTAGCGAATCCTGCGAGCGTTTGCATCGGGCAGGCCCAATGTCTGGTACGGCAGTTGTCCGACCTGGCCGCTGCCGCAGTTCTCCTCGCCGGAGCCGTCGCTGGCGGGGCAGGGCAGGCGGCTGTTGACCATCGCGAACGCCAGCAGCGCGTCGTCGGCGCGGCCCAGCAGGTCGGCGCTGGCCACCTCGTGGCGCTCCCGCGAGGCGGTGCCGAGGAACTGCACCAGCAGCACCGTCACCAGGCCGAGTACCACCAACACCATGGCCAGTTCCAGAAGCGAGAATCCAGCGTGCCGGGAACGCCGTTGGGGCGCGCGTCCGTATCGAGTATGGATCGGCATCATGGTTGCAGCCCCTGCTCGTCGAGATGCTGTGCGCGGAGCAAGGACTGGTTGGCCAGCGTGGTCATCCGATCGAGGTTGGCGGTGGCGGCTGTTTCCTGATCTTTGGCGGTCTCGACATCTTCGATCGCGCTGTCGAGGTCAATCGCCGCCGTGGCCACGGCAGCGATCGCCAGCCCCAGTTGAACCGTCGCCGCCACATGCGAGACGATGCCGGTGGCAATGCCGAAGGGGTCTGGTGGCCAGCCTGCGGCCTCCTGCAGGATCGCGATCATCTCGGTGAACACGCCGTAGACAACGTCGAAAGCTGCGAATGCGACCCCGGTGTCCGCGTTGGCCTTGTTCATCTTCGCCACCTGGATGGCGAACGTCCGAAAGTCCTTGTATTCCCTGGCGATCTGGGCGAGGTCGTAGGCGGTGTAGGCGGCGTGGGCCGCACCGCGCGCCCGGGCGACGCGGTCCGGACAGGCCAGGCGGCTGGCGAACTCGCCGGGCCCGATCGCGAGCACGCGGCGCCCAGCGGCGCCCGGGCTTCCGGGCAACACGAATTCGGCGGTCGCGGACAACTGGTCATGGCCGGCCTGTCCGGGATGCATCAGCGCGAACGCGGTCGGGACGCCATTCATGCCGTCCAACGTGGCCAAGTGGGCGCTCTTCAGGCGCATGCAAAAATCCAGCCCGTTGACCTGTTGAGGTGCCGGCGGCGGCCCCCCCAGGCCGAACGCAAGCGGCAACGACAGCTTGAAGTCGCTGCCGGGCGCGGTCAGGGACGATTGCACCTGGTAACGCAGCTTCAGTTGTGATGGCAGCCCGAGCATTTCCGTCGGCAGGACGCCCAGGCCGTCCTCGTTCACCGGCGCGGGGAGCTGCGAGTGCGCCAGCGCGTACCCCAACAGCGCCTGCTCGGCCCGCGCAAGGTCGCGCCCGGCGCTGTCCCCTGCCGCGACCTTCGGCGCCAGCGGCAGCGTCTGCCACAACGCGAGGCCCAGCACGCCCATCACCATCAGCACCACGGCCAGTTCGACCAGCGACCAGCCGCCTGTCTTTCGATTCATGGGCCGGTTCATGGGTTGCAGACCTCCGGTTGGACCGCGCCGGTGGCGCCCCTGCAGTTGGCCGTGCGCAGGATTTCGGTGACGCCCTCGACGATCTTGATCCCGCTGCTGCTTCCGCCCTCCGAATCCATGTTTTTCAGTGCCTCGCACTGTGCCTTGGCGGTCGCGTAAGCGCCCTGCTTGTCGGTCAGTTCCACCTCCTTCAGGCGCAGTGATTCGACCAGGTGCTTGCGCTGGTAGTAGGTCCTTGCATAGGTCTCGCGCTCATCGTCATCGTCCTGGAACGGGATGATCAGGATCTGACAACTGCTGGTGATCGCGCACCACCACGAATGGTTGTTGAGCGGCGGTTGCGTTCTTGCGTCGGCCTCGTGCGTAAGCTGGACATAAGTCGCGCGTACGACCTCGCTTTCCTCGGCAAGCTGGTCGTAGCGCTTCTGGTTCTCGCCGAGACATTGCATCTCGCCCTGTGCGTTCACGCCTGCATAGGCGGGGTCGCACTGTTGCAGTCCCTTCAGCGAGTTGCGATTGTTTTCGCAGCTCACCTTGAGCTGGAGTTCCGTTGGTGGGTAGTTGTCGCACTGAACCACCTTGACGGTGATCTCGACGATGGCCTGGTGCATGTAATCCAGTTCCGTCTTCGCGTCCTCGGCGGCTTGCGCCGCGATTTCCCAGGTGTAATGCGCGTCCTCGGCCTTGCGGATCGCCTCAAGCTTGGCGGCGAGCTCCCGTTTCCATCGTTTGATGATCCCGGGCTGGCTGTCCTCCCACGTCTTCAGAGCCGCGTTGTACGCGGTGTCGCCGTCCTCACCCTCCTCATAGCTGCCGCGACCGGGCTTGCCGTAGTTGTAGTCGAACAATTTCGCCCTGAAGTCGGCGTTCTCGAAGGACGTCAGGCTCTGGTCGGTGTCGTCGATTTCGGTCTGGATCTCGACCAGTTGCTCCTCGATCTCCTCGACCTGCTGCAACAGGCCTTCCTGGTAGATGCCGGGCGGGTCGATCGTGAAGCGCTTCTTCGTATCCGGATCGACATCCCACAACCGCCAACCGCCGTCCGCCGACAGGCAGGTCTGCTCGGTTACCTCGGCGATGCTGTTGGCGGGACTGCTGAGCGGTACGTCCGCCATCTGCTGCGCTTCGATCGTGACCCCGAGAGCGGCGCTGCTGAGCCCCAGTGCGATTGCCGCCAGCGCGGTGGCGCCGGCAGCCAGGCCGACGGCGATGCCGCCGGAGATCACCGCGCCGGTGTAAGGCGGGATCAGCGCGCAGCCGACCAGCACCACGCAGGTTCCGATCGCGGTCGCCAGCTGGGCAGACGCGGTGGCCAGGGTCGAGGCCGAATTGGAAACGCCGGCCGCGGCTAGCGCCACGTTGATGATCGCGAAGGCTTCCGAGACGCCGGCCATGATGACCGCCAGTTCGGTGTCCTCCTGGTTGCCCTCGTGCTGCTCGTCGACCTCGTCGCTGACGTCCACCGCCAGCGCCAGCATGTCCAGCGACGCCAGCACCAGCCCGTCCGGGGCGGTCGCGTTGGCGTAACCGCAGCCCAGCGTCTGCGCGAGCGCGTTGAAGTCGCGGACACGGACGCGGTCGTCGTAATCGCTGTCGGCGCCGCGTGCGGGCGACTCCATCGCGGCGGTGGACTGCTGGTTGCGACCGTCGAAACGTCCGCTGCTACCTGGTGTGCTGCCGGCGGCGCTGAGGCCGTAGGCGACATTGATGCCGGTGCCGTCGATGTCGGTGGTTCGCGCGCGGTCGCCCTTGGTGGCGGTTGCCGTCTCGCGGGCGGCGTTGGCCAGCACTGCGCACAGATCCAGACCGTTCACGGCGTCGAATTCGTGCTCGGATCCGTCCCACTTGCGCGGGTTGAACTGGTTGCTGGCGGTGGCCAGGTCGCTGCCGGGATCGCTGCCCCGGTAGACCATGTAGCGCAATGGCTGGCCGGGGCCAGCGCCGGTGGGATGCACGGCCTCCAGCGCCCGCACCGGCAGCCAGCCTTTCTGGTTGGGCCCCACGCAATCGGTGGCGTCGCTGGTGGGACTCGACACCGCACATGGCAACCGGGCATGTGTGGCGGCATAGGCAACCAGCGCCTGGTCGGCCCATTGCAGTGCCTGCTCCTGCGCCGCCACCTGTTGCGCCGGCTTGCGCGACTGCATTACCAGGAATCCGGCTGCCATGACGCTGCCGATCAGCAGCACCACCAGGGCGACTTCAAGCAGGCCGACGCCTCGCTGCCGGTAACGTGCGGCCGTGTGACCGTGTCGGCGCGACGCGCTTGGGCCAGGGGGCTGGCGTGGACTGGGGAGCGATTGCATTGGGACCTCGGCGTTCAGAACTGGGGAGCGGACATGGCTTGCCGGACCAGGTCATAGACCGGCAGCAGCAGGGCGACGATCAACAGCACGAACATGCCGCCAGCAAGCAGCACGACCACCGGCTTGATGATCTCCGACAGGTTGGCGATCAGCCGTTGCAGTCGCAGGCTGTACTCGCCCGATAGCCGTGCGAGTTGTTTGTCGACGGTGCCGGTGTCTTCGCCGACCGAGATCATCCGTACCATCATCGGCGGGAAGCCGCCCACCTGGCGCATTGCCGAGGACACGCGATCGCCGCGTTCGAGTACCTGGCGGATGGCGATCACGCGGTCGCGGTAGTACTCGTCGCGGATCGCGCGCTCCATGATCTGCAGGCTGCTGACCATGTCCACGCCGGCCTTGATCAGCAGCGAGAGGTATTCGGTCAGGAACGCCAGGCCGGCCGAGTTCATGATGGTCTTGGCGATCGGCAGCCGGTGCAGGGTGTAGTGCGTGCCGCGGCGGAATGCGCGACTGTAGCGCCAGCTCACCCACAACACGAAAGCGGTGACCACCAGGCCGATCAATACGCTGATGACGTTGGCGGTGAACCACTCGGAGAACGCGATCACGGCCACGGTAAGCGGCGGCAGCTTGGCGTTCATCTGCTTGAACAGGCCGGTGAGGTTGGGGATCACGTAGTAGATCCAGAATCCGCCGGCGGCGAAGATCGCCAGAAATACGAACGCGGGGTAGATCAGCGCCTGGGTGGTGTCGGCGGTCATCCGCGACACGCGCTCGACATGGTCCGCCGCCTCGCTGAGCATGTGGTCCATGCTGCCGGTCTCGTCACCGATCATGACCAGGTTGCGCACGGTCTCGGGAAAGGTATCGGGGTAGCGTGCGAAGGCATCGCTCATCGATGCGCCGGCATCAAGCTCATCAAGCAGGTTGCGCGCCACCCGCGCGGCATTGGACGCCCGCCCGGTACCGACTTCCTGCGAGACTGCGCGCAGCGCCTCCAGTACCGGGATGCCGCTGCTGGTCATCACCGCCATGTCGCGCAACATGCCGGCCAGTTCCGGTGCGCGGATGCTGGGCCGGAACAGCTGCGACAGGCTGCGCTGGGTCTCGGCCAGCCACCCCGGCAGGCGATGCAGCAGGATTACGGTGGCATCGAAGTTCTTCTCCAGCCACATCCGCGCCGAGCTGTCCTGCTCCACGGCAAGCTGGGCGATCCCGGCCTTCACCCGGCCGTTGGACAGCAGCAGGCGGTAGTAATAGACATTCACGGCGCTGGTCCGTCGCCGACCACGCGCAGCACTTCGGCCGGGCTGGTCTGGCCAAGCATCACCCGCCGCTTGGCGATCTCCACCATGTCCCTGAAACCATTGGCGTAGGCCAGGGTGCGCACCGCCTCGCGGCCGGCATCGTCGGCGATCGCGTTGGCGACCGCTTCGTCCAGATGCAGGATCTCGTAGACAGGCAGGCGGCCGTAATAGCCGGTGTTGCGGCAGCGGTCGCAACCCATGCCGCGTCGCCCGCAGGCGCCAGTCTGGTCGTCGTCGATACCGAGCCAGCGTCGCTCGGCCGCGTCGAATTCCACCGGCTCACTGCAGAACGGGCAGTTCTGCCGCACCAGTCGCTGGTTGACCACCGCCAGCAGGTTGTCGGCGATGACCTGCGCTTCCAGGCCGAGCGGGCGCAGGCGCGGGACCACGCCGAACACGCCGGAAACGTGCAAGGTGGACAGCACCAGATGACCGGTTGCCGCGGCCTCGATCGCTGCCTGGGCGGTTTCGCCATCGCGCATCTCGCCCAGCAGAATGACGTCGGGATCGTGACGCAGGAAGTGACGCAGCGCCGAGCTGAATTCGTAACCGGCACGCCGGTTGACCTCGGTCTGGCAGGCGCCGGGTACGCGGTACTCGATCGGGTCCTCCACCGTCAATACGTTGCGCTCGATCAGCGACTGCATCCGCAGCGCGGCGTGCAACGAGCTGCTTTTGCCGGAGCCGGTCGGGCCGGTGATCAGCAGCAGGCCGGCCGGCTTGGCGAACATCCGCTCCAGTGCCGCCACATCTTCGGGGAAAAATCCAAGCTCGGTCAGCCCTGACAGGTCGCTGTTTTCCGGCAACAACCGCATCACCATGCGCTCGCCCATCTCGCTGATCAGGGTCGACACGCGCACCGTCACGGGGGAATCAAGCACGTTGGCACGGAAGCTGCCGTCTTGTGGTCGACGTTGCTCGGAGATGTCCATCTCTGCCGCCAGCTTGATGAAACCCAGCAGCCGGTGCAGCGACGACTGCATCGCCAGCATCGGCCTCAACACGCCATCCACGCGAAACAGCACGTGGATGCTGCCCTCGGCCGGGGCGATGTGGATGTCGGTGGTGCGCTCGCGAATAGCCAGGTGCAAGAGGTAATCGAGCAGTTTATCCGGGCTGTACGCGTGATCGGCATCGGCGGTGATGCGCTTGATCTCGCGGTCCAGCAGGGACTCGATGGGGTTCTGGGCGAAGTAGTAGGTGTGCCGGATCAGCTGGCTGACCTTGGTGAACTCGCCTTGCATGAAGCGGCAGCGCAGACCACAACGCTGCAGCACCAGTTGTGCAACCGCATCGCTGTCGGCGTCGCCCAGAAGCACTTCCAGCGTGTTGTCGACCCGGCGCAGCGGCAGGAACGCACGCAGCAGGCACAGCTCGCGGTTGAACAGCGCCAGCACCTGGGGGTCGGGCTCGGGCAAGGTCTCGACCTGCGCGAAGGTGATGCCCTGCAGCTCGGCCATGACGCGCACGATATCGCTCTCGTTGGCGAGGCCGTGCTTGATCAGCAGGCGCCCGAAGCGCTGTTGCTCGACCGCATATTTCTGCAAGGCGTACTGCAGTTGCGCGGCGTTGAGCATGCCGCGCTCGAGCAGGATGGCACCGAGTCGACTGACTTCGTCGGTCTTGGGCGCGCCGTTGGCAGCGGTTCGCGCAGGTAGTTCAACCGTTGCCATGCAGGTTCTCCGGAGATTCAACCGACAGCGTCGGCGGGGTGGGATTGGTGGTTGCCAGCTGCGGCAAGGCGGCCGCTGCTGGCGCGCCCTTGAGCAGCAGCAGGGTCAGTGGGTCGGGGCGGCCGGTCGCGACAAGACCATGGCGATGCTGGAAGCGGGCCAGGGCGTCGCGGGTGTGGGGGCCGAACAGTCCGTCGGCGAGCACGGCGTCTACCGGTGCGCCGTCGGCGAGCGCGCCATTGCCGCTGTCAGGCCTGGCTTCGTCAGCAAGCAAGGCGGCCTGCAACCTGCGCACGGACGGGCTGCGCTGGCCGGGCAGCAGTTCCTCGGCCGCCAGCCAAGGTTGCCAGGCCGCGACCCAGTGACGCCCGCGTCGTTGCACGCAGACGTCATCGCGTGATTGCAATGCACCCAGATGGGTGTCCGGCACGGGTATCAGTTGCATCAGCGCGCCGTCCCCGGTGGTCGTCACTGACAAGCGGGCCATGCAGGCGGACAGGGTTTGCCCGGAAGACACGTACTTCGCGTCGGCGATGACAGCGGTCGCTGCTGTCGTGCTTTCGGCGTTGGTCGTGGTGCTGGCGACTGCCGGCGCCGTATCGCGGTGATAGACGAAGCCGGCTGCGGTGGCCAGTCCCGTCGCCGCCACCAGTGCGGCGGCGACGATCGGCCCGCGCAGGTGGCGACGCCGGACCGGCATGAAGCCGGCCTCGGCGCTGGCCAGGCGAATCAGGTCGGCATCAATCACCGGATTGCCGGTGGCGACAATGCCGTACAGGCAGCGGTCCATGATCAGGTGGATCCGGCGCGGGTTGCCGGCGCTGCTGCGATACAGCGCGGCGTGGGCGGCGGCCGTCACGCGGATGCGGCCGGCCGCACCGGCCAGTGACAGGCGGAACTCGACGTAGCGCGCGGTCTCGGTGACGTCGAGCGCGCTCATGCGGATGTGCTTGACGATGCGGCTGGTCAGCTGACGGATCTCGTGGCGGCCGAGATGCTCGTCCAGCTCCGGTTGACCCGCCAGCACGATCTGCAGCAACTTTTCCTGCCCGCTTTCGAGATTGCTCAGCAGCCGCAGCAGTTCGAGGCTTTCGAGACTGAGGTTCTGGGCATCGTCGATGACCAGCACGCAGGTGGTGTCGGCCTGCCAGCGGCGCACCAGGAAGCTGTTGAGCCGGTTGATATTGTCCGCAGCGTCACTGCCCGGTTCGATGCCGAAGTCGCGCAGGATCGCGGCCAGCAGGTCCGGCCCCTGCAGGAAGGTATTGAACACCAGCGAAGCCAGTGCCCCCTCGCGCACGACGGCATCCAGCAGGCGGCGCACGAAGGTGCTCTTGCCCATGCCGACTTCACCGGTCATCAGCACGAAGCCCTTGCGCGCGAGCAGGCAGTGGGTTGCCTCGGCCAGCTCGCGCTCCAGCGCGACGGTGTGGAAGTAGCCGTCCGCGTCCGGCGTCGGTGGGAACGGTGAACGCGTCAGCCCGAGCTCGGACAGATACGTGATCTTGGAGGTGGCGATGGCCTCGTTCACCGCAACTGCGCCTCCACCAGGCCGATGGCTTGGTCGATCTCGCGCGAGTCGGTGCTGTTCGACCGTAGCCGTTGCAGGCGCTGGCGTGCACTGGCGGCCTCGCCCGTGCGCGCCTCCAGGATCGCCAAGTTGATGACCGCGGTCTGGTCGCCGGGCATGCGTGCCACGATACGGCGATACAGCACCAAGGCGCCTGCAGTATCGCCGCTCTCATGCGCCAGCCACGCCTGCATGCGCAACAAGGTCAGGCTTTGCGGTGGCAACAGTCGGCTCAGCAAGGCGAGTTGCTCGGCACCGGCGACGAAGTCCTCGCTTTTGATTGAAGTGCCGAGCGCGGCAACTGCGCGCGCGACGGACTGTCCGTCCTCGGGCACCGTCGCCTCCGACGCATCGCGGATGCTGATGGCATCGACCAGCGGTTGCGGTTGTGGCTGTTTTTGTGGCGCAACCTGGTCCGCTGGTTGCGGTGTGGGTGTGGGTGCGGGTGAGGGTGTGGCCTGGGCGATGGGTGCTGCTGCGGGCGGCTGTGAATTCGCAGTGGTCTGGATGTCCGGGGTTGTGGCAGCGACGGGACTGACAACGGCCGGCTTGGCAACGACAGGAACAAGTGCTGTTTCGTTGGCTGCGACCGGTGTCAACGCAAAGGTGGTTGCGCGCGAATCATCCGCGTCGTTGGTGGGCGGTGGGACCGTCGGGATCGAGACCGTCGCCGTGGCCATTGCAGCGCCGGAATCGGCGGGCTGCGTCACTGCTGGGGGAAACCACCACCAGCCGCACAACAGCACCATCACGGCGACCAGTGGCGGCGACCAGCGTTGGAGCAGGCGCCAGTTGTGACGTGGCGTTCCGTCGCGCACCGCCGTCCCGGCCGGGCTCGCGCCCGACGTTTCCAACCGCTTCAGGGCGGCAAACATCAAACTCATATCACCGTGACCCGCAATACCATCACCAGTTCGCGGCTGTCGTGCGAGCGAGACTGGGCACCAAACAGGTTGCCCAGGCCAGGCACGTCGGACAGGCCCGGCACACCGTTATCGGTGTTCTGCGATTGCTGGTCGATCAGGCCGCCAAGCAACACGGTGTCGCCGTCGCTCAGACTCAAGGTGGTGGTCATGCCCTTGAAACTGATCACCGGCAATGTCACCGAGTTGCCGTTGCCGACATCGATCAGGTCCAGGCTGCCGGGCGCGACGTCGGTCTGCATCGGGTGAACCAGCAGCTCGACCGTGCCATCTTTGTGGATCAGCGGCGCGACGCCAATCACCACGCCGGCGAACAAGGATTCGGTCTGGATGTCGGACGAGGTGTTGGTCGCACCGCCACCGGGGTTGCTGAAGCTGGTGGTCGACTTGCTGACGTAGCGGATGTTGCGGCCGACGCTGAGGTAGGCCGGCGTTCCGTTGCGCACGCGCACGCTTGGGTTGGACAACACCTTGACGTTGCCGAACTCGCGAAGCACGTTGACCGAGGCCGAGAATGTATCGCCGAGATAGCCGATCCCGGTGCCACGACCCAGGGCCGATCCGATGACCTGACGTGGGATGGTCAGGATCTTGTCGAGGGTGTTGTGCTTGCCGGCGGGGAAGTTCGGGTTGGTGATCGGGTCGCCATCCGCGTTCAACCCGTAGAACGGATCGGCCTGCAACGGCGAGTCGCCGTAGACACCGGCCACTCGGCCGCGCAGTTTGGTCCAGTCGACACCAAAGCGGAACTGGTCGTTGAGCTGCACGTCGATCAGCTGCGCCTCGATCAGCACCTGGCGGCCGAGCATGGCCTGGTTGCGCTCGATCAGCTCGGCCACTGCGCGCAGCTGCGAAGGCCGCGCGCGCACGAACAGCGAGCCGGTCAGCGGGTCCAGGCTGTAGCGTGAGACCTCGCGCGGAGGCGCATCACCGGTGGTCTTGGCCGCAGTGTCTTCCTTGATGATCGCCTCGACCGACGCGGCGAGTTGCGTGTACGGGTCGTTCTGTTTGCCGACGGTGCCGTCCAGGATGAGCTTGCCGCGCAATGAGTTGCCACCGCCGGCGCCGCTGCTGCCGGCGCCGAACACGTCGCCGCCGGTGCTCATGTCCAGCGAGGTGGTGCTGTTGAGCATCTCTACGCTGAAGATGCGCTCGGCCATCGCACTGACCACCAGCGCGCCACCGCGGGTCTCGCCGTGCAGGTCGAACGCGGTGAGAATGTGGTTGTAGACCTCGCGCGCGGTGACGTTCTTCAGGTACAGGCTGGCGCGCTGGTCACGTGCCAGCACGTCCGGATCGACGATCAGGTTCATGCCCAGCTGCTCGGCCAGTGCCCACAGTAGGCCGCCGACATTGGCCTCGCTCATGTTGATGGTGACGATGCGGTTCTCGAGCGGGTCGTATTGCGGTGCCACCGGCGCCACGACGGGCGCCGGTTCACGCATGCGCTCGATATGGCGGCGCAGGCGATCGTGTTCCGCCGACAGCTTGTGCGATTCCTCGCCAACTTTCGTACCCAGTTGTTCCAGGGCGACGTACTCGGTCGCCGGCAGGTCCTTGACGCTGCGTGGAACGGTGCTGCAGCCAACCAGCAGGGTGAATGCCAGTACCGTCGCCGGCGCCGCGAGGACGCGCAGGGCAGGACGTTTCGGCTGAAGCTTGAATGTGCGGTTCATGGAGTCGATTGCCTGTGGTCATCTAGCGGGTGTGGGTGGCCAGCCAGCCGAGCAGCGTGCTGGCGCTCTCGGCGACTACCACGTCGTCGTAGGTCGCATCCATCGCCCGGCCCGGGGCGGCGATGCAGGTGGCGTTGGCGGTGGCCATTGCGTGGTTGATGCCATCGAAGCCGGCGTCGGCACCGCCGCTGGCGTCGCGGTCGCTGACCGGTGCGATCAGGACAAACGCGGGGTTGGCGGCGATGTCGGTGCAGTTCTCCGGATCGCCGGGCGTGCCGACCCC
The DNA here is from genome assembly GCF_054052145.1 of Lysobacter sp. A421. Classification (NCBI taxonomy): domain Bacteria; kingdom Pseudomonadati; phylum Pseudomonadota; class Gammaproteobacteria; order Lysobacterales; family Lysobacteraceae; genus Lysobacter; species Lysobacter sp. A421. The sequence goes on along the minus strand of NZ_JBSVRL010000005.1, from coordinate 221,445 downwards.
GCTCAGGAACGGGCGGGCAGTGGATGGCGCGAGCCGCGCGGTCGCGACAAGGGTGTTGCGCAGGCGGCCGTTACCGTCCAGGTCGAGGCCGTCGCTGGCGCCGCCGACGGGCGCCACCAGATCCACTGCGGTTGTGCGGCTGACGGCATAGCGCATGCGTTCGGACGGGGCAGGCCGGGTAAGTCCAACGCTTTCATACGGCAGCCAGCCAACCTGGGCGCCCGGTGGACAAGTGCCGGCAAACCCTTCACGGCCGCCGTTGCCCGCGGCACTGAGATCGGGGCACGGCAGGCGCTTGTTCTTCAGCATGAACACGCGCACCGCCTGGCGGGCGACCTCGGCCTGGCCTTGGGCGAGTGCGCGGGCGCGGACCTCGGCGATGCTGAAGTAGGCCGTCGAGACCACCAGGCTGAGCACACCGATGACGCTCACGGTGATGGCCAGCTCGACCAGGGTGAAGCCGCCCACGCGGTGTTCGCCGCTGCGACGGATGACTCGGCGATGGTGGTCACGGCGTGGCATTTCACGGCGTACTGGCAGGCTTGGCGGCGGGCGCGAGGGTGGGGAATGCGGGAATCACCTCGGTCGCACCGGGCGCACTCACGTCCTGACGCAACTGCGACTGCAGTTGACGAAACTGCGCCAACGTCGCCTCCAGCCGCTGCTGGCGCGCGGAGCCGCCCGGTTCGGCCATCACCTGTTGCAGCTCCTGCGCCAGCGCCTGCATCTTGATGCTGATTTCGAGGTTCTGGCGCACCGCGTCCAGGTTGATCTGCGAAGTGACCGCCGGGTCGTTCATTTCCTGCAGCGTGTCGAGCGCGTTGCGCAGGTGATCATTGGTCGCCTGCGAGCGCCGGCTGGTCTCGGTCATGATGCCGCGCATCGATTGTTGCAACTGGCGCATCTGCTCGGCGCGCTCCGGATCTTCCGCGGAGCGGGTGTCGGCCGGAGCACCGGTATCGCTGTCGGTGGACTGCGTCCGGGCCCAGGGCGGCGGCGCCTCGGCAGTGGTTGGCGTATCCACAGTCACAGCTGCGGCGGTGGTCGGGGTGGCCACCGGCATGACTGCGGCATCAGCGGGGGTGCGTGCCGCAAAGCCGCGCAAGGTCATCACCACGATCAAGCCGGCGACGATCACCACTACGGCGGTCAACGCAATGGCGCGTCGGTTGTTCATGGTTGTACCTGCGAGGATGCGGCGGCGAAGGGCCGGGGAAGCTGCAGCGTCTCGATGTCTCCGGCGGCGTTCTCGATACGCAACCAGTCAGCTCCGATGCTGCGCACGTGAGAGCCGTCATCGAGCTTCGTGCCGTCCCGCACCACGCGACCGTCGAGGATGGCGCGGCGCGAGCGCTCGGTGGAGATGATCAGCGAGAGCCGGTTGCCGATCGGCACGGCCGTGCCGGCAGCGATCTCGCCATTGCTTCCCGCCACCGGCTCGGGGTCCGGGGCGACCAGTGGCCCCGCGACCGCGTGATCGGGCGCACTGTCCAGCAAGTCCAGGGCGGTCAGCATTGCGGTGTTGTGGTTGATGCTGCGCTGCAGTTGGACGATCTCGCCTGATTCGTTCCCGTCAGCAAAGTTGTTGGCGACGCTGGGCTTGGCGACGATCATCGCGCTGACCCAGGCCACCACGCACAGCCACAACGCCAGCGCCAGGCTCGCCGAGTATTTGAGCTTCACGATGGATCGCCTGCGGTTGCGCCGGTGGCGGACGCTTGTGGGTACTGGAGCTGATATGAAAACGAGCCGCCCGGTGATTGCGCGCGTCCACCGCTGACCTGCGGGTCTACCGCAGTCGCGGCGAATCCGGCGGCACGCAGCCGCTCGACGAAGCGCGCGACCTGCATGCCCTGCGGGTCGCTGTCGTGTTGCTTGACCATGCCGTCCACGCGCAGACTGTCACTGCCGTCGGCCATGGTCGCCTTGTCCAGGCGCAACCGCAGGATACGCACGTCGTCGCCGGCCGCTTCGCGCACCGTCGCCAGACTGGCGTGGGGGTCCAGGGCTTGTTGCAACGCATCCGCACGTTCGAGAAACCTGAGCATCTGCGGGTAGGTGTCCGGTAGCGCCTGATGCTGTCCCAGGGCCTTGATCTGGTTGTCGATTTCGGTGATCTGATCGTCCAGGCCGTGGGCGCGGGTGTTCGCGTCGTGTGCGGCCAGTGTCCAGCGTCCACCCAGGCCGCCGAGCGCGATGGCCAGCAGCAAGGAGGCGGCACTTGCCCATGGCAACAAGCGTTCGGCCAGGTACATCACCCGGCTGGCGGCTGGATTGACGGCGATCAACGTACTGGCACTGGCCGTCAGGCGAGCGACACCGCTGCGGTACATCACGCCGTCGGCATTGGTGACCAGTGCATGCGCGCCGAGGCGGACGGTGGTGCCACTGTTGGCGGAGAAGATCTCCAGCAACGCCTCGTCCGTCCAGCGGCCGCTGGCGATGCTGCCGCTCGCGCTCGCAGGCGCGGCGATGCGTGCGGCATCTCTCAGCTGCTCGGCCGAGGGAGCGACGTCGTCATCGCCAGCCTTGTTGTCGGTATCGGCATGGCCGTATTCGGGGTCGAGTTGGCCATCGAACGTCAGCGGTTGTTCGTGTTCGACATCCCCGTTGGCCTGGTCAGCCGCGCGCAGGGTCGGGTGATCGTCGTCGCCCGCGGTCGCCGCAGACCCGGGCAGGTGGTCGGCACGCGGCATGGATGCGGCAAACACGCCCGGCACGTTGTCGCTTTGCAGAGTGGCGGGGGTGGTGCCGGCATCGGGCGCGCGGGTCAGTACGCCAACCCATTCAACCGTCAAGGTCTCCAGTGCTTCGTCGTCGCCCGCCAGATCCCTGCCGGCGCGCTCTCCCAACGCTGCCACGGTCATCGCCAGATCGTCCTGCGAATCACTGAACGCGAGCGCCGAGGCATGCACGATACGGTTGCGTAGCGAAGCCAGGAACACGAACTGGCGGCCACTGTGCAGCACGATACCGCGGCCAGGCTTGAGTGAATGCCAGAGCAAGGCCACCGACGGCAGCAGCAGGCAGTGGTCGAGCTGTCCTTCAGCCCAGGCAAACAGTTGCTGCCAGCGGTCCAGCGGCACCGCGGTGAACAGTGCCTGGTAGCCGTTGCCGACGGTCTTGGTCTGGTGGATCAGGATCTTGCTTTCGTTGTCGATCAGGCCATCGGCGCGCAGCCGCTTCTCGATCAGTGCGGTCGCGTGCGAGGTGCTGCCCTCCAGCGCGGTGACCTGGCTGATCGCGCCATCGAAATCGGTGATCACGACGGTGGCGCGGTCGACCTTCGGGCGCGCGTCCAGGTGCGTGACCTGGTCGCCGTCGAATGACAGCCAGCGGCCGTCCTGGTGCAACAGGGTCAAGGCGCTCACGGCAGCTCCACGGCGGGCTCAAACATCTGGGTGCGGAACAGCAAGGTCCCGCGCAAGGTCATCAGCAGCGGTGGGCTGCGCTGTCCGGGCTCGTCAAACAGCCCTTCGTCGGCGTGGGTCACGGACAACTCGAATGCTTCCGCCCCGAACATCCGCGCATCGGTGCGGATCACGCCCGACAGCAGGCCGTTGACCTGTTCACGCGTCAACGGCGCCTGGCTGACGTTGATCAGCCGCTCGCCCCAGCCCTGGTCGACGAAACCATTGGCGGCGGCGCGGTCGACCAGTTGCCGGGCGCCGGTGGCGAGCTTCACTTGCAGCCGCGCCTGCTGCATGCGGTGATCGGCCGATGCCAGCGCCTGCTGGCGACTGCCGACCAGACTGTAGGCCTCGGCCAGGTTGCCGCGGGCACTTGTGAACCAGGCCGCGGCGATCACCAGCGCCCCCAGCGTCGCGGCAAACAGCAGCAATGATGCTTGCCGGGATTGACGCAGCCGGACGAGCAGGGCGGCAGGAGACGCTTTCATCGTGTGGCGCCTTACTGATTCATTTTGTAGTGGGCGACCAGGGTCAGCACCTGGTCTGCGTCGGTCGCGGTGTCAACGACTTCGTTGGTGCCGGTACCGTCGGTGATGCTGTTGGTGTTGTTGCCAAGCCAGATAACGCCTTCGTTGCCGTTGGTGGCCACGACGCCCTGCTGGCGGAATGCGCCGTTGCGTGCATCGGGTGCGCCGTCGATCGCCTGGTCCAGCGCGCGCGCCAGATCCGGCGTCAGGCCAGTGAGGACCATGATGTTGCCGGAGCCGGACGCGGTCGCGGGTGGGTTCCACTGGAAGCAGACCTGGATTTCCTGAGGGTTGCCGTTGGTGTCCAGGTAGACATAGCGATCCTCCATGCCTTCGCCGCGACCGGGTGGCAGCGTGATGCCGGCCTTCAGCATCAGGTCGCGCAGGATGAACTGCTGGCCGGTTTGCGTACCATTCGGAAGGGCGGGCACGGGAGCCGTTTCGCCGCAGATGGCGGCGGGCGGCGTGGCACTGGACATGTTGCCGCCGGATATTCCGGAAAAGTTGGCGCCGTTGACCATCAACTGCGGTGCGGTCTGGCTGTCGCCGACCGGTGCGCCCAGCCGCTGCGAATAGGTGTTGTAGGAAACCACCCACTGGTCGACGAATTTCTGCTTGATGCGCGTGTACTCGGCATTGCGCTGGACGTCGCGGCCGATCATCACCGCGCCCAGGATCACGCCGATGATGACCAGCACGACCGCCATTTCCACCAAGGTAAAGCCGCCCTGGCCTGCCTTGCGGCCGCCGGCTGTGTGTCGTACTTGCATGAGTTTTCCCCTGGAGCTTGATGAGGCTGGCTCGCAACAACGGCAAATCCGTGTTCAGCGGCGCAGCGCGGCGAACCTTAAGGCGGGGGTGTAAGAGCTGCGTAAGAGAGACGTGCGACACGCTCTGGAAGTGCGAGAAGTCCGACTTCCCCGCCGCTGCCGACGGTCCCGGTTTGGCCGCACGCGCGGACTCGGCGACAATTGGCGCCCGCCGCCCGGGGTTGTCCGGTCGAGCCGAGCCTTTCCCTTCTTGGATCCGCCATGCCCACGCCCAGCCGCCGCGACCTTGCCAATGCCATCCGCTTCCTCGCCATCGACGCCGTCCAGGCGGCCAACTCCGGCCACCCCGGCATGCCGATGGGCATGGCCGACATCGCCGAGGTGCTGTGGAACGATTACCTGAGCCACAACCCGGCCAACCCCGGCTGGTTCAACCGCGACCGCTTCATCCTGTCCAACGGCCATGGCTCGATGCTGCAGTACGCGCTGCTGCACCTGTCTGGCTATGACCTGTCGATCGAGGACCTGAAGCAGTTCCGCCAGCTGGACTCGAAGACCCCCGGTCATCCGGAGAACTTCATGACCCCGGGCGTGGAAACCACTACCGGTCCGTTGGGGCAGGGACTGGCCAACGCGGTCGGTATGGCGCTGGCGGAGAAACTGCTCGCGCAGCGCTTCAACCGACCCGAGCAGGCGATCGTCGACCACCGCACCTGGGTGTTCATGGGCGACGGCTGCCTGATGGAAGGCATCTCGCACGAGGCCGCGTCGCTGGCCGGCACCTGGGGTTTGAACAAGCTGGTCGCGTTCTGGGACGACAACCACATCAGCATCGATGGCGACACTGCCGGCTGGTTCACCGACGACACCCCGGCACGGTTCGAGGCCTATGGCTGGAACGTGGTGCGCGGTATCGACGGCCACGACGCGGATGCGATCAAGCGCGGCATCGATACGGCGCTGTTGAGCAGCGACAAACCGACCTTGATTTGCTGCCGGACCACGATCGGCCATGGCTCACCGGCCAAGGCCGGCAAGGCCTCCAGCCATGGCGCACCGCTGGGCACCGATGAAATCGCCGCCACCCGCGCGGCGCTGGACTGGGAGCACGAAGCATTCCATATCGCGCCGGAGATCTACGATGGCTGGCGCGTGGGCCAGGTCGGCACGTTCCGCGAGGACCAGTGGAACGAGGCCTTCGACAAATACGCGGCGCGTTTCCCGGCCGAGGCTGACGAGCTGATCCGTCGCTCGCACGCCGAGTTGCCGGCCGACTTTGCCGCCGCTGCCGACGCCTATATCGCCAAGCTGCAGGCCGACGGCCCGGTGATCGCCTCGCGCAAGGCCTCGCAGAACGCGATCGAAGCGTTTGCGCCGCACCTGCCGGAGCTGGTTGGCGGTTCAGCCGACCTGGCCGGATCCAACCTGACCCTGTGGAGCGGCAGCAAGTCGGTCACCACCGACGCGCGCGACGCCAACTACATCTATTACGGCGTGCGCGAGTTCGCGATGACCGCGATCAGCAACGGCCTGACCCTGCACGGTGGCTTCATTCCGTATGACGCGACCTTCCTGGTGTTCAGCGACTACGCCCGCAACGCGGTGCGGATGAGCGCGCTGATGGGCGCACGCGCGATCCACGTCTACACCCACGACTCGATCGGCCTGGGCGAGGACGGCCCGACCCACCAGCCGATCGAGCACGTCGCCAGCCTGCGCTATATCCCCAACAACGATGTCTGGCGCCCTTGCGACGCGGTCGAGTCGGCGGTGTCGTGGAAGGCCGCGATCGAGCGTGCGGACGGTCCGAGCTGCCTGGTGTTCTCGCGCCAGAACCTCGACCACCAGCCGCGCGACGCCGCCCAGGTCGCCGATATCGCGCGCGGTGGTTACGTGCTCAAGGACGGTGGTTCGAACCCGGACGTGATCCTGATCGCGACCGGCTCGGAAGTCGGTCTGGCGATGCAGGCCGCCAATCAGCTTGGCGACAACGTGCGCGTGGTGTCGATGCCCTCGACCGACGTGTTCGACCGCCAGGACGCGGCGTATCGCGAATCGGTGCTGCCCAGGGCCTGCCGCAAGCGTGTCGCGATCGAGGCCGGTGTCAGCGACTTCTGGGGCAAGTACGTCGGCCTGGACGGCGCGGTGATCGGCATCGACACCTTCGGCGCCAGTGCGCCGGCGGAAAAGCTGTTCCCGCACTTCGGCTTCACCGTCGAGCATGTGGTCAAGGCGGCGCGCTCGCTTTAAGTCGCATCCCCCCGGGGCCGCCAAGGCAAGGCAATTGCACGCGGCCTGCTCGGCAGCGGTGTACGCGGTCGCCGTCGCGATGTTCGCGGATGGGCAGGTCCGTGCACGGCCTCAAGTTGGGGGCATGGTCATCGGTTGCGAGGCCTGGGCGAGAGGGTGGATCGGTAGCTTGACATCCGCGTTTACATCCGTAATCTGTCAATGGGATTACAGGCGTAAACAATGCAGATCAGCGAAGCCGAATCGGTCGTGATGGACGTGCTCTGGCGGCAGCATCCGCGCAGCGCCGAGGCAGTGGTCGCGGCCTTGGCCGACGCGCAGGAATGGCAGGAAGCGACCATCAAGACCCTGCTCAACCGCCTGCTCAACAAGGGTGCGATCGCCGCCGAGAAGGACGGACGTCGCTATCTGTACACGCCGGTGCTCAAGCGCGAGGACTGGCTGATCGACGAAAGCGAGAGCCTGCTTGACCGGTTGTTTGGTGGCCGGGTCGCGCCGCTGGTGGCGCACTTCAGTGAGCACCGCAAGCTCAGTCCCAAGGACGTCGCCGAGCTGCGCAAACTGCTCGAGGAGATCGACGATGGAAGCCCCTGAGATGTTCCGCGCGCTGGTCGAGACCACGGTCGCGTCGAGCGCGGCGATCGTGCTGGTGATGCTGCTGCGTCACGGGTTACGGGGCCGGTTCGGTACGGCGACCGCCTATGCGGCCTGGTCGCTGGTTCCGGTCGCCGTGCTGGCGGTGTTGTTGCCATCAGCGGCGGTGGCTCCGGCAGCTGGCGCGATGGGACTGGCCTTGGGTGACACGGTGCCGCAGGCGGTTGTCATTGGAATTCTGGCGACGGTCGACACCGCAGCCGTACTGGTGCCGGTCTGGTGGCTGGGCGTGCTGGCGATGGCGCTGCGTTTTTTCCTCCAGCAACGCCGGTTCCGGCGCGCGCTGGGTCCGTTGCGCCAGCGCACCGATGGCCTGCATCAGGCCGGTACCAGCGTTGGCCTGCCTGCCGTGCTGGGTGCGTGGCGACCGCAGATCGTGGTGCCGGCCGATTTCGATCAACGCTACAGCCCCGAGCAGCGCGTGCTGATGCAGGCGCATGAAGCCAGCCATATCCGTCGCGGCGACCTGTACCTGAATACTGTCGTTGCCGCGCTGCGCTGCGTGTACTGGTTCAACCCGTTGGTGCACATCGCGGCCCGGCATTTCCGTCATGACCAGGAGCTGGCTTGCGACCAGCGCGTGATCGCTCGCCATCCGAAGTCGCGTCGCGCGTACGGCGAGGCAATGCTCAAGACCCAGCTGGCTTCACAGCCCCTGCCGCTGGGATGCCACTGGGGCTACAGCCATCCACTCACGGAGAGAATCGCCATGCTCAAGCAACCCACCCCCACGGTTTCGCGCTGGTTGGCCGGCAGCACCGTCGTCGCCGCCTTGAGTTTGCTGGTCGGCTACAGCGCATGGGCGGCACAGCCGCCAAAGGTCGAGTCAAATCAGGGAGTCGTCAGCATTGGAGAGATGGCGCGGCCGTCTTATCCGGCCGAAGCGGCCACTCAAGGCATCGGCGGCAAAGTGAATCTGGTGATCAACGTGGACGCGCAGGGGCTTCCGGCAGATATCCAGGTTGAGTCGGCCGAGCCGGCCGGTGTGTTCGATCAGGCCGCGGTGGACGCAGCGCGCAACTGGCGGTTCGAGCCAAAGATCGAAAACGGCAAGCCGGTTGCGAGCCGCATCCGGGTACCGGTGGAGTTTGATCCTGACCGGCCTGCGCCGCCCGCGGCGGCGGCACCTCCAGCGCGTCCCGTGCCACCTACCGCACCGCCCGCACCGCCGATGCCTCCCGTCGCAGGCGAAGGCTCATAACCCTTCCGCTGGCGGCTCCACCTGCAGCGGTATGCACAGGTAACGGTGACCGTCGGCTCCGGCCGGCGGCAGCCGGCCACCGCGGAGGTTCACCTGCAGCGAGGGGTACAGCAGGTTGGGCGCGGGCAGGCCGGCATCGCGCGTGCTGCGCGCGGCGCGGAAGACTTTCAGCGTTGTGTCGCCGGCAAGCATCCGGTTGTCGCGGCGGGACTCGCCGACACTGACGCTGGCGCGGCGCTCGCGCCCGGTCGGTGGGTAGTCGTGGCACAGCCACAACGTGGTCTCATCGGGCAGTGCATAGAGGCGCTGTATGGAGGCATACAACTGCTCGACGCCGCCGCCGGGGAAGTCGCAGCGGGCGGTGCCAAGGTCAGGGGCAAACAGCGTGTCGCCGATGAACACGTTGTCGCCGATCCGGTAGCTCAACCCATCGGCCGTGTGCCCGGGCGTCGCCAACACCTCGATGCGCAACTGGCCCGCATGGATGACATCGCCATCGGCCAGCAGTTGATCGAACGCGTGGACGACGGCGTCGTCGTCGGTGGCGAGTCGGAAGATGGCGGCGAAATACGCCTGCACCGAGCGGATCCCGGCGCCGATCGCCACTGTCGCCGAAGTTCGCGCCCGCAGGAAGGCGGCCGCACTCAGGTGGTCGGCGTGGGCGTGGGTTTCCAGGATCCGATGCACCTGCAGGCCGTGCGCCGCGATGTGCTCGAGCAAGGCGCTGGCGCTGCCGGTAGCCACCCGGCCGGAGCGGTGGTCGTAGTCGAGCACCGGGTCGATCACCACCGCATCGACGCCCTGGCTGACGACGTAGCTCCAGGTGCCGGTTGGCTCATGGAAGAAGGGCTGGATGAGCAGGTCGGTGGTCATCAGATTGCTCCCGACTGAAGATTCGCAGCACAAGGTGAGGCTGTGCAGGTGTTGATGATGCGTCCCGTGGCGCTATCGGCAAGTGAACAATGGATGCCCTGCATCGCAGTTACCAGCGTGGTGCTGGTCTTGCTCTCGAGATGCGGCCACGTTTGGACGTCACGAGTTGCGCATGCCCGCAGCCGGATCCGTTTTCCCGTTGCGGCGCGCGGTGATTACGGCTCGCCGAGCGCCTGGTTCAACACCGCCGCAAGGTTGACGCCGCCCAGGCGCAATTGCGCTTCCGCCACCGGCCGCCACGTCTGTACGTAGTCGCCGTTGATTTTGGCGCGCGGCGGATAGAAGCCTGGCTGGCGCACGATCGCGCAGGAGTGCTCCGCCCATGTGCGGGCGCCTTCGGCGATCGACATGGAGTGTTCCGGTGCCCCTTGTTGCGGCTCAGCCGCCGGTTCTGGCAACTCCCGCAGACGCTCCAGATAACGCGCGGTGTTAAGCCCGCGGGTGTTGAGGAGCCCGCTGTCCCAGAGCCGATGCAGATTGCTGCCCTTGCCGTACAGATTGACCTGGAATTTGTTGCCGCCCAGGTCGTGGGCGTAGCCGGCATGGGCGGGCTGATGGATGTCGCCGACAAAATGGACGACGAACTTCAGTGCCTGCCGTCGGGCGTCCATCGGCTGGTCACGATCGGCCAGGATCGCGGTCTGGGCGCGGATGGCCTCGACCACGCAGTCGCCGCCGGGGCAATCACGCGCGGCATCGTAATGGCAGTCGTTCTCGGCGAGGTTGACGTAGTGCCAACGCGCGCTGCGCTTGCCCAGGTCGGGGTCGCGCTCGCGCAACTCGTCGGCCCAACTGGCGATACCGGCCAGGTCCTGGCCCGGGTCGTCGGCCAGCAGTCGCTCGACCTCATTGCGCGCCTGCGGTGTCAGTGCATCGTTGGCCAGTGACGCGACCAGTTGATGGCCGCGCGGGCCCCAGGCCGAAGCGTCGAAGGAGGCGAGCAGGCCGCAGGTGGCCAACGCCAAAGTCAGGGAAATACCGCATACGGATCGATTCATGCCGACAAGGGTAGCGGAGCAGGATCGCTGCCGTCTTGCGCGACATGAGGTGATGCGTCCCGGCGCGTCGTTCACGTCAAGGGGTCGGTTGGCAGGGCGGATGGCGCGATGGCTCAAGCCTGTCGTGGCCGGGAATAGGCTAAAATGAGGGGCTTTTCCCTTACACATGCCCGTCAGGAGCCCTGCAATGGCGATCAAGGTTGGTATCAACGGTTTTGGCCGCATCGGACGCAATGTCTTTCGTTCGGCCGTACAGAATTTCGGCAATGACATCGAAGTGGTTGCCATCAACGATCTGCTGGAGCCGGACTACCTGGCCTACATGCTGCAATACGACTCCGTCCACGGCCGCTTTGACGGTGACGTCAAAGTCGAGGGCGAGCATATCGTCGTCAACGGCAAGAAGATCCGCCTGACCCAGGAGCGCGACCCGGCCAACCTGAAGTGGGGCGAGGTCGATGTCGATGTGGTGATCGAATCCACCGGCCTGTTCCTGACCAAGGAAGCCGCGCAGAAGCACCTCGATGCCGGCGCCAAGAAGGTGATCCTGTCGGCGCCGTCCAAGGACGACACGCCGATGTTCGTCTTTGGCGTCAACGACAAGAAATACGCCGGCGAGGCGATCATCTCGAACGCCAGCTGCACCACCAACTGCCTGGCTCCGGTGGCCAAGGTGCTCAACGACAAGTGGGGCATCAAGCGCGGCCTGATGACCACCGTGCACGCCGCCACCGCGAGCCAGAAGGTCGTCGACGGTCCGTCCAACAAGGACTGGCGCGGCGGTCGTGGCATTCTGGAGAACATCATCCCGTCCTCCACCGGCGCGGCCAAGGCCGTCGGCGTGGTGATCCCGGAGCTCAACAAGAAGCTCACCGGCATGAGCTTCCGCGTGCCGACTTCGGACGTGTCGGTGGTCGACCTGACCGTCGAGCTGGAGAAGCCGGCGACCTACGCGGAGATCTGCGCGGAGATGAAGGCGCAGTCCGAAGGCCCGCTGAAGGGCATCCTGGGCTACACCACCGACAAGGTCGTGGCGACCGACTTCCGTGGCGACACCCGCACCTCGATCTTCGACGCCGATGCCGGCATTGCGATGGACGATACCTTCGTCAAGCTGGTCGCCTGGTACGACAACGAGTGGGGCTACTCCAACAAGTGCCTGGAGATGGTCAAGGTCGTGGCGAAATAATCGCCATTGTCGCACACAAAAAACCGGGCCTGATCGCCCGGTTTTTTTTTGCTCAGCGCTTCAACAACGGCAACTTGTCCGGCACACCGTCCCATTTTTCCGCGTCTTCCAGCGCCGGGATCTTGCGGTCGATCACCGGCCACAGCGGAGTCAGCTCGGCGTTGATCGCCAGGAACTTCTCCTGCCCGGCGGGGACATCGTCTTCCGGGTAGATCGCGCCGACCGGGCATTCGTCCACGCACAAGGTGCAGTCGATGCACTCGTCGGGATCGATGACCAGGAAGTTGGGGCCTTCGTGGAAACAGTCGACCGGACACACCTCGACGCAATCGGTGTGTTTGCAGTTGATGCAGTTTTCGGTAACGACGTGGGTCATGGAGGGTCCACCTTGACGGTTTCCGGCATTGCCATTGTCTCGCGGTTTGATTCATCGTGGCCCTGACATGGATCAAGGCGGGCTTGCCCAGGCGCCGGGACAATAGCGCCAACACCCCACTACATGGAGTCAGAAAAATGATCCGCAAGTTGACAGCCGTCGCCGTACTCGGTCTTGCCGGCACCTTTGCCCTGCCCGCGATGGCAGCCGATTGCGCGGCTACGGTCGAAAGCACCGACGCGATGCAGTTCACCACCAAGAGCCTGCAGGTGCCGGCAACCTGCAAGGAGTTCAAGGTTACCCTGAAGCACACCGGGCAGCTGCCCAAGATGGTGATGGGGCACAACTTCGTGCTCGGCAAGACCGCTGACGTCAATGGCATCAATGCCGACGGCATGAAGGCCGGAGCGGACGCCAACTATGTCAAGGCCGGCGATACCCGCGTGATTGCGGCCAGCAAACTGATTGGCGGTGGCGAATCGACCACGGTCACCATCCCGGTGGCGAAACTGAAGGCGGGCGAGGACTACACCTACTTCTGCTCGTTCCCCGGCCACGTCGCGATGATGAAGGGCAGCTTGACTCTGGCCAAGTAAGCCTCCATCTGGAGAAGGGTGGCCATCGTGGTCGCCCTTCTTTCGTTTTCGCGGCCCGTCGTCGCGAGCTCCTGCCGGTATCCCATGACACGCAATTCCACCGAACTCACCGAACAGCAACTGGCGGCCCTGGTCGACCGGTTTTACGACAAGATCCAGGTCCATCCCACTCTGGGCCCGGTATTCAACGCCGCCGTGGACGACTGGCCGGAGCACAAGCGCCTGCTGACCTCGTTCTGGTCGTCGGTCGCGCTGGGCGCGGGAACCTATCGCGGCAACCCGATGGCCAAGCACCGCGGCCACTCGATCCATGCCGAGCACTTCGAGGACTGGCTCGCACTGTGGCGCGAGACCGCCGACGAAGTGCTGGACGCCGAGCACGCGGAGAAAGTGCACGACTACGCCCAGCGCATCGGCCGTAGCCTGCGTTACGGTCTGGGCCTGAACGACGGCGGCCGCTCCCTCGGCCTGCCCATCGTAGGCGGCTGATCCCGCGTAGGGCGCATTAACAATGCGCCGAAGCCAACGCGTCGAACGGAACTCAATAAAACATCAACTTCGCAAGCGCCACGATCCCCACCATCAATACCAGAATGGCGCGGTGTGTATGGCGAAACCTGCACGGGTTCATGCCGCCGTGCATCCCGGCGCGAATGGCACCGATGAACACCGCCAGCACCAGGAAGGCCAGCGTCACCTTGGCCAGCAGCAGCCAGCCGAAGCGACTGCCAACACAGGCGAATCCGTCGCAGCGGATGTCGAACAATGCGAACCCACTCAGAAACAGCGCGCCGACCACCCACGGCATGAACCGCCGCGCACGCGCCATCACCGCCTGCTCGATGCGACGCATCAGCGCCGGCTCAAACTGGCCGTGCAGTGACTCCAACACCAGCACTTCGAACGCAACCGCACCAATGAAGATGATCGCGCATGACAGGTGCAGCAGCAGGATCAAGGGGTACCAGCTGGCCACGCGCGCTCCTGGATGCCGGACAAGACATCAGCATGCGCTTGCCGATGACCGCGATGCGTTGATCTGGATCAACCCGAAGGCCGTCGATGAGGTGCAGGACACAACTGGCCAATGATTCAGCTGGCGCCGGTGTCGCGAGGCCCCTTGGCCATCGCCGGGAATACGCCGTCGCGGTACACCCAGGCGTGCATCAGGGCGGCCGAGACATGCAGCAGTATCGTGACGAACAGCAGGTAGCCGAGCCAGCTGTGCGCGAAGCGCAGGGCCGCGTAGAGCGTCGTATTTTGCGGTGCGATGGGCGGTAGTACGAACGATTCCGATAGCTGGACCGGAAACCCGCTTGCCGACAGCATGGCCCAGCCGATCAGGGGCATAGCCAGCATCATTCCGTAGAGCAGCCAGTGGGACGCGCGCGCAGCGGCTTTCTGCCAGCGTGGAAGCGTCGATGGCAAGGCGACCGCGGGGCTCCGCAGGCGGTTGCGCAGCCGGAGTATGGCCAACATCAGGATGGCGATGCCCAAGGGGCGGTGCAGGTCGATCAACCACGGCCGGGCCGATACCGAAGTCACCATGCCCACGCCGATGAACAGCATCGACAGGATCATCGCGGCCATCAGCCAGTGCAGCCAGCGCGCGGTAGCGTTGAAATGCAGGGGTGCGCTCATGGTGTACGTTCCTGTCCGGTGGCGGCGGTGTCGCCCAGCGCGATCTCGCGTTGGCGGCGGTTGAAGGATTGCGAGTAGGCCGCCGAGCGTGCGGCGAGGATCGGGTCGTCCGATGCGGCGACGCCCGGCGGCAGGATCAATGGATCGAAGTTGACGTCGCGGCATTCGCCGCTGGCCTGCGGCTCGGCATGCACCAGGCTCAGCGTGCCCGCCACCACCTGCGTACGCGTATTGGGCCAGGGGCGGGTGGGGTCATTGACCGGGTCGTCGGCGTTCGCGATGGTCACCACCATGTCCCAGTACAACGGGGTACGGACCAACCGTGCCTGCAGGTCGCGGGCAAGGAAGTCGACGTCGGCCTGTTGGCGCTCGGCCGTTGCCAGCGCGCGAAACGGCGCGCGCGGCCGCATCGACCACCGCACGAACCGGACAGTGCCGCCGGCGTCAATGAAGCGGAATGCGTTGACGCTGTTGTATTGCGTGTTCGCCCAGCTATCGGACCACGGCGCGTGTTTCGCCCATTGCTGGAACTTCCTGGCTTGTGGGTGGTCGGCGAGGAACGCTTCCATTGCTGCGGGATCCGGCTTGCCGGTTGCAGGATCGGGGCGTTTGGACAGGACCTGCTGCTGGAACTGTTCCGGAGTGGACACGGCGAAGAAGGGGAAGCTGTTCATGGCCATGCGCCATTGCGCTTCATCGGGGCCGCCAAACTGGAGCGCCATGCTGCGTACGCGTGCGGTGTTGTCGGCGCCATGCGGATTGCCCCCGCCGATCGAGAATCGCCCGATGAACTGAATCGGCGCGCCCGAGAACACTGGTGCCGTGGACAATGTGCGTGCCTGCTCAGTGGCCTGGAACGTGCCACTGATACAGACGCCTTTGGCATGGTTTCGCCGAAAGCCCGGGTGCCTGGGGCCGTTGGCTTCCATCGCGCCGACGATGCGCTGAGCGGTGAGTCGATCGCCGCCCAGCCATCCGGCCGTCCACGCGAAGGCGCCAGCGGCACCGAACGCGATGGCACCGATGCCAGCCAGGGCCAGCCGCCGCCGCCGGCCGGTTTGCGCCGGAGGTTCGAAGGGGGGCCGCGGGTCGTTGGAAGACTCGGGTAGCGTCATGGGATGCTCGAAAGGAGGGGACAACCCGTAAGACGCACCCGACCAGGCTTTATTCCCGATCTTCTCGAATCTTCGATGAACGAGTGCGGAGCCACGTTGTCGTCAACTAGGCAAAGTTTGCCCAGCATCTCCCGAACGGGACAATGGCGGGACCGCGGTCGGTCGACCTTCGGAGTCCAGTGCGACCATGGTGAAACGACCGCGTGTGGCCAGCAGCGACGCGCCCGAATGCAGGTCCTCGCTGTGCATCTCCACTTCTACCTGCAAGGAGGTGCGGCCGGTGGCGATCACCCGTGCGACCAATTGCACCAGCGCGCCCTGGTTGACCGCGGTGTGAAAGTCGATCTGCTCCGAGCGCGCGGTGACCACCGTGCAGCGCGCGTAGCGTGAGGCAGCAATGAAGGCGGCCTTGTCCATCCACGCCAGCGCCTGGCCGCCAAACAGCGTGCCCAGGTGGTTGGTGTGGTCGGGGAACACAATCTCGGTCATGCGCGCCTCGGTGACGGGCTCAGAACGCGGCATCGAAGGCGACCTCGCCCTGCACGCCGACCTGGTAGGCGGACACCCGGCGCTCGAAGAAGTTGGTCACTTCCTGCACGTCCTGCAGGTCCATGAAGCCGAACGGATTGCCTGCGCCGAAATGCTTTGGCATGCCGAGCTGGCCGAGCCGCTGGTCGGCGCAATATTCCAGGTACTGGCGCATGTCCTTCAGCGACAGGCCGACCACGCCACCAGAAAGCGTGTCGGCGGCGAACAGCATTTCGCATTCCACGGCCTCGGTCAGCATCTGGATGACATCGCGCTGCATCGACTCGTCAAACAGCTCCGGCTCCTCCTCGCGCGCGGTGCGGATGACTTCGAAGGCGAACGCCATGTGGCAACTCTCATCGCGGAACACCCAGTTGGTGCCCGAGGCCAATCCATGCAGCAGACCGCGCGAGCGCAGGTAATACACGTAGGCAAAGGCGCCGAAGAAGAACAGGCCTTCGATGCAGGCGGCGAAGCAGATCAGGTTGAGCAGGAACTGGCGACGCTGTTCGCGGGTCTCGATGCGCTTCAGGTCCTGGATCGAATCGATCCACTTGAAGCAGAACGCCGCCTTGGCACGGATCGACGGGATGTTCTCGACCGCCGCGAACGCTTCGGTACGCGCCTGGTCATCGGGCAGGTAGGTGTCCAGCAGGGTCAGGTAGAACTGCACATGCAGCGCCTCCTCGTACAGCTGCCGCGACAGGTACATGCGGGCCTCGGGCGCGTTGATGTGCTGGTAGAGGTTCAGCACCAGGTTGTTGGCGACGATCGAGTCGCCGGTGGCGAAAAACGCGACCAGTCGTTCGACCAGATGGCGCTCGGCCGGACCGAGTTTGCCGCGCAGGTCGTTGACGTCGAGCGAGAAGTCGACCTCCTCGACCGTCCAGGTGTTGCGGATCGCGTCGCGGTACATCTCGTAGAAACGCGGGTAGCGCATCGGGCGCAGGGTGAGGTCGAAGCCGGGGTCGAGCAGGCGTGGGGTGGTCATGGGGATTCCTGGGATGTGGGGGAGTGAGTGCGCGGTTTGCTACTGGCAGGCTTCGCAGCTTTCCGGATTTTCCAGCGAGCAGGCGATCGCTTCGCTGCCGGGCACCGGCGCGCTGACGGTCGATTTGGCGATCCGCGTCGCCGGGCGCGAGCGCAGGTAGTAGGTGGTCTTCAGTCCCTGCTTCCACGCGTACATGTACATCGACGACAACGCGCCGATGTTCGGGTTCTCGATGAACAGGTTCAGCGACTGGCTCTGGTCGATGAAGGCACCGCGGTCGGCGGCCATGTCGATCAGCGAACGCATCGGCAGTTCCCAGACGGTGCGGTAGATCTCGCGCAGGGATTCGGGAATCGCGGTGATGCCCTGGATCGAGCCGTCGGCCATCTTCACCGCGTCGCGCAGTTCCGGCGTCCACAGCCCAAGCGTCTTGAGTTCCTCGACCAGGTACTTGTTGATCACCAGAAAGTCGCCCGACAGGGTCTCGCGTTTGAACAGGTTGGACACCTGCGGCTCGATGCATTCGTAGCAGCCGGCGATCGAGGCGATGGTGGCGGTCGGGGCGATCGCGATCAGCAGCGAGTTGCGCAGACCGTGCTCGCGGATACGCTCGCGCAGGGTGTCCCAGCGGGCAGGGTCGGCCGGTGTCACTCCCCAGGCTTCGAACTGCAATTCGCCCTGCGAGGCGCGGGTGTCGCCGAACGCGGGGTGGCGGCCGTGCTCCATCGCCAACTCGCTCGAGGCCGACAGGGCGTGGAAATAGATTTCCTCGGCAATCCGCTTGGACAGCTCGCGCGCCGGCTCGGAATCGAACGGCAGGCGCAGCTGGAAAAACACATCCTGCAGGCCCATCGCCCCCAGCCCGACCGGCCGCCATTTCAGGTTCGCCCGGCGTGCGGTGTCGATCGGGTAGAAGTTCAGGTCGATCACGCGGTCCAGCTGGCGTACCGCCAGGCGCACGGTCTCGGCGAGCTTGCCGAAATCGAAGCGCGCCGCACCGCTGCCGGGTTGCCCGCCCTCGACGTGGTGGGCGAGGTTGATCGAACCCAGGTTGCAGACCGCCGTCTCATCCTGCGAAGTGACCTCCAGGATCTCCGTGCACAGGTTCGACAGATGCACCACGTTGCCCTCGCGCAGGGTCTGGTTGCAGGCGCGGTTGGACTTGTCCTTGAAGTTCATCCAGCCGTTGCCGGTCTGGGCGAGGGTGCGGATCATCCGTCCGTACAGCTCGCGCGCCTTGACCTGACGGGTCGCCAGACCGGCGGCTTCGGCCGCGTGATACGCGCGGTCGAACGCCTCGCCGAACAGGTCGGTCAATGACGGCGCACCGTTCTTTGCCAGCGCCGCCGGATCGAACAGCGACCACATCGCATCGGCTTCCACCCGGCGCATGAACTCGTCGGGGATCCAGTTGGCGAGGTTGAGGTTGTGGGTGCGGCGGGCGTCCTCGCCGGTGTTGTCGCGCAGTTCCAGGAACTCCTCCACGTCGGCATGCCACGGCTCCAGGTATACGCAGGCCGCGCCCTTGCGCTTGCCTCCCTGGTTGACCGCCGCGACCGAGGCGTCCAGCGTTTTCAGCCACGGCACGATGCCGTTGCTCATCCCGTTGGTGGACCGGATCAGCGAGCCGCGCGAGCGCACGCGGCTGTAGGACAGGCCGATGCCGCCGCTGAACTTGCTCAGCTTGGCGACGTCCATGTAGCGCTGGTAGATCGCTTCCAACGAGTCTTCGGGCGAGTCGAGCAGGAAGCAGCTCGACAACTGCTCGTGGGTGGTGCCGGCGTTGAACAGCGTCGGCGAGCTGGGCAGGTAGTCCAGCTGGGCCATGCGCCGGTAAAGCGCGAGCGCGTCGGCCACGTCCTCCGACAAGGCGCAGGCGATGCGCAGGAAGAACTGCTGCGGCGTCTCGATCACCGTGCGCGCGGTCGGGTGGCGCAACAGGTAGCGGTCGTACACCGTGCGCAGGCCGAAATAGTCGAAGCGGGTGTTGAGCGTGTTGTCGATCGCGTCGTTGAGCTTGCGCGCGTTGGCCTGCACGAAGCCCAGCAGGCGGTCGTTGATCAGGCCCAGGTCGTAGCCGCGCTGTACCGATTGCGAGAACGCATTGATGTCGATGGACGCGACTTCCTTCTCGATCACCCCGGCCAGCAGGCGTGCCGCGAGGCGGCCGTATTCGGGTTCCTCGGCGGTCAGCAGGGCGGCGGTGCGGATCGACAGCTCGTCCAGCTCGGACGTGGTCGCGCCGTCGTACAGGCCGGAGATCGTGCGGGTGGCGACGCGCATCGGGTCGATCGCGTACAGATCGTCGCTGCAGCGGGTGATCGCACGCACGATCTTGTTGAGGTCGACCGGTTCGTGGCTGCCGTTGCGCTTGGTCACGCGCATGCTCAGTGCGGTGGCCGGCGGGGTCAGGGTGAAGCCGGGTTCGGCGGCTCCTTTCGGGGGTATAGCCGTGTCGGCTGCGGCAATCGGGTCGAGGTCGGCCGTGGCTGGTTCGAGGGTGGTCATATGGATGGGCTCCGGTGCAGGGCGCACGGGTCGACGGCCTTCCCTCGAAGGTCGACGCACGGAGGCATGGGCGTACCGCCGGCACGCACAAAGCGCGCTGTCGACGGCACGGCCACGCCCCCGCGGGCGGTGGAATTCTCGGGTCTGAAACGGAAGGTGTCGCCGGGCATCGGAGGACGCCCTGCCACTCTGCCCGAGGCAGGGTGCTGCGACACCGACCGTCTTCCCCCGAAGACTCCCTGGCCGGTCACCGCGCGGTGTGCATCACGCGGTTGTCGGCAGGTCTTCGGGCTCTGGACGTGGGCAGGCAATGCCTGTCTTTCCTACTGGCCGTCGCTTCCCAGGGCGTGTTGCCCCCAGTGCCAAGACGGCGTTCGTTTCCATTTACCGCTGCGGGGCAGCGCCGGATTCACACCGGCTTCCCTTTTCAGCCGACCGCGAGGATCGGCACCGACAGACACAACATATCGTGTTTGTATTTTTAGTCAACACAATATGTAGGATAAGTGATGCTGGGAAGGATCAAGTTCGCTTGGAGCGCCGTTGTGCCCGCGCTACCTGCGGAACCGGCTTTCTGCAGGGCTACAGGATTTGCCCGGCATCTCCCCGAACGGGACAATGGCCGGTCCCGCCTGGTGAATGTCCAGGCTCACCCGCATGACCACGGAAGCGCCCATGACCATTCTCCGCATGACCGAGCTCGACCTTTCCGGCAAACGCGTACTGATCCGCGAAGACCTGAACGTGCCGATCGAGCATGTCGCCGGCCAGCCGGCCCGCATCACTTCCGAGCAGCGAATCGCGGCGGCGCTGCCGACGCTGCGACTGGCATTGGAAAAGGGCGCGGCGGTGATGGTGATGTCGCACCTCGGGCGGCCGACCGAAGGCGCGTGGAGCGAAGCCGAGTCGCTGGCGCCGGTCGCCAATCGGCTGTCGGAGCTGCTCGGCATCGAGGTGCCGTTGGTCAAGGACTGGCTCGACGGTGTCGATGTCGCGCCCGGCCAGTTGGTGTTGCTGGAAAACTGCCGCATGAACGTCGGCGAGAAGGCCGATGACGAGGCCTTGTCGAAGCGGTATGCCGCGCTGTGCGATGTGTTCGTGATGGACGCGTTCGGTACTTCGCACCGCGCGCAGGCGTCCACCCACGGCGTCATCCGGCACGCGCCGCTCGCCGCCGGCGGCCCGCTGCTGATGGCCGAGCTGGACGCGCTGGGCAAGGCGCTCGACCAGCCCGCGCGGCCGTTGCTGGCGATCGTTGCCGGCTCCAAGGTCAGCACCAAACTTGAATTGCTGTCCTCGCTGGTCGGCAAGGTCGACCAGCTGATCGTCGGTGGCGGCATCGCCAACACCTTCATCGCCGCGATGGGCCATGGCGTGGGCAAGTCGCTGGTGGAGATGGACCTGATCGACACCGCGAAGCAGATCATGAGCGATGCGAAAGCGCGCGGCGCCGACATTCCGGTGCCGACCGACGTGGTCGTCGCGCCGGCATTCGCGGCCGATGCACTGGCGACGGTGAAGGCGGTCGATGCGGTCGACGCCGACGACATGATCCTCGACATCGGCCCGGACACGGCGGCGCGCTACGCGGCAATGATCAACAGTGCCGGCACCGTGGTCTGGAACGGCCCGGTCGGTGTGTTCGAGTTCGATGCGTTCGGCAAGGGCACCGAAGCGTTGGCCCACGCGATTGCCGACAGCAACGCGTTCTCGATCGCCGGCGGCGGCGACACCCTCGCGGCGGTCGACAAGTACGGCATCGCCGACCAGGTCAGCTACATTTCCACCGGCGGCGGCGCGTTTCTGGAGTTCCTGGAAGGCAAGGAACTGCCGGCGGTCACGGCACTCAAGGCGCGCGGCTGAGCGCCGATGAAACCCACCCTGTTCTTCGACATGGACGGCACGCTGATCGACTCGGCGGTCGGCATCACCCGCTGCGTGGCGCACGCGTTGACGCAGATGAACGTGGCGGTGCCGCCGCAGTCGCAGCTGCGACGCTGGATCGGACCGTCGCTACGTACCAGCTTCGGCCCGCTGTTCGATGACCCCGCCGATGTCGAGCGTGCCGTGGAGCATTACCGCGAGCGTTTCGAGACCCACGGCTGGGCCGAGCACGACCTCTATGACGGGATTGGCGAGGTCATCGAGTCGCTGCATGCCGACGGCCACCGGCTCGCGGTAGTGACCGCGAAGAACGAGCCGCATGCGCGCAAGATCGTCGACCACCTGTCGTTCGGCCATCGTTTCGACGATGTGATCGGCGCCACCATCGACGGCAGCCGCAGCGACAAGCCCGAGCTGATCGCCGAGGCATTGCAGCGGCTGCAGCTGATTCCGTCACAGTGCTGGATGATCGGCGACCGCCACATGGATATCGACGGTGCGCGCCATCACGGCATGCGCAACATCGGCGTGTTGTGGGGGTTTGGCGGGGAGGCGGAGTTGCGCGCCGCCGGTGCCCAGGTACTGGCCGCCGCACCGGCGCAACTGCCCGACCTGCTGGCGGGTTGATCCACCCGCGAATCGCGGGTTCTCGGGTTGCCTGCCGGCCCATCCGGCGGGCGGGCCGGCAGTAGTTTGTATCGGACAGGACGGACGTGAAGACGTGCTAGCGTGATCTGATCGATCCCTTGCATGGAAGTCTGCCGATGGCCGCGCTGCTGCGACGTACCAAGATCCTTGCCACCCTTGGCCCGGCGACCGACGCGCCCGGCGTGCTGGAGGCGATCATCGCCGCCGGTGTCGATGTGGTGCGGTTGAACTTTTCCCACGGCGACCCGGCATCGCATGTCGCAAGGGCCGAGGCGGTGCGTGCGGCCGGGCAAAAGGTCGGGCGCGAGATTGGCATCCTGGCCGACCTGCCGGGGCCGAAGATCCGCATCGACCGCTTCGCCGAGGGCAAGGTGCGCCTCAACGCCGGCGACCGCTTCGATCTGCTGGCCAGCGCCGATGCCGCGCCCGGCACGCAGTCCGGGGTCGGCGTCAGTTATCTCGGCTTGCCCGGCGATGTCGCCGCCGGCGACGTGCTGCTGCTCGACGACGGCATGATGCAGTTACGGGTGGAGGCGGTGGACGGCCAGCGCATCATCACCCGCGTGCTCAACGACGGCGATTTGTCGGACCGCAAGGGGCTGAACAAGCAGGGCGGCGGGCTGTCGCTGGGCGCGTTGACCGAGCACGACGAAGAATTGATCAAGGTCGCCGCGCAGCTGGGCGCCGACTTCATCGCGGTGTCGTTCTGCCGCACCGCCGCCGACATGCACGACGCCCGCCGGATCGCGCGCGCAGCGGGCAGCGACGCGGCGCTGGTATCGAAGATCGAGCGTGCCGAGGCGATCGAGAACCTGGGCGAGATCATCGACGCCAGCGACGTGGTGATGGTGGCCCGCGGCGACCTCGGGGTGGAGATTGGCGATGCCGAGCTGCCCGGCCTGCAGAAGAAAATCATCCGCGAATCGTTGGCCCGCAACCGGGTGGTCATCACCGCCACCCAGATGCTGCAGTCGATGGTTGAAAGCCCGATCCCGACCCGGGCAGAGGTGCTCGATGTCGCCAACGCGGTGATCGACGGCACCGATGCGGTGATGCTGTCGGCCGAATCCGCCGCCGGGCGCTACCCGGTCAAGTCGGTCGAGGCGCTGGTGCGGATCTGCCTGGGTGCGGAGCGCCAGTTCGACCACGACACCGATTTCGAGGCCGCCCCGCGCAACCTGCAACGCGCCGATCAGGCCATCGCGATGGCGGCGATGTTCGTGTCCGAGCACATCGGCGTGCGTGCCATCGTGGCGATGACCGAGTCGGGTGGCACCGCGCGCTTCCTGTCCCGGTTTCGTGCGCCGGTGCCGATCTTCGGCCTGTCCCGCCATCCCGGTACACGTCGAAAGATGGCGCTGATGCGCAGTGTCATCCCGCTCAGCTTCGACAGCCGAGGCCTGGACACCCAGGACGCCGTTCGCAGCGCCATCAGCCAATTGTTCGCCGCCGACCAACTGGCCATGGGCGAACGGGTGATCTTCACCAGCGGCGACCACATGGAGCACCGTGGCGCGACCAACACCCTGCGCCTGTTGCAAGTCGGAGAGGGTGGCAAGGCGGAAGGTCCGGACGAGCTGTGATGAACGGTAAGCCACTGTTTCGCAATGGCCTTTGCCCGAGCTGCCAGCTATACTAGAAGGCTATTCAGCCACCTTTCGCAGGAAATCCATGAGCATCGAACAGCTTGCCGAAACCGCCGAGGCGATGGTTGCCCCGGGCAAGGGCATCATCGCGATCGACGAGTCCACCGGCACCATCAAGAAGCGTTTCGATGGTGTGGGCATCGAGTGCACCGAGGAAAACCGACGTGCCTACCGCGAGATGCTGCTGAGCACGCCGAACCTCGGCGAGCACATCTCCGGCGCAATCCTGTTTGATGAGACCATCCGCCAATCGACCAAGGGCGGCGTGCCGTTCACCAAGCTGATGGCCGACAACGGCATCATCCCCGGCATCAAGGTCGACAAGGGCACCCACGCACTGGCCGGTTTCCCGGGCGACGTGGTGACCGAAGGGCTGGACGGCCTGCGCGCGCGCCTTGAGGAGTATTACAAGCTGGGCGCGCGTTTCGCGAAGTGGCGCGCGGTGATCAACATCAGCGAAGACGGCCCGTCGGGTACCTGCATCGAGGCCAACTCGCATGCCTTGGCGCGTTACGCCGCGCTGTGCCAGGAGCAGGGCCTGGTGCCGATGGTCGAGCCGGAAGTGATCATGGACGGCAACCACGACATCGATGCCTGCTTCGAGGTTTCCGAGATCACCTTGCGCTCGTTGTTCGGCTCGCTGTACGAGCACAACGTGATGCTGGAAGGCACCATCTTGAAGGCGTCGATGGTGTTGCCGGGTTCGAAGAGCGGCGAGAAGGCATCGGTAGAAGAAGTCGCCGCGGCCACCTTGCAGTGCCTGAAGTCGACCGTGCCGGCGATCCTGCCGGGCATCGTGTTCCTGTCGGGCGGGCAGTCCGACGTGGATGCCACCGCAAACCTGAACGCCATGAACCTGGCCGGCCCGAACCCGTGGCCGCTGTCGTTCTCCTACGGCCGCGCGATGCAGACCGCGGCGCTGGAGATCTGGTCCAAGGACCTGGTTGGCAACATCGGCAAGGCGCAGGAGATGGTGTTCGCCCGCGCCCGCGACAATGGCCTGGCAGCGCGAGGCGAGTGGAAGCTGGCTTGACCGGAGCAATCTTCGCCCGGCCGATATCGGGTTAACGCAAAACGCCGGCTCCATGCCGGCGTTTTGCGTTGTGGTGCGTTGATTGTGTCGCGATTGGGCATTCGGCGTACTACGACCTTCGGCTCAATGCCGGAATCCAAAGGCGGATGCACCGCACCGGCGCCCTCAAGGCAATCCGGCCAGCCAGTCGTCGTCGGAGCCTTCGTTGACGTCTTCCAGCAGGAAGGTGCTGAGGTAGCGCTCGCCGGTATCGGGCAGCATCGCCAGGATGACCGCGCCTTCGTCGGCGGATTTCGCCACTTCCAGCGCTGCCGCGACGGTGGCGCCGGCGGAGAGGCCGACGAAGATGCCTTCCTCGTGCGCCAGCCGGCGAGCCAGGTCGCGTGCCACTACGTCATCCACCGGAACCAGCTTGTCCACCACCTCGGCGTTCAGTACCTCGGGCACGAAATCGGGTGTCCAGCCCTGGATCTTGTGCGGCTGCCAGGGTTGGCCGGCGAGCATCGAGGCGACGGCCGGTTCTGCCCCGACGATACGGACGTCGGGGCGGGCGACCTTGAGCACCTCGCCAACGCCGGTCAAGGTGCCACCGGTACCCCATCCGGAGACGAAGCAGTCGAGTCGACGGCCGGCGAAATCCTGCAGGATCTCCGCTGCGGTGGTTTGACGGTGGTAAGCAGGATTGGCGGGATTGGCGAACTGGTCGGCGAGGAACCAGCCGTGTTTGGTCGCCAGTTCCTGCGCTTTGCGGACCATGCCGGTGCCGCGCTCGGCGGCGGTGGTCAGGATCACCTTGGCGCCATAGGCACGCATCAATTTTCGGCGCTCGATCGAGAAGGTCTCGGTCATCACCGCGACAAACTTGTAACCGCGCGCCGCGCAGACCATCGCCAGCGCGACTCCGGTGTTGCCCGAAGTCGCCTCCACCACGGTATCGCCGGGCTTGAGCAGTCCGCGCGATTCGGCATCCAGGATGATTCCCAGCGCCAGCCGGTCCTTGACTGAACCGCCCGGATTGAAGGACTCCACCTTGGCGTACAGCGTGACGCCGGCAGGGGCGATGCGGTGCAGCCGCACCACCGGGGTGCGGCCGATAGTGTCGAGAATGCTGTCGTAGATCATGGGCTGGGCTCGTTTCCGGGGGCGAGGACAAGAATGTCACGCCCGGACGGTAGTGTCGGTTGCTCCAGCAAAACACAGGGTTCCACAGCATGCCGTGACGGCCCGGTGGTCAGCTGGCCAACCTATGGCCCACGCGGACGCCACATGGCTCCAGATAGACTCACCGGAGTTGCGCTTGCAACCCCCCATCCGTTTTACCGAGCGACCCGGACACAGCATGCGAATCCCCACCCGACCAGGCGCAGTTTGCGCGATTTTGATTGCCTTGGCGTTGTCCGCCTGTAGCCAGGAGGCCGTCCAGGCGACCGCAGCCAGTGGCACCCCTGTGACGACGCAAACGCTCCAGCTGCAGCCCTGGAACGACACCCTGCGTGCGCTGGGGACGGTCAAGGCGCGCGAGTCGGTGATCATTACCGCGAAGGTCAGCGAGACGGTGGAGAAAGTTCACTTTGACAGCGGCGACCAGGTCAAGGCCGGAGTGCCCCTGGTGACCCTGAGCGGGCGTCAGCAACAGGCGGCGCTTGTGCAGGCGCAAGCCACTGCCCACGAGGCCGATAGCCTGTACCAGCGGATGGTCGGGTTGGACAAGCAACAGCTGATCGCGCGTTCATCGCTGGACAGTCAGCGTGCAACCCGCGATGCCGCCAATGGGCAGGTGGCTCAGATCCGGGCACAACTGTCGGACCGGGTGATCCGGGCGCCATTCGCAGGCACCTTGGGCTTGCGCCAGGTCAGTCCGGGTGCGCTGGTCACTCCCGGCACTCCGATCGCGACCCTGGACGACACCCGGCAGGTTTATGTCGACTTCCCGGTGCCGGAGACCGCATTGGGTCACCTGGCGACAGGCCAGGCGCTGACGGCCGACAGCGCGTCCTGGCCTGGGCAGGCGTTTACCGGCGTCGTCGGCACGATTGATTCGCGGATCGACCCGGTGACCCGGTCGGTGGTGGTTCGCGGCGAGTTTGCCAATGACGAGCGCAAGTTGATTCCCGGCATGTTGATGCAGGTCATCTTGATCCGGCCCGAGCGCGAGGCGCTGCTGGTGCCGGAGATTTCGATCGTCCAGGTGGGCAGTAGCTCGTTTGTCTACCGGGTCCGGGCGGACAACACGGTGGAACGGGCCGACGTGATGATCGGCAGCCGGGGCAAGGGCGTGGCCGAGGTCGTCAGCGGCCTGCAACCCGGTGACACGGTGGTGGTCGACGGCACCGGCAAACTGCGTGATGGGTCGACGATCACGGTCGAGCTTGCCGCAGACAAGGCGGCGCCGGGCGCATGAACCTCTCCGAGCTGTGCATCCGCCGGCCGGTGTTTGCCACCGTGATGAGCCTGCTGTTGATGGTGTTGGGGATCATGGCGTTCTCACGGCTGACCCTGCGCGAGCTGCCTGCGATCGATCCACCGATAGTCTCAGTCGATGTCAATTACCCGGGTGCTTCGGCGGCCGTGGTCGAGACCCGTGTCACCCAGGTGCTCGAGGACGCGTTGTCGGGCATCGAGGGTGTGGAGATGATCCAGTCACGCAGCGTCAACGGACGCTCGGCGGTGACCCTGGAGTTCACCCTGGAGCGTGACATCGAGGCGGCGGCGAACGACGTGCGCGACGCCATCAGTGGTATCGCGGACCGGCTGCCCGACGAAGCCGATGCACCTGAAGTGGAGAAGGCCGACAGTGATTCGGACACCGTCATCTGGCTCAACATGAGCGCGACCGGCATGGATACGCTGCAGCTGTCGGATTACGCCGACCGCTACATCGCCGATCGCCTGTCCAGCCTTGATGGCGTTGCCCAGGTCCGGATCGGCGGGCGTCAGCGTTATGCGATGCGGATCTGGGTGGACAGTGCCGCGATGGCCGCTCGCGGGGTTACCGCGCGCGACGTTGAAACGGCGCTGCGGGCCGAGAACGTGGAGCTGCCCGCCGGCCGGATCGAGTCCGAGAATCGGGACTTCACCCTGCGTGTTGCCCGCCAGTACGAGGACCCCGCCGACTTCGCCCAGATCCCGATCAAGCAAGGTGAAGGCGGCTACGTGGTGCGCATTGGTGATGTCGCCAAGGTCGAGCTCGCCTCGGCCGAGCGTCGCGCCTATTACAAGAGCAACGGCCAGCCGAACATTGGCCTGGGCATCGTCAAGACTTCCACGGCCAACGCGCTGGACGTGGCCCGCGCCGCCAAGGCGGCAGCCGTGGAGATCCAGACGACCCTGCCCGAAGGCATGCATATCTTCGTCGCTTATGACGACACCGTGTTCATCGATGAGTCGATCAAGCGGGTCTACTGGACGCTGATCGAGGCAATGGCACTGGTGCTGCTGGTGATCTGGCTGTTCCTGGGCAGTTTCCGGGCGGCGCTGATCCCGGCAGTGACGGTGCCGGTGTGTCTGGTAGCCGCCTTCATTCCGTTATACCTGTTCGGCTATTCGATCAACCTGTTGACCCTGCTCGCGCTGGTGCTGTCGATTGGATTGGTGGTGGACGATGCGATCGTGGTGCTGGAAAACATCCAGCGCCGCGCCGACCTCGGTGAGCCAAAACTCGTCGCCGCGGTCCGTGGCACCCAACAAGTCCGGTTTGCGGTGATCGCCACCACCACGGTGCTGGTGGCCGTATTCCTGCCGGTCGGTTTCATGGAAGGCAATATCGGGCGCCTGTTTCGCGAATTGTCGGTCGCCTTGGCCGGTGCGGTTGCACTATCCGCCTTTGTCGCGTTGACCCTGACGCCGATGATGTCGTCGCGACTGGTACGCCCCCACAACCAGGAAAAGTCCAACCGCCTGCACCGCTGGACCAACCGCAAGCTGGTCCAGGTGAGCGGTGGCTACCAGGGCTGGCTGGGGCGCCATCTTGGCAAGCCCTGGCTGGTGATGGCGCTGATGGCCGGCGCGCTGGTGCTCAGTTACGGCTTGATCCGCATCGTGCCTTCGGAGCTGGCACCGGCGGAGGATCGCGGGTCCTTCTTCGTCTCCATCACCGGCCCGGAAGGTGCGGGTTTCGACTACACGGTCAAGCAGATCGAGCAGGTCGAGGAGGTCATGGCCGCCCATACCGGCGAAGACAACGCGATCCGTCGTTACAACACCCGGGCACCGGGTGGCTGGGGTGCCACCGAGGAAATGCATACCGGCAACGTGATCGTGTTCCTGCAGGACTGGAACCAACGCGAGCTCAGCACGGCTGAAGTCGCCGAATCATTGCGGGCCGACCTGGACCAGCTGACCGGCGTGCGTGCGCAGCCACGCGTGGGCGGCGGTCTGGTTGGCAGCCGCGGGCAGCCGATCCAGATCGTGCTGGGTGGCCCGGAGTATGTCGAGATCGCCAAATGGCGGGACACCATGATGAAACACATGGAAGCCAACCCGGGGCTGTTCTCGGTGGACTCGGACTACAAGGAAACCCGGCCGCAGATGCGGGTGCAGATCGACCGCCAGCGCGCGGCCGACCTGGGCGTGAGCGTGACCGACATCGGCCATGCGCTGGAAACCATGATGGGCAGCCGGCGGGTCACCACCTTCGTCCAGGACGGCGAGGAGTACGACGTGATCGTGCAGGCGGGTCGCGAAGGTCGCGCCTCGCCAGCGGACCTGTCTGCGATCCAGGTGCGTGGGACCAGCGGCGAGCTGGTGCCTTTGTCCAACCTGGTCACGCTGAGCGAGCTGGCGGAGGCGGGCAGCCTCAACCGCTTCAACCGCATGCGCGCGATCACCATCACCGCCGGCCTGGCGCCGGGGTACACGATGGGCGAGGCGCTGGAGTTCCTGCAAGGCGTGGTCAGCACCGAGTTGCCCGAGTACGCTCAGGTCGACTGGAAAGGTGAGTCGCGCGAGTACCAGAAGGCGGGCAGTGCGGTGGTGCTGACTTTCGCGCTGGCACTGCTGGTGGTCTACCTGGTGTTGGCGGCGCAGTTCGAGAGTTTCATCCATCCGTTCGTGATCATGCTGACGGTCCCGCTGGCGGTACTTGGGGCGCTGGTTGGCCTGGCCGCGACCGGGGGCACGCTCAACCTGTTCAGCCAGATAGGCATCGTGATGCTGATCGGGCTGGCGGCGAAAAACGGCATCCTGATCGTGGAGTTCGCCAACCAGTTGCGCGACGAGGGACGCAGCATCCAGCAGGCGATCATCGAGTCGGCCGGGGTCCGGTTGCGGCCGATCCTGATGACCTCGATTGCGACCGCGGTGGGCGCGCTGCCATTGGTGATGGCCGGTGGGCCCGGCTCTGCCAGCCGCGCCACCATCGGGGTGGTGATCATTTTCGGCGTATCGCTGTCCACGTTGTTGTCGCTGTTCGTGGTGCCGGCGTTCTATGTGTTGCTGGCGAAGTACACCCGCTCCCCGCACGCAGTATCGCGCGAGCTGGAACGGCTGGAAGCGGAGACGCCGGAGGTTGGCGGTCACGCTTGAGTTGCACGAGTGGTGATTGACCCGCCGGTTCGTGGCTGCGTTCGCGCAGCCCGGGCCGTCGCGGCAAGCCTGCGCGATGCCCATGCAGGACTTCCGGGGTGTTTCGCGAGAGTGAAATCCGGTTAAGGTGCGAGTCTTGTCGCCGGTTGGTCCCGGCGCACTCACGGCCAAGGGATACCGATACGTGGAAGCTCTGATCACCTCGCTCAACGACATCATCTGGAGCACGGCGCTGATCGCGCTGTGTCTTGGCCTGGGGCTGTATTTCTCGTTCCGCACCCGCTTCATGCAGGTGCGCGGTGTGCCGGAAATGATCCGGCTGATGCTTGACAACAAATCCTCGAATGCCGGCGTGTCCTCGTTCCAGGCACTGACAATGTCACTGGCCGGGCGCGTGGGCACCGGCAACATCGCCGGCGTCGCCACCGCGATCGCGTTTGGCGGGCCCGGCGCGGTGTTCTGGATGTGGGTGATGGCGTTCCTCGGCGCCTCGACCTCGTACATCGAGAGCACCCTGGCGCAGATCTACAAAGAGAAGGACCCGCAGGGGCGCTATCGCGGTGGACCGGCCTACTACATCGAAAAGGCGATGGGACAGAAGTGGTACGCGTGGCTGTTCGCCATGGTCACCATCATCGCCTGCGGCTTCCTGCTGCCGGTGGTGCAGGTCAATACCCTGGCCACTGGCATGGCGAACGCCTTCGGCGTGCCACCGCTGCTGATCGCCGGAGGTATCGCGGTGGCGCTGGCGTTGATCATCTTCGGCGGGGTCAAGCGCATCGCCACCTTCGCCGAGGTCGTGGTGCCGTTCATGGCGGTGGCCTACATCCTGGTCGCGGTCGTGATCATGGTGCTGAACCCGGAGAACGTGGTCGACATGTTCGCGCTGATCTTCGAGAGCGCATTCGGTATGCACGCCGGTTTCGGCGCGATGCTCGGTCTGGCGATCGAGTGGGGCGTCAAGCGCGGCATCTACTCCAACGAGGCCGGGCAGGGCACCGGCCCCCACGCCGCGGCGGCGGCCGAGGTCCAGCACCCGGCGCAGCAGGGCTACGTGCAGGCGTTCTCGGTCTACGTCGATACGCTGCTGGTGTGCAGCGCGACCGCGTTCATGATCCTCGGTACCGGTATGTACAACGTGGTTGATCCCAACGGTGGATTCCTGTTTCAGGGGCTGCAGGGCGCGGTTGCCGGGCCGGACTTCCCGCAGGCGGCGGTCGACAGCGTGTTCCCCGGTTGGGGCGCGGGCTTCGTGGCGGTGGCACTGCTGTTCTTCGTTTTCACCACGGTGGTGGCCTACTACTACATGGCCGAGACCAACGTCGCCTATATCAATCGCAAGGTGCACCGGCCGTGGCTGATCCTGCTGCTGAGGCTGACCATCCTGGGTGCGGTGTTCGTGGGTGTACTGCGCACCACCGGCGGCGCCTGGGCGCTGGGCGACATCGGCGTCGGCCTGATGGCGTGGCTCAACCTGATAGCGATCGTGATCCTGCAGAAACCGGCGTTGCTGGCGCTGCGCGATTACGAGCGGCAGAAGAAGGCCAAGGTGGTGAATTACGAGTTTGACCCAAGGGCGCTGGGAATCCGCAACGCCGTATTCTGGGAGCGTCGCGTCGATGGCCTGGAGGTCGTCGAGGCCGGGATGGACAACCGTGATGGCGAAGCAGACAGTGCACGGGAGCGGCCCGATGAGCGTTGATCCTTGGGCGCGCGGCGCGGCGCGTAGTGGCCGACGTGGTGCGCCATCAGGTGGCCAGCCGTCCGGATCGCCGCAGCAAGCCGACGCGCCGGCTTTTGACAAGCACGCGTCCGACAAGCAAGGCCGCGAGTTGCGCCTGTATGGACTGAACGCGGTACGCGCCGCCTTCGAGCGGCGTCCCGAGGCGATCCGCAAGGTGTACCTGGCCCAGTCGCGTATCCCGGTGCTGCAGCCGTTGCTGAAGTGGTGTTCCGCCAACCGCATCGGCTATCGGGTGGTGGAAGAGGACGACCTGCGCAAGCTGGCTGCCAGTTCCCACCACGAAGGGGTGATCGCTGACGTCCTGCGTGCCGAGCCGGAGCCATTGCCTGACTGGCTGGCCAGGTTGGCCGCCGGTCCGCAATGCGCGATCTGGCTCGATGGTGTCGGCAATCCGCACAACCTCGGCGCGATCCTGCGCTCCTGCGCGCACTTCGGCGCCGCAGCGGTGCTGTTTCCCCAGGAGTCGCCATTGGCGTTGTCGGGCGCGGCCGCCCGGGTCGCCGAAGGCGGCGCCGAATCGGTATCGATGGTGCGTTTGCCGGGCAACACCGATGCGCTCGCCCAACTGCGCGAGGCAGGCTTTACCGTTGCCGCGACCGTCGTCGACGGCGGTGACGACCTGTTTGCCACCGCGCTGCCGCAGCGCCTGGTGTATGTCCTCGGCGCGGAGAGCGCCGGGATGGATCGCCCGTTCGCCACCACCTGTGACCTGCGCCTGTCGATTCCCGGCAGCGGCGCGGTGGAAAGCCTCAACGTCGCGGCCGCCACTGCCGTGTTGCTGGCGGCGTGGAGGCGCTCGCAAGGCAGTTAAATCGCGGTCGACCGGTGCATGGGAAAGCGTGCGGATAGACGGGTGCCGCGTCCGGACTGGCTGTCGATCTCCAGCGTGCCATCCAGTTGTTGCGCCCGCTCGCGCATCGTGATCATTCCCAGTCCGCGAGTTCTCGCGCGATCGAAGCCGCAGCCGTTGTCATGGATGGTGAGCAACAGCGAATGACCGTCGCATACCAGCGTCAGGCTTACCGCACTGGCGCCTGAGTGTCGCAAGGCATTGGTCAGCGCTTCCTGTGCGATCCGGAAGCAGGCGACCTCCACCGCCGGATCCGGGCGCCGAGGCAAGGGCTCCAGCGCCAGCTCCAGTCGTGGACCCCCAGGACGAATCAACGCGCTGGCCTGCCAGCGCAAGGCCGACTCCAGCCCCAGCGCGTCCAGTTGTGGGGGGCGCAACAGCAACGAGATGTTCCGCAACTTGATCACGGTTGAATCGGCGATGTTGCCGATTTCGGCAATGGTCGCAGCGCGCTGCGACTTGTCCTCACCTTCCAGCGCCATCACGCTCAGCTTGATGGCGGTGATGTCCTGGCCGATATCATCGTGCAGCTCGCGCGACAACGTGCTGCGCTCGTCTTCTTGCAAGGTGATGATGCGTCGGGCCAGCGCCCGCAGTTCCTCGCGCTGCTGCCTCAGGCGACCTTCGATCGAGTGACGCCCGCCCGAGATCGGAAGCCAACCGCGATGGATGGCCAAGAGGGCCAGGCTGGCGCCGAACAACGCACTGGCGAAACCCAGTAGCAGTTCCTGGATGAGACCGGTCATGCAGCCCAGTGTGTCACCTAGAACAATTCCACGCTGCCGGCATCCATGGTTTGCTGCATCACCGGCTTGTGCGGCGGCCGTTCCCACTCGCCGCGCATCTGTCCGACGCGGTGCATGAGCTGTTTGAGTGCGAGTTGGACATCGTTGTCGTTATGACTGCGATGCAACAGTCCTTGCAGATTGGCAGCCTCGCCATTGATTTGGTTCAATCGTTCCAGATGGGCCGTAGCCGCCGTCAAGGCCTGGGTGGCGATGTCCTCGAATTGCAGGGACCGTACCGCTTCGGCAACCGAGCTGTCGATGGCCTGGCCGCATTCGGCGATCTCGCGCATGCCATTGCCCAATCCGCGGTTCATGCCGTCCACGCGCTCCAGCATGCCGGCGGCCTCGGCACGAGCGCCGCGTGAGCGATCCAGATCCCGGGAGGCCATCTGGCTGACGGTGTCACGGACCTTGGCGATGGCATCCTTGGAGCTGTGGGCCAGCTTGCGGATCTGCTCGTTGAACGTCGTGGAGCGCTCGGACAGATTGCGTACCTCGTCGGCGACCACGGCAAAGCCGCGTCCGGCCTCGCCTGCGCGAGCGGCTTCGATGGCCGCATTGAGCGCGAGCAAATTGGTCTGGTCAGCGATCGACTTGACGTCTTCAAGCAACGCGAAGATGCCGTCCAGGTGCTCGGCCATGGCGTCAATGTGGGTCACGGTGTTGCCGCTCTGGCCGCTGACTTCTTCCAATGCCTCGACCAGTTGCTCCATCTTCTGGCTGGCCTGCAGGGCGAACTGGTGCACGTCCATGCCGCCCTCATCGCCGGTGCGGTCGATGATGCGGGTGACGATCTCACTTTGCTGGCGGGATTTCCGGTTGACGGCCTCGAAGCTGCCGCCCAGCTTGCCGACCGACTCGCGGATCAGCTCGCGGGTGCGTTCGATCTCCGTGTGTGAGCCACTCACCTCGGCACTGATGAATTTTCGCAGGTCCTCCAACAGGCGGGTCTGTTCGCGGACCAATGCTGGCGGGGTGCGCTCGCGCCGGGACCAGGCAAACACCAGCCAAGCGGCCGCAACGGCCACGGTGGCGCCCAGGCGTGCCGC
The DNA here is from genome assembly GCF_054052145.1 of Lysobacter sp. A421. Lineage (NCBI taxonomy): Bacteria > Pseudomonadati > Pseudomonadota > Gammaproteobacteria > Lysobacterales > Lysobacteraceae > Lysobacter > Lysobacter sp. A421. The sequence goes on along the minus strand of NZ_JBSVRL010000005.1, from coordinate 186,593 downwards.
GCTTGGCCAGTCAAGCAGTTGTGCGCACAACAGAAGAAGTGTGAGTGCCAGCGGTGCGGCCAGACGGATAACTACACGGGAGTCCATTGCTGCTCTCTTTGCGGGGGGCGGTCACTACGGATAACGGCGGGAATGCGACAAGCTTTAACGAGCAGTGAGCGCATTCCCGCATCGTGCGGGGGATCTCATCAGGCCGGTAAATCGCGGTCAGCGAGCTTCGCCCCGGGCCAGCAGGCGGATCGCGACTTCGTTCAGCGGGGCGACCTGCTTTGCCGCGCCCAGGGCGACGGCAGCGCCCGGCATGCCCCACACGACGCTACTGGGCTGGTCCTGGGCAAGCGTATAGGCGCCGGCATCGCGCAAAGCCAGCAATCCGCGTGCGCCATCGCTGCCCATGCCGGTCAGCAAGGCGGCGCCAGCACCGGAGCCGACATGCCGCGCAACCGATTCAAACAGCACATCGACGCTGGGACGATGCCCGTTCACCTGCTCGTCGTCGCTGGTGCCGCAGTGCCAGGTGGTGCCGCGTCGGTAGACACGCAGGTGGAGCCCGCCCGGGGCGATATAGGCATGGCCGCGCAGCAGCGGCTGGCTCGGCCCTGCATGCAGCACGGTCATCGCGCTGTGCTGGTTGAGGCGCTCGGCAAACGCCGCGCTGAAGGCCGCCGGGATGTGCTGCGCGATCACGACCGGCGGCGTGTCCGCCGGCAAGGCGGACAGCACGTCGAGAATCGCGTTGGTGCCGCCGGTGGATGCACCGATGGCGATCACGTGCAGGTTCGGATGTCGGTAGGCGGCGGCCGGCACGGCTTGGGCTGGCACGCTCACACGATGGCCGATGCGCGTCTTTGCCGCTTGGCGGACCTTCGCTCGCAGCTCCTCGCCGTAAGCCGACAGACCACCCACGACATCGGCCTGCGGCTTGGCGATGCAGTCCACCGCGCCGGCGGCAAGCGCATCCAGGGTCACCGCCGCGCCTTTCGCGGTCAGCGTGGACACCATCACCACCGGCATCGGTCGCAGCCGCATCAGGTTGCCCAGGAAGGCCAGCCCGTCCATGCGCGGCATCTCGACGTCCAGGGTGAGCACATCGGGAGACAGGCGCTTGATCTTGGTGCGGGCGATGAACGGGTCGGCCGCTGTGCCGACCACCTCGATGAGGGGGTCGACCGACAGCAGGTCGCTCATCAGCCGGCGCATCAATGCGGAGTCGTCGATCACCAGCACCCGGACACGTTGCCCATCCATCAGAACAACTCGACGCTGCCGGCGACCGGCGCGCGGTTGAGGTCGCCGTAGTAGGCGCGCTCGGCGCGGACGATGTCGTCTTCGCGTGTCGACGGCAGGCGACGCACCAGGGTGCGGCCGGTCTGCACGAAGAAACACACCTTGCGCGGCTGGGTATCGCCCAGATCCTGCGCGACCACCGGGATGCGTTCGGCCACCAGGTACTGCAGCACGAAGCGTGCGTTGCGGGTGCCGATGGGGTCGTTCTGGAAGCCGCTGAGCACGTTGCCGCCGCCAAACACCTTGGCCAGCAGCCGCGACCGGCTGGCGCCGCGTTTGAGCAGGTCGTTGATCACCAGTTCCATTGCATGGGCGCCATAGCGGGCGCTCATGTCGCCGTCGGCAAGGTCGTTGCGGGTGTTGCCCGCCGCGCCGGGCAGCATGAAGTGGTTCATGCCGCCCACGCCGATCACCGGGTCATACAGGCAGGCCGCCACGCAGGATCCCAGCAGCGTGACCAGTGCCAATGGCTCGCTGCTGACCCGGTACTCGGCCGGCATCAATCGCACCGCGTGGGTCTGCAGGGCCTTGTCGTAATAGTGGCCCGGCTCGGTGACGGTGGCATTGCCGGGGTGGCGGCTGCTCATGGCGAGGGGGCCGTTCCGGTGGCCCTGTAGGTGGTGCGTCCGCACGGGGTGACCACGTCCAGTGCGTGGGTGAAGCTCTCGGAGTGGCCCGCGAACAGCACTCCGCCGGGAGCCAGCAACGGCGCGATGCGCGCCAGCACCTGGTACTGGGTGGGCTTGTCGAAATAGATCATCACGTTGCGGCAGAACACCGCCGACAACCCGCCGCGCAGCCGGTAGCTTTCATCCAGCAGATTGAGCGGACGGAAGCTCACCAGCGACTGCAGCTCCGGGCGTACCCGACACAGGCCTGCGTTGGGCCCGCTGCCGGCCTGGAAATAGGCTTGCCGCCGCTGCGATGACAATGCGTCGATGCGGTCGATCGAGTACCGCCCCAGTGCGGCGGTCTCCAGCACGCTGGTATCGATGTCGGTGGCCAAAATGCGCACTGGCGGGGCGAGGGTGGCGAACGCCTCGCAGGCGGCGATGGCGATGGAGTAGGGTTCCTCGCCGGTGGATGCGGCGCAGCACCAGATCGTCAGCGGCGCACGGCGGTCGGTGCGCATAGCGTGGGCGGCGAGCAGGTGCTCCGACAGCATGTCGAAATGGTGGGACTCGCGAAAGAACGACGTCAGGTTGGTCGTCAGCGCGTTGGTGAAGTGCTCCCACTCCTCGCTGCCGTCGCGCTCCAGTGCGTCCAGGTATTCGTCGAAGCGCTGCATGCCGCATGCGCGCACGCGCCGGGCCAGGCGGCTGTACACCATGTCGCGCTTGTGCGGACTGAGGTTGATGCCCGCGCGGACGTGGATCAACCGGGCGACGCGGCGGAAGTCGCGCTCGTCAAAGACGAACTCCCGCGTCGTCGCCGGGTCACGGGGTGCGGCCGCAACAGCCTCATGCATGTCGGGGTATCCGTCTGGTGGTTGGACCCGCCACAGCTGGCAGGGCGCCCAATGGGCGCTGCGTCCCGGCCTTCGGGTAGTCGGGACGCGGGGTGGTGGCCGTTGCGCCAGTGCTTTCACTGCCAAGACGGAATGCCGCCGCGGTCTGCACCAGATGACTGGATTGCTGTTCCAGGCTGCGCGCCGAGGCGGCGGCTTCCTCGACCAGCGCGGCATTCTGCTGGGTGCCCTCGTCGACCTGCATGATCATCTGGTTGATCAGGTCGATCCCGGTGGACTGTTCCTGCGATGCCAGGCTGATGTCGGCCACCAGTCCGGCCACCTGTTTCACGCTGCTGACGATGTCCTGCATGGTGCGACCGGCCTGCTCGACCAGTTGACTGCCGATGCCGACCTGCTCCACCGAATCGTCGATCAGGGTCCTGATCTCGCTGGCGGCCGTGGCGGAGCGCTGCGCGAGCGAGCGCACCTCGGAGGCGACCACAGCATAACCGCGACCCTGCTCGCCGGCTCGCGCGGCTTCCACCGCAGCATTGAGCGCCAGGATATTGGTCTGGAACGCAATGCCATCGATCACGCCGATGATGTCGACGATCCTGCGCGAGGACTCGCTGATCCCGCTCATGGTATGGACCACGCGGCCGACGACTTCGCCGCCCTGGCTGGCCACTTCCGCCGCGCTGATGGTCAACTGATTGGCCTGGCGGGCGTTGTCGGCGTTCTGGTGGACGGTGGACGTCAGCTCCTCCATCGAAGAGGTGGTCTCCTCCAGCGAGGCGGCCTGTTGTTCGGTGCGTTGGGACAGCTCCCGGTTGCCGACGGCGATCTGCGACGCGGCGGCATCGATGGCCTGGGCACCGGACTGGATCGCACCGACGGTCGCGGCGATCTGCTCGACGGTGCGGTTGGTGCTGGTCTTCATGTCACCGAACACGCCACGCAGGTCGGCATCGATACGCTGGCTCAGGTCGCCCTGCGCCAGCGCATGCAGCACCGATTGCATCGCATCCAGGCTGGTGCTGGTCGAAGCCAGCAGCCGGCCGATGCTTTCGGCCAGCAGAAGCAGGAAGTCCTGCTTGTTATCGGTGCGGATACGGCGGCTGAAGTCGCCGTCGGCAGCGGCCTGCAGCACCTCGGTGACTTCCGCCTGCATGGCCAGTTCGACGGTGCGGTCGCGCCATTCACTGACCACGCCGATCTGGGTGCCGGCGGCATCGCGTACCGGTGTGACGATGACATCCATCGTGTAGTCGCCAAGCTGGAGTCGGCGGGTCGACGCCTGCTGAAGCTGCAACAGTTGCGTGTGCGACTGGCCGGGATCCTGCAGCAGTGGCGTGATGTCGCTGCCGATCAGGCGTTGCGCATCGAAATCGGGCAGGGTGCGGCGGATTCCATCGGCAGCATTGCTCATCAATGTCTGGATGGCGCTGTTGGCATACACGATCACCAGTTCCCGGTTGGCAACCAGGATGTTGGTGTTGGCATAATCCAGCGCATTGCGGATACGGGTGTTGGCTTCGTTGCCGCGTTGCTGCTCCTGGACCTCGAAGCCGAGCCGGATCTGCATGGACTTGACGGCCTGCATCACCCGGCCGATCTCGTCATTGCGCGCGATCGGGATGACATCGGTGTAGTCGCCCGAACTGATATGGCGAAAATGCTCGATGGTCTGGTCCAGCCGGTCGACGACGTCGCGTGACAGCCACCAGGCGCTGTATATCCCGAACAGGCCGGCCAGCGAAGAGACGGCGTACAGAAGCCGGGCATCGGTGCCTGCGGTTGCCAGCCAGACCAGTGCCACGGCGAAGGCACTGATGCTGACGGCGGCCAACATCAGTCGCTGGCGCAGGGACAGCCGCCAAAGTGGATTGAAATCGCGCAGCCAATTGCGTGTCTCGATCGCGCCGACGTGGATCCGCAGTCCGTGCGCACGGCCGTGGCGGAATGCCGCGTAGTCACGCCCGGCGGAGGCGATGGCGGCACGGCTGGCCTTGCGTCGAACCGACATGTAGCCGGTGAGCTGCCCACGTTCGTATACCTGGGTGACATGCGCCTGCACCCAGTAGAAGTCGCCGTTCTTGCAGCGGTTCTTGATCACGCCGACCCAGGGGCGACCAGCCTTCAGCGTCTGCCAGAAGTTGGCGAACACCAGCGGGGGTGTCTCCGGGTGGCGCACGATGTTGTGCGCCTGACCGATCAACTCGGCCTCGCTGAAACCGCTGACCTGGATGAAGTCCTGGTTGACCGACAGCATCCGGCCCTTGGTGTCCGTGTAGGAAACCAGCGTGGCGTCGTTGTCGAGTTCGATTTCGACATCGGTAACAGGAAGGTTGTTGCGCATGGAGCTCCGGGCGATGCAGGCGTCGCGTTCACCGACTGGCTGGTGTGTGATGGGTGAAGGACGAGGGCGGGTCCCATGCTCCGGATAACGGCCGGTGCGGGCGTATCTTGAGTATCCGGGCGCGCGTCGACAGCCCCGGTCGCATCTGGATTGCATTGCCCATAGGAAAAAACAGCCGTGACCCAGGAGCCGACGGCTGTCTTTCGTGTGCGAATTCTGGCGCGCCTGTGGTTTCCGGCGCGATCAGAACTCCTGCCAGTGTTGGTCGTTCACCGCCGTTGCCGATGCGGTGCGCTGGCTCTGGCGGCGGGTGCCGGTGGTGGGCTTGCTGGTGGCCTTCCCGGTTGCCGCGTTGGCCGCCTTGACGCTGAAATCCGCCACCGGAAGGCTCGCCTTGGCGGTGTTTGCCGGTGCAGCGGACGCGACGCCGGTGCTGGCGGTGGTTGTGCCTGCCTCCAGCCGGAACGCGGCGACGGTCTGCACCAGTTGCTCGGATTGCTGCTCCATTGACCGCGCGGCGGCGGTGGCTTCCTCGACCAGCGCGGCGTTCTGCTGGGTGCCTTCATCCATGTGGGTGATGACCTGGTTGACCTGCTCGATGCCGGTCGACTGTTCCTGCGAGGCGGCCGAGATATCGGCAATGATGTCGGTGACCCGCTTCACGCTGGTCACGATCTCCCCCATGGTCTTGCCGGCTTGGCCGACCAGGGCGCTGCCGTTCTCGACCTGCTCCACCGAGTCGTCGATCAAGGTCTTGATCTCCTTGGCCGCGGCCGCGGAGCGCTGGGCCAGCGAGCGGACTTCGGAGGCGACCACGGCAAAGCCTCGGCCCTGCTCGCCCGCGCGCGCGGCTTCCACCGCGGCGTTGAGCGCGAGGATGTTGGTCTGGAACGCGATGCCGTCGATGACGCTGATGATCTCGACGATCTTGCGCGAGGACTCGTTGATGCCGGTCATTGTCTCGACCACCCGGCCGACAACTTCGCCACCGACCTCGGCGACTTCGGCCGCGCCGATCGCCAGTTGGTTGGCCTGGCGGGCGTTGTCGGCGTTCTGGCGCACGGTGGAGGTGAGCTCTTCCATCGAGGAGGCGGTTTCCTCCAGCGACGCGGCCTGCTGCTCGGTACGGCGCGACAGGTCATCGTTGCCGGCGGCGATCTGGCTGGCGGCGGAGCTGATCGCGTCGCTGCCCTGACGGATCTGGCCGACGATTTCCGACAACTTCTCGACGGTGAGGTTGGCATCGGCGGCGAGGCGGCCGAAGTGTCCTGGCAGGGACTCGTCGGCGCGCTGGTTAAGCTCGCCCTCGGCGACGGCGAGCAGCAAGTTGCCGATCTCATTGAGGCCGCTATCGGCGCTGGCCATCAGCTCGTTGAGGCTGAGGATCATGTCGCGGTAGACGAACTCGAACCGGTCGGCATCGCCGCGTTGGCTGAAGTCGCCGGCGACGGCCGCGTCCACCAGCGTCTTGATCTCGGCGGTGACCGATTGCGTGCTGGCCTTGACCGCGGCCAGCGCGCGGGTCGTCTCGGCCTTCTGTCCAGGCAGTTCGGGGAAGTCACGCGACAGGTCGCCCCGGGCGTACTCCGCAGCGAACCCGGATACCTCGTGGACCATGTCGATATGCGAGGCGACCAGGTCGTTGATCTGCGCAGCCATGTGCCCATAGGCACCGGGGAAGCTGTCCGCCGGGATCCGGTGGGCGATCTCACCGGCATCGTGCCGGCGGGCGATCTCGCCCTGGGCCTCGGCGAAGCTCTGCAGCTCGGCCTGCATGTCCTTCATGGATTTGCTCAGTTCGGTCAGCTCATCGTCGCCGGCCCCGTCGACCTGGTTGTCCAATCGGCCTTGGGCAATGCTCCGCGCGATCTGGGTGGCGCGGGTGATCGGCCGGATCAGGCTGAGGGTGACCTGCCAGGCGAGCAGCACACAGATCAACAGCACGATGGCGCCGATCACGCCCAGTTGCACCAGCGCGCTCTCGTAGGCCTGCGTGGCCTGGGCATGGGCAGACCGGGCTTGCTCGATCTGGCGTTCACCCGACTCGTTCAGCTTCGTACGCCATGCCCGCATCCCGCTGATGCCGGAGTTGAGCAGGGCGACTGCCTCGTCGTTGTGGCCCTCAACGGTCAGCCGTACGACTTCGTTGTTGACCGGGGCGATGGAGGCTCGCAGTTGCTGGATGTCAGCAAGGACCGCGAGCCCCTCCTGGGAGTTGGGCATGCCCTCGATGGTCGCGCGGTGCTCGTCATAGGTGGCACGCAGCTCCTGGAGTTCCCGGATGAGCGCCTGCTTTTGTGCGTCGTCCCGTTCGAAGACGATATCCCGCACCTGGATCGCCGTCCGGCTGGACAGCTCGATCATCCGGTTGATGTGCATGGTCTTGACGTAGCGGTCCAGCACGATGTTGTCGAGCTGATCCTTCATCGTTGCCATCTTCGATAACGAGAGCGCGCCAAAGCCGATGAAGAACAGCAGCAGCAGGGTGAAGGCGAACGTGAGACGCGTACCAATGCGGTAGCGCCTGAGCAAGTTGGTCATTGTGTGTCCTGTGGGGGGCAGGGGTGGATACGGAGTCTGGGAGGGCGACACGGGTGGAGCTGGTCGATCGTGGTCGTACTTCAAGGGTGCGACTGCCACATGCCGATAACGGCCGGGGATTCGGGAACATTTGCCTGCAGACGCGATTGCCGGGCGCTGCGATCTGCTTGGTTCAGGTTGAAAAAGCAAGAAGGCGCGCCGTCTCCGGCGCGCCTCTGGTTCTCCATGAGATCGAGAGCCTAGAACTCCTGCCAGTGCTGGTCGTTGCCGGCGGCGGCCTTCGGGTTGCTCCGCACCGGGCGGGGGTGTCCGGATGCGGCGGGCTGTTTGATGGGGGGGTTGACCGGAGTATTGGCGGCGGTGCCGGTCAGACCACTGACGCGGTCGATGGCCGCTACGTGTGTGCGGGTCTGCGCCTGGCCGGAATCGGCGTCCAGCCGGAATGCGGCGACGGTCTGCACCAACTGCTCGGACTGCTGCTCCAACGAGCGCGCGGCGGCAGTGGCTTCCTCGACCAACGCGGCGTTCTGCTGGGTGCCTTCGTCCATGTGGGTGATGACGTGGCTGACCTGCTCGATTCCGCTGCTCTGCTCCTGCGAGGCGGCGGAGATATCGGCAATGATGTCGGTGACCCGCTTCACGCTGGTCACGATCTCGCCCATGGTCTTGCCGGCCTGGCCGACCAGGGCGCTGCCGTTCTCGACTTTGCTGACGGAGTCGTCGATCAGGGTCTTGATCTCCTTGGCGGCGGCGGCGGAGCGCTGGGCCAGCGAGCGGACTTCGGAGGCGACCACGGCAAAGCCTCGGCCTTGCTCGCCAGCGCGCGCGGCTTCCACCGCGGCGTTGAGCGCGAGGATGTTGGTCTGGAACGCGATGCCGTCGATGACGCTGATGATCTCGACGATCTTGCGCGAGGACTCGTTGATGCCGGTCATGGTCTCGACCACCCGGCCGACAACTTCGCCACCGACCTCGGCGACTTCGGCCGCGCCGATCGCCAGCTGATTGGCCTGGCGGGCGTTGTCGGCGTTCTGGCGCACGGTGGAGGTGAGCTCCTCCATCGAGGAGGCGGTTTCCTCCAGGGAGGCGGCCTGCTGCTCGGTACGGCGCGACAGGTCATCGTTGCCGGCGGCGATTTCGCTGGCGGCGGAACTGATCGCGTCGCTGCCCTGGCGGATCTGGCCGACGATTTCAGACAGATGTCGCACGGTGTCGTTGGCGTCACTCGCCAAGCGACCAAACTGGCCCGGCATGTTGGTGTCCGCAAGTTGGGTAAGGTCGCCTTGGGCCATCTCGGCCAGCAGGGTACCGACTTCGCTGAGGCCACGATCGGAGCTGGCCATCAGCTTGTTGAGGCCCAGGATCATGTCGCGGTAAACGAACTCGAACTGCTCGGCGTTGCCACGCTGGCTGAAGTCGCCGGCCACTGCCGCGTCCACCAGCATCTTGATCTCGGCGGTGACCGCTTGCGTATTGACCTTGACCGCATCCACCGCGGCGGTGACTTCCGCCTTGGTGCCGGGGTAGCGCTCGATGTCGCCCGACAGGTCGCCGTGTGCATACGCGCCGACCATCTCGATGGTCTTGCGGGTCAGGTCGATGTGCGAGGCGACCAGTGTATTGATCTCTTCGGCCATCTCGCCGAATGCGCCCGGGAACGCCGCCGCGTCCAGGCGCTCGTCGATGTTGCCGGCCTGGTGGGCCTCATAGACGTCGCGCTGCGCGCCGGCGAACGTGCGCAGGCTGGTGACCGCGCGCTCCAGACTGCGGGCGATGTCGCGCAGCTCGTCCTGGCTGTCGACGCGGACACTCTGCGGGAATTCGCCGGCGGCGATGGATTCGGTGGCCTGCTGGATCTTGAACAATGAGTCACGCGTGCTGCGGCTGAACCCCAGGAACAGGTAGCCCGCGATCAGCAGCATCAGTGCCACCACCATCCAGGTGAGGTTGGCCGAGGTCGTCATGCGGGAGATCTGGGCGGCCGCGGCGGCGTCCAGCGAGTTGATCGATCCGACCATCGCGGCGGCCATCGCCAACTGGGTGGCATGCTCGCGTGCGGCCATGGTTTCCACTGGCAGCACGGGGGTGTCGGCATCCAGGATGTGGGTGGCGATGGCGTCGTTCTGCTTGCCCATCGCCTCCAGCGCGGCCTGGATGGGTTTGCCGGCGGTGGCGACCAGCGACGGCATGCGCTGCTCGGCATTGGCCAGCTCCAGTTCGATCCGGCTGCGCAGGAAGTCCTGCATGGTGCGCGACACGGCCAGGCCGGTGCGGTCGTCGACCCAGATCGCCCCTTCGCCCAGTACCCGCAATCCGACCACGCCCTGTTGCGAGGTGTATTCGGCCAGCGTCGGCAGCCACTCGCTGGCGGCACGGCCCATGTACAGCACGGTTGGCTCCTGGGAATGCGACAAGCCGGTGCGTTCCGCCACCAGTCCCATCAATAAACGCACCTGCTGGATCGTGGATTCGGTCACGTCGGCGCCGGCGTCACCGCTGTTGACGCTCGCCCATCCGTCCTGCGCCTGCTTGAAGGCGGTACGGACGTCGGCATCCTTCAGGGCCTGGCCGGCCCAGCGTGCGGCGGCATCCAGTTGGGTAGTCGCGGTGGAAGCGGCGCCGGCGATCTCCTGCGCGGGCACGTCCTGTTTGGCCGAGACCCGGGTGCTCATCTGGCGATGGGATTGCATGGCCAGCATCGAGCGCTGCAGGTGCGACAAGCCCTCGACGGCCGTGCGCTGCTGCTTCACTGCCTTGATGTCGATGTTGGTGCGCACGACCAGGATGCCGGCCAGCAGGCCGCAGGTCAGCATGAACGCAGCACCGATGACCAATGCCTTGTGGCCGAAGCGCAAGCGCGCCATGAGCTGCATGGCTGGGGCCAGGGCGCGGTCCAGCAAGGAGGGAGTGGGGCGAGTGGACATCGGAGACCTCGGGTAGTGAATCGTTTGATCGACCCCCGGGACAACGGCTGGCTGAACGAGAACTTTAGCGATCACTGGCAAATCCGCGTGGAGCTAAAGAAACCTCCGTGCTGGCCGATGTGTGGAAGTACAGCGGGAGCATGTGTTCCCGTCCCCACCCGATCCAATACGTCCCCACACTCAGGAGTCCTCCCATGCCCCGTTACCAGGTCCTTGTCATTGCCGCGCTGGCACTGGCGTTCGCCCTCCCGGCCCAAGCCTCTCTCAGCCCGATCAAGCGTGTGGAGCCGACCTATCCCGCCGAGGCGGCTCGCAACCGTACTGAAGGGTTTGTCGAAGTGGAGTTCACCGTGGGTGCCGACGGCAGCGTGGAGAGCGTCTCGGTCGTCAACGCGCGTCCGTCGCGCACGTTCGAGTCGGCCGCGGTGAGCGCGGTGAAGCAGTGGACGTTCGAGCCGGGTGGTGGTCGTGGCAAGGTGCGCCTGGACTTCACCCTCTGAAGGCCATCGCCTTATGCCCGTGCGCTTCGGCGCCGCACAAAAAACGCGCCGAATCCGGCGCGTTTTTTTTGTGGGATCCTGCAGTGAAACTTGCAGCTGACCGAAGATTGGCTACTGCAGTGCTGCAGCCTCTGCCACCAGGCCCATCTCGGTGCTGGTCATCAGGCGCTCGATATCCAGCAGGATCAACATGCGCTCGTCGAGCGTGCCGATGCCGGTCAGGAACTGGCGATCGATGGTCGCGCCCAGTTCGGGCACCGGGCGGATCTGGTCGCTGCCCAGGCGGATGACGTCCGAGACGCTGTCCACCACGATGCCGACGATGCGATCGGAGACATTGAGCACGATCATCACCGTCACCGCGGTGTAGTCGGCGTTGGCGAGGCGAAACTTCAGGCGCATGTCGATCACCGGCACGATCGTGCCGCGCAGGTTGACCACGCCCTTGATGTAGTCGGGCGCGTCGGGCAGACGGGTCACGGCGTCGTAGCCGCGGATCTCCTGCACCTTGAGGATGTCCACCCCGTACTCTTCCTCGCCCAGGGCGAAGGTGAGGAACTCGCTGTTGTCGGTGTCGGCATCCAGCCCCGGTTGGGTGTACGTGGCGCGCGGGGCAAGCAGGGTGCGGTTGGGCGTGGAGTCGGTCATGGGATGTGTCCTTGGTGCAATCCGCGGCGGCGGCAATGAATGGGGCGGGCAGGGTCAGGCGGCGACGGGCAACGGAGTGCCGGTCGCGATGCCGGCGGCGTCGATGATCAGCGCGACGCGGCCGTCGCCCAGGATGGTCGCGCCGGAGATGCCCGGGATCCGGCGGTAATTGGCTTCCAGGTTCTTCACCACCACCTGCTGCTGGCCGAGCAGTTCGTCCACTTCCAGTGCCAGGCGGCGGCCCCCGCTCTCCACGACCACCGCGATCGGTGCGGCGGTCGCATCGGCCGGTGGCAGCCGGTATTGCTGGCGCAGGTTGACCAGCGGCAGGTAATCGTCGCGCACATGCAGCACACGGGTGTCGCCGGCGATCGTGCGCACCTCGTGCGGCTGGGGCTGCAACGACTCGACCACCATGTTGAGCGGCAGGATGAACACCTCGTCACCGACCGCGACCGACATGCCGTCCAGGATCGCGAGGGTCAGTGGCAGCCGGATCGACACGGTGGTGCCGACGTGCTTTTCGCTGCGGATCTCAACCTGGCCACCCAGTGCCAGGATGTTGCTCTTGACCACGTCCATGCCGACGCCGCGCCCGGACAGGTCCGACAACGCATCGGCGGTGGAGAATCCGGGGTGGAAGACCAGGTCCCAGACCTGCGCATCGGTCGGATTTTCCGGCAGCGGCAGGTTGCGTTCGGCCGCCTTGCGCACGATGCGGTCGCGGTCCATGCCGCGGCCGTCGTCGCTGACCTCGATCAGGATGTGGCCACCCTGGTGGGCAGCGTTCATGGTGATGGTGCCGGTCTCGTCCTTGTTCGCGGCGCGGCGCTCGTCGGCGGACTCCAGGCCGTGATCGATCGCGTTGCGCATCAGGTGCACCAGCGGGTCGACGATCTTCTCGATCATGCCCTTGTCCAGCTCGGTGGCCTCGCCGAAGGTGCGCAGGCGGACCTTCTTGTCGAGCCGCGAGGCCAGGTCGCGGACCATGCGCGGGAAGCGGCTGAAGGCGAACTCCACCGGCAGCATGCGCACGCTCATCACCGCTTCCTGCAGGTCGCGGGTGTTGCGGTCGAGCTGGCCGAGCCCGGTCAGCAGGGTTTCGTTGGCCACCGGGTCCAGGTTTTCGGAGCGCTGGCGCAGCATCGCCTGGGTGATGACCAGTTCGCCGACCAGGTTGATCAGCGCATCGACCTTGGCCACGGCGACGCGGATGGAGGTGTCGGCGTCCGCATTGGCGGCGCGGGCGGCGCCCGGCGCGCTGGCGTTGGCAGGGGATTCGCCGTCGGACGACGCGGCGGCAATGCCGGGTGACGCCGTCTGCACCGACGTGCTGGCGGCGACGGCCTCGATCGACAGCGCGCATTGGTCGTCGACCCACGCAAACGCGTCGTCGATGGCGGCACGCGGCACGCTGCCCGGCAGCATCAAGTCCCAGGCCAGGTGTGCCTGGAACGGGTCGAGCAGATCGAACGCCGGCAACTGGTCGTCCAGGCAGGTGGCGGTCAACTCGCCGTGGCTGCCCAGCTCGCGCAGGATCCGCAGCGGGTCGTTGCCGGTCATGAACAACGAGGTTTCCGGGCGGAACCCGATGCGCCAGTGTTCGGGGTCGCCCATGTCGCCGGTCTTTGCCGCAGCGGCAATGGCCGGTGCAGCGCACGCCTCGCTTGCCAGCAGTCGATCCAGTCCGGAACGCGCGCGACTCATGGCCTGCTGGTCGACCTGTCCGCCGTGTTCGGCCACCGCGAGCAATCCCCGCAGTACATCCACCGCGTCCAGCAACGCATCGATGGCGACGTGGTCGAGATAGCGATGGCCAGAGCGGGTCTCATCCAGCAATGTTTCCAACAGGTGGGTCAGGTCGGTGACGTCACCGAAGCCGAACGTGGCCGCCCCCCCTTTGATCGAGTGCGCGGCGCGGAAGATGACGTTGATGGTGTCACCGTCGGCGAGGCCGGGCTCCAGATCCGGTTCCATCTGGGCTTCCAGGCGCAACAAACCCGCTTCCATGGCTTGCAGCCCTTCACGGCTTTCCTCAAAGAACGCGGCGTGGAATTGGGTGATGTCCATGGTGTCAGGCGAGAACCTTGCGAACCGTGGCGAGCAACTGCTCGGGATCGAACGGTTTGACCAGCCAGCCGGTGGCGCCGGCGGCGCGGCCTTCCTGCTTCTTGTCGCCACCCGACTCGGTGGTCAGCATCAACAGCGGGGTGAACTTGTAGCCGGGCAGCTGGCGCAGCTGGCGGATCAATTCGATCCCGTCCATGCGCGGCATGTTGACGTCGGTCACCACAGCGTCGAAGTGGGTGGTCCTGGCGATATCCAGTGCAGCCTGTCCGTCTTCCGCCTCGTGCACGGTGTAGCCGCCCGACGACAGGGCAAAGGCGACCATCTGCCGCATGGAAGTGGAATCATCGACGATCAGCAGCTTGGCGCTCATGCGGGATCTCCAGTGTTTTCAAGGTCGCCAGCCGTTCCAACCGGTGCACCGAGCCCCAGCATGTCGGTCAGCGCGAGCACGCGTGCCGCGTCCATCAGGGCAGGCGAGGCCAGGGTGATGGTGGTGCCGTGACCGGCGTTCGCGCGGTCGCGGATGAAGGCGTGCAACAGCTGCAGGCCGGCGGTATGCACACGCTCTACCCGGTCGCCAGTCAATGCCAGCATGCCGGCACGGTTGAGGAGCGGCGCGAGCGTCGCCCGTAACGCTTCGACGTGCTCGATACCCAGGTCGGGTTGTAACGATATTTCATTCATGAAATGGGTGGCCGTTGCAGTCAATGGCTGCAGTCAATGGCGTTAACGGCGCAGTGCGCGGGAACTTGAAGATTCATTCAAACAACGCGTTGGCATCCAGCAGAACCGTTGGGGCGCGGCCGACCCGGGCGACACCGAGGACCCCGCCAGGGTCGTTGCCCGGTAGCGGCGGCTCGATATGCTCGCGCGCCAGCGTCACCACGTCCTCCACCGCCGAGACCAGCACGCCGATCAGCTCGTCGTCGCGCTCGACCACGATGATGCGGACGTTCTCGTCGGTGGTGACTTCACCGGTACCCAGCCAGCGGGCTAGATCGAATACCGGCACGATGCGTCCACGCAGGTTCATGACGCCCAGCATCGCGCGGGAGGTGCCGCGCATGGCAGTGATGGTGGCCATGCGTACCACTTCCTGCACCCGCAGCAGTTCAAACGCGTAGTGGTCGCTGCCCAGGGAGGCGCGCAGCCAGCGATGCCCGGCCGTGGTCGCCCGCAATGGCGGCGCTACCGTGTCCGGTTGATGAGCCGGTGCTGGCGCCGGGCGGGCCGGAAGTCGTGCCGACTCCACCTCTGGCGCGGGCGCAAGTTGGAGGACGGGCACTGGTGCAGGCACGAGCCTGGTGGCCGCCTGGAGCGGTGCCAACAGCTCGTCCAGGTAACTGTCCACCATCTGTGAGCTCATGCGGCCTCCTGTTGCTGCGGTATTGCATCCAGCAACCAGTTCAGTGCCGAGCGGTACGCTTGCGCACCGCGGCCGCTGGGTGGCGTGGCCGCCGTCAGCCCCATGGCATCGCGCAGACGGGTATCCATTGGCACCGCCTTGGGCCAGACCAGCGCCTCGTAGCTGTCATGCAGTTGTTCCAGGATGCGTACCCCGGCGCGGGTACGCCGGTCATACAAGGTGGGCAGGATGTGCCGTGGCAACGGGCGTCGACGCGACCGCTCGACCATGTCCGCGGTGCGCAGCATGTCGGTCAGTCCGTGAAGCGCCAGCGGGTCGGTCTGCGTGGGCACCACCAACCGGTCGGCGGCGGCCAGTGCGTTGACCATCAGCAGCCCAAGCGTCGGTGGGCAGTCGAGCAGGACATGGTCATAGCCACCACGCGTGGCATGCAGCGCGCGCGCCAACGACAGGCCCAGGCCGGGCTGGGTGGCTCCACGGCGCTCCAAGGTCGCCAGTGCAGGCTGTGCCGCCACCAGCTGCAAGCCGTCGATCGGGGTACTACGGGCAAGGGTGGACAGCTCCACGCTCCGGCTGGAGAAAATGTCGTGGGTGCCCGGCGGCGTCGGGTCCGATGGCACCCCGAAAGCACGTGTCAGTGACGCATGCGGGTCCAGGTCGATCAGCAGTACCCGGTTGCCCTTCTCGGCCAGTCCACGTGCCAGGCACAGCGACGTGGTGGTCTTGCCCACCCCGCCTTTTTGATTGGCAATGGCCCAGGTCTGCATGTCAGCCGGCTCCGGAGTTCGGGTTGGGGCGCGCGACCGTCGCCATCGTGGAATCAGGTGTTGCGCCGGCGGCTACTGCCGGCGCCAAGGGGGCTGTGATGGCATCCGGCCCCTGCGGCGAGGCCAGGATGACCAGCAGCACGCGGCGGTTGGCGTTACGGCCCTCACCCGTGGTGTTGTCGGCTACTGGCTGGTATTGACCGTAGCCGACCATGGCCAGTCGTGTCGCCTCCACGCCGGCATCGATCATCTCGTGCACCACACTACCGGCGCGCGCGGCCGACAATTCCCAGTTGGAAGGGAAGCGCGCGGTGGCGATCGGCACGTCGTCGGTGTATCCCTCCACCCGCACCGCGTTGGGTTCATCGCGCAGGACGTGGGCCAGCTTGCGGATGGTTTCCACCGCCAGCGGACTGGGTGTGGCGATGCCGCTGGCGAACAGGATGTCACTCTGGATCTCCACCTCCAGGAACATCGGCCCGCGACGCACGGTGACCAACTTCTCGCGCACCAGTTCCGACAGCGCGTCCTGGATACGCTGGCCGAGCAAGTGCAGGTCAGCCTGACGCCGGTTTTCGACCTCGGTCGTCGCCGCTGCGGCAGCCGCGGCCTGCCTGCTGCGCGCCTGCTGGCCGAAGGTTGGCATGTCCAGCACTTGCAACATCCGCGGTGAGTTGATCGGGGTGGCGGCGGCCGGACCGGCCTTGGAGGCAGCGGTCTGGATCGACGGACGGTCAAAAGAGGAGCCGCGCAACTGGGTCTCGCCAAGCTGGATCGGGCTGATGGTTCGCGGCGCGCCGCCGAAGGCGGAGGACAAGGAGTCCGCCAGGACCCGGTACTTGCCTTCATTAAGCGAGGAGATCGCGTACATCACCACGAAAAATGCCAACAGCAGCGTCAGCAAGTCGGCGTACGGGATTGCCCACGCCTCGTGGTTCTGATGTTCCTCATGCTGGTGTCGGCGTGCCATCTCAGTGTACGAAGCCGTTCAGCCGGATCTCGATGTTGCGCGGATTCTCGCCCTGGGCAATGGCGATCAGGCCTTCGATGATCATCTCGCGTTCTTCGGTCTGCTGGTTGATCAGGCCCTTGAGCTTGCTGGCGGCCGGCAGCAACGCCAGGTTGGCGGTGCCGATGCCATAGATGGTGGCAGTGAACGCGGCCGCGATGCCGGCCCCCAGCTTGCTGGGATCGGCCAGGTTCTTCATCACCGCGATCAGGCCCATTACCGCACCGATGATTCCCAGGGTGGGTGCGTAGACGCCCATGCCCTCGAACACCTTTGCCGCCGCCAGGTCGCGGCTGGATTGTCCGTACAGCTCGATCTCCAGCATCTGCCGAATCGTCTCGGGCTCCAGTCCGTCAACGACCATTTGCAGGCCCTTGCGGACGAACAGGTCCTCTTGCGCGGCGATCTCGGGTTCAAGCCCGAGCAGCCCCTGGCGGCGCGCGACCGTGCTCCATTCGACGATCCGGATGATCATGGCGCGGCGGTCATGCGCGGGTGGCAGGAACACCCAGCGCACGATCTTCATCGCGCGCATGAAGGTGTCCATCGGTGTCTGCACCAGGATAGCGGCCAGGGTGCCGATGATCACCACCACGAATGCTGCCGGCGACCACAGTCCCGACAGGCCCGCGCCCTTGAGCAGGCTGCCGCCGACGAGGGCGAACAACGCAAGTACGGTGCCGATGACGCTGAGTCTGTCCATACTGTCCGTTAACGGTGCTGGTGGGGATTACTTGAGTCGCGACGTGCCACGCACGCCGGTTCGATACAGCGCGTCCACGTCCAGGATCAATGCCATCCGGCCGTCGCCAATCAGACTGGCGCCGGCATAGCCCGATAACCCGCGCAAGGTGCGTGGCAAGGCCTTGATCACCACTTCCTCGCGACCGCGCACGCGGTCTACCGACAGGCAGAATCGCTGCTCGCCGGCTTGCAACACGACCACGGTGCTGCCCGCAGTCGCCTCGGGTTCGACACCCAGCCAGCCGCGCAGGCTCAACAGCGGCACCGGTTGTTCGCGCAGGTCGAGTACCTCCTGGCCATCGATCGACATGGGCGCTCCGGGCAGTTGCGCAAGCACCTCCATTACCCGGACCAGGGGCAAGGCATAGACGTCGTTGTCGACCTCCACCAGCAAGGTCGGAAGAATCGCCAGGGTCAGCGGTACCTGGATTACGAAGCGCGAGCCGTGCCCAGGTTCCGACTGGATCTGGACCCGGCCGGACAACTCGTGGATGCGTGATTGCACCACGTCCATGCCTACCCCGCGCCCGGACAGGTCACTGACCTCGGCGCGGGTGGAGAAGCCCGGCAGGAAAAGCAGTTGCAGGCACTCGTCCGGCGACAGTCTGGTTGCGGCGTCGGCATCGACCAGGCTTTTGCGCACGGCAATGTCGCGGATCCGGTCCGGGTCGATTCCGGCGCCGTCATCGCGGACCTCGATGACCACGTGGTCGCCTTCCTGCTGTGCGGACAAGCGCACGTGGCCTTGCTCGGGCTTGCCTGAGTTGCGCCGCGCCTCGGGTGACTCGATGCCATGGTCGATCGCATTGCGCACCAGGTGCACCAGCGGGTCGGCCAGCGCCTCGACCAGATTGCGGTCCAGCTCGGTCTCCGCGCCAACGACTTCCAACTCGACATTCTTCTGCAGTTGCCGCGCGACATCGCGGGCGAGCTTGGGAAAGCGGGCGAACACGCGGCCGACCGGCTGCATTCGCGCCATCATCACCGCTGACTGCAGGCGCGAGGTCGCGCCGTCCAGCGCGCCGACCGCGCGATCGAGTTCCTCGTCATGCAGTCGCGGACGCAAGGTCTTCAGGCGGTTGCGCGCCAGTACCAGCTCCCCGACCAGGTTGACCATGGTGTCGAGGCGGCGCACGTCGACACGCACCGTCGGCTCGTCCTGGTGTGCCGGGGCGGCAGGCTTGCGCGGCTTTGGCGGGCCGGGCGCCGCCGGTTGAGCCGGTGGTGGCGCGAGCACGGCTGCAGGGATGGCCGCAGGCGGCTCCGGCGTCGCTGCAGGCGGCACCACGCCGGGTGTGCCGCCGCTGCCGTGCAGGCTGTCGAGCAATGCCTCGAAGTCGAGCTCATCCAGGTCGTCGCCGCCGGGGGCGGCTGGCGATTTGATGTCGTGGTTTGCCGGAGTTCCGGTCATGCCCGCATCGACCCGCAGGCTGTCGATCAATGTTTGGGGTGCGGGCGTCATCGGCTCGCCGGCGGAGACGCAATCGAGCATGTCGACCAACAGGTCCAGGGCCTGCTGGGAGCCGTCGAAGGCAGCGGCATCCAGCACCGCATCGCCGGTACGTGCCAGGTTCAGTCGATCCTCCACCGCGTGGCAGATCGTCACCATGGCCGGGAAATCCAGGAATCCGGCGCCACCCTTGATGGTGTGGAAACCGCGGAACACCGAGTTCAGGCATTCACGATCGGCGGGGGCGTGCTCCAGTGCGACCATCTGCTCGCCAAGCTGATCGAGGATCTCGCGCGCCTCGACCAGAAAGTCGGCGCAGATGTCGGACGCGGTGTCCATGCCGCTACAGCCCCAGCGACGACAGCAGTGTGTTGGCGTCGTCCTGGCTGACCGGCTCCGGATCCAGGCCGGCGATCGCGGGGCCGTGGCCACGGTTGGAAGCTTGCGGCGCAATGCCGGACTCCTCCTGGCCGACCACCTCACCCAGCCCGACGTGCACGGCGCGTACCAGCGAGACCACGCGCAGGATGATCTGCCCGGTAAGGTCCTGGTAGCCCTGGGCGGCGGTCAGCTCCGACAGTCGCGAGCGGATGCCGAGCATGGCATCGCGTTGCGTATCGTCCAGCGGCGTGGGCAGCTGGCGCAGCAGCGCGCTGCATTCATCGACCAGGTCCAGCGAGCGCATGCTGGCGCGTTCGGTGAGGGTGACCACGTGCTCCAGCCGCGCGCAGGCGTCGGGCAGCGAGGTTGCATTGGGTTGCGCGTTGCCATCCTCGCCGAACGCCTGCTCCAGTTCGCGTGCGAGTCGGGACAGCCCCTGCACGAATGGTTGGGTACGCCATTGGATCAACGCATCGACGTTCTCTCGCCAGCCGTCATGGTCCTCGTTTTCCAATGCCCACAGCGCGGCGTGCAGGCGTTGGGTGATGACCTGCCGGTCGTCGCTGTTCACGCGCCCGCCCCGAGGCGCTCGAATACCTTGCCCAGCTTGTCGCCCAACGTCGCGGCGGTAAACGGCTTGATGACGTAGCCGTTCACGCCGGCTTGCGCGGCTTCGATGATCTGCTCGCGCTTGGCCTCGGCGGTGACCATCAGCACCGGCACCTTGGCCAATGCGGGATCCTTGCGGATCGCCTTCAGCAGGTCGATGCCGGGCATGCCGGGCATGTTCCAGTCGGTGATCACCAGGTCGAAGCTCGCCTTGTTCAGCTCTACCAGGGCGGTGGTGCCGTCGTCGGCTTCGGCCGTGTTGGTGAAGCCAAGGTCGTTGAGCAGGTTCTTGACGATGCGGCGCATCGTGGAGAAGTCGTCGACGATGAGGATGCGGATATTCTTGTCCATGGGTCTGGAGGCACTCGGGAAGCGGTTGAAAATGATGATTCGATTGCGGCGATGGTTCAGTCACTCGGGTCCATGGCGGTGTCGCGCCATTCGCCCAGTCGCGCGCGCAGCCGCAGCATCGACTGGCCGTGGATCTGGCACACGCGGGACTCGCTGATCGACAGCACGGCGCCGATCTCGCGCATGTTCAGCTCTTGCTCGTAGTACAACGACAGCACCAGCTGTTCGCGCTCGGGCAGCTCGCCGATGGCTTCGCCGAGTGAGTCCCGGAACTCGCCATAATCGAACGCGCGTGCGGGGTTGGCATCGCCAGCGGCGGCCACGCGCGGTTCGCCGTCGTGCTCGTCGGTGTGCGCATCAAGACTGATCAACTGGCCGCGCGAGGATTCCTCCAGCATGCGGTAGTACTCATCCAGGCCGATCTCCAACTCACCGGCAACCTCCTGCGCGGTGGCGGCGCGGCCGGTGGCCTGCTCAATCCGGCGGGTCGCGGCGATCACGTCGCGATAGCGGCGATGTACCGAGCGCGGCACCCAGTCGCCACGCCGGATTTCGTCGATCATCGAGCCGCGGATGCGGATCGACGCATAGGTCTCGAATGCCGCGCCCTGGTCGTCCTGGAAGTTTCGTGCAGCGTCCAGCAAGCCGAGCATCCCGGCCTGGATCAGGTCATCGACCTCGACGCTCGACGGCAATCGTGCTGCGAGGTGGTGGGCAATGCGACGGACCAGTTCGCCGTGGCGCTCGACCACTTCGGATGCATCCTGGCGCGGCAAGCTGGCGCGATAGGCAGCGGCGGCATGGCTCATGCGATGGCTCCCCGGGCGGGCGTGATCAACCGTTCCATGTAGAACTCGACATGCCCGCGGGGGCCTGGCGGGGACTGCCATTGGCCGGCGCGGCGGGTGATGTCACGGAACGCCATCGCCGAGGGACTGGACGGGAACGCCTGGGTTACCGCCTCCTGGCGCTGAATGGCGCGGCGCAACCATTCGTCGCGGGGAATCGCGCCCAGGTAGTTCAGGGTCACGTCGAGAAATTTCGATGCGACCCGCTCCAGCTTGCCAAACAGCTGGCGGCCCTCGCCGGGGTTGTTGACCTGGTTGGCCAGCACCTGGATGCGACTGACCCCGCGGTCGCGATTGAGCACCTTGATAAGCGCATAGGCATCGGTGACCGAAGCCGGCTCGTCGCACACCACGACGATCACGTCCTGCGCGGCCTGGCAGAAGGTCAGCACGCTGTCGGCAATGCCGGCGGCGTTGTCGATCACCATGGCGTCGATTGGCAGGTCCAGCTGGCTGAAGGCATGCACCAGGCCAACATGCTGTTGTGGCAGCAGCTCAACCATGTGGCGCTTGCCCGAGGCAGCGGGCACGACCCAAAGTCCACCCGGACCTTCCAGCAGGGTGTCGCGCAGTTCGCAGCGCTCGGCGAATACATCGGCCAGGGTGAACCGCGGTGACAAGCCGAGCATGACGTCGACATTGGCCAGGCCCAGGTCGGTATCCAGCAACAAGGTGCGCTGGCCGGAGTTCTGCAGCGACATTGCCAGGTTGACCGATACGCTGGTCTTGCCCACGCCGCCCTTGCCGCTGGCCACGGCAATGACCCGGACCGGGGCCGCGCGCGCAGACGTTGTCGGCGTGGCGCCAGCAGGCTGCGCCATCATCGCGGGAACGGGTTGGAGGTCAGGCGATGGCATGGTGATCCTCGGTGACAAAGGGGTTATCGGCCGCACGGCGCAGTTTCTCCAGTTGCAGGACCAGGTTGGACGCATCGGCGGCCTCCAGATCCTCTGGAACGCTTTGGCCATGGGCGGTGTAGGTCAGGCTCAGGCCGTTGCGGATGGCGACCGACAAGGCCGCGCCAAGGCGTCCGGTCTCATCGGTCTTGGTCAGCACCACGCCTTCGGGACTGGCCATCCGGTAGCGGCGGACCAGCTCACTCATGTCATGGGGGTGTGCGCTGGCGGGCAGTACCAGCAAGCTGCGCAACTGGCGGGTGGCACGCAGCCAGGTGATCTGGCTGAGCAGCGCGCGGTCACGGGCGCCATAACCGGCGGTATCGACCAGCACCAATGGATAGTCCTGCAGCTGGGCCAGCGTCTGGGCCAGGGATTCCGGCCCGTTCGACTCGCATACGGTGATGCCGAGGCGGCGTCCATGTGCATGCAGTTGTTCGATTGCGCCCACGCGCTCGCTGTCAGTGGTCACCATGGCGACATCGCGGGCACGGTGGCGGGCGGCAAAGCGGGCCGCCAGCTTTGCCACGGTCGTGGTCTTGCCGGCGCCGGTCGGTCCGATCAGTGCGATCACGCCGCCGTCGTCGATGGGCTCGCTGCGGCTGATGGTCAGCATCCGTGCCAGCTCGGCGAGCATCGGTGCGCGCACCTTGTCCGGGTCCAGCGCCGGGTTGATCTTGGCGGCAATGGTCTGTGCCAGGGACTCGTCGCAGCCATACCCCAGCAGCATGTCGTAGGCGGCGGCACGCGCCGGGGAGCCGCGCAGGCGTTCGCTGGTGAACTGGCCCATCTCGCGCTCGATCATCCGTCGCATCGAACCCAGTTCCTCGCGCATGGCGATGATGCCGGGGTCCGGCTCGGCAACCACGTGTACCGCCGGTGGCGCGACCTTGATGCTGGCCTCGGCCTCGGCCGCAGCGGCCGGTGCCGGCAGGAGCGACGATATCGTCGTGGCCGGTGAGGTGGGTTCCTGGACTGGGGCCGGGTCTGGAAGATCGGCTGGCAGCAGGTCCCGGTCGGCGAGTGCATTCATCATCGCCTCGAAGTGGGTCGGTGATCCGGTTGCTGCGTTCAACGCGGCAGCGGTCGGGGCAGCGTTGGCCTGTGGCCGCGCACCGGCAGGGCGTGACGCATTCGGGTGGAGGACGGCCGTTGGCGGCATGTGTCCGGTGAGCTCGGCCAGGGTCGCGTCGGCGTGTTCCTTGTCATGGTTTTCCGCCGGGGAACCACCAATGCGGAACACGGCGCGTGCGCGGCTGGCGAAACTGTCGCGCGGTGGCGACGTCTTCGAGTCGGGGCCCGATGCCGGCGTCACGGCTGCCTTGTCGCTCGCGTCGTCGTGGTTCCGGCCCGCGTGTCCGGGGGTTGCCGGCGGCAGTTCGTCGGGCCTGGTGGCAGCCAGCGACAGCGCCGGCGTCGCGGCACGCAGCGCCTGATGCACCAGTGCCTCGTCGTAATCGGTCGCCGCGACTACCTCGATCCCGTCGGCGGTCGGACGCGTCGACAGGATGACCGACTCCGCCCCCTGTTCCTCGCGCACCATGCGCAATGCGCTGCGCATGTCGGTGGCAATGAAGCGCTTGATTCTCATGACGTTGTTCCCTTGTTCCCGTTATTCCAGGCCCTGGTTTATCAACCAATCGAGCCGACCAACCGCAAACGCTTCTCTTCCGGTACTTCGGTGTAAGCCAGTACCGACAGGGCCGGTACGCTGTGCCGCACCAGCCGCGCGATGGTTGCGCGGATCCCGCCGGGCACCAGCAGGACGGCCGGCTCGCCGCGTCCCTCCTGCTGCGTCACCAGATCGTTGAGGTTCTGGTGCAGTCGCTCGGCAAGTCCTGGTTCCAACGCGGCGCCGGTGCCGTTGACCGACTCTTGCAATACCTGTTCCAGAGCCGGCGCCAAGGTATAGACCGGCAGCTCGGTCTTGAGGCCGTTGAGCTCCTGGACGATGAAGCGCCCCAGTGCGTTGCGGACCGCAGCGGTCAGTGCGGCCGGGTCCTGGGTGTGCACACCGTGCTCCAGCAGCGCCTCCACGATCTGGCGCATCTGTCGTAGCGGTACCTTTTCCAGCAACAGCGATTGCAGTACCCGTACCACTACTGACAGCGGCAGCAACTTGGGCGTCAAGTCCTCGACGAGTTTCGGGGTCGCTTTGCCCACGCTGGCCAGCAGCTGCTGTACTTCGTCGTGACCCAGCAACTCGGAGGCGCGCTCGCGCACCACGTGCGACAGGTGGGTGGCGACTACGGTGGCGGCGTCCACCACCGTGTAGCCCAGCGATTCGGCATGGGCGCGCTGGTCCGGCGGGATCCATACCGCATCCAGCCCGAATGCCGGGTCCTTGCCGGGGATGCCTTCCAACGGGCCAAATACCTGGCCCGGGTCGAGGGCCAGGTTGCGGTCCGGGTACAGCTCGCCGGTCGCCATTGGCACTCCATGCACCAGGATCCGGTACTGGCCGGGCGACAGCTCCAGGTTGTCGCGCACGTGTACCGCCGGGATCAGGAAGCCCAGGTCCTGGGTCAGCTTGCGCCGGATGCCTTTCAGCCTCGCCAGCAGTTCACCGCCACGGGTCTTGTCGACCAGCGCGATCAGCTTGTATCCCACCTCCAGTCCAAGCGGCTCCACCGGGCGCACTTCGTCCCAGCTCAGCTCGGCCATGGCCTGGTTCTGGCTGCTGCCGGTGGCCACCTCGTCGGCATCCGCGGTCGCAGCGCCAGCGGTCTCGCGCTTGTGCAGTTTCCAGGCGGCATAACCGACGATGGCCGACAGGGTCAGGAACGGCAGGTTGGGCATTCCCGGGACCACGCCGATCAGGCCCAGCAGCAAGGCGGCGACGAACAGTGCGCGTTTGTGCCCGAATACCTGCGCCGATACCGCCGGTCCCATGTCCTGCTCGCGGGTTGCCCGGGTGACCAGCATCGCGACCGCCGTGGACACCAGCAGCGCCGGCAACTGGGCGACCAAACCGTCACCGATGGTCAGCAGTGCGTACACCTGGGCCGCGCTGGAGAATGCCATGTCATGCTGGATCACGCCGATCAGGATGCCGCCGACCAGGTTGATCACCAGGATCAGAAGGCCGGCGATCGCATCACCGCGGACGAACTTGCTGGCGCCGTCCATCGAGCCGTAGAAGTCGGCTTCCTCCGAGACTTCCTGGCGCCGGGCCTTGGCATCTTCGCGCGTCAACAAACCGGCGTTGAGATCGGCGTCGATCGCCATCTGCTTGCCGGGCATCGCGTCCAGGATAAAGCGTGCCGACACTTCGGCGATGCGCCCGGAGCCTTTGGTTACCACGATGAAGTTGACGATGGTCAGGATCGAAAAAACGATCAGGCCGACGGCGTAGCTGCCACCAATGACGAAATTGCCGAACGACTCGATCACGTGCCCGGCCGCGCCGGGACCTTCGTGACCATGCAGCAGCACCACCCGGGTGGAGGCGACGTTCAGCGCCAGCCGCAGCAGGGTGACCATCAACAACACCGACGGGAACACCGAGAATTCCAGCGGCCGCTTGACGTAAACCACCGCCAACAACACCACCAGGGACAGCGCGATGTTGATGGTGAACAACGCATCCAGCACCAACGGCGCCAGCGGTACCACCACCATTGCCAACATCGCCAACACCACCACCGGGGCGGCGGCTCCATCGCGCACCGAACGGGCGAGGTCGGCTATGGAAAACCGGCTCATGGTTGCACTCACGCTGCCGGCCCCCCGTCAACCGGGTCGACGGCGCCGTCCGCGCCTACGTCCAACGGCTGCAGCGACGGAGCCGGACCGTGCGCCGGCTGCCAGCGCTTGAGCTGGTACACGTAGGACAGTATCTGTGCGACTGCAGCGTAGAGCTTCACGGGGATTTCCTGGTCGACCTTGGCCTGCCTATACAAGGCGCGTGCCAGCGGCGGTGCCTCGACCACGCTGATGCGGTGCTTCCCGGCCACGTCGCGGATCATCAATGCGGTCTCGTCCACACCCTTGGCGACCACCCGGGGCGCACGCATGTTGTCGGGGTCGTACTTCAGCGCGACCGCGTAGTGGGTCGGGTTCATCACCACCACGTCGGCGCTGGGCACCGCCTCCATGGTCTGGCGCTGCGACAGTTGGCGGGCGACCTGGCGCACCCGGGCCTTGATCTCCGGGTTGCCCTCGGTCTGCTTCATCTCGTCGCGGACTTCCTGCTTGGTCATCTTCAGCTTGCTGCGGTGCTGGTAGCGTTGCCACGGCACATCGATGGCGGCAATCAACGCCAGCGAGCCCGCCATCGCCAG
Organism: Lysobacter sp. A421; assembly: GCF_054052145.1. NCBI lineage: Bacteria > Pseudomonadati > Pseudomonadota > Gammaproteobacteria > Lysobacterales > Lysobacteraceae > Lysobacter > Lysobacter sp. A421. The sequence goes on along the minus strand of NZ_JBSVRL010000005.1, from coordinate 160,110 downwards.
CAGCGCGGTCATCGCGGTGTGCAGGCCGGTGTCAATGGCGACATGCAGTCCCATCCGGGGCATCAGCAACAAGTTGTCGACCGCGCCGATGATGACCATGGCGCCGGTGCCAACCACCAGCAGCACCCGCAACATCGAACGCAAAAGCTCGGCGAAGCCTTCCTTGCCATAGATGCGCTTGAGACCAGAGGCCGGGTTGAGTCGCTTGAAATCCGGTTGCAATGCCTTGTTGGAGAAGCGGATGCCGCTCATCAGGGCCGGCGCGATCAGGCAGGCCACCAATGCGGCGGCCAGCACCGGCAACACCGGCAGCATCAGTGAAATGGCCAGGGTCACCGCGTGGGTGATCAAGCGGTCAGGGTGGCCGAGGATGGCCGGATTGAAGGCCAGCGCGCCGCCCAGCCAGCCCTGTGCCGCCGTGCCGATCCCCGGCGCCAGCAGCATCAATGCCACTGCGGTGACCCCCAGCACGGCAACGTTGGCCAGTTCACGGGAGCGCGGGACATCGCCTTTTTCACGAGACTCGCGCAGGCGCTTCTCGGTCGGTTGCTCGGTGCGGTCCTCTTGATCGCCGGACATGGCAGGGTTCCTGCTGTGGCCACTAAGTGGCCTATCGGATACAGCGCGACCGGCAGGCTCAGCGCGATCAGCCGGTCAATGCGCGCGCCGCCAGGAAGGCTTCCCCGAACAGTCGCTGTATCGGCTCCTGCAGTTCCCGTGCCAGCAACCCCAGCAGAACCAGTCCAACCACCAGGGCCACCGGCAGGCCGATCGCGATCGGGTTGAACGCCGCGGCGGCGCGCGAGAGCACGCCGAAGGCCAGATTGGAGGTCAACAGCGCCATCATTACCGGCAGCGCCAGCAACAATCCCGCCCGCAGGCAAGTGGAAAAGAATGCGGGCAATGCCGCCAGGAAGCCGTGCAGGTCAGCCAGCGACGCGCCGATCGGCAGCGTCCGGTAACTGTCGGCCAGCAGCTCGACCAGTACGAGGTGGGCATCGAGGGTGAAAAACAGTAATCCGAAGGTCAGGTAGAACCACTGCGATAGCACCGTCGACGATGCGCCGCTCAACGGGTCCGCCAGGGTCGCGAACGACAGCCCCATGCCCTGGCTGACCAGTTCGCCGGCCAGTTGCCCGGCCTCGAAGGCGAGCCGCAGCATCAGTCCAATGGCGATGCCGACTGCCAGTTCCCGCACAACGGTAAGGACCGTTGTCGCGTCGATCGCGGCGATGGGCGGGACCGGCAGCACGGTGGACATCGTCGCCGACAGCGCCAGGGCGACGATCAGCCGCGCCTGCACCGGCATTCCGCGGCCGCCGATCATCGGCAATGCCAGCAACGTCCCGCCTATGCGCAGCAGGTACCACAGCACCTGGCCAAGCATGCCGAACAGGTTCAGTCCATCGATGGCGGTGGCGGTCGCCGGGTCCATCGCGCGGGTTCCCGGTCAGCCAATCAAGTGCGGGATGCGCTGGTACAGGCCGATGGTGAACGCCACCATCTTGCCGAGCAGGAAGTGCCCGGTCAGTGCCAGTATCGTCGCCAATGCAATCGCCTTCATCACGAACGCGATGGTCTGCTCGTTCACCTGGGTGGCGGCCTGGATGATGCCGACCACCACGCCCACGACCAATACCGCCAGCAGGGGAGGAGCGCCCATCAACAGCGCCATTTGCAGACCGCGGCCAATCTCCGTGATGGCGGTTTCCGGCGTCATCGTCCTACACCGCGTTGAAGCTGGCAGCGAGTGAACCGACCACCAGGACCCAACCATCCACCAGCACGAACAGCAGGATCTTGAACGGGGCGGAGATCAGCATCGGCGAGAGCATCATCATGCCCATCGACATCAGCACGCTGGCGACCACCAGATCGATGATCACGAATGGGATGTAGACCAGGAACGCGATCTCGAATGCGGTTTTCAGCTCACTGGTCAGGAACGACGCCGCCAGCACCCCGAACGGCACGTCCGACGGTCCTGCGTACGGGCCGCTGCCGGACAGCCCGGCAAAGGTCATCAAGTCGTTCTCGCGGACCTGGGCCAACATGAAACCGCGAAACGGTTCGATCGAGGCGGTCCAGGCGCTTCGGAAATCCATCTGGTCATTGAGGTAGGGGGAAATGCCCGCGGCCCAGGACTGGTCGAACACCGGCATCATGATCATGGTGGTCAAAAACAGCGCCAACGCCAGCAGCACCTGGTTGCTGGGGGTCTGCCCGGTGCCGAGCGCCTGCCGCAACAGGCCCAGCACGATGATGATGCGGGTGAAGGCCGTCAGCCCGAGCAATGCCGCCGGCAGCAGGGTGATGCCGGTCATCAGCAACAACACCTGCAGCGGCAGGCTGACCGGTTCGCCGCCGATATTGCCCACTGTCACGTTTGGCAACGTGGGGGTGGTCGTCGCGGCAGGCGATGGCGCCGTTGCCGGCGCGGCCATGGGCGTGGTTGACGCGGGCGCAGTCTGCGCCGCGACGGTCGGGACCAGTAGCAGCGCGGCGACAAACAGCACTACGCCGAGCAGTCGCGACATCCGGGCAGTGACCCGGCTCACGGCTTTTTGCCGAAGTGTTGTGAAAGCAACTGGGCGAACGGTGAGGGACCGCTGTTGGGGGATAACGGTAGCGGCGCGTCGAGGGTATGCAGGGTGCGGGTGCCACCGGGGCCGACCCCGAGCAGGAGCTGGGTCTGGCCGATCTCGACCACCACCACCCGGTCACGCGGGCCCAGTGCCAGCGACCCGACCACGCGCAGTGCCGGGTTGCCGGCCCCCGCGACACCAACGCCTGGCATCCGCCGGGCCAGCCACGCCAATCCGAGGATCAGCGCGACCACCAGCAGCAGCGCGAGCACGCCGCCACCCACCGCGCCGGCGCCGCCGGAACCACTGGTTTGCGGCGGCGCGAACACCGGCGTCGGCGCTACCGACGCGGTGCTCGTGCGTGCCACTGGCAGGGGCAGCGGCACGAGGTTGGCGGTGGTATCAACGGAAGCGGTGACCCGCGCGAAAGCGCCGGTGGAATCCACCGCTGCAGCCGCCACAACTCCGTCACTCACCACCGCCCCGTCCTTCACCACCGCCCCGTCATTCCCGCGCAGGCGGGAAGCGCTCCACAACAGCCCAAAGGGCTGGTCATCCATGGACGTGGCTGTAGACGTGGCCGCCGCAACCGCCGCCGCCGCAGTGTCGGCCGCCGGGCTCATCGCAGTCGCTTGATGCGCTCGGCGGGGCTGACCACATCGGTCAGTCGCACGCCGAAGCGGTCGTTGACGACCACGACCTCGCCCTGGGCAATCAGGGTGCCGTTGACGAACACATCCAGCGGCTCGCCCGCGCCACGCTCCAGCTCAACCACCGAGCCCTGGTTGAGCTGCAGCAGGTTGCGGATCGGGATGCGGGTGCGCCCGACCTCCAGCGACAGCGATACCGATACATCCAGGATCACGTCCAGGTTCAGGTCGGTGGCCCGGCCGTCGCCGTCGGCGGTCAGGGTATCGAACGCGGCGCGCGAGGTTTGGCCGTCGTCGGTCTGTGGGGTGTCTGTCGGGTTCATGGCGTTGTCAGGCTTTCGAAAGTGGGGAGGGCGCGGGCGGGGTGGACGGTGCCGATCTTGATGGCGTTATGGCCGTTGTGACTGCCGAACTGGCCGGTGAACAGCGCGGTCTGTTCAACGTTCAAGGTCACCGTGTCGGGCAGATGGATCGGAATCACGTCACCGATCTTGAGTTGGCACAATTGGCGCAGGCTGATCTGGCATTGGGTCAACGAGCTGCTGAGCTCGACCTGCGCGTCCTGCAACTGCGCGCGCATGGCCCGGGTCCAGCTTTCATCGCGCTCTACCCGGTCGCTTTGCACGCCGGCGTCCAGCTGTTCGCGGATCGGTTCGAGCATCGAGTAGGGGATGGACACGTGGAACTCGCCGCCGCCGCCTTCCAGCTCGACATGGAAGCGGCTGACCACGATGTACTCGCGGGGGCTGATGATGTTGGCGAAGTGCGGGTTGACTTCCGAGTTGAGGTATTCGAATTCGACCGGCAGCACCGGTGCCCAGGCGTCCGTCAGGTCGGCGAAAGTCTGCTTCAACAACAGCTGGATGACTCGCATCTCGGTGGGGGTAAACTCGCGGCCTTCGATCTTGGCCGGGTACTTGCCGGCGCCGCCAAAGAAGTTGTCGACCACGGTGAATACCAGCCGCGGCTCGAACATCACGATGGCGGTGCCACGCAGTGGCTTCATCTTCACCAGGTTCAGGTTGGTCGGCACCTGCAACGAGTGCATGTACTCGCCAAAGCGCATCAGGTCGACCCCGCGTACCGACAGATCGGCCGAGCGTCGCAGCAGGTTGAAAAGGCCGATCCGCCAGGTGCGGGCGAAGCGCTCGTTGATCATCTCCAGGGTGGGCAAGCGACCACGGACGATGCGGTCCTGACTGGCGAAATCGTAGTTGCGCGCCTCGTTGGGAGCTGCGGGCGCGTCCTCATCGACATCAACGGCACCGCTGTCGACGCCGTGCAGCAGGGCGTCGATTTCGTCTTGGGAGAGCAGGTCGGAGCTCATCGCAGGTGTCCTACTGGGTCACGAAACTGGTGAAATAAACCGCTTCGAGCTTGCTGGCGGTGGTCTCGGTCTTCAGCAGCGTGCGCACTTCGTCGGCGGCGGTCTTCTGCAACCGTTCCTTGGCGCTGCGCTGGGCCAGCTGGTCGGCGGAGTACTGCCCAAACAGCAGCAGCAGGCGGTTGCGGATGGCCGGTGCATGCAACTCCATCGCCTTGGCGGTGGCGTCGTCGCGGGTCATCAGTTGCACATCGGCCTGCAGGTAGCGCACCGCGTTGGTGTCAGCCAGGTTGACCACGAAGGCCGGCTCCAGCGCGAAGTAGATCGCCGGCTTGCGTGGCGAAGGTTGATCGGCCGCTGCTGCGGCTGCAGCGGCGGCAACCGGCGCTGCCACGGCACTGGAGTACCAGAACCATCCGCCGCCGGTGGCCAGTATCAGCACCAGGGTAGCGACAAGGATCCACGGCAGCTTGCTGGAGGACGATGGTTTCTTGGATGGCACGCGACAACTCCGGGATGCGGGGGTTGCCAAGGCAATGCAAGGGGTGTGCCGCAACTCCGGCGACGGGCAGTGACGGGGATTTGACGCGTGCAGCAATGGTCACTGGTGGCGGCGGTTTGGCCGCCCCGTCATTCCCGCGAAAGCGGGAAGTGCTCCACAACAGCCCAAAGGGCTGGTCATCCATGGACTTTGGGCGGTTGAATAGCAACGTCCTTGGATCCCCGCCTTCGCGGGGATGACGGGATGACGGAGATGACGGGGGAAGTGGCGTTGTCCGGACCTTAGCTAGGCGTACTCGTCCAGTAACCCGCGACGCAGGATGGTTGGAATCGGGGTGTCCATGATGTCGGCGTCGCGTCGGTCGGAGCCGGCATCGGTCACGTAACCGGCGCTGCTGTTCGATTGCCCACTGCCAACGTCGGACTGGGCCAGTTGCAAACCCTGTTGCCCGAGCATGTCGCGCAGGCGGCCGACGCTGGCTTCCAGTGCCTGCCGCACGTCGGCATTGGCGGAGTTGAATTCGGCACTGACCCGGTTGCCGTCGATATGCAGCCGCACATCGATCGGGCCGAGGTGGTCCGGGCTGACCCGGATCTCGGCGCGGCCGATGCGCTGATCGGCCAGCCAGCCGATGCGTGCGCCGAGTGCGTCATCAAAGCCCGAATCCGGATCGGCCGGCATCGGGATGGGTGTCGCCGCCGTCGCCGCCGCTGCACGGACCGGACTGTTGCCGGTGAGCGGTTGGGAGGGGAGGGAAAACTCGATGGCATCCGCATCGGCACCCACCGCCGGTGCCGCTGGGAGTGATTTGCCGGCGTCATCGGCGGCTGCCAGACCCATCACGCGGGCAAGATCGGTTAGAGGAAGCGCATCGTCGGCGGAGGCGGCGCTGGTGGCATTGGCGGCCAACGTGGCATTGGTGGCTAGTGTCGTTGGGCCAAGCGCGAAGGCCGGCAGCTTGAGGTCGGAATCGGTGGCCGCCAGCTGGCCCAGCGCTTCCCCTGCCGGGGCCACCGATGCGGTCAATGTTGTCGAGTCCGCCGTCAGCGCCAGGCTGGCATCCGCGCCGGTTGCGAGTGCGGCCGGGGCAGTGGGGGCGAGCGGTGCCGGGGTGTGCCAGTGGCCTCCCAGCAGAGCCAGGATCCGGTCGGGGGAATGGTCTTCGTCCGTGGTCTTGTCCGCGTCCGCCGGTTGTCCGTCGTGTGCATCATTTGCGGTGGACGATGTCTTTGCTTCCGTCGTCGCCGCGTCGCTGGACGCACCGTTGCCCGCCGAAGACTTGGCCAAGACACCGGCGAAACCACTGCTATCGCTGTCGCGCGCTGAGTCTTTGGTGGAGCTTCGGGAAGCGCCCGCTGTCGGCGCGCTGCCGGCGGACGTGCTGGCAGCACCTGCGCCAACTCCGCCGGCGGCCATCATGCAGCCGGCTCCGGCTCCGGCTCGCCGCGGCGGCTGCTCGATATCCGTCGTGCGCCCAGATCATCCATCTCGCGCTGGCTGCGCTGCTCGACCGTGCGGGATTCTTCGGCACGGTAGCTGGCCGACAACTTCTCCAGCACGTGGGTCTCGCGACTGGCCAGTAGCAGACGCGTGCGTTCCACGTCGCTTTGTTGACGGGTGTCGCTGACCACGCGGCTTTGCTGGGCAATGGCGGTATCCAGGCGCTCGCGGAATGCCAGTCGGTTGGCCAGCAATGCCGGGCTGGTGAGGCTGGAGCCGCCGGGCACTGCGTACTCCAGTGCGTAGCGGCGCAGCGCGTCCAGGCGTGCCTGCTGCTCAACCACCGCGCGGTCGCGTTCGGCGACCTCGCGGGCGACGTCGTCCTGGCGTCGCTGCTTCACTTTCAACAGTGGATCCAGTCGTTGCGATCGCATGTCGGTCAGGTCTCCTGCGGGTTGGGGGTCGGGGATTGCGGAATGTCGGGCGCATCGTCAAGCAGGCGGGCGAGTGCGGCGCGGCTGGCGTCGACATCGGACGCCTCGCTGACGTCCTGTCCCAGGAATGCCTGGATTGCGGGCCAGCGGGCGACAGCCTCGTCGACCGCCGGATCGCTGCCGCGCTGGTAGGCACCGATGGCGATCAGGTCGCGCTGGGCCGAGTAGGCCGCCAGCAGCCGGCGCAGCTTGCGGATACGTTCGCGCCACGGCGCGTCGGTGATGTCCTGCATGACCCGGCTGACCGAAACCTCCACGTCGATGGCCGGGTATTGGCCGGCGTCCGCGATGCGGCGGGTCAGCACGATGTGGCCGTCGAGGATTGCGCGGGCGGCGTCGGCGATCGGCTCCTGTTGGTCGTCGCCCTCGGTCAACACGGTGTAGAAGGCGGTGATCGAGCCGCGGCCGTCGGCGCCATTACCGGCCCGCTCCACCAGTTGCGGCAGCTTGGCGAAAACCGATGGCGGATAGCCGCGGGTGGTCGGCGGCTCGCCTACCGACAGCCCGATCTCGCGCTGTGCCTGGGCAAAGCGGGTCAGCGAATCCATCAGCAGCAGCACATGCAGGCCCTGGTCGCGGTACCACTCGGCGATGGCCGTCGCCCGTAACGCGCCGTGCAGCCGGGCCAGTGGTGGCCGGTCGGCCGGGGCGGCGACCACCACCGCGCGGCGCATGCCCTCCTCACCGAGAGTGGCCTCGACGAAGTCGCGTACCTCGCGGCCGCGCTCGCCGACCAGGCCGACCACGATCACGTCGGCGGCGGTGTAACGGGTCATCATGCCCAGCAGCGTCGACTTACCGACACCGGAGCCGGCGAACAGGCCGATGCGCTGGCCGCGGCCAATCGGCAGCAGCGCATTGATTGCGCGCACGCCGACGTCCAGCGAGCGGGTGATCGGCTCGCGCGTCAGCGGGTTGATGATCTGTCCGCCCAGCCCGACCCAGTTCTCCGGGCGCAGCGGGCCGCGACCGTCCAGCGGTACGCCGTCGCTGTCGATCACGCGCCCCAGCAGCCCTTCGCCCACGGCCACCTCGCCGCGCTGGCGGGTGGTCACCACCCGCGCGTTGGGCAACAGACCGGCCAGGTCGGCGGTGGGCATCAGGAAGGTGCGGTCGCCGGAAAAACCAACCACTTCGGCGTCGACCCAGCGACCGCCGGAGGTCTCCACCCGGCAACGCGAACCCAGCGGCGCGCTGCAACCGGAGGCTTCCAGGGTCAGTCCGACCGCACGCCGCAACACGCCTTCGCGGGCGAGACCCAGCGAGGGGGGGTGCGGGTTGATGGTGCCCAGCCGCGCTGAAAGGCGCAGGTTGCGCATTTCTTCCCACTGGTCGGCGGCGATGCGGCTCATGGGGTGTCCTCGGCGTTCGTGTTGGCGTCGGTCTCCATGGCCGCGTCGAGGCAGGCCTGCAGGCGCGCGGCGAGGGTGCCGTCGATGCGGACGCTCTCGCTGTGCAACCGCAGTTCGCCGCGGGACAGGGTGCTGTCCTCGCTCAGGCGCACGCCGCTGAGCCCCATCAGGTGCGGCGCCAGCACGCCCAGGTCATCGGGGTGCAGGCGCAGTTCGATCTCGCGCGAGCTGGTGCCGACCGCATCCAGCGCCTCACGCACCAGGTCGGCCAGCAGGGTCGGGTCGGCGCGGTAGGTACGGCCGAGCAGGTTGCCGGCGATGCGCACGGCCAGCTCGCCCAGCGCGTCGGCCACCTCATCGTCCAGGCGTGCCAAGGGGCGGGTAAAGCCGTCCAGGATGCCTTCCATCTGGGCGGCCATCTTGCGTACTTCGCACTGGCCGCTGGCCAATCCTTCAGCATGGCCGGCGGCGTAGCCTTCGTCTCGCGCCGCCTGCTCCAGTGCCTGCAGCTCTTCCACGCTCGGTCGGACCGGTGCCGCTTCGGCTGCCGCCTCAGGTACGGCCGGACTTGCGCCGCACGTGGCCATCGATTCCAGGTCCGGTGCGGTCCAGCGCACCAACTGCGCGGGATTGGCCATGACCGTCATACGAAGGCCTCCGTCTTGGCGGTCAGCTGGATCGCGCCGCTATCGGCCAGTCGCCGGACTTCGGCCAGGATCTCCTTCTGCGCAGCCTCCACCTCGGCCAGGCGCACCGGTCCGCGCGCCTCCATGTCCTCGATCAGGATATCGGCCGCGCGCTGGGACATGTTCTCGGTGATCTTGGTACGCACCTTCTGGTCGGCACCGCGCAATGCCAGCCCGAGTTTCTCGCTGGGGATCTCGCGCAATACGGTCTGTATGGCGCGGTCATCGAGTTCGACCAGATTCTCGAACACGAACATCAAGTCGCGGATCTGGGCGCTCAGTGGCTCGTCGATCTGGCTGATATTGCCCAGGATGGTCTCGTCCTGGCCGGAGTCCATGAAGTTGAGGATGTTGGCCGCAACCCGCACGCCGCCGATGTTGGAGGACTTGATGTTCTGGTTGCCGGCAAACTGGCGCGCCATGACCTCGTTGAGTTCGTTGAGCGCATTGGGCGGTATGCCGTCAAGGGTGGCAATGCGCAGCAGCACGTCGGCGCGCACGCGTTCGGCCAGGCACTTGAGCACCTCGGCGGCCTGGTCCTCGTCCAGGTGGGACATCACGATGGCGATGATCTGCGGGTGCTCGTTGCGCACCAGCTCGGAGATCGCGCGCGGCTCCATCCACTTCAGCGTGTCCAGCCCGGTGGTGTTGCGCCCGGCCAGGATACGGTCGATCAGGCTGCCGGCGCGCTCCTCACCCAAGGCCTGGTTGAGCACGGCGCGGATGTAATCGTCGGCGCCCGAGCCCAGGGCGCTGGGCTGGGCAAGGGTCTCCACGAAGTCGTCAAACACCGTGCCGACGGTCTCCCGCGACACGCCGCCCACCGACGTCATCGCCATGCCGAGCTTTTGCACTTCCCGCGCGCCCATGTGTTTGAGCACCTCGGCGGCCTGCGCCTCGCCCAGTGACAGCAAGACCACGGCGGCACGCTGCACGCCGGTCAGCGGTTCTTGTTTCATCGTCCTGGGCTCAGCCATCGGTTTCCACCCAGTTGCGAATCACGTTGGCGACACGCTTGGGGTCGTTGCTGACTGCCGTGCGCGCCACCTGCAGTTTTTCGTCGAAGTTCATGGAGACCTCCTGCGCGTCCCCGTCCAGGCGGGGGGCGGACGGCGCAGACAACGTGACCGGTACGTCCTCGTCATCCTCGATCAATGTGGCGATCGCGGTGCGTGGCTTGACCGGACCCATCAGCTGGCGCATGGCGGGGCGCAACACGGTGAAGATCAGCATCAACACCGCCAGTCCGCCCAGGGCGATACGAAGCAGCTCCTTGAGCCGGGGGTTCTGCCAGAACGGCGACTCCATCGGCTCGTCCAGGTGGCCCTGGTTGAACGGCGCGTTGACCACGGTGACCATGTCATCGCGTTGGGTATCGAAGCCGATGGCTTGTTGTACCAGCGACTTGATGCGCTCCAACTCGGCATCGGTGAGGGGGCGCGAAGTCTGCTTGCCGTCCTTGTCGACAGCGGTGGGGAGGTTGTCTACCAATACCGCGGCGGTTACCCGTGTGATCCGGCCGGGCGCCTGCCGGGTGTGGGTCAGGGTGCGGTCGATCTCGTAGTTACGTACCGCGGTACGGCTGCCGGTGAGCGTGTCGTCGGCGGCTTGGGCAGTGGCTGGTGCCGCGGCCGCTTGCGCGGCATCAGGGGTGTTGCTGGCGCTGCCCGGCACGCCGCCCGGTGGCGTCTTTGCGCTGAGGTCGCCGGATTCGGAGACCTGCTCGCTGCGTACGATTGCCGCCTCGGGGCCATAGATCTCGCGCGCCTGCTCGCTCTGGGAGAAGTCCATTGCCACGCTTACCTGGGCGCTGACCCGCCCCGGGCCGGTCATCGGCGCCAGCAACTCCTGGATGCGCTGCACGTAAACCGCTTCCTGGCGGTGTTGCTGCTCGAAACGCTTGGCGCCGATGGCCGAGCCGCTGTCGGGATCCGGGTTGGACAACATGCGGCCAAACTGGTCGACCACGGTCACGCTCTCCGGTGGCAGGGTCGGGATGCTGCCCGATACCAGGTGCACGATCGCGTTGACCTGACCGGCCTCAAGCACGCTGCCGCTGCGCAACTGCAGCACCACCGATGCGCTGGCTGCCTCCTTTTGTCGGGTAAACGCGCTGGGTTTGGGTATTGCCAGGTGGACGCGCGCCTCGAGCACCGGACGCAGGTTGCCGATGGTGCGTGCCAGTTCGGTTTCCAGCGCATGCTGGTAGCGCGCGTTCTCCACGAACTGGCTGGTGCCAAAGCCCTGGTCGCCCTGCAATGACTCGAAGCCACCGCCGGTCTTGGCCGGCAATCCCGCCGAGGCCAACGCCAGCTTGGCCTGGCCACTCTGGTCGGTGGGCACCGCCAGCGAGCCGCTGGAAGCGTCGACCCGGAACGGAATGTTCGCGCTGCGTAACAAGTCGGACGCTTCGCTGGTGGACTTCGCGTCCAGCCCGGCGAATACCGGCACGTAGTCCGGGCGCTGGGTCCAGAAGAACAACCACAGGCCGATCGCGATGGCGGCGGCCACCAGCGCAAACGTGCCCATCTGGCGGACCACCGGGATGTCCTGCAGCGGGCCGAGCTCGCGCAGGTTGGTGATCGCAGTCTTGGGAAGGGAAGTGGCGCTCATTGTTGCGGTCTCGAATGTGCGGTACTACGTCGGCAATCGGGTTGGCATCACACAGGCATGTATCAAACAGGCATGCATTACACCGGCACGCATTACACCGGCATGTTCATGACGTCCTGGTAGGCCTGGACCAGGCGGTTGCGCACTTCGGCGGTGGCCTTGAAGGCGACCGATGATTGCTGCATGGCGACCATCACCCGCGCCAGGTCCGCGCGCGGGTCACCCATCTCGAACGCCTGTTGCAATTGCGCGGAATTGTTCTGCGCGTGGCTGACGCTATCCAGCGCGTGGTTGAGGGTTTCCGAGAACCCCGGAGCTTTCGTTTCACCGACCCGGCCGGGCCCGTCGGCATGGAATCCGCCGGGCTGGATCGCGTTGCTGGCCGGCGCATCGCCCAAACGGCCGCTTGCCTGCGCCTGATGGGCACGGATCTGGGAAAGAATCGAGGAAATCGCATCGCTCATGGCCGGGCTTCAAGCGTCTTGGGTAGCTGCCCATGACGATGCAAGCCGTGTGCCAGAGCCGTGCCGGGATCCCGTCGCCGGATTACTGTCTTTGCCGACCCTTGCTTTTGATCGTCACTTCCGCGAAAGCGGGAGCCCATGGACGTTGTTGATCAGCGGGCTGAAGTCCATGGATTCCCGCTTTCGCGGGAATGACGGTGGGTTGATCGGGGACGACGGTGGATGTCGGGAATGAGGGTGGATGGTCGGGGACGACGGTGGATGGTCGGGATGACGAGCAGAAGCCGAGGTGTTCAGGCTTTCCTTAAGGCTCAGCGCTCGATGCCGTACTTGCGCAGCTTTTCCACCAGGGTGGTCCGGCGCAGGCCCAGCAGGGGGGCGGCGTGGGCTACCACGCCGTCGGCCTGGTCCAGTGCGGCGCGGATCAGTTCCAGTTCGACGTCGGCGATGTGTGAGCGCAGGTCCATGCCTTCCGGCGGCAGGGTGGCGCGTGGCGACAGGGTGGCGGCAGGGTGGGGGTCGAGCACCGACTCGCGCACGGGCTCTTCGTCCGGCAGCTCCGGCATTGCCGCGCGGTAGCGTGCGGGCAGGTCGGTCGCGCGGACAGTCTCTGCAGGGTGCAGCACCGCCAGTCGTTCCAGCAGGTTGCTCAACTCGCGCACGTTGCCCGGCCAGGCATAGTGACGCAGGGCATCCACGGCACCGTCACTCAGGGCGACCTGGCCACGGCCGGCCTCGCTCAGCTGGCGGGTAATCGCCGCGATCAGCTCGGGCAGGTCGTCGCTGCGCTCACGCAGCGGCGGCATCTCGATGGGGAATACATTGAGCCGGTAGAACAGGTCCTCGCGGAACTTGCCATCGGCGATGTGCGACTCCAGGTTGCGGTGCGTGGCGGCAATGACGCGCACGTCGCACTTGATGGTCTGGTTGCCGCCAACGCGCTCGAAGGTGCGCTCTTGCAGCACCCGCAGCAGCTTGACCTGCATCGGCATGCTCATGTCGCCGATTTCATCCAGCAGCAAGGTGCCGCCGTCGGCCATTTCAAAGCGCCCCTTGCGCTGGGTCAGGGCACCGGTGAAGGCGCCTTTCTCATGGCCGAACAATTCACTTTCCAGCAAGTCGGCGGGGATGGCGCCGCAGTTGATCGCGACGAACGGCCGATCATGGCGCCGCGAGCGCGCGTGCACGGCGCGTGCGGCGACTTCCTTGCCGGTGCCCGACTCACCCAGGATCAGCACGGTGGTATCAAACGGGGCCACCTGGTCGATCATCCGCGACAGTCGCAATGCCGCGGCGCTTTTCCCGGTGGGGCCGCCGGTAGTGGATCTGGGTTGCTCGTCCTCGTTGATGCGCTTCAGGCTGGCGCGGCGGAGCGCTTCCTGCAGTTCGGTCCGGCGGATCGGGTAATGCAGCGGCCACACCGCCTCCGGATGCACGGCAGTGCGCCAACCGGCGTCGTCGGCATTGCCGGGCAGCACCATCAGCGGCGGATGCAAGGGCTGGCGGGCCAGCCAGTCCACCAGGCCCGGCCACGCCGGATCGCCCTCCACGTCGCCCACGACCACCGCGACCCAATCACTGGGCCGGGCCTTCTTGAGGTCGATGTCGCCGGGCTCGGCCAGCCTTGGGGTGAAGTCCATGAACTCCAACAACGTCGCGACCCGCTCGGCGCGCTCCATGTCGTTGTCCAGCACCAGGATGCGGGATTCACTCACGGTGCTACCTCAGTGGTGCCGGCGTCCGCGCCACTCACCACCGCCTCCAGCAATGGCATGACGTCATGCAGGTAGGAAAGCTTGCTGACGAATGCATCCGCGCCGGCCCGCAGCGCGTGCTCGCGGTGCTCGGCATCGTCGAAATGGCTGGCGATCACCACGTAGGGTGGCTTGTCCTGGGCCTTGATCAGGCGGGTTGCCTGCAGCCCGCCCATTTCCGGCATCGCCAGGTCCATCAACACCACGTCCGGCAGCAGTGCCTCGCATTGGGCAATGGCCTCGATGCCATTGGCCGCCGAGCCGACCACGTTGACCCAGTCGACCCGGCGCAGGTGGCGGATGGCGGCGTTGATGAAACCTTCGTGGTCGTCGACCAGCAACACGGTGAGGGTGCGCATGAGGGGTTACTCCAGTTCAGCTGGCGGTGGCGGTAGGCGCCGGGCGTTGACGCGAGCGTGCGGGGCCGATGCAAAGTTGGCCGCGGTACTTCGCCACGGTGCGGCGCGCAATGCAAACCCCCTGGCGTTCCAGCAGCCCGGCAATGGTGTCATCGGCCAGCGGTGCGTGTGGGGGCTCGGCATCAATCAGGCGCCGGACCATCGCCTTGACCGCGGTTCCCGATACGCTCGCGCCTTCCAGCCGGACGGCGAACAGGCGCTTGAGCTCCAGGGTGCCGCGCGGGGTCTGGATGTACTTGCCGGTGGTGATGCGCGAGACGGTGGACTCGTGCATCCCGATCTCGTCGGCAACCTCGCGCAGGGTCAGCGGCACGATTGCCTCCTCGCCGCGTTCCAGGAAACCACGTTGGCGCTCGATCAGCACCTGGGTGGTGCGCAGCAGGGTGTCGTTGCGCATCGCCACGCCGCGCACCAGCCAACGCGCCTCGTCGAGCAGGCCACGCAGCACGCTCTGGTCACCCGGTGCGCCGTCCAGGGCGCGCGCGCAATGGGCGGCAACGCGGATGCGCGGGGTGGCTCGGCCGTTCAGGGCGACCCGCCACCGTCCGCCCAGAAAACGCGCCACCACGTCGGGCGTGATGTAGGGCGTTGCGGCGTCGGTGGGTTCCTCGACCGGGCAGGGACTCAGGCTGAGGATCAATCCGGTGGCGCGCTTGATAGCGTCCGGGGTGGCATCCAATGCGGCGGCCAGCGCTGGGTGATCGTGCGCGGCCAGCAGGTCGATGTGGTGGGCAAGGATGCGGTCGGCCAGGGCGTAAGTGGCCAGCTCGCGCGCGACGGGATCGCCCGGATGTGTCCCAGTTCGTTCGGCCTGTTGGCGTTGCCGGGCCAGCTGCGCACGCAGGCACTCGGCTGCATCGACCGCCGCCATCCCTGGCCACGGGCCGTTGAGCAGCCGCAAACGCAGGGTTTTCATTGCCGGCCGGGTAATCGACAGCTCACGGGCCCCGGCGGCTACCAGCCCGGCCAGCGGGTGTTCCAGGTAACCGCGGTCATCGCACTGGTCCAGCCACCACTGGGCACCACGCAGGTCGTCGATATCCCAATCCAGGGCCAGCTCCTGCAGCAGGCGGACCCGTGGGTCGGTGGAGCTGCCGGCCGCGATCCGCGCGGTGGCGTCGTCGTCGCCCGACGCACTGCCAGACGCTGCCGAGGTGTAGATCGGCTCGGGCAGCTCGTCCCAGGCACCGGCGTCCAGCGTCGCATCGTCGCCGTCAGCCTCCTGGACGCTGGCGTCGGTTTCCCCGATCTCGTCGGCGTCATCGTGCTCCAGCATTGGATTGAGCTCCAAGGCCTGCAGCAGCTCCATTTCCAACTGTGGGGCAGATAGTTGCAGCAGCCGGATCGACTGCAACAGTTGCGGCGTGAGGTTGACGGTTTGCGTCAACTGCCCGTGGACGGTTTGTTTCACAGATCCCCCTGTGGTGATGCCGTACGCGCGGTACGGATCCTGCAGGGCTGATCTTGCCTCGTCGGTGACAGATAACGAATCGGGGCAAACCCGAGTCAGGTAGGGGTTATCCCGAATGCATGTAGGGGTTTTCCGGACCTGGTGCCGGTTTTGCGGCTACAAACCGCCCGCGTGCAATCCCAGGGCGATGCGCAGCAACTCGGTGGCGTTGGGACAGCCCAGGGTTTCCATCATCCGCGCACGGTGGGTTTCAACGGTCTTGACGCTGATGTTCAGGTCGCCGGCGATCTGCTTGCTGCTGCGGCCGGCACCCAGCGCGGCCAGGATCTCGCGCTGGCGCGGGGGCAACGCATCCACCCCCGTCACCGCTCTGGAGCGCCCGCCGCGCAGCTGGGGCGCAGAGACCTGCGGGCTCAGGTAAGTGCGCCCGGCGGCCGCGGCGCGCAGGGCGATGTCCAGCTCGGCGGGTGCGGCCTCCTTGACCACGAAGCCGGACGCCCCTCGCGCCAGCGCCTCGCGGACATGGGAGGCATCGTCGTGCATCGACATGATGACCACCGCGGTGTCGGGACAGACCTGGCGCAGCTCATCCAGGGCCTGGAACCCATTGCGGCCGGGCATTGACAGGTCAAGCAGGACCACGTCGGGGAGGGTTCTGCGTGCTTGTATCACCGCCTCGTCAGCGCTGGCGGCTTCGGCGACCACCTCCATCGCATCGAAGGATTCCAGCAACCGGCGCAAGCCGGCCCGGACCAGGGTGTGGTCATCGCAAATCAGTACGCGCAGCAAGTGAACCTCTCGCGGGACGCGCTCCAACGGGACGTGGAGACGAGTTCACTTTAGCCCAACCGTCCCGTTCCCATTGCCGCTTGCGGGGAAGGTCCGTGCGGCAAGGGGTTCAGCGCGGCCGGCGCGATTCGGCGATCGCTCGACGGTGGACCCGGAACAAGTGCCGTTCCAGGGCCGAGGCGAGCGTTGCCGGCAATGCCTGGAAACGCAGCCATAGCTGACGGCCCGTGCCATCAGCGACGCTGGCCAATACGGTCGCGGGCAGCTCCAGGGCCTGTGGCAGCCAGTCGCAGGGCAGCACCCGGAATACGCCCACGGTGCCGGGTGCCACGTCGGCGGCGGAGTTCCCCACGGCCAGGCACACGCCCAGTGCCGACCAGCGGACAGACTGCGGGTGGTCCTGGGTATCGCGATTGCCCACCAACGTGGCAACCAGCGCGGTCAGCAGGTCGAGCTTGGCTTCAATGCGCTGCATCCCCAGTTCCTGGGTGCCGCGCTCGTCCGGGTCGTCGGTGCGACTGTCCTCCACCAAGGCGATCGCGCGTAGCAGCGCCTCGGCGCGGGCGCATGCGACGCGCTGGGCGCTCTCGTCCAGCGCCCCGGGCACAAACGCGACCGGACGAACCTCCTGGCAGGTAAGCGAGTCACCGAAAACCGCGGCGCGGGCCTCGTCGGCATTCATGGCAGGCGCTGGGCCCGGTAGGCCTGTGCGCTGCGACGGTTGCCTTGCAGACGCTGCAACGCCTCCATCGTGTCGCTGCGTGCGCCTTGCAGCTGTTCCAGCAACGAGCGCTGTGTCGATAGCAGTGCCTGCCATCCGTCCTGGTCGTCTGCGCTGGCCGGGGATTTGCCCAATGCGGTGCGCACGTCCAGCTCGTGTTGGGAGATCAAGGCAATTGCGTCATCGAGCCGTCCGCTGTCCAGCGCGAGACGGATGGCGTCACTGGGCAGCACCGGCGTCATGGCCCCAGCCTTGCTTGATCAGGCGACGGGCCCGCGGCGCCCGGTTGCCCCGGTGCGATGGCGGACCACGCGGTCTCGATCTCGCCCAGCAGGTCTTCGATCTCGATCAGCGGTGCGCTGTCGTTGCCGACGTTCGCGTCCAGCAGCCGGCGTTGGGCGTAGTCATACAGCTGTTGCAGGCCGTCGGCGATTTCGCCGCCGGCTTTCATGTCCAGTGCACCATTCAGCCCGCCGATGATCGCGCTTGCATCGCTGATTGCCTTGGCCTTGCGCGGCAGGTCGCCGCGCTCCAGGCAGGCAATGGCGAGGCGGGCGCGGGCGCGGGCGCCGGCCAGCATCAACGCGACCAACTGGTGCGGACTGGCCTCCAGCACGGCGCTGTTGACGTTGGTCTGACGGTACTGGTTGGCGTAACTGCGGGCGCTATGCATGGCGGGCTCGGGGTCCAGGAAAGTTAGTTGCCGGCAGGGCTTGGCAGGTTCTGCAGCTGCTGGGTGAGGAAGGAGCTGGTGCTTTGCAACTTCGAGATCATCACGTCCAGCGCGGTGAACTGGCGCAGGTACCGGGCTTCCACGCCTTCGATCCGGCGGTCGAAGTTTTCCCGGTCGGTCGCCAGCGATTCCAGGCGTGAGTTGAGGGCATTGGTGCGGCCCTGGATCAAACCCTCGTCGCCGACCCAGGACTTCAACGAACCGGCCATGGTTTTCTGCAACCCGCCGTCGCCACCAAACAGGCGTGACACCGCTTCGGGGTCGGCGGCCATGGCGGCGTCGAACTTGGCGCCGTCCATGCTCAACGAGCCGTCCACTTCGGTCTTGAAGCCGAGCGCGGCCAACTGTGAGTAGTTGGCGCTGATGGTATTGCGCAGGCTGGAGGTGATGGAACGCGGCGCGGAATCTCCGCTTAGCGGTGCGCCGCTGCTGGCTTCCCCGCCGGCCGCGCTTTGTGTGCCCAATGCGGACAGGGCCGTGTTGTAGGCACTGATAAAGCCCAGCAACTTGGCTTTCAACGGGCTGGCATCGGCGCTCAGGTCCAGCGAGAACGTCTCCCCCGGCTGGGCTTTGGTCAGATCCAGGGTGATGCCGTCGATCGCGCCGTCGAGGCGGTTGCTGCTGCTGGTGTGGGTGAGCCCATCGATGACCACGCGTGCATCGTTGCCCGGGTCGGTGACCGTCATGCTGCCACTGGTGGTGTCCAGCGCCGCCAGACCGCCGTCACCACCGGTGGCAGTGACTTGCAACCGGCCTTCGCTGCCGGTCTCGGTGGAGGCCAGCACCAACACGTCGCCGGCATCGCTGTGAACCAGCGTTGCGGTGACACCCTTGCCGCCGGCCTGGGCGTTGATGGCGTCGCGGATATCGGCCAGCGAGCCCTTGCCCTCCTCGATGGTGACCTCGATGGGTTCACCGTCGCCCATGGTGATCGACAGGTTGCCGTGGCCCAGCTGGGTGTCCTTGGCCAGGGCGGCGGACTGCAATTTATGGGTGGTGGCCAGGCTTTCTACGGCGATCTGGTAACTGCCAAGGGCGGCCTTTTCGGTGGCGGTCGCGGTAAAGCCGGCGTCGCTGCCAACGGTGACCTTGCGGCCCAGTGAGGCGCCAATGCCGTCCAGTTTCGCCAGCGTGTCCTGGAGCCCGGACAAGCCGCTGCTGACCTTGCCGAAGGCGGAGATCTGCGCCTTGGTGGTGCTCTCGATCCGGTCGAAGCGGCGGTCGCCCGGCGCGCGCTCGGCCGCTACCAGCTGGGGTACCAGATCGGTGAGGCCGGATGCAAACCCTGGGCTGGAAATGGAAGCCACGCGCGTCTCCTTTGAGTGATGGCTGATGGGCCCGGGTAACCGACCCCGACAACAGACCCGACAGCAGACCCGTCAACCAAGCAAGAACCGTTCCGATGGATTGGCGGCGGCTTAGGCCCGCCGGTCCAGCTCTCAAGGTATCGGCCAGCGCTGGCAAACCTTTAGCCATACCTTGAACCGCATCACTTTCCCCGTCCCGAAAACCAGCGCACAAAAAAACCGGCCAGGGCAAAAAGCCACTGACCGGTCGGGGTTCCCAGGGGAGGGAGATTAACGCAGCAGGCTGAGCACGTTCTGCGGCACCTGGTTGGCCTGGGCCAGCATCGCGGTACCGGCCTGGGCCAGGATCTGGGTGCGGCTCAGGTTGGCGGTTTCCTTGGCGTAGTCGGCGTCCACGATCCGGCTGCGGGCCGCGGACAGGTTCTCCGAGCTGGTCTGCAGGTTGGTCACCACCGAGGTGAAGCGGTTCTGGATCGCACCCAGGTCGGCGCGTGAGGAGTTGACGTCATTCAACGCCGCGTCCATGGCCAGGATCATGTTGTCAGCTGCGTCGGCGCTCAGGACGTTCTGTGCCTGGAAGCCGTCGGTGGTGGCGCCGACTGTCTCGGTGGCGGCAGTGTCGGCGACGGTCAAGCCGGTTGCGGCGGCTGTTGCCGTTGCATTGGCGGTGTTGCCGGCGATCTTGATGCCATCCTCGCTGGTGGAGGTAAGCGTCAACACGCCGGCGGCATTGGTGGCCGACACGCCAGTCTCGGCAGTCTTGGCATTGATGGCTGCTATCAGGTTGTCACCCTGGGTGGTCGCATCCGTACCGGCATTGACCGCACCGATGTCCACGCCATTGATGGTCAGGTCGCCAGCCGCCAAAGCGGTCTGTGCGGTGTTGGCAGTACTGGCGACGGTTGAGGCGTAGGTGCTGGGGGCCGTCCAGGTACCGAGTGAGTCGATGTTGGCATTGGCCATGCCGCTGACGGTAATGGTCTGGCCCTGGTTGGCGCCGATCTGGAATACAGCATCGCCAAAGCTGCCATCGAGCAACTTCTTGCCGTTGAAGTCGGTATGTTCGGCGACGCGCTGGATCTCGGACTTCAGCTGGCTGACTTCGGCGTTCAGTGCAGCGCGATCGGAGTCGGAGTTGGTGGCGTTACGCGACTGCACCGCCAGTTCACGGAT
Organism: Lysobacter sp. A421; assembly: GCF_054052145.1. Lineage (NCBI taxonomy): Bacteria > Pseudomonadati > Pseudomonadota > Gammaproteobacteria > Lysobacterales > Lysobacteraceae > Lysobacter > Lysobacter sp. A421. The sequence continues at coordinate 139,693 of NZ_JBSVRL010000005.1, read as the reverse complement.
GCGCTGCAGGTTGTTGCCGATCTCGCCCAGCGCGCCTTCGGCGGTCTGCGCCAGGGAGATGCCGTCGTTGGCGTTGCGGGCGGCCTGGTCCATGCCGCGGATCTGGGTGGTGAAGCGCTCGGAGATCGCCAGGCCGGCGGCGTCGTCCTTGGCGCTGTTGATGCGCAGGCCCGAGGACAGGCGCTGGATGGTGGTGCCCAGGTCGGCGCTGTTGCTGGCCAGATTGCGCTGGGCATTGAGCGACATTACGTTGGTGTTGATGACAGACATGGTGTGGTTCTCCTGGAAGGGATGCCGGTGTGGGACCGGTAGCTCGCAGGGGCGTCGCTGTAATCAGGACTTGTCCGCTGCTGAGAAAGGTAACGGCATCAGCCTTGGAAGCTTTAGCGAAAACTTGCCAATCAACCCAGTTTGTTGAACAGCGACAGGCCCTGGATCCGCAGGGTCACCGTCTGGGCGGCCTCCAGGGCGGTGAGTTGCATTGCGAACTCGGAGGCGGCCTCGGCGTAGTTGACATCGCGCAAGCCAGACAGGGTGGCCTCCAGCGACAGCTTGGTGGCACTGCGGCTTTCTTCGGCCGCGTCCAGTGCCGACAAGCGGTTGCCGGTACTGGCGCGCGCGGCAATCATGTGCTCCTGGGCGCGGCTCAGGTCGCCCAGACCGGCAGTGAGTGCGTTGGTCAGGCGGGCGGTGTCGGCGGCGGAGTCGCCCGGCGCGTCGAGTGCATCGGCCAGTGACTGCAACGTGCCGAAAATGTCGTTCTGCGGCGCCCGCCCGACACCGAAGCTGTCGCCGGCGGCAGGTGCACCATTGATCTTCAACTGCACGCCACCGGCATTGATGGTCTCGCCTTTCTCCCACGTGCCAGTGGCAATCTCGGCGCCGCCAGCATCGAGCACCCGATACTGATCGGCGGCAGTGAACTCCACGGTGATGGCGCCGCCGCTCCAGGCACCGTGGTCGGTGACACTGGCCGATTGCAGCACGCCGCTACCGGTGTTGGCCGCGTCCGCACGGCCACGCACGATGCCGTCGCCGGTCGGCACCCGCATGAACAGCTCGCTGCCGGGGTCGGCATCGCGCAAGCCAAGGCCGGGGGCAACGTCAAGGTCGTTCTGGCCGTCGTTGCCGGTATAGGTGACGGTGCCGCCGTTGTCGGTAAACGGCACCACGCCGTCGCGGGTGCCGGCAAACAGGGCGCGGCCGGAGCCGTCGGTGGTGTTGCCGATGGAGATCATCTCCGCGCGAAGGTGGCGCAGTTCGATGGCAATGGTCTTGCGGTCGTCGGCCGACAGCGTCGGGGTGTTGGCCTGTATGACCAGGTCGCGGGCGCGGGTCAGGCGGTCGTTGGCGCTGGTGAGTGCGTGCTCTTGCAGGTTCAGGCGGCGGTCGAGGTGGCCGGCGCTGGTTTTGTAGCTGTCCAGCGCGGCCAGCGCGTGGTCCAGGCCTTGCGAGGTGGCGGCCGCGGCGGGCGCCTCGCCGGCACGGGAATAAAGCACTCCGGTGGTCATCTGCTCGTGGGTGCGAACCATTTCGGACTGGCGCTGCAGCATGCTCTGCAGCCCCTGTGCGTACATCCCGGCGGTGGAAATTCTCATGGGAGCGGTCTCATCGGTGCGGTTCGGTCAACGCGGCGGCGATCAGCGGCGGACGGCGCTGAGCAGGGACTGGAACAGGGTGTCGGCGGTGGCGATGATCTGCGCGGCGGCCTGGTAGGCCTGCTGGTAGCGCAGCAGGTTGGTGGCCTCCTCGTCCAGGTTGACGCCCGAAAGCGATTCGCGCTCGGCCGTGACCTGGCCGTGGATCGCCGTTTGCACCTCCAGGTTGAGCTCGGCGTGGCGCGCATCGCCGCCGACCTTGCCGGTCAACTGCGCCAGCCCGGCGGTCAGGTCCAGGGTTCCGCCATTGAGGATGTCCTGCTCATCCATCCCGGCCAGTTGGCGTGCGTTGCTGTTGTCGGACGAACGTGGCGGGGTGGGCGACAGGCTGAACTGGTCGCCCGCGGCGGGCGTGCCATCCAGCTCCAGCGACCAGCCGTCGCCGCTGATCGGAGTGCCGGGGCTGTACGGGAACGGACCCGCGCCATCGATGGTGTACTGGCCGGCATCGATGAATTCGATGCTGGCACCGGCAAAGCCCGCGAATGCAGCGGCATCGGTGATCTTGCTGGAACCGGTCTTGGCGGTTCCCAGGTTGCCGCTGTCGGCGCTGACTTCCAGTGGTGCAGCGGCGGCGATGGAATTGGGGTCGGTCAGCGCCATTTTCAGCCCGCCGGCAACCCCTGCGGTCGGGCGCAGGGAGAACCGGTCGCCATTGGCCGGGGTGCCGGCGAGGACCAGCTCGACGCCGTCAACCCGCAACGGGTCGGCGGCGGTGCCGGTGCCGGTGATGGCGACCGGCTCGCCGGTATCGCTGCGGGTCGCGGCCCAGCTGCCGGCATCGAAACGCAGCACCAGGTCGTTGCCCTTCAGCGTGCCCAGGTCGCCAATGCTGGCGCTGAGCACGGCATCGCCGGCATTGCCGGCATGGCGGTCGATGCGCGGTGCCGGCAGGGTAAAAAAGTCGCTGCCCGGTTTGCCGTGGTAGTCCACGCCGGCGCGTTGGGTGGCGTTGAAACTTTCGGCGAACGCGGTCGCCAGCCGGCCCAGTTCGGCGCGCGCGGGGTCGAGCACGCGACTGCGGAACTCCAGCAGGCCGCCGACTTCACCCGACACGGTGGTCGCCGAGAGCGGGATCGAGCCGCCGCCGGCGGTTTCCAGTGACAGTTGCACCCGGTCGGCGCGGTAAGGGTCGGCAACGGTTCCCAAGCTCATGGCGCGGCTGCCCAGCACCATTGGCTGGCCGCCGGTGGTGAACACGTTGATCGAGCCGTCGTCCTGGGCGACGGTCTCCGCGCCCACCAGGTTGGCCAGTTGGTCGATCCGGACCGCGCGCTGGTCGAGCATGTCGGGCGCGGCATTGCTGCCGGCGGCGGCAATGTCGCGATTGAGGATCGCGATTTCGCCGGCCAGCTGGTTGGCGGTGGCGACCTGGGCCTTGATGCGCTGGTCAACCTGGTCTTCCTGCGTCGCCATCTGCGCGTCCAGGTTGCCCCAGCGCGTAGCGAGCTGGTTGCCTGCGGCAATCAGTGCGTTGCGCGCCGTCCCCGAGGTGGGCTCGGCCGTGACCCCTTCGGCGGCGGCAAAGAAGGCCGACCAGGGGGTTGCCAGACTGCTGGCCGAGTCCGAGACCAACTTGTCCAGCCGGATCGACATCGACGACAGTTGGCCGAGTCGGCCAATCTCGGCGCTGCTGTCGATCTGGCGGCCAAATACCAGCCCATCGGCCAGTCGCTGCAGCCCGGCGACGTCCACCCCGGCGCCGATGTAGCCGGCCGTGGTGCTTTGCCCGAAGCGCGCTTCCAGATCTACACGCTGGCGGCTATAGCCCGGCGTGGACGCGTTGGCGACGTTGTGGCCAACGGTGTTGAGTGCGCGCTGGAACGCGAGCAGGGCCGAACTTCCGGTGGATAGCAGTCCGCTCATGGTCAGCCTCGGGTGGTGGTGTCGGGTAGCGCGGCGAAGGTGCGGCCGTGGGCGTCATCAAGGGTTTCCAGCGCGCGGCGGAGGGTCGGTCCGTTGGCAATCGCGGAGATCTTGGCGGCGTAAGCCGGATCGGTGGCGTAGCCAGCCTTTTGCAATGCGTTGGCAAAGCGGGAGGTGTCTTCGCCGGAGGCAAGTGCGCCGGCATAGCGGTCGTTATGCATCAGCCGTCGGTAATCGGCGAAGCTTTCGTGCACCGAGCCATAGGCGCGGAACTGGGCGCGGGTCTCGACGCGGCGGCCATTGACGAACTCATGGGTGCCTGAGTCGACGCGCTTGCCGTCCCAGTGGCCGCTGGCCTTGATGCCAAACAGATTGTGCGAGCCATCGCCGCCAACCAGGCGCCGGCCCCAGCCGGTCTCCAGCGCGGCCTGGGCGACCAGTGCCTTTGGCGATACCCCCAGCTCGCGCGCGGTTTCCACCGCGTGTGGCCAGATCGACTGTACGAAGGCTTCCGGGCTGCTGCAGTCAAGTTGGGCGTTGGGGTCGCAAGGGCCGTCGACATGACCGGGGGCGCCGATCCCATTCGATATGGCCGCTGGCTCCGGCGCAGGCGGCAACGGCGCCAGCGCCGGCAACGAAACGCCGCCATGGCTGGGCGCCAGCGACAAGCCGGTCATTATCGTTGCTCCCGGCAGTGGCATTGGCAGCGGCAGGTTCTTCATCAACGCCATCGGCATCGCCTCGCTCGCGGTCGGGCTCATGGGCAGGCTGCGCGACAGTTGGCGCTCGATCATTGGTGCCAGGCCCAGGCCGCGGCCCTTGCTCATTTCCTTGGCCAGTTGCTGGTCGTACATGTCGCGGTACATGGTGTTGTCGCCCAGCATCGAGTCACCAAAACTGGTGCTGCGCATCGACTTGAGCATCATCTGGGCAAACTGCGACTCCAGCTCGCGTGCAGCGGTTTGCAACCGTTCGCGCGAGGCGTCGGGAGGTTGCAGTGGCAGGGCGGTGGCGGAAGGCAGGCGCATGGCGTGGTCGCTAGATCACCTCGAGCTCGGCGCGCAATGCACCCACGCGCTTGAGGGCTTCCAGGATGGCAACGATGTCACCGGGGGCGGCGCCTACCGCGTTCACTGCACGCACGATGGCCTGCAGTGAGCTGCCACCTTCAAACAGGAACATGCGGTTACCGCTCTCGCTGATCTCGATCGAGGATTCGGGCATCACGGCGGTGACGCCATCGCTGAACGGGCCGGGTTGGCTGATCTGCGCGCTTTCCACGATCGACACCGTCAGCGAGCCGTGCGAGACCGCTGCCGGCAGCACGGTGACATGGCCACCCATGACCACGGTGCCGGTGCGGGCATTGACGATGACCTTGGCCGCCGCCGCGCCGGGGCTGACGTCCAGCGCTTCGAGCTGGGCCAGGAAGCCGATGCGGTTATCGGACGGCGGCGTGATCTCGATGGTGACGCCGTCCACCGCGTGGGCGCGGCCGGGACCGAATGCCTGGTTGATCGCAGCGACCAGGCGCGAGGCGGTGGTGAAGTCGAATTCGTGCAGATTGAGGGTGATGTTGCCAGTGGGCGCCGCACCGCCGGGGACGGCACGCTCGACAATGGCCCCGTTGGGAATGCTTCCGCCATTGGGTGCGTTGACCGAAATCCGCGACCCGTCACGGCCGGAGGCGCCAAAGCCGCTGACCACCACGTTGCCCTGGGCAATCGCATAGACCTGCCCGTCGGCGCCCTTCAGTGGCGCCATCAGCAGGCTGCCGCCGCGCAGTGAACCCGCGTTGCCGATCGAGGACACGCTGACGTCGATCGATTGGCCGGGCTTGGCATAGGGCGGCAGCTCGGCATGGATCGCGACAGCCGCGACGTTTTTCAGCTGCGGGTTGACGCCATCGGGCAGGGTGACGCCCAACTGCTCGAGCATCGTCTTCAGGCTTTGCACGGTGAACTGGGTCTGGCTGGTGCGGTCACCGCTGCCATCCAGGCCCACGACCAGCCCGTAGCCGATCAGCGCGTTGCCGCGTACGCCGGCCACCTGGGCGAGATCCTTGACCCGCTCGGCGCAGGCCGGGCCGGCGGCAAACAAGGCCAGCAGGACAAAGGTGGCGATGGACTTGATGGTTGGACGCATGCTGGTGGTCCTCAATACGGGAAGGCGGCGGAGTTGAAGAACCGGCCAAGCCAGCCCATCGCATTGGAACGCGCCAGCGTGCCGCGACCGCCATAGACGATCTGGGCATTGCCGACGCGGTCGGAAGTGATGCGGTTGTCAGGCCCGATATCGGCCGTGCGTACGATTCCTTGAACCTGGACCAGTTCATCACCCTGGTTCAGGCGCATCTGCTTCTGGCCACTGACCAGCAGGTTGCCGTTACCCAGTTCGCGGACCACAGTCACGGTGACTTCACCGTCCAGGCGGTTGCTCTGGGTGGAGTCACCGGCGCCATTGAAGTCACGCCCGGCCTCGACTTCGGCCTGCAGGATCGACTGCCCGTTGTAGGTCACCGGCACCCCGGCAAGCACCGGTGCGCCCAGGCTGAAGCCCGAGTCCTTGGTCACGGCGGTCTTCGCGCGCGAGGTGGACGAGGTGCGTTCGATCAGCACGATGGTCAACAAGTCGCCCACGTTGCGGGCCTTGTTGTCCTGGAACAGTTGCAAGCCGTTGTTACTGTTGCTGGCATAGATGGAGCCGACGCTGGCCTGGCCCGACCGGACTGGCGGTGCCACCGCGGGCATCGCATGGCCCGGCATGGCCGCGATGTCGGGGTCGGCGAGCGGGACCATTGGCGCGAACGGACGCACATCGCCCACCAGGCTGGCACAGCCGGATAACGCGAGCATCGCGGTGCACGCCAGTGCCCAGCCGCGAACGCGAACGCCGGATGCCGGAGCGAAGTCGGTCATGGCAGTCACAGGTTCTGGTTGAGGAAGCCGAGCATCTGGTCGACGGTCGAGATGGCCTTGGCGTTGGTCTCGTACGCGCGCTGGGTCTCGATCATCGACACCAGCTCCTCGACCGTGTTGACGTTGCTGCCTTCCAGCGCCCCCTGCTGCAGCAAGCCCGCGCCGTTCTCGCCCGGGGCGCCGACCTGGGCCGGGCCGCTGGCACCGGTCTCCACGTACAGGTTGCCGCCCTTGGCCTGCAGCCCGGCGGGGTTGATGAAGTCGGCGACCGACAACGCGCCGATCTGGACCCCTTCGGCCTGGCCGGCGAGCTGGACGGTGACCGTGCCATCGCCGGCAATGGTCACGGCCTGCGCGCCTTCGGGGAGCTGCAAGCCGGGCTGCACCGGGTAGCCGGCGTTGGTCACCAGCTCGCCTTGCGAGTTGATCTGGAAGCTGCCGTCGCGGGTGTAGGCCGGGTTGCCATCGGGCATCAGCACCTCGAAGAATCCGCGACCGTTGATGGCCACGTCCAGGGCATTGCCAGTCTGGGCCAGGTTGCCCTGGGTGAACTGCTTGGCGGTGGCGGCAACCCGCACGCCGGTGCCGGTGGACAGGCCACTGGGCAGCTGGGTCTGCTCGGACGATGCACCGCCGGGCTGACGCACGGTCTGGTAAAGCAGGTCCTCGAAGCTGGCGCGGTCGCGCTTGAAGCCGGTGGTATTGGTATTGGCGAGGTTGTTGGAGATCACCGCCATGCGCGTCTGCTGCGCGTCGAGGCCGGTCTTGGCGATCCAAAGTGCCTGGGTCATGGGGAATACTCCGAAGAATTCTGGTGGGTCGGTGGATCAGCGCGAGGACAACAACGAGTTGCTCGCCTGTGCGTTCTCGTCAACGCTCTGCAAGACCCGTACCTGCATCTCGAACTGGCGTGACAGCTGGATCATCGAGACCAGCATCGCGGTGGGGTCGACGTTGCTCTGCTCCAGCGCACCGGCGGTCAGTACCTCACCGGCGGCCGGAGCCAGCGGCGCGGCGCCGGCGGGCAGGCGCATCAGCCCATCCTCACCACGCTCCAGCTGATCGGTACGTGCGGCGGCCACTTGCAACCGGCCGGCTTCGGCGACGGTGTTCGCTGGCTGGCCGAGCGGGACGATCGAGATGGTGCCGTCACTGCCGATGTGCAGCGACTCGTGGGGCGGAATCGCCACCGGCGCGCCCCGCTGGTCAAGCACCGTCAACCCGGTCGCGGTGGTGAGCAGCCCGTTGCGGCTCAGCTTGAGGTCGCCGGCACGGGTATAGGCGACATCGCCATTGGGTGCCTGCACGGCCAGCCAACGGTCCTGGTCCAGCGCGACATCCAGCACGTTGCCGGTGATGTTGATCGCCCCCGGTGAGGCGCTGACACCCAGGGTGCGGAATGCCGCCGCGACACGCGAGCCATGGCCGTCGCCACCCACCGGGCTGGCCACGGTGCCAGCCAGGGTGGCCTGGAAACCGATGGTGTCGGTGTTGGCGAGGTTGTGCGAGACCGACGCCTGTGCCCGCAAGGTGGCGCTTGCGCCGGTCATCGCCACATAGGCGGCCTTGTCGATCATCGGGTTTGCCTCGTTGGTGGCAGACGGCCGCGCATCAGCGGATGTTGATCACGGTCTGGGTGATCTGGTCCTGGGTGGAAATCATCTGCGCGTTGGCCTGGAAGTTGCGCTGGGCCGTGATCATGTTGACCAGCTGCGCGGTCAGGTCGACGTTGGAGGCCTCCAGTGCGCCGCCCTGGACCAGACCGAGCTCGGAGGAACCGGCGCTGCCAAGACGTGCGTCGCCGGACTCGGCGGTCTCGGCCCATCCGTTGTTGCCCAGCGATTGCAGGCCCTGTGGGTTGGCGAAGTTGGTCAGGGCGACCTGGCCCAGGGGGGTGGACACGCCATTGGTGTAACGGGCGTTGACCACGCCTTCGGCGGAGACCTCGATGCCGGTCAGGCGGCCGGTGGCGTACCCGTCCTGGGCCAGCGAAGAGACGCCAAACTTGTTGCCGTACTGCGTGGAGCCGCCCAGGTCCAGGGTGAGCGCCATCGGCGCGGCGCCATTACCGGGGTCGAAAGCGGGCATCGGGAAGGTGCCGGGGTTGGGCGTTTGCAATGCGCCGGTGTCGGAGTATTGCAAGGTGGTCGGCGCGCCGGTGGTGGTGCCATCGATCGAGGTATGGACCTGCCACTGGTTGGGGTTGGCGGTTTTTACGAAGTGCAACGACTGGGTGTGGGCCGCGCCCAGCGAGTCGTAGACCGTCAGCGAGGTGGTGTGGTTGTAGGTGGTCGGGTCGTTGGCATCAAAGGGGGTGATCGCGGGCACTTTGGCGTCGGCCGGCAGGTTGGTGCCGATATCGACCTTGCCGGTGGCCTGGGGCGGTGCGTCGCCCACGGCCAGCTGCAGATCGCCCATACGGCCGGTATCGAAGCCGGTGCCGCTGGCATTGGGCAGAAATACCTGCAGGCGGTTGCCACTGGGATTGACCACGTAGCCTTCACTGTCGGCTCCGAAGTTGCCGGCACGCGAATAGACGTTCGCGCCGTTGTCGGACAGGGTGAAGAAGCCTTCGCCGCTGATCGCCAGGTCCAGCGCCTTGCCGCTGAACTCGATATTGCCCTGGTCGAACTGTTGCGCGACCTGGGCCAGCTTCACCCCGGAGCCAATCGCATTGCGCGACAAGCCGTAGCCCGAGACCGGGAATACGTCGGCAAACTCGGCGCGCGATTGCTTGAAGCCGCTGGTGTTGGCGTTGGCGATGTTGTTGGAGGTGACGTTGAGGTCGGACGTGGCCGCGTTCATGCCACTGAGCGAGATGCGAAAACTCATGCTGTGTGCTCCTGGAAAATCGGGGTTGGGCGGCGGTCAGCCGATGCGACGGATCGACGACAGTGGGTGACTGCCGAGGCCGGAAAGATTGAGCACGAGTCCGGTCGGCTCGATGGATACGCTGTCCACGTGCGCGGCCAGGCGCAGGTCCAGGGCCTCCGCTTCCTTGCCCACGCCACTGCTGGCGCGGATGGAGTAGGTGCCGGCGGCAATCGGGTCGCCGCTGTCATTGCGGCCGTCCCATTCCCACGCCACGTTGCCGGCCGCGCCGGCCTCGACGGTGGTCTTGCGCACGATCGCGCCGGCGCTGTCGACGATCTCGATCTGGACCGTGCCGGGAGCCATGGCAACCAGCTCGCCACGTGCGCCAGCGCCTGCAGCAAGCTCGACGGTGTCGGCTTCCACCAGCGCTTCGCGTCCGACCAGACTGGCTGCGCGCAGCGTCTGGTCGGACTCCATCACGCTGGCCATCGAGCCCATGGCGCTTTGCATGTCCTCGATGCCCTGCACGGTGGAAAACTGCGCCAGCTGGCCGAGGAACTGGTTGTTGTCCAGCGGTTTGAGCGGGTCCTGGTTCTTCAGTTGCTCGGTCATCAGGCGCAGGAAATCGGCCTGTCCCAATGTCGTGTCGCGGGCGGTCTGCTGGTTGCCCAGCCCGAGGGCGCCGTAGGGATTGTCGTTGTTGGTCGCGGGGATGCTGGTCATGGGGTCATCTCGTCGGTCGGGTGGGCTACTTGCCCATGTTCAAGGTCGCCATGGCCAGTTCCTTGGCGGTATTGAAAACCTCCACGTTGGCCTGGTAGCTGCGCGAGGCGGAAATCATGTCGACCATCTGTGCGACCGGGTCGATATCGGGTGCATAGACATAGCCGTCCGCGTCGGCCAGCGGATGGCCGGGTTCGTAGCGACGCAACGGGGCGGCGTCGGACTGGGTCACGTCGTCGACCTGCACCCCGGCAAGCCCCGGTTGTCCGGCCACCGGGGTGGCGGAGAACACCGGGTGCAAGGGGCGATAGACCGCATCCGGGTTGCCGGCTACCGAGTCCGCATTGGCCAGGTTGCTGGCCACGGTGCTCAGCCGCACCGATTGGGCGTTCATCGCCGAGCCGGCGACGTCGAAGATCGGAAGGTTGCTCATCCTGGTTCCCCTTACTGCCCGGTGATCGCGGTCAACATCCCGCGTACCTTCGACTCCACGAACGACATCGAGGCCCGGTACTCCAGCGAGGCCTGGGCGAAGCTCGCCTTGGCGCGCTCGGCGTCCACGGTGTTGCCGTCCATGCTGGGCTGGGAGGAGGTCGGGGCGTAAAGCGCGGCCTGGGCGGCGTTGCCAATCGCGTCGCCAAGGCCGGCGCTCGGTTGCAGCGCGGCGCGCAAGGCGCTGCCGAAGTCCATGTCCTGGGCCTGGAAGCCCGGGGTGTCGGCGTTGGCGATGTTGGATGCGAGCAGTTGCAGGCGTTGCTCGCGCAAGGCCAGTGCGGTGCCATGGATACCAAGGAAATCGGACATTGCGCCCTCCGGGGTGCGGATTCCCCCCGGATCAAGCAAGCGGCGTGCCACAGCCGCTGCAGTTGGGCGTCAGCAGGCCTTCTGGAGTGCGTTCATCCGGGCGGCAATGCGTTGCGCCAGCTCATGCTCGGAGTACTTGGGGACGAAGTCGTCCGCCCCCACGCGCTCCACCATGGCGTGGTTGAACACGCCCGACAGCGAGGTGTGCAGCAGTACATACAGCCCCCGCAGCATCGGGTCGCGTCGGATTTCCGTCGTCAGCGTGTAACCGTCCATTGCCGGCATCTCTATATCGGAGATCACCATGGCGTAGCGCTGCTGGGGCGGCAGGCCGCTTTCTGCCAGTTGCTGCAGGTGTTCCAGGGCCTGGCGACCATCCGAAAGCAGGGTCGAAGGCAGCCCAAGCTGATCCAGCACCGCACGGATCTGGTTGCGGGCCACGCGCGAGTCATCCACAACCAGCACTTCCTGCGGTGACCCAGCAGTGGGCTGCAATGCGACGATGCCGCTGGCGTCGCTGGCCCTGGGCGACGACTCGGCCAACACGCTCTCCACGTCGATCAGCTGGATCAGCTCGCCATGATGGCGGGTTACGCCGGTCAGGTAATTGCCTTCTCCGCCCAGGTCGGGTGGCGGCTGGATATCCTCGACGGCGACGTTGACGATCCGGTCCACGCCGGCCACCAGGAAGCCCTGCACGCTTCGGTTGAACTCGGTGACCACCAGGTAGGCCGGCGGCGGCGCGCCGCCGGTGTCATAGCCGATCGCCCGTGCCAGATCGAGCACCGGAACGGTGCGGCCGCGGATATCGGCCGCGCCGTTGAACGCTGCCGGCAGTTGCGGCAGGGTGAACAACGGCGGACGGGGGATGACCTCCTGGACCTTGAATACGTTGACGCCAAAAAGCTGACGTTGGCCCAGCCGGAACAACAGCAATGCCAGTCGGTTGTGACCGGCCAGGCGGGTACGTTGGTCGATTCGGTCCAGCAGTTGGTGGCTCATGGACAGGTTGTCGGCCTTGCCCGGCAGTTCTTGAGTCATCGCCCGCCACCCCGCGAGATCGCCCGCGGCATGCAAATTGCTTGTGCAATGGCTGACCTCCTGCGTGAGATGCATTTTGCTTCCGTCCCGTTCTCGACCCTGGTGTCGTTGCCTGTCGCTATCAACACTGCTGGTTGCTGCGTTTGCGCTGCCGTCCGGTGCCCAGGCAACCCGACCGGCCGACATCCGCGAGGCCGCGTTGGCGGCCCTGGGCGTTGCCGGGACCGGCTCGGAAGCCATGGTCGATCCGGCATTACAACTGGCAACCTGTACTACGCCACTGAAGGCCGTGCCAACCGGGCCGCATACGGTCCAGGTCCGCTGCGACGATGCGCCCGGCTGGCGCCTTTACGTGCCGGTGCGGGTTCGCCGGGAGGCCGATGTCGTGGTGCTGACCAAGGCCGTCCCTGCCGGGCAGCTGATTACCGCCGCCGACGTGGTGGTGCGTCGGCGGGACATGGCCGGCGCTGGCGGCAAGGGCTTTCGTGAACCCGGGGCGGTCATCGGCCTGACCGCGGTCCAGGGGCTGGTGCCGGGTGCGGCATTGACCGATGCCGACCTGGCCGATGGCCCGCTACTCAAGCGTGGTGATCCGGTCATGCTGGTCTCGCGCATCGGCGGGGTGGAAGTGCGGATGGCCGGTCGTGCGCTGGGCCGCGCAGAGCCGGGGGCCACGGTCGCGGTTGAGAACCTGGCGTCGCGGCGCATCATCCGTGGCCGCCTGGTCGGCGATGGCGTGGTTGAAGTGACGCGCTGAAATTGTTGGCGCCATTGGCTAAAGTTCCTTCCGGGCCGGTCGTTACCGGGGTCGACGAGCAATCAGGAGTTAAGTGATGTCCAACCAGATCAATGGCGCCCCGCCGCCCGCCGCCCGCGCGGCCGAGTTGGCAGCCCCCAGCCAGGCCCGCGTCCGTGCCGGTGGAGACCGTTCCGAACCAGTGGCGGCGACACCGGCGACGGACCGCATGCTTTTAACCGGTGAGGCGGCGGGCCTGCAGGTCCTGGAGCGCTCCCTGGCCGCGCCGGCAGGCATCGACGTGGCCCGTGTGAACGAGGTTCGCGCGGCGCTGGCGGATGGCAGCTATCAGGTCGACCCGCAACAGGTCGCGTCGCGCATGCTGGCGTTCGAGGACGCATTGCTGAAATGACCATCACGGCGATGCAGCCATCGGTAACGGCGTCGCTGGACGCGTTGGAGCAGGCGCTGCAAGCCGAGCGTCAGGCATTGTTGACCCATGACGTCGATGCGTTGCTCGGATCGACCCAGGCCAAGCTGGTTGCGTTGAGGGAAGTGGAGAAGCGTCCATTGAGTGACGACTTCTCCGGGCGCGTGATTGCGCTCAGTGAACTGAATCGGGCCAACAACGTGTTGCTCACGCGTCGTCGTCGCGAAGTGACCTGGGCGCTACGGCACCTTGGCCGCATGGAATCGGCGGGCGTGTACGATACCGATGGACAAGCCAGCGCACGTCCACAGGTGCGCGCTCTCGGAGTGGGATGAACGACGCGACCAGCCCAGACCAACGTCCCCCATGGAGTGGGGACCTGTTGACGCTGGTCTCGTTGACGGACACCGCGATCATCCTGTTCAACCCGGCTGGTCAAGCGGAGCGGTCCAATGCCGCCGCCGACGTGTTGGGGCAGCGATTGCTGGCCAGCACGACAAACGCCGGGAGCAATGCGTTGTCGGTCCTGCCCGGGCACATTCCCGAGGACGCCTGGGACATCGCCTGTCGCGACGGCCGGTGGAGTGGTGAGGTGGTGATCGAGGCGCCAGCGATGGTGCTGGAGATCCGGCTGTTCGCCGAACCCGGCGGTCGGGGCCAGCGGTTTGCGACCTTCTGGGACGTCACCGCCCGCTCGGCACGCGAAGCAGAGTTGCAACAACGCCACGATGAGCTGGAACGCACCTATCGACGGCTGGCCGGGACCCAGGAACAGCTGCTGCAGTCCGAGAAGATGGCCTCGATCGGCCAGCTCGCCGCAGGCGTCGCCCACGAGATCAACAATCCGGTGGGCTACATCCACTCCAACCTGGGCACCTTGCAAGAGTATGTAGGCGCGTTGCTCGCGTTGCTGGAGGCTTACGACACGGCGTTGGATGACAGCGCCCCCGGCACCAGTCGGGAGCAGTTGCAGGCGATGCGAGAGCGGCTGGATATCGACTTCATCACCGGTGATGTCCCGAAACTGCTGGAGGAGTCCCGCGAAGGGATTGAGCGGGTCACCAAGATCGTCCAGGACCTGAAGGATTTCTCCCGGATTGGCCCCGATGAACCGATGCAGGCCGCCAACATCGAGAAGGGCCTGGAATCCACCCTCAACATCGTCTGGAACGACCTCAAGTACAAGGTGCGGATCGAGAAGTACTACAGTCCGCTGCCACCGGTGGAGTGCCATGTCTCGGAGATCAATCAGGTATTGATGAACCTGCTGATCAATGCCGGCCAGGCCATCCATGAGCGGGGCGTGATCGTGATGGCGACCGGCGCGGACGATGGCGAGGTATGGGTCAGCATCAGCGATAGTGGCTGTGGCATACCCGATGAAGTACTGCAGCGGGTCTTTGACCCGTTCTACACCACCAAGCCGATTGGGCGCGGTACCGGCCTGGGCCTGGCGGTCTGCTACTCCATCGTGGCCAAGCACCACGGCCGCATCGAGGTATCCAGCCGGCTGGGTGTGGGCAGCACGTTCCGGGTGGTGTTGCCGATCACGCAGCCCACCGGGTCGGCGGCACTGCCGGGGGCTGCGACTTCCACGCCACAGTAATTGCGTCAGTCATGGCCGGTCGCATGCTGTTCGTAGGCGCGAAACGCGGCCTGGATGTGCTCGCGCAGTTCATCGTCGTTCCAGGGCTTGGTGAGATAGCGGTAAATCGATCCGTGGTTGATCGCCTCGGTGATGGTGGTCAGGTCGGTGTAGCCCGATAACACCATGCGTACCGTATCGGGGTACATGTCGCGCACGCGGGTCAGGAACTCGGTGCCGCTCATGTCAGGCATGCGTTGATCGGACAGGATCACCTGGACCGGGTTGCTGGCCAGCAGGTCGAATGCCTCGCGTACCCCGTTGGCGGTCAGGATCTGGTAGCCGTCGCGGCGGAACAGCCGCACCAACGATCGCAACACGTTCTCCTCATCGTCAAGAAGCAGCAAGGTGCGTGCGGGACGGTTGGCGGTGAATGCCTCCGGCAGCAGGAAACGGCGCCGGATGAGGTCGTCCAGTTCGTCGGCCGGCAGCGGTGCGCTGAACAGGTAACCCTGGAGGAAATTGCAATGGTTGCGACGCAGGAAGCCAAGCTCGGCCTCGCTTTCGACACCCTTCGCGGTGACCTTCATGCCCAGACTGTGGCCCATGGCGATGATGCCGCGAACGATGGCGGCGCTGCGGGTGTTGCTGGCGACGTTGAGGATGAAGCTGCGGTCGATCTTCAACCGGTCCAGCGGGTATTGGGCCAGCGCGGACATGCTCAGGCCACCCAAGCCGAAGTCGTGCACGGTCAGGGTGGCCCCCAAAGCGCGCAAGCCGGCAAGATTGTCCAGGACCTGGCGGGTGTCGAGCGCGAGTACGGTTTCGGCGACCTCGAACTCCAATGCCTTCGCAGGCAAACCGTACTTGTGCAACAGCGCGCCGATCCGATCCACGCAATCGCGATGAGTGAGCAGCGGCTCGTCAAGGTGGACCGATATGCCGAGGTAATCCAGGCCTTGGTTTTGCCATTGCGCCAGCTGGCGCAGTGCCGATTCGACGACCCACCAGCCCAGCGGCTCTGACAACCCGACGCGATCAACGATCTCGATGAAGCGGTTCGGCAGCATCAGGCCCTGGTCCTCGGTCTGCCAGCGCAGCAAGGCACTGAAACCCGACAACCCGCCATCATCGGCATTGACCAGGGGTTGGTAGAACAGACGGAACTCGTCGTTGTCCAGCGCCTTGGCGAAGCGTTCGGCAAAGCCGTCGTTGGATGCGGTGTGTCCCGGCTTGGCGACATACAGGCCGACGGCATCCAGGCCTTCCTTCTTGACCCGGAGAAGGGCTTGCTCGGCCTTGGCCAGTAACGTGGCGGCGTTGCTGGCATGGTCGGGAAATATCGCCACCCCGATCGAAAACGTGATCGGCACCGTATAGGGCGGGATGGACAGCGGCGTCTCGAAGGCATCGCGCAACAGGTTGGCCAGGTTGCTGCCGTCGGACTCCCCGTCCCGGTAACCGATGGCGGCGATGAACTGGTCGCCCGCAAGTCGCCATAACCAGCCGTCCTGGGGGATTGTCTTGCGCAGCCGCTGAGCCGTGGCGGCCAGGACCTTGTCGCCGACCTCCTCGCCCATGTTCGCGTTGATCGAACGGAACATGTCGATGTTGATGTGCAGCAATGCGACCCGTCGCTTGGTAGCGCTGGCGGCGGCCAGCGCTGTGGTCAAGCTGGGCCCGTTGGCGCCAAGACGATAGATACCCGCAACCGGGTCCAGGGAGATGTAACCGAAATCGTCATAGCGCTGGGGCATGGGATGGAGCTAGTCCTGCGCGGGTGTCTCGCCGCCGCCGAAATCCCCTTCGGCCGATGCGGCCAGGTAGGCAAACACCGCATACGCCGCGACATTCTGCGCCAGGGCTTCGGGGTCGATCTTGTCGAAGGTGTCGTCCGGAGTGTGGTGCAGGTCGAAATAGTCGGTGCCGTCCTGGCTCAGGCTGGCCCAGGCCAGGCCGTTGCGTGCGAACGGGCCGAGGTCGGGGCCGGGGCCACCTTCACCGGCCGCGTGCTCGATTCCCAGCGGTGCGAGCGCCTTCAGGATCTGCGCTTCGGCGGCCTTGGCATAGTCCGGTGCTGAGGTCTCGAACGCATAAACACGGCCGGCGCCGAAATCGCTTTCCGCAGCAATCTGGTGCTGTTTGACCTCGCCGGCATGGGCTTCGGCATACGCTTTGCCACCCCACAGGCCTTGCTCCTCATTGGCGAACGCGATCACCCGGATGGTGCGCGCCGGAGCGGTCGGCAGGTCACCGATCAGCTTTCCGGCCGCCATGGTCAGGCCAACGCCCGAGGCGTCGTCGATCGCGCCGGTGCCGGCATCCCAGGAGTCCAGGTGCCCGCCGATCAACACGACTTCGTCGGGCTTGCTGCTGCCGGTGATCTCGCCAATCACGTTGTAGGAGGTGGCCTCGCCGTTCCAGCCGGTGTCCAGCGCCATCTTCACTTGTACCGGCTTGCCCAGGGCGAGCAAGCGGCTCAGTTGGTCGGCATCCGGCGCGGCCAGTGCGGCGGACGGGATCGGGGTCAGGCCGTCGTCGAAGCGGGTAATGCCGGTGTGCGGGTTGCGGTGCGAGTCGGTGCCGGCCGAGCGCATCAGGTAGGCACTGGCGCCGGCCCGGATTGCGGCCGAAGGGCCGCCCGAACGGGTACGTGAGCCCAGACCGTAGCCGCTACCATCGCGGGCACGTTCCATCCTGTAATCGATGAACGCGATTTTGCCGTCCAGTGAGTCGGCCGGTGCGGCTTCCAGTGCCGCCAGATCCGCAAAGCGCACCACCTCACCGGTGACCGTGCCACCCGGGCTGCCGCCCAATGCCGTCAGCACCAGGTTCTGTGAATGGGCGCCCAGTACCTGCGCGCTCTCGCTGCGACGCTCCCACTTCGGGAAGGTGACCGGCTCGGTCCAGACCTTGTCGTAGCCGAGCTCTTCGAACTTGGCCTTGGCCCAGGCGACCGCACGGGCATCGGCTGGACTGCCGGCCAGCCGCGGGCCGACTTCAGTGGTCAGCGATTCGGTGATCCTGTAGCCCAGGTCGCTGGCCAGCGCAGTGGCGCGCAATTGCGCAGCGGTGTCCATCGCGGCCTCGGGGATATGGGTATCCGCCGGCGCGGCGTGGACAGTGCCGGCGAGCAACAGGGAGGTGGCCAGGGTGGTGCCCAGCAGCAATGGAATGCGCATCGGATCTCCTGCCGGGCCATGGCCCGAAAAACAATGAAGCCGCGAGCGTAACAACTCGCGGCTTCATAATGGCGTGCCTCAAGTCACATGGCGGCGTGCCACGCTTGAGATTGCCCCGGTGTGGTTGCTCAGAGGCCCGGTTGCTTCAGCGAATCGCGGATCTCACGCAGCAACAGCACTTCTTCCGCCGGTGCAGCCGGGGCGGCGGCTTGCTTGGTAATCATCCTGTTGTAGGCCTTGATGATCATGAAGATCACGAACGCGATTAGCAGGAAGTCGATGATGGTCTGGATGAATGCGCCGTAGGTAATGACCGGTGCCGCAGCCTCCTGCGCGGCCGCGAGGTTGGCGTAGTCGCCACCGTCGAGGGCGAAGAACAACTGCGAGAAATCGACCCCGCCCATCGCCATGCCGACGATCGGCATGATGATTCCGTCGACCAGCGCGGTGACGATCTTGCCGAACGCGGCGGCGATGATCACCGCGACCGCCAGGTCGAGGACGTTACCGCGCGCGATGAATGCCTTGAACTCGCTGACCATGCTCATCAGGTGATCTCCTTGGGGTATTGGGGAATGCCGTGGAAACTATAGCCTCATGTTGATGGTGTGACGTGACCGCGCAATTGGACGACGTCATCGAGGCAAGCAAGGAAGGTATCGCCGGGCAGCAACGGCCCGACACCTGCCGGTGTGCCCATGAACACCAGGTCGCCGGCGCGCAGCGCATACAACTTCGACAGCTCATGCAGGATGTCCGGCACGTCCCAGACCAGGTCGGCGAACGCGCCCTGCTGGCGGAGCTGGCCATTGACCTTCAGGGTCAGCGTGCGGGTTGCCAGATCGCCGACCTCGGCGGCCGGCACCAGCGCGCTGACCGGGGCGGAATGATCGAATGCCTTGCCGGTGTCCCAGGGCAATCCCTTGGCTTTGGCGGCCGCCTGCAGGTCGCGGCGGGTCAGGTCCAGGCCGATCCCGTAGCCGAACACCAGTGCGTCGGCGGCACCCGGGTCGAGCACGCCGGCCGGAGCGTCGGCGCCGAGCGCGACCACCAGCTCGACCTCGTGGTGCAGCTCGGTGGTGCCACGCGGGTAGGGGACGACGCCATCGAGCACCAGCGCGTCGGCCGGCTTGCAGAAGAACACCGGGCTGCCGCGCTCGGCTTTCGACGCGGGGGCGACGGCGCCCATCTCACGGGCATGGTCGGCGAAGTTGCGCCCCACGCAATAAATCCGGCGAACCGGGAAAAAACCTGCGTCGCCGGTGCCGCGGACGGGGATGCGGGCCTGCTGGGGCGCAGGGATTACATCGTTGCCGGGCATCGCGGGTACGTCAGCGCGGCTGGGTCGACTTGTCGACGACGCGGTACTCGCCCTCGACCACCCGGGGGTCATGCTGACTGGCGGCGCGACGGTGCGGCAACGGCTGGCTGCGGCCGCGGAACAGCCGGTAAACCAGGCCCGCGGCCAGCATTGCCGACCCGATGACGGCGCCCACAAGCACCAACAGGGCCAGCAACCCGAGGCCGAGGGCACCCATCAGGAAGCGCAGCAACGGGTTGCGCGGCTTGCGCGGCTCAAAGGCGGCGCGGACGCGCGACTGGAGGAAATCGTTGTTGAAACGGAAAGTCTGGCTGCTCATTGAATGCATCATGGCACAATGCGGCGGAAGGCCGGAGCCGGCAGTATCCGCCGGTACGAGGAGAAATTCGTGATAAATCCGTTAATAAAACCGCGAGTGGACCCGACAGCGCTTATCGCGATGGATCGTCTTGCCGATGGCGGGTTTGCCGCGGTGGGTGCGGACCTGGATGACGACATGGAGCCGCTGGTTCTGTATCGCGATGGCGAGCAGGTGCGCGCCTGGCTCAATGTCTGTCCGCATGCCGGTCGTCAGCTGGACTGGGCGCCGGGCCAGTTCCTGAAGAGCAAGGACGGGTTGCTGGTCTGCGCCGCGCATGGCGCCAGTTTCGAGTTGCAGCACGGCGAGTGCGTTGCCGGGCCATGCCGCGGGGATTCGCTGCGCGCGGTGGCGGTGGAAGTGCGTGACGGTGCGGTGTGGCTGAAAAGTGGCGCTGCCGGGCACTCAGAACAGTAGGTTCACCATCAACACCGCGATCGCGGTGTAGGCCAGCGACAACGGCCCGCCGACCTTCCAAAGCTCCTTGCCGGTATACCCCGCCGGTCCGGTGATCATCGAGATCACCGGATTGGATGCGGTCATGAAGTTGTTCGACGCCGACAACGCGACGATCAACGCGAACGCGGTCGGGTCACCGCCCGCCGCGAGCGCCAGGTTGATTGCCAACGGCACCATCACGATGGCCGCGCCGACATGGCTGATCACCAGTGAAAACGCGGTGGTCAGCAAGCCCAGCAGCAATTGCAGCAACCAGGTCGGGGTGCCGTCCGGCAATCGCTCGATACTGTGCCCGGCGACCCAGGCCGCCGCGCCGCTGGAATCCATCGCCCAGCCCAGCGGGATCAGGCAGGCCATCAGGAACACCGTCTTCCAGCTGATGGCCGAGTACGCCTCGTCGATGTGGATCACCCCGGTCAGCAACATCCCGGCAACGCCGGCCATCAGTGCGATCGATACCGGCAGCCGCGACGACAAGGCAACCAACATGGCCAAGGCGAAAATCCCCAGTGCGATCTTCAGCTTGTGCGGGCGTTGCTCGCCCTTGGGGTAATCGGTCACCACCACCAGGTCCTTGCCCTTGGCAGCGTCGGCGAGGTTGGCCCAGATGCTGTGCAGCACCAGCATGTCGCCGGCGCGCAACGCCAGGTTGCGCACATCCTCGCGCATCACCTTCTTGTCGCGATTGACGGCGAGCAGGCTCAGGCTGTGGGTCTTGCGCAAGTGCAGGTCGCGCGCGGTCTTGCCGATGAACTTGGAGTTCGCCGGGATCACCGCTTCGGAAATGCCCGCACGGCTCGGGTTGAACAAGTCGGCGAACACGCGCAACCGGGAACTCATCCGCAGCATCTGGTTCTGGGCGAAATCCGCGACCTGCTGCCTGGGGCCCATCGCGCCCAGCACGCTGCCGACCCAGATCCGCGCATCGGCAGACGGTGACAGCCGTGCATCGTCCTTGGTCTTGATGGCCAGGATCAGCGGTGCATCGTGCAAGGTTTCCGCCTCACCCAGGGACATGCCCACCAGCGGGCTGTCGGCGGTGACGGTCAACTCGTAGACATCACCCTCGATGCCGTAGGCGTCCTCAAAATAGCTTTGGGTGCGCGCCGGGGTGGCGCCCTTGCCGACGCCCTCGTGCAGACGCTTGCTGCCGAAGAACCTGAAATACAGCAACGAGGTGGCCAGCAACGCCAAGCCGATCGGCAGGGTCGCGAACATCTGCAACGGCTCCAGCGTCGCCGCACCCGATGGCAGGTTGCTGTTGGCCGCCAGCAGCAGGTCATTGAGCAGGATCAGCGGTGAGTTGCCGACCATCGTCAACGAGCTGCCCATCACGATCGCGGTGGCCAGCGGCAATAACAGCCGCGGCAGGGTCAGCCCGGTTCGCGATGACAGGCGCGATGCCACCGGCAGGTACAACGCCATGACCGACGGGTTCTGCATCACCGAGGAGTTCAGGCCGGCAACCGCGCCGGTCAGCAGCAGCAGGCGTTCCTCGATTCCGTGCGAGCGCCTCAACAACCACGCCGCCAGCCGGTTGAGCGCGCCGGTGCGGTCCAGACCGGCGCCCAGGATCATGGTGGCGATGATGCTCATCACCGCGTTGGACGAGAAGCCGTTGAAGATGATGTCCGGTGAGACCAGTCCCGACAAACCCAGCAGCACCAGCACGACCAGTGCAACCACGTCGGCGCGGACGCGCTCGAACAGGAACATCACCATCGTGAACACCACCAGCCCCAGTACCAGCTTCATGTCGGTGGTAAGCGTCAGTGCGGTGTCCATGCCCGGGTTGAACACTTTGGTGGTCGGCCTGTCTTGTGGTCAGCAACCGTCAGCAGCGGTCGTAAAGAAGATCCCAGACGCCATGGCCGAGTTTCTGGCCGCGGGTCTCGAAATGCGTCTGCGGGCGCCAGTCCGGCCGCGGTACCGAGCCGCGCTGTCCGGCGCGGTTGACGATGCCATCGGTCGCATCCAGCACGTCCCACATCTGCTCAGCATAGTCGTGCCAATCGGTGGCGAGGTGCAAGCGACCGCCCGGGGCGAGTTTGCGAACCAGCAGGGCGGCGAACCCGGGTTGCAGCAGCCGCCGCTTGTTGTGGCGCTTCTTGTGCCATGGATCCGGGAAGTAGATCCGGACCTCGTCAAGGCTGGCGTCGGCCACCTCGTGGGTCAGCACCTCGACCGCATCGTGGTGGTAGACACGCACGTTGGTGGCATCGTCCAGTGCCACCGCGTTGAGCAGGCGGCCGACGCCGGGCGCATGGACCTCGATACCGATCAGGTCGCGTGCCGGGTCGTGCCGGGAGGCGAACAGCAACGCCTCGCCATTGCCGAACCCGATCTCCACCACCCGCGGTGCGACGCGCCCGAACACAGTGTCGAAGTCACGGGGTTGGTCCCGGCTTTCGGCCGGCCTGAAGTCGATCCCGAAGCGCTCCCACTGCTGGTCGAACGCGCGCTGCTGGGCCGGGGTGAAACGGCCCTGGCGCAACACGAAGCTGCGGATCTGGCGATGGCCTTCGGTGACGATGAACGGTTTGCCGGAAACGGGTTTCGGCGTTTTGGGAACGGTCGGCTGCGGAGGGTCGCTGTCGGGCATCAGTCGATGATGCCTTCCACCGGGCTGGAGGCACTGGCATAACGCTTGCGCGCCACCCGGCCGGCCTTGAACGCGGCGCGCCCCGCCTGGATGGCCAACTGCATCGCGTGGGCCATCAGCACGGGGTCCCTGGCACCGGCGATCGCGGTGTTCATCAACACGCCATCGCAGCCAAGTTCCATCGCGATGGCAGCATCGGAGGCGGTGCCCACGCCCGCGTCGACGATGATCGGCACCTTCGCGTTCTCCACGATTTCCACCAGGTTCCACTTGTTCTGGATACCGAGCCCGGAACCGATCGGTGCTGCCAGCGGCATCACCGCCACGCAACCAATTTCTTCCAGTCGCTTGGCCAGCAGCGGGTCGTCGGAGGTGTAGACCATCACGTCGAAGCCATCCTTGACCAGCGTCTCGGCGGCGGCCAGGGTCTGCACCACGTCGGGGTACAACGTCTTGTGGTCGCCCAGCACTTCCAGCTTGACCAGGTTGCGCCCGTCGAGCAGTTCGCGCGCCAGCCGGCAGGTGCGCACTGCCTCGTCGGCGGTGTAGCAGCCGGCGGTATTGGGCAGGATCGTGAAACGATCCAGTGGCAGCACGTCCAGCAGGTTGGGCTCGCCCGGGTTCTGGCCGATGTTGGTGCGGCGGATCGCGACGGTGACGATCTGTGCCCCGGCGGCCTCGGTCGCGCGCCGGGTCTGGTCCAGGTCGACGAACTTGCCGGTGCCGGTAAGCAGGCGCGAGGTGTAGGCCTTGCCGGCAATCAGCAAGGGGTCGGCGGCGCGGAAGTCGGTGGCGTTGAATGCGTTCATGCCGCGATTATCGCACCGCCGGACAGCCAGGCGTCAGCCGCCGCCCAGGGCATGCACGATCTCGATCCGGTCGCCGTCGGCCAGCGCGCGTTCGTCGTGCTGGCTGCGCGGCACGATATGGCCGTTGATCTCCACCGCAACCCGGCGTTCGGCCAGGCCCTCGTCCTGTAACAGACGGGCCAGCGTGGTGTGGGCCGCGAGCGCGCGCGGTTCGCCATTGAGAATGATGTCCATGCCGGCATTGTCTCGGGACGGGCCGAAAAGGGCCAGCCCGGCGACCGGCTCGCTGACGCGCCGCTGGCAACAATCAAGCGGGTTGCCGGTTGGCGCCGGTGGCTGATGTGGCTTGTCTGCGGGCAACACCCGTGTTTCGATACAGGCCGTCCGCTGGCGTATTGTGGCGCTGGCCCGTGTTTTGCCCATCGCAGGAGTTACCCCGTTGAAACCTATTCGCGCCGCCCTTGCCATTGCCGTTGCACTCGCCTTCGCGCCGTCGCTGGCCGTGGCAGGTGACCCGGAGGCCAACGATCAGCCGTATTCGCAGACCATCTTCTTTGGCGACAGCCTGACCGACTCCGGACACTTCCGGCCAGCGTTGATCCAGGCGGTGGGGCCGCAGGCCGCCATCCTGGGCAAGTTCACCACCAACCCGGGGCTGGTCTGGTCGGAGTACCTGGCCGATTTTTACGGCACCCAGGCGGCCGCAGCCAACCAGGGTGGCAGCAATTACGCGGTCGGCGGGGCGCGTGCGGGGGAAGACGAGGTCGGCCCGCTCGGGCCGACGCCGTCGATGATGACCCAGGTCACCAGCTACCTCACCGCGACCGGCGGTGTCGCTGATCCCAATGCCCTGTACACGGTGTGGGGTGGCAATAATGATCTGTTCGCGGTCGCCCAGGGCGCGCCGCCCCAGGCCACCATCGGTGCCGCAGTGACCGCGCAGATCGGCGTCGTTGGCGCGTTGCAGGCGGCTGGCGCGCAATACGTGCTGGTGGCCAGCATCCCCGACCTGGGACTGACGCCATCCGCGCGCGCGCAGGGCGCCCTCGCACAAGGCCAGCTGACCCAGTTGGCGACGGTTTACAACGACGCGCTGTACGGTGGGCTGGCGGCGGCGGGGCTGCAGGTGATTCCGCTGGACATGTTCCATTTGTTCCAGGAAGTGGCCGCCAATCCGGCGCCATTCGGCTTCAGCAACATCACCGGCACCGCCTGCCAACCCCAGATCACCGCCCAGTCCGTTACCTGCCAGCCCGGCAGCTACGTGACCCCGGATGCCGCCACCAGTTACCTGTTTGCCGATGGCGTGCATCCCACCGGCGCGGCGCATGAGGTGATCGCCGACTATGCCGCCTCGGTGCTGGAGGCGCCGCGCCAGGTCGCCGTGCTGGCCAATTCCGCGTCGATGGTCGGACGTGCCCGCGCCGACCGCGTTGCCGCGCAACTGACCGGCGTGACGATGACCAATGGCAAGCGCTGGTGGGGCGACGTGCGTGGGGATTTCCAGCGTTACGATCATGGCGACCTGTATGACGGCGCCGGCCCGGCCGTGACGGTCGGTGTCGACTGGCACCGCGATGGCCTGACCCTTGGCGGGTTTGGCGGCTATGGCCAGCTGAAGCAGGACTGGGGCCGCAGCGGTGGCAGTTTCGACCAGAGCGCCGCCAGCATCGGTGGTTACCTGGGCTGGACTGCCGGTAGCGGGGCCTGGGTCAACGCCCAGGTGAGCTATAGCCAGTTGGGCTTCGACCTCGAGCGCAATGCCAACCTGGGTCGCGTCACCCGGGTGCACCGCGCGGACGTGGATGGCAGCAACGTCAGTGCCGGCGTGAATGCGGGCTGGGAGTTCGGTGATGGCGCGTTGCGCCATGGGCCGGTGCTGGGCGTACTCGCGCAGAAGATCCGGATTGACGGGTTCGGCGAGAGCGATCCGCAGTTGTCGACCTCGCTGGCGTACCCGGAGCAGGAGTTCGACTCGCTGATCGGCACCGCGGGCTGGCAAATGCGTTACATCGCCAGCGAGCATCTGCAGCCGTATGCGCGGGCGACCATCGACCGCGAGTTCGAGGATGCCCCGTCGCAGGCCTTCGGGCAGTTGCAGTCGATGCCGGGCACGGCGCAATTCGCGGTGCCCGGGGTGGCGTTCGATGACAGCTACGGCAGCCTGACGTTCGGCGCCCGCACGCGGGTGATGGGACTGGACGCAAACATCGGCAGCAGCCTGACGCTGGGTCAGCAGGGTGGTCACCACGCCACCGTGTTCGCCACCATGGGCGGCACCTTCTGAGGCGGGCTTCCCCGGCGCCCGGCAAAGGCTTTAAACTGGCGTGATGCGGGTGTAGCTCAATGGTAGAGCTGTTGCTTCCCAAGCAACTGACGAGGGTTCGATTCCCTTCACCCGCTCCACATGCGCGGCGGCCTGGTCCTGATGGACGGGGCCGCCGTTTTCGTTGGCTCGCGCCGATGACGGCACCCATGTTCCCGGGTCTGTCATGGGCGGGTCACCGTGATGGTTGCACCATCGATACAATTTCGCCTGGAGCGGAAGCAGATGATGCCAAGGGTTGTTTTGGGCTGGCGGGAATGGGTCGACTTGCCGGCCCTCGGGGTGGCCGCGATCCGGGCCAAGGTCGACAGTGGCGCGCGCAGCTCGGCGCTGCATGTCGACGCGCAGTGGCGTTTCGTCGAGGGCGGCGCGCCATGGGTCGGTTTTCAGTTGACGCCGGGTGGCGTCGGCGGCATTTCGATGGAATGTGTCGCGCCATTGGCGGACGAGCGCGAGGTCACCGACTCGGGTGGCCATCGGACCCGTCGCGCGTTCGTGAGGACGTCGCTACGCCTGGGAGGTGTCGAGCGCCAGATCGACATCAACCTGGCCGACCGACGAGGCATGCTGTTTCCGATGTTGCTCGGCCGTACCGCGATGGCCCATGCGTTCATGGTCGATCCGGCACGCTCGTTCCTGCACGGCAAGCCCGTGTCCGATCGTTCGTTCGACCACCCATGGACCCTGTCCGCATGAAACTCGCGATCCTGTCGCGCAACACCAAGTTGTACTCGACCCGGCGCCTGGTCGAGGCCGCCCGGGAGCAGGGCCACAGCGTCCGCACGCTCGATCCGTTGCGTTGTTACATGCGCATCTCCGGCGATGGCTTTGCGATGAATTACAAGGGCCGGCCCATCTCCGGTTACCACGCGGTGATTCCCCGTATCGGCGCTTCGGTCACCCGCTACGGCAGCGCGGTACTGCGCCAGTTCGAGCTGATGGGCACCCTCAGCCCGAACCCGTCGGACGCGATCCTGCGCGCACGCGACAAGTTGCGCAGCCACCAGCTGCTCGCCGCGGAGGGGATCGGGATGCCGGCAACGGTGTTTGGCGACAACCCCGATGACACTGTCGACCTGCTGTCGATGCTGGGGCCACCCCCGCACGTGATCAAGCTCAACGAAGGCACCCAGGGCGCCGGCGTGATGCTGACCGAGAAGATGTCGGCCTCACGCGGAGTGATCGAGGCGTTGCGTGGCCTGTACGCGCAATTTCTGGTGCAGGAGTTCATTCCCGAGGCCCAGGGCGCGGACCTGCGTTGCTTCGTGGTTGGCAGCAAGGTGGTGGCGGCCATGCGACGCCAGGCGCCAGCGGGGGATTTCCGTTCCAATCTGCACCGCGGCGGCAAGGCCAAGGGCGCACGTGCCACGTTGGCTGAACAGGAGGTCGCGATCCGCGCGGCACGGGTGCTGGGACTGGGCGTCGCCGGTGTCGACCTGATCCGTTCGCGCCAGGGCCCGCTGGTGCTCGAGGTGAATGCCTCGCCGGGTCTGGAGGGCATCGAGTCGGCCAGTGGCGTCGATGTGGCCGGCGAGATTGTTGATTACGTGGCCCAGCGATACAAACGGCGCGCGGCCAAGCGTGTCACTGCAAAAAACCGAGGGTCCGATTAACAAACGTTTAATCGGCGACCACGTAGATTGATCTGGACCGGAATACTGTCCGTTGCATATCAGTGTTCGCGCCAATTGACCAAGTCAGTCGATTACACCGCAGCAGTGGCAATGCAGGTTTCGGTATCGGGCAACAACTTTTGGCCCAGGCGCGGTGGTCCCGTGTCTGGGCTTTCTTTTATGCTGGTGCCCAGCGCCAGCACACTGCCATGATGTGAACCCTGTCACGCTGATTGCCGGCCAACCCTCAACCAGGAACCACCACATGCGCATCCTCGTCATCGAAGACAATCAGGACATCGCCGCCAACCTGGGCGACTTCCTGGAAGATCGGGGCCACACCGTCGACTTCGCCGCTGATGGCATTACCGGACTGCACCTGGCGGTCGTCCACGACTTCGATGCGATCGTGCTCGATCTCAACTTGCCGGGCATGGACGGGCTGGAAGTCTGCCGGAAGCTGCGCAACGAGGCGCGCAAGCAGACCCCGGTATTGATGCTGACCGCGCGCGACAGCCTGGACAACAAGTTGGCCGGCTTCGACTCGGGCGCGGATGACTACCTGATCAAGCCGTTTGCGCTGCAGGAAGTCGAGGTCCGGCTGAACGCGCTGTCGCGCCGGGGGCGCGGGGTGCAGACCCGGGTGCTGACTGCCGCCGATCTGGAGTACAACCTGGACACGCTGGAAGTGCGTCGCCAGGGAAAGCTGCTGCAGCTCAATCCCACCGGTCTGAAAATATTGCAGTCACTCATGGAGTCGTCGCCTGCGGTGGTGACCCGGCAAGAGTTGGAGACCCGGGTATGGGGCGAAGAGCTGCCGGACTCCGATAGCCTGCGTGTGCATATCCACGGGCTGCGCGCGGTGGTCGACAAGCCTTTCGAAACGTCGCTGATCCACACCCGTCACGGCATTGGCTACCGGATCGCCGAACTCGATGCCACCAACTGAGTCAACGTCCGGCTCGCCGGCGCCGACGCGCCGTCGGATGCGTTACCGGCGGCGCCTACGCAGCCGCATCATCCTGTCGTTCGTGCTGCTGGGTTTCAGCCTGACCCTGCTGTTTGCCTGGGCGACCAACTGGACCCGCACCCGGGTGGAAAACCAGCTGGTCGAGGAGATGATGAATCGCAACATCTCCGAGGCGGCGCGGCAGTTTGAACTGGACCCGGAGAACCCGTTGTTCCCGGTCGACCAGATCAAGGCTTATGTCTACACGCCCGACAAGTTCGGGTCGGTCCGGCGCAACCGGCCCGAGTGGTACGAGCTGTCCGACGGCATCACCGGCATGCTCGGGGTCGATGAGACCGGTGACGAGTTCGCGTACAAGCTGGCGGTGCGGAAAACGCCGCAGGCCTGGTTCTTCCTGGCCTATGACATGACCCAGTCCAAGCGCAGCGAAGAGCAGTTCAATCGCGCCTTGTATGGCTCGGTGTTGCTGTTCACCCTGCTGTCGCTGGTGCTGGGCTGGTGGTCGGCGTCGCGGGTGATGAGCCCGGTGCTGGAGCTGGCGAAGCGTCTCAAGGTATCCGGCCGCAGTGCCGAATCGGAGGAGCTGGCCGCGCACTTTCCCGATGACGAAGTTGGCCAGTTGGCCGAGGCGCTGGATGACTATGCCGGGCGACTGACCGAAGTCGTCCAGCGCGACCGGGAGTTCAACGCCGATGTCAGCCACGAACTGCGCACGCCGCTGGCGGTAATCCGCGGCGCGGCGGAATTGTTGCTGTCACGGCCCGATATCGACGACAAGAGCCGCGCGCGTCTGCACCGGATCGAGCGCGCCGAGCAGCAATGTACCGACCTGATCAGCGCGCTGTTGCTGCTGTCCAGGAACGAGCGTGGGCGTGGCTCGACCGATGTGGCCAAGCTGGCGGCGCAGTCGCTGGATGTGCATCGCACCCAGCTTGCGGGAAAGCCCTTGCAGTTGCGGCTTGAGGATGAGCTCGGCCCGCTGGTGGTCGATGCACCGGAAGCCGCCGTCGCGGTGGCGCTGGGCAACCTGATTGGTAATGCGGTCAAGTACACCACCCGGGGGGAGGTGATCGTACGCATGCTGCCCAACGCAGTCGAGGTGATTGATTCGGGCCCCGGTCTGAGTGCCGAAGATGCCGCCCACGTATTCCAGCGCGGCTATCGGGGCACCCACGCCGGTTACTCACAAGGGGGCGGGATCGGCCTGTCGATCGTACGCCGGCTGTGCGACCTGTATGGCTGGAACGTATCGGTACGGCCAGGCGCCGAAATCGGCGTGGTTGCGACATTGAGGTTCGACGAGGGCGACGCGCTGGCGGCGACCAGCGATGCCGGTGTCGATCCCGACACCGGCCCGCCGGCCTGAGCCGAAGCTACGATCTGGCCGGCTCTTCCACTGGTTCCAACCAGCCGTACGTGTCCGGCGTACTGCCGTCAAACAGACCGAAGAACAATTCCTGGATTCGCTGCGTCACCGGTCCCGGTTTCCCGGTGCCGACCTGGCGGCCGTCAACCGAGCGGATCGGGGTGATCTCCGCCGCGGTGCCGCACATGAACAGCTCGTCGCACAGGTACAGGTACTCGCGTGGCATGTCCCGTTCGACCACCTCGATGCCGGCATCGCGGGCCAGGCGGATGATCGAGTTGCGGGTGATGCCGTTGAGTAGCGCGGCACTGACCGGGGTGGTGTGCAGGGCGCCATCGAACACCAGGAATATGTTCTCGCCGGCGCCCTCCGACAGCAGGCCGGTCGATGCCAGCGCGATCCCTTCGCCGAAGCCGAGCCGACGTGCCTCACGTGCGATCAGCTGGCCGGACAGGTAGTTTCCGCCGGCCTTGGCCCCGGTCGGGATGGTGTTGGGGGCGAGTCGCTGCCAGCTCGACACGCAAGCGTCGATGCCGGCCTCCAGCACGCCGGCGCCGAGGTATGGGCCCATTTCCCAGGCCGCCACCGACAGCTCGACCGGGGTGTCGGCAGACAGGCCGAAGCCGCCGAGGCCGCGGAAAGCGAGGGGACGCAGGTAAGCCTTGCCCAGGTTGTTGCGGCGAATGACCTCGCGACAGGCGGTGTTGACCTCGGCCACGCTGTAGGGCATCGGCATGTCGTAGATCCTGGCCGATGCGTACAGGCGAGTGTTGTGGTCGGTCAGGCGGAAGATCGCCGGGCCGTCGGGCGTCTCGTAGCTGCGGATGCCTTCGAACACCGATGAGCCGTAGTGCAGCGCGTGCGACATCACGTGGGTGGTTGCATCTTCCCAGCGCTTGATCGCGCCGTTGTGCCAAATCCATTCGGGGTATTGCATCGGTCGGGTATCCGCGTGTGGGTGAGCGTTTCATTGTGCCTGCTCAATTCCTGATCCACAGGCAACCGAAGTAGCGGTGCAACCCGAACACCGTTTCCGATGGCGTGACGCCGTTCTCGAGGGTCTGCATGACCCGCAATGCAACCGGCTTGGCGTCGGTCACCGTGGAGGGGTAATAGCGTTCGCCTGGGTCACCTACGGTCCGCGTGAACACCGGCAATGGTGCTGGCTCCGGCTCCGGCACCACGGGCACGATGTCGACCAGTGGCCGGCTGACCACCACGGCAAGCCGGGTCATCACCGCGGCGGCGCCGCGGCTGGACGCGCCCGCCCAGTGGTAGACGCTGGCAAGCCGGTTTGCGTCGCCACCGTCGATCGCGGTGGTCATCTCGAACATCAGGTCCTGCACGTTGCGCGCGCAGCCATCACGATAGATCCGGCGACTGCCGACGCGGGCGGGCGCGGGTGCCCGTTCGACCGCGCCAATGTCCGAGCAACGACGGTCGGTATACGCCATCGTGCCGTCGCTGTGCTGGCAGCGGTTGATCTGGGCGGCCGCGTTGGGTGACCAGGCCAGCGCGCACAACAGTCCGAGCGCGACCAGGCCGCCGCGGCGCGACAAGCCGGGCGGGAGCAATGTCTGGTCAGGGTGGCTCTGGTCAGGGTGGAATGCCATCCCGCCAGCGTACGCGGCGGCGACGCATCGTTGAAGCGGGTCGCTCAGAACTGGACGAAATAGCAGCCGTGGTAACGCCGGACCTTGAAATCCTGCACCCGGCGCGACGCGTCGTCGCCAAACACGAGTTGCATGACCCCGACATTGCGGTGGTCGGCGCCGCCGGAGGCATCGGCCAACTGCATCATTCCGCCACCGATCCGGGCGTCGAAAAAGTGGGCCTGCCACAGCGGTTGCTCTGCCAGGCGGCCGAGCCGCTGCATGATCGAACGCGTCTGGCCGGAGTCGAGCCCGACCCAGTGGTAACTCTCGGCGATCCGGTTGACGTCGCCCAGCGCCCATGCACCTTGCAGATCCATCGACAGCTGGGTCGAGGAGCGGGCGCAGCCGCTGGCGGCGGAACGGCGCGCAACTGCCGGGGCACGGCGGCCGCCGAACACGGCATGGGCGGCGCCGTCATCGCCAGCATTGTC
Source organism: Lysobacter sp. A421 (assembly GCF_054052145.1). Lineage (NCBI taxonomy): Bacteria > Pseudomonadati > Pseudomonadota > Gammaproteobacteria > Lysobacterales > Lysobacteraceae > Lysobacter > Lysobacter sp. A421. The sequence goes on along the minus strand of NZ_JBSVRL010000005.1, from coordinate 108,026 downwards.
GGAGGCCAGGCGCGTCAGCAGTTCGCCCGACATCGGCATCGCGGTGGCGCCGAACGTCGAGCAGGCCTTGTCGGTGTAGATCTCGGTGCCGTCGGGCGCTTCGCAGCGTTGGATGCCGTCCTGGAGGTTGCCGCCTTGGGCAGGCGCAACGCCGGGCATGGCGAGTGCGGCCAGCACGGTTGCGGCGAGGAGGATCAGCGAGTGCGTGTTCATGGTGACGGGGGACCAGCGGGGGATACCCACAGAATCCGCCCGGCTCCGTCAAAGCCTTGTAACCAAAGGGCTTCAGGACTGAACGCCTTGGCAACCGCCGCTGAACTCAGGCCAACTTGGCGAGTACGTTCATGCTCGGTTTTGCCAGGTTCAGCGTGTAGAAGTGCAGGCCCGGGGCGCCGCCTTCGACCAATCGCCTGCACAAACCAGCCACCACGTCGGTGGCAAAGCCGCGGATGCTTTCGGCGTCGTCGCCATAGGCCAGCATGCGTTGGGCAATCCAGCGCGGGATCTCGGCGCCGCACATTTCGGAGAAACGCCGGAGCTGGCTGAAGTTCGAGATCGGCATGATCCCCGGCACGATCGGGATGTCGACCCCGGCCGCGCGCACGTCGTCGACGAAGCGGAAGTAGGCATCGGTGTTGTAGAAATACTGGGTGATTGCCCCATCGGCACCGGCCCGCACCTTGCGCACGAAATGGTCGACGTCGGTGTGGGCATCGCGCGACTGCGGATGGGTTTCCGGGTAGGCGGCGACCTCGATGTGGAATTGGCCGTCATGCTCGCGGCGGATGAACTCGACCAGGTCGCTGGCGTAGCGGAAGTCGCCGGGGTGGCCCATGCCCGACGGCAGGTCGCCGCGCAGGGCGACGATACGGTGGCAGCCCATGGCCTTGTAGCGCTGCAGCAACTCGCCCAGTTCGGCGCGGGTGCCGCCGACGCAGGAGATGTGCGGGGCAGAGCTGAGCTCGTGTCGGTGCTGCAGCCGTTCCACGGTCTCCGGGGTGTAGCTCAGGGTCGAGCCGCCGGCGCCGAAGGTGCACGACACGTATTCCGGCGAATGCGTCTTGAGCCGCGTGGTGGTGCGGTCGAGTTGCGCGCGCTGCTCGTCGGTCTTGGGCGGGTAGAACTCGAAACTGATCGGGATCATGGGCTGGCCGGCACGATGGGATTGCTGGAGTATATCGCTTCATCGCGATGAAGCTACCGAAGTATTGAAGTCCCACATAAAAAACTGGCAGGCAAAAAAAACGGGCGCCGAAGCGCCCGTTTTCCGTATCGACCCGACCGCCGGAATCAGTAGCGGTAATGATCCGGCTTGTACGGGCCTTCGACCGGCACGCCAAGGTACTCGGCTTGTTCCTTGCTCAGGGTGGTCAGCTTCACGCCGATCTTCTCCAGGTGCAGCCGCGCGACTTCCTCGTCGAGCTTCTTGGGCAGCAGGTAGACCTGCTTGCCGTAGCTGTCCTTGTTCGCCCACAGGTCGATCTGCGCCAGCGTCTGGTTGGCAAACGAGTTGGACATCACGAAGCTCGGATGGCCGGTGGCGCAGCCCAGGTTCACCAGGCGGCCCTCGGCCAGCAGGAAGATCGCGTTGCCGTTCGGGAAGATGAACTTGTCCACCTGCGGTTTGATGTTGACGTGCTCGACGCCCTTGAGCTCCTTCAGCGCATCGACCTGGATCTCGTTGTCGAAGTGGCCGATGTTGCAGACGATCGCCTGGTCCTTCATCGCCTGCATGTGCACGGCGGTGATGATGTCCTTGTTGCCGGTGGTGGTGACATAGATGTCGCCGCGGCCCAGGGTGGACTCGATGGTGTTGACCTCGAAGCCTTCCATCGCCGCCTGCAGGGCGCAGATCGGGTCGATCTCGGTGACCACCACGCGCGCGCCGTAGGCTTGCAGCGACGCCGCGCAGCCCTTGCCGACGTCGCCATAGCCGCAGACCACCGCGACCTTGCCGGCCAGCATCACGTCCATCGCGCGCTTCAGGCCGTCGGCCAGCGACTCGCGGCAGCCGTACAGGTTGTCGAACTTGGACTTGGTGACCGAGTCGTTGACGTTGATCGCCGGGATCAGCAGCGAGCCGGCTTCGGCCAGCTGGTACAGGCGGTGCACGCCGGTGGTGGTCTCTTCGGAGACGCCCTTCCAGTCATTGACCACGGTGTGCCAGTAACCCGGGCGCTCGGTCGCGACACGCTTGAGCAGGTTCTTGATCACCTGCTCCTCGTGCGAGGTGGCCGGCTCATCGACCCACTTGCTGCCGTTCTCGAGCTCATAGCCCTTGTGGATCAGCAGGGTCACGTCGCCGCCGTCGTCGACCACCAGCTGCGGTCCGAGAAATTTTTCTTTACCGTCCGCGCCCTTGCCGTCGCGGAAGCTCAACGCCTCCAGCGTGCAGTCCCAGTACTCCTCCAGCGACTCGCCCTTCCAGGCGAACACCGGGGTGCCGGTGGCGGCGATCGCGGCGGCGGCGTGGTCTTGGGTGCTGAAGATGTTGCACGACGCCCAGCGCACGTCGGCGCCGATGTCCTTCAGCGTCTCGATCAGCACCGCGGTCTGGATCGTCATGTGCAACGAGCCGGTCACGCGCACGCCCTTGAGCGGCAGGGTGGCGGCGTGCTTCTGGCGGATTGACATCAGGCCCGGCATCTCGTGCTCGGCGATGTCGAGTTCCTTGCGTCCCCAGTCGGCCAGGGAGATATCGGCGATCTTGTAATCGCCCTCGGTCGAGAAGGTCTTGGTGTTGTCGTTCATGGGGTGCTCCGGTTCGGTCCCTGCCGCATCGAACATGCGGACGTCAGGGCGGGTAATGGCAACCGGGCGCCGTTGTTGCGGACAGCACGCCCATGGGACGTGTCATCGGTTCTGCCAAGCCTGGCCGTACTCTGGTTACGGTCGCAGCGCCCCTTGGCGGACCGGCCGATTATACCGGTTCGACCCGACAATCGTTACCAGTCGGTCGGCTTGTAGTCCTTCAGGAACTGGCCCCAGACGTGCTCGCCGGTATTGATGCCATTGATGATCGGATCGACGATCCGCGCCGCCCCATCAATGATGTCCAGCGGCGGATGGAAGCGTTCTTCCAATACCTTGCGCGCGGCCAGCTCGGCCGGATCCTCGTCGGTCACCCAGCCGGTATCGACGCTGTTCATGTGGATGCCGTCGCCGTGGTAATCGGCGGCCGAGGTGCGCGTCATCATGTTCAACGCCGCCTTGGCCATGTTGGTATGCGGATGGCGGGTGGTCTTGAAGTTGCGATAAAACTGGCCCTCCACCGCGGACACGTTGACGATGTGCTTGTCGCGGGTCGGTGCGCTGCCATCCGCGCTGCGCAGCATCAGCGGCTTCAGGCGTGCGTTGATGAGGAACGGTGCGATCGCGTTCACCAGTTGCACCTCCAGCAATTCCACCGACGGCACCTCGTGCATCTGCAGCCGCCAGGAATTGCGCCCGCGCAGGTCAACCTGCTGCAGGTCCTGGTCGAGCCGGCCTTCGGGGAACAGGTGTTTCTGGCCCAGCAGTTCCTCCGCCAGCAGCGGCACCTGCGACAGCTCGGCCGCACGCAGCAGCCCGGCGGCCTCGCCAGTCATCGTCGGCAAGTCGCTGCGCGCCGCCGCGGCCTGCACCGATGCGGTCGCCTCGCCGAGCAGGTCCTGGCTGCGCAAGCCCTCGTAATTGCCGATCAACTGGCGCACCGCTTCCGGCGTATCGCGCAGCGCCGCGGTCTCGCCGGCCATCATGTGGGCGTAGAACTCCGGCGGGCGACGCACCGTCTGGCAGGCGTTGTTGATGATGAAGTCCAGCCGCGGGCGGGTGGCCAGCAGCTCGCTGCAGAACGCCTCTACGCTCGGCGTATGGCGCAGGTCCAGGCCGAACACCTCCAGCCGGTGGCCCCAGTCGCCAAAATCCGGCTCCTGCGCGTAGCGGGCGGCGGAATCGCGGGGGAAGCGGGTGGTGACAATCAGTTCCGCGCCCGCGCGCAGCAGTTTCAGTCCGGCCTGATAGCCGATCTTGACCCGCCCGCCGGTCAGCAGCGCGACCCGGCCGCTGAGGTCGGCCAGCTCGGTGCGCTTGTGGAAATTGAATGTTGCGCAGGTCGGGCACAACTGGTCGTAGAAGTGGTGCACCTGTGTGTATTTCTGCTTGCAGACGTAGCAGTGCAACAGCTCGGGGGATTCGTGGCTGCCGCTTGCTGCGTCGACCTCGCCATGGGCCAGTAACGCCTGCGCGCCGGGACCGTGAGGTGGGAAGTAGTTGAGCGCGGTGAACACCGGCTTGCGCCGTAGCGCGCGGATGCCGGTCTGGTTCAGCACCGCGTCGGCACGGCGGATGTTCTCGGCGTTGCGCTCGCGCTCGCGTGCCTTGAGTTTCTGTCGGCGGGTGCCCGGTTCGGGGTGGTAGACCCGGGCGACCGCCTGGTGCAGTCGCTTGCGCTCGGCATCCGGCACGGCATCGAGCAACGTGCGGTCAGCGGCGACGGCTTCCAGCAGCTCCAGCGCCGCGCGCAGGCGCTCGGGCGAGAGATGGTCGCTATCGTCCATTGGCGGAGGGGTGGTGTCGGTGTTCAAGGAGCGCAATCCGTGTTCTGGGGCGGGCAGTGCCGCTGGTCGTGCGACCAACGAAGAGGGGCGGCTGTGATCGGTGCGGATGCCACCGTGAATGTCACGGCGAGCAACGTAAACGGGCCGCGAGAGGCGGCCCGTTTACGACGACATCATTCCGATTGCAGCCGCGCAAGCCGCGCCATTCTACTTCTTCAGCTTCGCCGCCTTGCGCAGCTCTTCGGCCTTGTCGGTTTTCTCCCACGAGAACGCCGTCGCCTTGTGGGTCACGCCGACCGAGTCGGTGTAGCTGACGTCCCTGGGCTTGCGGCCAAAGTGACCGTAAGCGGCGGTCGCCTGGTAAACCGGGTGGATCAGGTCGAGCATCTTGACGATGCCGTACGGGCGCAGGTCGAAATGCTTGCGGATCAGCAGTTCGAGCTTGTCATCGCTGATCTTGCCGGTGCCGAACGTGGTGACCGAGATCGAGGTCGGCTCGGCGACGCCGATCGCGTAGGACAACTGCACCTCGCACTTGTCGGCCAGACCGGCGGCGACCAGGTTCTTGGCCACGTAACGCGCGGCGTAGGCGGCCGAACGGTCGACCTTGGATGGGTCCTTGCCGGAGAACGCACCGCCACCGTGGCGCGCCATGCCGCCGTAGGTGTCAACAATGATTTTGCGCCCGGTCAGGCCGCAATCGCCCACCGGCCCGCCCACCACGAAGATGCCGGTCGGGTTGATGTGGATCTTGTTCTTGGGCAGTGACTCCAGCCACGCCTTCGGCAGCACCGGCTTGAGGATGTGCTCGCGGACCGCCTCGACCAGGTCCTTCTGCTTGATGCCCGGATCGTGCTGGGTCGACAGCACCACCGCATCCAGGCCGGCGATCTGGCCGGCGTCGTCATAGCGCAGGGTGACCTGGCTCTTGGCGTCCGGACGCAGCCACGGCAGCGGGGAGTTCTTCTTCTTGCGGATCTTCGCCTGCTGCTCGACCAGCCGATGGCTGTAATAGATCGGCGCCGGCATGAACTCGGGGGCCTCGTTGCAGGCATAGCCGAACATCAGCCCCTGGTCGCCCGCGCCTTGCTCTTCCGGCTTTTTCAGCTTCTTCTTGCTGCCATCCACGCCGGCGGCGATATCAAGCGACTGCTTGCCGATCAGGTTCAACACGCCGCAGGTGGCGCCGTCAAAACCGACCTCGGAGCTGTTGTAGCCGATATCCAGGATGACCTTGCGGGTCACCTCTTCCAGATCGATCCACGCCGAGGTGGTGATCTCGCCAGCGACGATGGCGACGCCGGTCTTGACCATGGTTTCGCAGGCCACGCGGGCGCGCTTGTCCTGGGTCAGGATCGCATCCAGGACGGCGTCGGAGATCTGGTCGGCGATCTTGTCCGGGTGGCCTTCGGAAACGGATTCAGAGGTAAACAGGTAGCTGGACATCAGGGCTATATCCTTGCATTCGGATAAAGGGATGGGTGCGAATGATACAGGCAACATCTGGTTGGCGCATTGTGCCGTGACCGGAGTTTGCCTGTGGTTAAGGTGGTACTGAGGGCGGGTGGCCGGCTCCAGCCGAGGAGTATATTCAGGCGGCGACGGGCAGCTGCGGCGCGACGCCGGCGATCAACGCGTCGAAATAATCGCGGGTCAGCCGGACCTGCAGTTGGGCGGTCTCGGCCTGGTTGACCACGGCGCGGAAGGCGGTGTTTTCCGGGTGGTCTTTCGCATACCAACCCAGGTGCTTGCGCGCGATACGCACGCCGGAACGCTCGCCATAGAACCGGTGAAGGTGATCAAGGTGACCCAGCAACACGTCACGCACCTCGACCAGGGAAGGCTCGGCCAGCAACTCGCCGGTGGCCAGGTAATGGGCAATCCCGCGGAATATCCAGGGCCGGCCTTGCGCGGCACGCCCCACCATCACCGCATCGCAACCGGTGTACTTCAATACCGCCTCGGCCTTGCGCGGCGAGTCGATATCGCCATTGGCGATGACCGGGATCGACAGCGCCGCCTTGACCTCGGCGATGGTGTCGTACTCGGCCACGCCTTTGTACTGTTGGTCTCGGGTGCGTCCATGCACCGCCAATGCGGCGATGCCGGCGGACTCGGCGATGCGGGCGATCTCCAGCGCATTGCGTTGGCCGGCCGCCCAGCCAGTGCGGATCTTCAGCGTCACCGGAACATCGACCGCGTTGACCACTGCTTCCATGATCCGCGAAACCAATGCCGGCTCGCGCATCAGCGCCGACCCGGCCCACGCGTTGCAGACCTTCTTGGCCGGGCAACCCATGTTGATGTCGATGATCTGCGCTCCCTGATCGACGTTGTGGCGCGCCGCGTCGGCCATTATCGCCGGCACGGTACCGGCGATCTGGATGCTGATCGGCGCCGGCTCGCCGGCATGGTCCATGCGGTGGCGGGACTTGGTTGTCGCCCAGAAGCGCGGGTCGGATGTGGTCATCTCCGACACGCACAGCCCCGCACCCAGGCGTTTGCACAGCACCCGGAACGGCTTGTCGGTGACCCCGGCCATGGGGGCGAGGATCACTTTCGGGTCAATGGTGTAAGGGCCGATCTGCATGGTGGGTATTCTAGCTGGCGGGGATGACGGCAATGGCCCCGTCCGCTTCCGGACGCAGGCGTGGCATTGCCTGTGCGGCGCCGGTGTGTTCGGTGGCGCGTGCGGCGTAGCGGTTGGCAAAGGCTATGTGCCGGGCGAAGGGATGCGACGGCAGCTGGGCGATCGATGCCACCAGCGCGCCGTTGAAGGCGTCGCCGGCACCGGTGGTGTCGACCACCTGCGCCAAGGCGGCGGCAACCCGATAGAACGCGCGGTCATCGCCGCGGCGTTGGTGCTCGACGTGGGACACAAAGCAGCCGGCCGCGCCGAGGGTGATGATCACGCTCCCATGCGGCAACAATTTGCGGCAGTGTCCGTGCAGGGTTGCATCGTCCAAGGCGCCGAGATCGTCGGCGGCCAGCCGGTCGCCGTGGTGGCGAAGCAACTGCGAACAGAACTCCGACTCGTTGGGCGTGATCATGTCGCTGAGCGCCAGCAGGGCGGGGGTCAGGTCGGCATCCGCCGGTGCCGGGTTGAGCACCGTCATCACATCGTTGGCGCGGGCAATGGCGAACCCGGCCGCCACCGCCGCGACCGGCGACTCCAGTTGCGCCAGCACCACCGTCGAGGCGGCCAGCACGCGAGCCTGCGCGTGCACGAAGTCCGCGCCCAGATCCGCGTTCGCACCGGGACCGAAGACGATGCTGTTGCGACCCTGCCGGTCGACGTAGATGCCGGCGGTCCCGGTGAGCGCATTGCTGTCGGCGGCGTGCAGCTCGATGCCGTCCGCGCCGGCCAACGAGCGGGCGAGCTGGCCACCCGCATCCGAACCCAGCGAGCAGACGAACGCGGTCTGTGCTCCTGCGCGCGCGGCCGCGGTGGCCTGGTTGAAGCCCTTGCCGCCCGGGCCGGTGTGGTACGTGCCGGCCAACGTTTCACCGACTTGCGGCAGAGTCGGCAGCGCCCACACGTGGTCGATGTTGAACGAACCGATGACGGTGACCGTGCCGACCGGCGTCATCCTTCGCTCCCGCTCAGGCACCGAGATCGCCGGCGCGGCGCTGGTCCGCAACCGCCGCGGACTCGCGCTTGTGCTTGAACAACGGCACGAACAGCACCGTGATGGCGAGCGCGTACAGCGCAAAGGTCATCCAGATGCCATGCCAGTTTTTGCTCTGGTCCGGATAGGTGAACCAGTGCTCGATGATGAAGCCGCTCAACACGCTACCCAGCACCGCGCCGACACCGTTGGTCATCATCATGAACAAGCCTTGCGCGCTGGCCCGTATCTTCGGGTCGCTCTGGCCCTCGACGAACAACGAACCGGAGATGTTGAAAAAATCGAAGGCCATGCCGTAGACGATGCACGACAGCACGATCATCCAAAGTCCGTCGCCCGGGTCGCCATAGGCGAACAGCCCGAAGCGCAGGAACCACGCCAGCATGCTCATGGTCATCACCGCCTTGATCCCGAAGCGCTTCAGGAAGAACGGGATGGTCAGGATGAACAAGGCCTCGGAGATCTGCGATATCGACATGATGATGGCCGGGTAGCGCACCGCCAGCGTGTCCTTGTAGAGCGGGTCGTTGGCGAAGTCGTGCAGGAACGTATCGCCATAGGCATTGGTCAGTTGCAGGGCCGCGCCCAGCAGCATCGCGAAGATGAAGAAGATCGCCATGTTGCGATCACGGAACAGGCGGAACGAGGTCAAGCCCAGCGCGTCCACCAGCGAGTGTTTCTCACTCTTGCCCAGCTTGGGCGGGCACGGCGGCAGGGTGAATGCATACAGTCCCAGCAGCAACGAGGCGCCGGCGGCGACGTAGAACTGACCGGCCGAGGTCTCCAGATGCAGCAGGCTGACCGTCCACAAAGCGGCGATGAACCCGACCGTTCCCCAGACCCGGATCGGCGGATAGTCGTTGACCACGTCGCGGCCCTCGTTCTTCAGCGCGTTGTACGCCACCGCGATCGCCAGGGCGATGGTCGGCATGTAGAACAGCATGTTGAGCAGCATCACCCAGAACATCGTGGTCGGGTTGTCGACCCGGGGCAGGAAGAACAGCACCACCGCACCGCCAATGTGCAGCAGGCCGTACAGCTTTTCTGCGTTGATCCACTTGTCCGCGACGATGCCCATCAACGAGGGCATGAACAGCGAAGCGATGCCCATGGTCGAGAAGATCGCGCCAAACCCGGTGCCCGACCACTCCTTGTTCTGGAACCAGTAGGCGCCGATGGTCAACAGCCAGGCGCCCCAGATGAAGAACTGCAGGAAGTTCAGCACGATCAGTCGAAGTTTCAGGCTCACCAGATGCTTCCCCTTGGTCACGGCCCGCATTGAGCCATCGTTGCAGGGCAGCGTAGAGGGAAATGACGTGGTGGTGAAGCGCTGCGACCGGGCGCCGGGGAAGTTGCCGCGCTTCCGCGCGCTCAGCCCTCGCGGGCGATGACCCGGTTGCGACCTTCACGCTTGGCCACTTTCAGGCGTTGATCGGCACGACGCAGCAGCTTGGACAAGTCGTGTCCGTCCTGCGGACTGGCGGCGATCCCGGCGCTGAATGTCAACCACATCGGCTCGAGCTGGCCGCGTTCAGGGTTGAACGGATGTTCCGCCAGTACGTGCCGTATTGCCTCTACCCGTTCCCAGGCGGTGCCTACCGGTTGCCGCATCACCAGCACCAACTCCTCCCCGCCCAGTCGCACCAGCCAGTCACCCGGTTCCACCGCGTCCTGGATGACACCGACCACGTGGCGCAGCGCCCGGTCACCTGCGTGGTGTCCGGCTTCATCGTTGACCCGCTTGAAGTGGTCGATATCGATCAACGCCAAGCTCAGGCTGTGACCGTCCTGGTTGGCAGCCTGCAGCAACCGCGGCATCCGGTGCAGCAGCCAGGTGCGATTGGGCAGCCGGGTCAGCCCGTCGGTACCCGACATCTCCACCAGCCGTTGGGTCCGGTAAACCACCGTGGCGGTGAGCAGGGTCACGATCACCAGCAGCAGCAGTCGCTGGATCTGGGTGCTTGCGGTCACCGCCCCATAATCGCTGGAGATCAACTGCTCCGGTGACGTCGCCGCGGCGAAGACCAGCGCGCTCAACAGACCGTACTGCACCAGCGCCAGCACGCCGGCAAACACGGTAGTGCGACCGTCATTTCGCAACGCCGTCAGCAGGATCGCAAGGAAGTAACAGCACCACACGACCATGCTGTTGAGTGCGGCAGGCAAATGTTGGGTGGCCAGTACGACCAGCACCAGCGTGGTGGCGGTGACGTCGAAGGCGGCGGTCGCGAACGGAAGCCAGCGATAGTGGCGCGGCCGGCGTGCCAGTTGTAACCAGAGCAGGGAAATCAGGTTGGCGAAAATTGCCCCGCCCAGTCCGGTCAGGGTCTCGGCGACCGAGCCGCCCGTCAATGCATGCGCCAACGGCAGCAACAGCAACAATGCGGCGATGACCACCCGCAGCCGGGCCACCAGCAACTCACCGCTGGCGCCGCTTTCAAGCATGATCTCGTCAGGTCGCGACAGCAGCGTCCTTACCGCCTCGCTGAAACCTTGGTGGCTATCCATCGCGTCCCCTCAATGCCTGCGGCGAGGATAGCGCGAGCGCGTGATGGATGTCGGCGGGAGGCTACCCCAGGCCGCGCGCTGCCACCCAGATGCCCAGGCCTGCGAATACCGCCGCGGCCACGTAACGTGCTGCCTTGAGCGGCAACCGATCGGCGAACCGGCTGCCCAGCAGGACTACCGGCACGTTCGCCAGCAGCATGCCGACGGTGGTGCCGACCACCACCTCCCACAAGGGCGAATACTTCGCCGCCAACAACACCGTAGCGACCTGGGTCTTGTCGCCGATCTCGGCAACGAAGAAGGCGATGGTGGTGGCGATGAATGCGCCACGTGCCGGCGTCGGCGAATCGTCCTCGTCGAGCGTGTCGGGCTTGAGCGTCCACAACGCCACGGCGATGAAGCTGGCCGCCACGATCCAGCGCAGCGACTCGGGCTGTAGCCATTGTGCAACCATCGTTCCGAACCAGGCCGCAAGTGCGTGGTTGAGGATGGTCGCGACAAAAATGCCGCCGATGATCGGCCATGGCTTGCGGAAGCGTGCGGCCAGCAGCAGTGCCAGCAGTTGGGTCTTGTCGCCGATCTCTGCCAGGGCCACGGTGCCGGCCGAGAGCAGGGCGGTCGCAAGCGGGAATGCATCCATTTCAAGTTCCGGGGCCGGGCGGCGTGGTGACGAAAGCAGGCCGCGCCGCCCGACCCGGGCCGTCCCGTGAAGGGATCGCCCATGGATTGTCTGCGCAAGCCTGCCTTCGGTCTCGTCCACGCCACATCATCGGATGCGACCCGCATGCACCATGGCCAGCCGGCCAAGTATGTTGATGCATGCTCCCGTGTCGATGTGTTCGACGCTACGTCGACGCGGGCGGACTACTCCCCGGAGGAAGAAGCCCGCGCAGTCTACCTCGTTGCCGTCTGGTTGTCGTGGCGTGCTGTCGTGGCGTGCTGTCGTGGCGGGGCAGGGCGTCATGGTGGTCGCGGCTGCCGGATTACACTGAGGCCATCGCGTAGAAGGAGTCGTCGTCATGCAATATCGCCGCCTGGGAACTTCCGGCCTGCAACTGTCAGCGCTGTCGTTTGGTGCCTGGGTCACCTTCGGCGGGCAGATCCCCCGTGGCACCGCGCGTGAGCTGATCGCCGCCGCGTGGGATCACGGCGTCAACTTCTTCGACAATGCCGAGACCTACGGCAATGGCGTGGCCGAGCAGTTGATGGGCGATGTCATTGCCGACCTGCGGCTGCCGCGCGATGGCTACTGCGTGTCCAGCAAGGTGTACTTCGGTGCCACCGACGCCCCGCGACCGACCCAGCGCGGGTTGTCGCGCAAGCACGTCACCGACGCCTGCCACGATGCGCTCAAGCGCCTGCGCGTCGATTATCTCGATCTTTACTACTGCCACCGTCCCGATCCCGATACCCCGATCGAGGAGACCGTGTGGGCGATGGACGCACTGATCCGCCAAGGCAAGGTGCTGTATTGGGGCACCTCGGAATGGTCTGCAGCGCAGATCCGCGAGGCGCACAAGGCCGCCCGTAATCATCACCTGCACGCACCCACCATGGAACAGCCGCAGTACAACCTGTTCCATCGCGAACGGGTCGAGCTGGAATACGCGCCGCTGTATTCCGAATACGGCATGGGCATCACCACCTGGTCGCCGCTGGCGTCGGGCCTGCTCACCGGCAAGTACAACGCCGGCATCCCCGAGCAGACCCGGCTGGGCCGGCAGGACAACGGTTGGCTGCGCAAGTTGGCGATCGGCGAGCCCGAACAGCACCGGATTGAGCGTGCCCGGAAATTCACCGCGCTGGCGGCCGAGTTCGATGTGGCCCCCGCACCGTTGGCGATCGCCTGGTGTCTGCGTAACCCGCACGTGTCCAGCGTGATCCTCGGTGCCAGCCGGGTGGAGCAGTTGTTGCAGAACCTGCAGGCCATCGAACTGCTGGAGCGGCTGGACGAGACGTGCTGGCACAAGGTACGTGTTGTGGCGGCTTGAGCGGGCGGGATACGGTATCGCTTGATTCTCAAATGAGAATGATTATCATCATCAGTCAATCCTGATCGAGTAATGCCCATGCGCCCGCAGCTCTCGTTGGCCCATTCGCCGGATGTCCAGTTCAAGTCACGCATCGCCAACCCGGTTTCCTTTCCCCAGGCGTTCCGGCCACAAGCGCCGGCGTCGTTGGCGCCTGGCCAGTTCGACAGCGACTCGTTGCTCGGCGGCGCGCGCGAAGTGCTGATCCGTCACGGTGGCGAGGTCTATCGCCTGCGCCATACGCGTAACGACAAGTTGATCCTGACCAAGTAGCTCCCTTTCCACGGTTGCCTGTCCCGCGGTGGCCACGCCGCGCGGCTGCACGCCGATATTTCCCAGGTCGCCCGCCACCGGTATCCGCCGCAAGCCAGCTCGCCATCATTCTTTTCGAGCGAGCCCGATATGCTGCCCCATCCGTTGTTTTTCGCCCTGTGCCTGGCGTTGCCCGGCATTGCCGTTGCCAGTGACCAGTCCTCCCGGGCCACGGCTGCGGTCGTTGCCGCTGAACTGGATCGTGTGGTGGTGACCGCCACCCGCACAACGCGCCAGATTGTCGATGTGCCCAATACGGTCGATGTGATCGAGCGTGAGCGGATGGACGACATCCTGGCGAACAACCTGAGGGACCTGTTCCGTTATGAGCCCGGCATCAGCGTGCCCGCGGAGTTTGGCCGCTTCGGTATCGGCGGCATCCGCATCCGCGGCCTGGATGGCAATCGGGTGCGCATCCAGACCGATGGCATCCCGGTGGCGGATGCATTTGCGATCGGCGGCTTCTCCAACGCCAACCGCAACTTCGTCGATCTCGATACCCTGAAACGGGTCGAGGTGGTACGCGGGCCGTCCAGTTCGCTCTACGGCTCCGACGCGCTTGGTGGGGTGGTGTCGTTCATCACCCGCGATCCGCTGGATTACCTGCGCGACGGCAAGACCGCCTACTTCGGTTTCAAGATCGGCCATGAGGGCAGCTGGAATGCCTTGTCCGGTAGCGCTACCGCGGCGTTCGCTGGCGAGCGCTGGTCGGGCATGGTCGCTGCCGGCCATCGGCAGGGCCGGGAAACCGAAAACCAGGGAAGTGACCACAGCGAGGGCAGCTCGCGTACCGCGCCCAACCCGCAACATCGTGACGGCCGCAGCCTGCTGTCCAAACTGGTGTTCGCGCCCAATGCGTCGCAGCGCTTCCGGTTGACGGTCGAGGGCAACGAGGACGATGCGCAGACCGATGTGCTGACCTCTCGGGGGTTGCAATCGTTGACTGGCGCAAACAACCTGCAGGTCCTCGGTGATGACCATCAATCACGCGCACGGATATCGCTGAGTCACGAGCTGGATGCACTGGATGCCGGTTTCGCCGACGCCCTGGACTGGCAGCTCTATCGCCAGGACAGCCAGACCACCCAGGACAGCATCGAACGGCGCCGAACCGCCGCAGGCGTGAACGAACTGCGCGCGCGGGAATTTGATTTCGATCAGCGTCTGTATGGGCTCCAGGCAAACGCGCGCAAGTCGTTCAGCACCGGCCGGGTGGAGCATGCGCTGAGCTACGGGCTGGACCTGGCGCGCACTGAAACGCGGCAAAAACGCGACGGCCGCGTGCACAACCTGGATACCGGCGCGGTCAGCAACGCGATGCTGCCGGACGTGTTTCCGGTACGCGATTTCCCGATCAGCCGTACCACCACTGCCGCGCTCTACCTGCAGGACGAGATCGACTTCGCCGATGGCAGCTTCCGCCTGGTGCCGGCGTTGCGGATCGATCATTACGAACTGCGTCCGCGCCTGGACAACATCTTCGCCGAAGACAATCCGGGCGTGCGGGTCAGTGGCCTGATCGAGACCAATCTGTCGCCCAAGCTTGGCGCGGTCTGGCACTTCTCCACGGACTGGTCGCTGTTTGGCGGCTATTCGCGAGGCTTCCGCTCGCCGCCCTACAACGATGTCAACATCGGGTTCACCAACCTGATGTTCGGCTACACCGCCATCGCCAACCCGAACCTCAAGCCGGAAACCAGCGACGGCATCGAGCTCGGCCTTCGTTTCGCCGGCGAAGCCGTCCACGCCAGCCTGGCGGGCTACGACAACCGCTACGACGACTTCATCGAGTCGTACCGCCTCATCGGTTTCGACGATGCCGGCCTGATGGTCTTCCAGTCGCAGAACGTCGCCGATGCGCGCATTCGTGGCCTCGAGCTCAAGGCCGGGGTCGAGCTTGGCGCGCTGGCCGATGGCCTGCAGGGATGGTCGCTGCGTGGGGCGGCGGCCTATGCGCGCGGTGACAACCGCAGCGAGGACGTGCCGCTGGACTCGGTCGACCCGCTGACCGCCACCCTCGGGCTGGCCTGGGACCGCCATGACCGTGGCGTGGAGCTGGCCGGCCGTTTCGTCGGGCGCAAGGATCACGTGTCCGATCCGGCGCTGTACGGGCAAGGCGGTTATGGCGTGTTCGACCTGCTGGCCCATTGGCGCTTTGCTCCCGGGGCGAAGGTCAACGTTGGTGTGTTCAACCTGACCGACCGCAAGTACTGGCAATCGGGTGACGTGCCGGCGGTCGCTGCTACCAGCCGCACGCTGGATCGCTACACCAGTCCCGGCCGCAATCTTTCCGTGAGCGTGGCCTTCCAGTGGTGACGCCGCTTCGATCCTGTCTGGAGAAACCCATGTCCTTGAACCCTGTTTCCACAGAACCCATGTCCACGAAACCCATGTCCGCAAAACCCATGACCATCCTGCTATCGGCGGCATTGGCCGCCCTCACCGGGCTGGTGGCAACGCCGGCCATCGCGGCGGTGTCCAGCCCTGCTGCCGACCGTGCCGCGATCCTCGCCATGCAGGGCGAATACCTGGTCGACTTCGCCTTCGACGAGACCGTGTTGCTCCAACCTGGATACGAACGTGCGCCGGCGATGCGCAGCGGCGGCAGCGAGACAGTGATCGTGGTGGAGGACACACCCGACAGGATCGTGTTGCAGCATATTCTGGTCGACGCCCGCAGCGGCCACGTCACCAAGCACTGGCGTCAGGATTGGGTGTACGAGGCACCGCAGCGGTTCGAGTTCAGCGCCGACCAGACCTGGACCGTGCATGCGATTCGCGCTGACGTGACCCGCGGCGCCTGGACCCAATGCGTGTACGAGGTCAGCGACGCCCCGCGCTATTGCGGCACCGGTGAATGGCAGCATGCCAAAGGCATTTCCACCTGGACCAGCGATACCAGCTGGCGCCCGTTGCCGCGACGCGAGTACACCCGGCGCAGCGACTACAACGCGCTGGCGGTGATCAACCGGCACACCATCACTCCCGGCGGATGGTCCCACGAGCAGTTCAACACCAAGGTCCGGCGCGAGGCGGATGGCAGCCAGGTCGAACTGGCCCGCGAGTTCGGCTTCAACGATTACGTCAGGACCACCGATGTCGACTTCCAGCCCGCCTACACCTACTGGGCCGCTACCGCCGACTTCTGGGCCGGGGTACGTGCGCGCTGGTCGGACCTGCTGTCCACCAATGGCGCGCATATGAAGACCGGAATCGATGGCATGGCGATGATCATGCCGTTGTTTGCCCAGGCGGCCGAGCTCGAACAAGGGCACCAGGTGGCGGCGTCGGATATCGATGCGGTGTTTGCCGAATGGGTCGAGCCGGCGCAGACGGAAGGCCCAGCGGCGACCTCCGCGCCCTGATCCGCGCGGGGCAAGCAGCTGTGCCTATACTCGTCCCTTCAGACAAGGGGAACAGGGAATGACACTGGGATCGATACTCGCCATCGTGCTGCTGGTCGTCGGCGTCGTGATGGTATTCAAGGCGGTACGCATGGTGCCGCAAGGCTATGAGTGGACGGTCGAGGCGTTCGGCAAGTACACCCACACGCTGTCGCCGGGGCTGCACTTCCTGATCCCCGTCTACCAGGACATCGGCCGCAAGATCAACATGATGGAGCAGGTGCTGGACGTGCCCAGCCAGGACGTCATCACCAAGGACAACGCCGTGGTCAAGGTCGACGGCGTGGTCTATTTCCAGGTGCTCGACGCGGCCAAGGCGGCCTACGAGGTCGCGCAGCTGGAGATCGCCACGCTCAACCTGGTGATGACCAACATCCGCACCTCGATCGGCTCCATGGACCTGGACGAATCGCTGTCGCGTCGTGACGAGATCAACGCCAAGGTGCTGGTCGCCGTCGACCAGGCCACCCATCCGTGGGGGCTGAAGGTCAACCGCATCGAGCTGAAGGACATCGCCCCGCCGCGCGACCTGGTCGAGGCGATGGCCCGGCAGATGAAGGCCGAGCGTGAAAAGCGCGCCAACATCCTGGAAGCCGAGGGCTTCCGCCAGGCCGAGATCCTGAAAGCCGAGGGCCAGAAGCAGGGCGCGATCCTGCATGCCGAAGGCGAGCGCGAAGCGGCTTTCCGTGAAGCGGAAGCGCGCGAGCGGCTGGCCGAGGCGGAAGCCAAGGCGACCGAGATGGTGTCCAACGCGATTTCGCAGGGCAACGTGCAGGCGATCAATTACTTCATCGCGCAGAAATACATCGAGGCGTTCAAGGCCCTGGCCGAAGCGCCGAACCAGAAGTTCGTGCTGATGCCGATGGAGTCGGCCGGCGTGATCGGCTCGCTGGCCGGCATCGCCGAGTTGGCCAAGGACGCGTTGGGTCAGCAGCCCGGCAATCGCCCGGTGCCGCCGATGCGGGTTGGAGGCTGAGTCATGCATTGGGACTGGCAGGCGGTGAGCTGGGGAGCGGTCGCACTGGCGTTGTTCGCCATTGAGGCCCTCGCGCCAGGTGCGTTCATGCTCTGGCTGGGGTTTGCGGCGGCGGCGGTGTTCGTGTTGGTGTTGCTGTTCGACATGCCCCTGCTGGCACAGATAACCGCGTTCGTGGTGCTGAGCTTCGTGTCGATCCAGATCTATCGTGTCCGGTTTCGTGGTCGCGGGCGCCAAAGCGACCGGCCGAACCTCAATCGCCGCGCCGATGCGCTGGTCGGCCAGGTGGTGCCATTGCAGCAGGCGATCGTGCAGGGCCACGGACGGGTGCAGATCGCCGACGCCTATTGGGATGTCAGCGGTCCGGATCTGCCGGTCGGCGTGCCGGTGCGAATCGTCGGCAGTTCGGACATGACCCTGCTGGTCGAATCGGCCGGTTGATCGGTGGCGTCATCGGCGGGGACAACCTGCCCCGAAAATGTTCGCGTCTCTGGGATAATGACTGGCTTCCCCTTTCATCAGGATTGGTCATGACCCAGACGACGGCTTTGAAACAAACGGTCCTCAATGGCAGCCATCGTGCGCTTGGCGCCAAGATGGTCGACTTCGGCGGCTGGGACATGCCGATCCACTACGGCTCCCAGATCGACGAGCATCACGCGGTGCGCAAGACGGCGGGCATGTTCGACGTCAGCCATATGACCGTGGTCGACCTGCATGGCGAGCGCACCCGAGAGTTCTTGCGCAAGTTGGTCGCCAACTCGATCGACAAGCTGAAGAAGCCGGGCAAGGCGTTGTACACCTGCATGCTCAACGAGCGCGGCGGTGTCATCGACGACCTGATCATCTATTTCATGGCCGAGGATTTCTTCCGCCTGGTGGTCAACGCTTCCACCCGGGACAAGGACATGGCCTGGATCAACGCGCAGGCGCAGGCGTTTGACGTGCGTGTCTCCGAGCGCGAGGACCTGGCCCTGGTGGCCGTGCAGGGCCCACGGGCGCGGGATACGGTGCTCGGGTTGCTGGAAGAGGGCGAGCGCGAGCGGGTCGGCAAGCTCGCGAAATTCTCCGCGACCGATACCCGCACCGCCAACGGCACCCAGGTGTTCCTGGCGCGCACCGGCTATACCGGTGAGGACGGCTTCGAGCTGGTGCTGGAGCAGGGTCGCGCCGTTGCCTTGTGGGACGCCTTGCTCGCCGCCGACGTGAAACCCGCCGGCCTCGGTGCCCGCGATACCTTGCGCCTGGAGGCGGGCATGAACCTGTACGGCCAGGACATGGATGAGGAGGTCTCGCCCTACGAAGCCGCACTGGGCTGGACCGTATCGCTCGACGGGGGCCGTGACTTCATCGGTCGCGACGTGCTCGAGCAGCAACATGCCGATGGCGCGCCCCGGCAGCTGATCGCCCTGGTGATGGACGACCGCGGGGTGTTGCGTCACGGCCAGAAAGTGCTGACCGACCATGGCGACGGCGAAATCACCTCCGGCACCTTTTCACCCACCCTGGGCAAGGCGATCGCGTTTGCCCGGATTCCTGCTGGCGAGGTGTCGCTTGGCAGTGCCGGCAACGTGCGCGTGGACATCCGTGGCAAGGAAGTGCCGGTCCGGGTGGTGAAGTTCCCGTTCGTGCGCGACGGCCAGGCCCAGGATGGGGTACTGGCGTGAGCCGACCGGCAATCCGTGTCTCGGGACACCCCGCGGCACCCACCCTTGGTTACACTATTTGCCCCTTCATCCCATCAGCCGTAGCAGCGGAGCATTGTCATGAGTGAGATCCCCGGCGACTTGAAGTTCCAGAAAACCCACGAATGGGCCCGAGCCGAAGACGACGGCCGGGTCACGGTGGGAATATCCGACCACGCCCAGGGACTGCTGGGTGACCTGGTGTACGTCGAGTTGCCGAACATCGGTGACCGCATCGAGGCCGGCAACCCCTGCGCCGTGGTCGAGTCGGTCAAGGCTGCATCGGACATCTACGCGCCGGTCACCGGCACCGTGGTCGCGGTCAACGATGCGCTGACCGACAAGCCCGAGACCATCAACGAAGACGCATTCGGCGAAGGCTGGATCTTCGCCCTGGAGGTCGAGAATCGCGACGAGCTGGAAGAGCTGCTCGACCCCGACGCATACGGCGAGTTGATTGAAGACGACGATCACTGATCGACGCCTTGGCTTACCCGAACCCGCGTCGTTACCGACGCGGGTTTTTTTGTCGATGGACATCGCGGACAAGCCGACATCGGTGCTCACGCGATGTTGAAACCTTCGCGCATTTCGGCGCACTTGTGCTTGTGCAATGCGGTGGCGCGATGGATTGGCTTCAGATTTGGATGCGACGATTGTGTGGTGAAAATATCACCACTTGAATTTTCCGGCGCGATGCGTCGATTGCCAACTGCACCGACGCGGGGCATGGGAGCGTCATTGAAAGCCGTACTGCATATGGCTTCCTGCATGCCAGCAAAAATGCGTCATGCAAAACGGCGTTGCGTGTGTCGGCTTGAACGTGCGTGCCAGATGCCTTGGTTGAAGGGGTCGGCGACGTCACTTGGATAAATCGATCGTGCGCAATTGTTGACAGCTTGAAAGTCCGTGATTAGGTTTTGCCCAGCAGACACTTACTGCGGAAGAGAGTGAGCAAAGCCAACGCAACAACGTGTGCAACAAGTCGGGCCTCCATCACGTCAATCGAAATGGTGGCCGCGGCATTGTTGTCCCTGGCGGGAAACGCATCACGTCGTTGCAACAGGTCCATCGCAATCAGCCCGGTTCGTCAACGGCGAATCGGGTTTTTGTTTTCCCGGCGTTGCAGTCGTCAAGTCCGGTGTTGCGTGGGGCTGGTTCGAATCCGTTCCGGAGCGTCTTCTTGCACCGGCGGCTGGTCGTGGGATGTACCCACGGCATTACTTGGTACTGGGCTGTATTTACCGATAGACCACTGACGAGGAGTCATCAACATGGCCACCACGAAGAAAGCTGCGAAGAAGAAACCCGCTGCCAAGAAGGCGGCAACCAAGGTTGCCGGCAAGCCGGCGGCGAAGAAGGTTGCCAAGAAGGCAGCGACCAAGAAGCCTGTTGCCAAAAAGGCAGTGAAGAAGGCGGTCGTCAAGAAGTCAGCTGCCAAAAAGGCGGTGAAGAAGTCCGTTGCCAAGAAGCCGGCAGCCAAGAAGGCCGTAAAGAAGGCCACAGCCAAAAAATCTGCGGCGAAGAAGACCGTGAAGAAGGCCGCAGCCAAGAAGGCCACTGCCAAGAAGGCCACTGCCAAGAAGGCCACTGCCAAGAAGGCCACTGCCAAGAAGGCCACTGCCAAGAAGGCCGTGAAGAAGGCCACCGCGAAGAAGGCGACGGCCAAGAAAGCAGTAAAGAAAACTGCCGCGAAGAAAGCCACGGCCAAGAAAGCAGTGAAGAAGGCCACGGCAAAGAAACCCGCCGTCAAGAAAGCAGCCAAGAAGAGTGCAGTAGCCCGCAAGCCGGCAGCGAAGAAGGCCAGCAAGCCGGCGGTCAAGAAAGTAGCCGACAGTGGCACGGCCAAGAAGCCGGCACGGCGTGCGTCCCGCAAGCCAGCCGCGCCCAAGCCGATGCCGGCCACCCCGGCGCCAATAATCTGATTAGTACCCGATACCGGAACAGCTGATCCGACTCTCTCCCGCAGCCCAGGCGGGGGAGAGTTTTTTTATTTGCGATGGTGCCGGGAGAAACCCGGCTATTGCGGCGCGGCGGTAGCGCTGGTGGCCGTGCTGCCCGGAGCCTCACCCGGCTCCTGTCGGTTGGCGTACATGGTGGTCGTGGTCCGGTCCATATCCACATCGACCCAGGCAGTGAGCTCCGAGGGGATGCCCACCGCGCGGTCGATCAGGGTCGGCAGCAGCCCTGATGGAAGCGAGCTTTCGCCGTTCCACAGCACCGCAATGCCCAGGTCGCTCTCGGGCAGCAGTGCGATCATGCCCCGATAACCCTGCACCGCTCCGGCGTGGTAGATCAGCCGGTGGCCGGAGTAGTCATAGACGCGCCAGCCCAACGCATACCCTGCCGAGTCCAGGCGCGCGCGCCGCCAGGCCGAACTGCGCGTCTGATAGGGCGTATCCACCAGCGACTCGTGCAAGGTGGCCAGCAGCGGGGCAGGCAGTACGTCGGGGCGGTGACCGGTCTGGGCGATCAACCATTGCGCCATGTCGCTGGCGCTGGCATTGACCCCCGCCGCCGGTGCCACTTCGTAATAGGTGGGCTTGGGCATCAGCGAGACCCAGCCGCCGCTGCGGCGCACATGCGGTTTGGCCCAACGCGCGCTGGACTCGATGCCTTCCAGGCCGACGCTGGCGTCGTTCATCCCCAAGGGCTTGAGCAGGCGGCTTTGGACTTCCTGGCTGTAGAAGTCGCCGGTCGCGGCAAACACGATGTCGCCAATCAGGCTGAAGGCCACGTTCTGATAGGCATAGCAGGTGCCCGGCGCGCACTTCATTGGCGCGTTGGCCAGCTTGCGGGTCAAGTCGCGGTAGGAAACGTAATTTTCAAGGTCACGGTCATAGGCGTTATGCGGCAGGCCGACGCGGTGACTGAGCAGGTCCGCGACGGTGATCTTCTGCGCGGCGCCGGCCGTGCTGAGTTCGAACTGGGGAAGGTAATCGGTCAGCTTGCTGTCCCAGCGCAAGGTGCCATTGCTGACCAGCAGCCCCGCCGTGGCGCCGGCGAACGCTTTCGACAGGGAGGCCAGGCGGAACACCGTGTGTCCGTCGACCGGCTCGGCATCGCTGACATCGGTAATGCCATAACCGCGAGCGCTGAGGATCTGTCCGTTATGCACGATCGCCATCGCCAGGCCCGGCACCCGTTGGTCGGCGACGATCTGCTGCGCCATGGCCTCGAAGGTCTGGACATCAAAACCCGTGGGTAGCGGCGGACCGGCGGGAACGATCGCGGGCGGTGGCAGCTCGGCGTTGGTCAAGCTTTCAGGCGAGCCGGACGGCACCACCACCGGTACCACGGTGGCTGCCGGCGCCTGGCCAGTGCCTGCCACGGTGATGGTCGGACTCGGCGGCGGCGCATCGTCCCCGCGCAATGAAGTCTGCGCAGTGGAGGCCAAGGCCAGGGTCAGGAGGAATGCGAGCGCCGCCAAGCGTCCGCTGATGCCGGGTCGCCTGTTTGGATCGTCTTTCATCGGTCGCAGCGCCTGCGTATGCTGGGTTCACCCGATCATAACGCTGTTATCCAGAGGTTTGCGAGCAATCATGTTCAGCTTCCTGATTCTATTGGCTTTAGTTGCCCTGTTCATCTTCTGGGGTGTCGGTCTTTACAACGGTCTGGTGACGGCGCGGAATCGGTTCAAGAACGCATTTGCCCAGATTGACGTGCAACTGCAACGGCGGTTCGAGTTGATCCCCAACCTGGTGGAAACCGCCAAGGGTTACCTGAAACACGAGCGCGAGACCCTGGAGTCGGTCATGAACGCTCGCGCGGCGGCAATATCGGGCCTGTCGGCGGCCAATAGCCATCCCGGTGATCCCGAAGCCATGGCGCAACTGGGCAACAGCGAGGGCATGCTGCAGGGCGCCCTGGGCCGGCTGCTGGCCGTGGTCGAGGCGTATCCGGACCTGAAAGGCAACCAGACCATGATGCAGCTGACCGAGGCACTGACCAGCACCGAAAACAAGGTGGCCTTCGCCCGACAGGCCTACAACGATGCGGTGACCGCCTACAACACGCGGCGTGAGGTGTTTCCGGCCAGCCTGATCGCCGGCAACTTCGGCTTCAAGCCGGCGGGTCTGCTCGACATTCCTGCCGATCAGGCGCAGATGCGCCAAGCGCCTCAGGTACAGTTCTAGCGTCGCCGCCGGTAGCGCCGCCAGGTCAGCCGATGAACTTCTTTGAACACCAGGCCGCGGCCCGGCGCAGCTCCACGCGCCTGGTGGTGCTGTTCGTGTTGGCGGTACTGGCCATCGTGGTCGCGGTCGACTTGGTGGTGTGGTTGTTCGCGGGCGCCCATCCCGGCGCGCTGCTGTTTTTCACCCTGGGGACGCTGGCGGTGATCGGCCTGGGGTCGCTGTACCGCTTGTCCAGTTTGAGCGGCGGTGGCGAGTCGATCGCGCTGCAACTGGGCGGGGTGCCGGTGCCCGAGGACCCCGGCGATCTGGATCTGCGACGGTTCCGCAACGTGGTCGAAGAGATCGCCATCGCCTCCGGCGTGCCGATGCCGCAGTTGTATGTGCTCGAGAACGATGCAGGCATCAACGCGTTTGCCGCGGGCTACTCCTCGTCGGACGCCGTGGTCGCGGTCACCCGCGGCACCCTGGACCGGCTCAACCGCGACGAGTTGCAGGGCGTGGTGGCCCACGAGTTCAGTCATATCCTCAACGGCGACATGCGACTGAACCTGCACCTGGTCGGGGTGCTGTTCGGGATATCGATGATCGCCCTGATCGGCCACAAGGTGCTGAGCTTCGGCACGATTGGCTTGCGTGGCGGTGGGCGAGGGCGCGGTGCGGGCGTGGCGGTCGGCATCATGGTCAGCGCGTTCGTGGCGCTGGCGATCGGATGGATAGGCCTGTTCTTTGCGCGCATGATCCGTGCCGGTGTCAGCCGCAGTCGCGAGCGTCTCGCCGATGCCAGCGCGGTCCAGTTCACCCGGCAAACGGCCGGACTGGCGGGCGCACTGAAGAAAATCGGCGGGCTGCCCGATGGCTCGCAACTGGTATCGGCCGGCGATGCCGAGGAAGTCAGCCACATGCTGTTTGGCGAAGGGTTGGCGTTTGGTGGCTGGTCCGGCTCCCTGCTGGCAACCCACCCGCCGCTGCTGGAGCGCATTCAGGTGCTGGAGCCGGGCTTCCGCGTGGATCAGCTGGATGCGCTTTCTCAACGTTGGCTGCAGCAACCGCCCAGCGGGCTCGAAGAGGACCTGCAGATGGGTCTGCACGGCGGGTCGGCGTTGCCCGCAGCCGGTGAGCAGCAACTGGATGCTGTCGCCGTCTCCACCCAGGTCGGACAACCGGACCGCGATGACCACCGGCGCGCCGACGCGATCGTGACCCAGATGCCTGAACATCTGCGCGCGGTAGCCCGCGACCGTGAACGGGTCATGGCCTTGGTACTGGCCTTGTTGCTGGACCCGCGCCCGGCGATTGCCGACAAGCAGAAGATCGAAGTTGCCGCCCGCCTGGGCAAAGCGGCTGCCGTCGACATGGCCCAGTGGCAGGGCGAACTGGAAGCGCTGCACCCGATGTTGCGGCTGCCGCTGGCGGCGCTGGCCTTCCCGGTGTTGCGCCGCCGGCCCAGACCGCAGCTGGAGCTGTTCCTGGATGCCGCCAATGCGATGGTGTTCGCGGACGGCGACGTGTCGCTGTTCGAATACTGCCTGGGCCGGCTGCTGAGCGTGCAGTTGCGCGAGTCACTCGACCCCTCCCGCTATGCACGGATCGGGCGTCGCAAGCCGCGCCAGTTGAAGTCCGAAATCGCGACCTTGCTGGCGGTGGTCGCCGATGCCGGCCATGCCGACCCGGCCAGCGCCCGACGTGCCTACCTGGCCGGTTTGCAACGAATCCTGCCGCGCGACCACGTCGCTTATGCACCGCCGGCCTCCGGAGTGATCGCGCTGGAAGACGGCTGGGTGCCGCTGGATGCACTGGACCCGTTGGCAAAGCAGTTGCTGGTCGAGGCAATCACGATCGCGATCAGCCATGACGGCCGCGTCAGCGTGGCCGAGTCCGAGTTGCTGCGGACCATTTGTGGCGTGCTGCATTGTCCGCTGCCGCCGCTACTGGGCCGCGCGTGAACCGTCCCGACGGATTCCGTCGCCTCCATCGCTTCCGCGCTGCGCTGACCGACTCACCGCCGTTGTGGTGGTCGCTGCTGTATTTCTTCAGCCTGCTATGCGGCTACTACGTGTTGCGCCCGGTGCGCGACGCCATGGGCGCGTCTGGCGATGCCGCGACCGTGTTCCCGCGCTGGTTGCTCCGGTGGGCGGAAGGGGCGGGGTTTGCGCTGGGCGAGTACACCCTGCAAATCCTGTTTACCGGCACCTTCGTGGCGATGCTGGTGCTGCAACCGCTGTACGGCGGGCTGGTGGCACGGTTCCCGCGCCGGGTGTTCCTGCCAGTGGTGTACCTGGTCTTCATCGCCTGCCTGGTGTGCTTCTACTGGTTGTTCCACACCGGTGTGTCGGGTCGGGGCGGCGCGTTTTTCATCTGGACGGCCGTGTTCAACCTGTTCGCGGTGACGGTGTTCTGGAGTTTCATGGCCGATGTGTTCGATAACCAGCACGCCAAGCTGGTCTATGGGTACATCGGCGCCGGCGGCACCATTGGCGCGCTGGTGGGACCGGTGATTACCCAGGTACTGGTGGGGCGGCTGGGGATTGCCAACCTGCTGCTGGTGTCGGCGGGTTTTCTGGCGGTGTGCCTGCTTTGCATCCTCAGGCTGCGGCCCTGGGCGATGCAGCGCGAGCGCCTGCATGGCGAGGTGAATGGCGAGCAGGCCATGGGCGGCTCGGTGTGGGCCGGGCTCAAATTGGTGTGGCAGCGCCCGCTGCTGCGCGCGCTGGCGATCACCCTGTTCTTCGGCGTCGGCGTCGGCACCCTGCTGTACAACGAGCAGGCGGCGATCGTGAAGCAGTTCTATCCGAGCCCGGAAGCAGGCACGCGCTACTACGCCACGATCGATTGGGCAGTGAACGGATTGACGCTGCTGATCCAGCTACTGCTCACGCGCTGGCTGTTGCGACGCTACGGGGTCGCACCCGCGCTGTTGGGGCCGGCGATCGCGATCTTGCTGGGGTACTGCATGCTGGCCGCCTCGCCGTTGCCGGTGCTGATCGCGATCGTGCAGGTGATGACCCGCGCAGGCGAGTTCTCACTCGCCAAGCCCGCCCGCGAAACCCTGTACACCCGGGTCGACCGGGAGTCGCGTTACAAGGCCAAGGCGGTGATCGATACCGCGATCTATCGCGGCGCGGACGTGACCTTC
The DNA here is from genome assembly GCF_054052145.1 of Lysobacter sp. A421. Classification (NCBI taxonomy): domain Bacteria; kingdom Pseudomonadati; phylum Pseudomonadota; class Gammaproteobacteria; order Lysobacterales; family Lysobacteraceae; genus Lysobacter; species Lysobacter sp. A421. The sequence continues at coordinate 81,675 of NZ_JBSVRL010000005.1, read as the reverse complement.
GTGTGGCTGCACAAGGTGGTTGCCGTGTTCGGCTCGGGCGTGGTGTTCGCCACCGGCATCGTGGTTGCGCTGGGCATGACCGCTGGTGCGTGGCAGGTCGTACGCGCGCAACGTGATCTGCCCGAAGACGACGCAGCGGAGCCGCGCGAGCCGTGACTTCACCTGATCGAGCTGCCTGATCAACGAGCCTGTTCAACCAGCCTGGTCAACCAGCGGCAGCGCGAACAACACGGCGCCAAGAACGAACAAGGCGGTCAACACGTGCGCCATCGGCCGGTTGATCCGCAGGAATACGAACTGCTCGATCGTGCGGCCGACCCAGAACAACGACATGCCGGCCAGCAATGTCTGGCCCAGGGCGCTGTCATCGAGTTCATCGGTGAAGCAGAAGCAAAGCACAGCCATGCCCAGGAAGACGTAAATCAGCCGCAGGTTGAGGATCTGCAAGATCGCCCGGTCCACGGTGGTGGCGGCAGCCAGGCTTTTCCGCCACCGGAACAACCGCCAGAACGCCATGTGGAATATGGCAAAACCCAGGCTGTGGATGCCGCAAAGCTGGATCAGGGTGGCCGACGTCATCAGGGTGCCCTCGCTGTCTGGAGTGCTCGCGGTCGCTGGATTGCGAGTCCGGAAAAGACGACGGCGGGACCATGCCCGCCGCCGTGTCGCGATGTTTCCGCTGGTCTATGCCAGGGCCGGTTCCTGCCGGTCCTGGCGACGGTAACCGGCCGAGCGCAGTTCCTCGGTATCGAAGTCATCCACGCTGATGGTGTCGATGGTCATCTCGCGCAGCGCTTCCAGCTGGCCGCGCTCGTCGGCGCTGATCCAGCCCTCGCGCACGCCTTCATCGAGTTGTTCGGCAAAGGTCAGCGATTCGATGTCGCTGTTTTTCATCGCCTTCAGGAACTTGCGCTCCACCGGCTCGGCCAGGATCGCCGCCTGCAGGTAGCTGTTGATCCGGCCGGCCGGGTTGCTTGCCATCGGGGTCAGGAAAATGCCTTCGGCGAGGCGGTCGCGCGCCGCGTTGGGCGACATCAGCAAGCTCGCGGCACGATGGCCAAGACGATCGCTGGGGGCCTGTGCGCGGCGGCCCACCGGAAAGACCAGCACCCACAACAACCAGCCGACCGGACGGATCGGGAAGTTGCGCAGCGCGCCGGAGAACGCGATCTCGGCCTTGTGTACGGCGTTGTGGAACGCCCACGCCAGCAATGGCTGGTCAGTCTCCGGGCAGCCCTGATCCTGGTAGCGTTTGAGCAGGGCACTGGCAATGTAGAGCTGGCTGAGCACATCGCCCAGTCGGCCCGACAGCGATTCCTTGAATTTCAGCTTGCCGCCCAGCATCAGCATCGAGGTATCGGCGCACAACGCCAAGGCGGCCGAATAGCGGTTGAGCTTGCGGTAGTAACGCCGGGTGTAGGCATCACCGGGAGCGGTGCCGATGCTCGCGCCGGTCATGCCGAACCACAGCGAGCGCACGGCGTTGGATATCGCGAAACCGATGTGGCCAAACAGGTTGTGGTCGAACTCGCGCACGCGCTCGGGCCCGTCCGGCAGCATCGCGGCCTTCATCTCCTTGAGCACCCAGGGATGGCACAGAATCGCGCCCTGGCCGAAGATCATCAGCGAGCGGGTCATGATGTTGGCGCCCTCGACCGTGATCGCGATCGGGGCGGCCTGCCACGAGCGACCCAGGTAGTTTTTCGGCCCCAGGATGATGCCCTTGCCGCCGTGGATGTCCATCGCATCCTGGGCCACCTGACGGCCCAGCTCGGTGCAGTGGTACTTGGCGATGGTCGACGGTACGGCCGGGTTTTCCCCACGGGTCACCGCTGCCGCGGTGGATTCCGACAGCGCGCTGATCGTGTAGGCGTTGCCGGCAATCCGCGCCAGCGCCTCCTGCACGCCTTCGAAGCGTCCGATCGACAGGCCGAACTGCTTGCGGATGCGCGCGTATGCGCCGGTCACCACCGCACCCAGCTTGCTGCCGCCGCTGGCGGTGGAGGGCAGGGTGATGGAACGGCCGATCGACAACACCTCCACCAGCATCTGCCAGCCCTTGCCGGCCTGCGCCTCGCCGCCGATCAGCTGGCTCAGCGGGATGAATACCTCGCGGCCCTGCAACGGGCCATTCTGGAACGGGCTGTTGAGCGGGAAATGGCGACGGCCGATATCAATGCCGGCGGTATCGCGCGGCAACAACGCCAGGCTGATGCCGATGTCGCGCACGTCGCCCAGGATGGCGTCGGGGTCATACATCCGGAATGCCATGCCGATCAGGGTCGCGACCGGCGCCAGGGTGATATAGCGCTTGTCGAAGGTCAGCTTGACGCCGACCACGTTCGCGCCGTTCCACTCGCCCATGCAGACAATGCCGAAGTCGGGGATGGAGGTCGCGTCCGAGCCCGCCCACGGACCGGTCAGCGCGAAACAGGGCACTTCACGCCCGTCGGCCAGACGCGGCAGGTAGTGGTCTTTTTGTTCCTCGGTGCCGTAATGCATCAGCAACTCGGCCGGCCCCAGCGAGTTGGGTACGCCGACGGTCGAGCTGACTACGGCGGAGATCGACGCGAGTTTCTGGATCACCTTGTGGTTGGCCAGGGCAGAGAAACCCAGCCCGCCGTATTCCTTCGGCACGATCATGCCGAAGAACTTGTTGGTCTTGATGAACTCCCACATCTCCGGCGGCAGGTCGGCGCGCACGTGGGTGATGTCCCAGTCGTTGGTCATTGCGCACAGTTGCTCGCAGGGGCCGTCGAGGAATGCCTGTTCCTCGGCGGAGAGCCGGGGAGCGGGTTGGTCGAGCAACACGCGCCAATCGGGCTTGCCGGAGAACAGTTCACCTTCAAAACCGACCGTGCCCGCCTCCAGTGCGACCCGTTCGGTCTCCGACAGCGGCGGCAGGATCTTGGTGTAGAAGCCAAGTAGCGGGGTGGTGATGAAGGGCAGGCGAATCTGCGGCAGCAGCAACGGCACCGCGATGACGGCCATTACCAGCCCGGCAATGATGGTGGCAATGGCGTTGGCACCCAGCAGCCAGCATGCGACCAGCGCGACGGCGACCAACGCGACCCAGACCGGCAAGCGCCACCGGTGGTAAGCGGCGACTCCGCTTATCAGCAACAGAAGGAGAAACGGGATGGCGATGCTCATTGGGACGCTCCAGCGGCGGTGCGACGGGATGACCACAGACTAGTCATGAAGACAACATACGCTCAAGTATGGTAAACTCCGGCAACCGCTGTCAACCTTGCGCTTGCCGCGTTGATCGAGCCGCTACATACGCTTTACCAGCAGCGCCGTATGGTTGCTACACTCGACCGTCATGACCCAGACCATCACACCGCCCCCGGCCAGCGCGCCGCCCGTCAAGTCCGAGCGCAATGGCCGGCTCAGCGCCGATGATTGGGCACAGGCCGCATTGGATGTCATCGCCGAGCAGGGCGTGGCCGCGGTCGCCGTCGAGCCGCTGGCACGCAGGTTGGGGGTCACCAAGGGCAGTTTCTACTGGCACTTCCCATCGCGTGACGCATTGCTGGTGGCCGCGCTGGAGCGCTGGGAGAAGATGGAACAGGAAACCGTCTTCGGCCAGCTCGAGGCGGTCGCTGATCCGCGTGAACGCCTGCGTGCGCTGTTCTCGATGGTGGCCCACGAGTACAAGGCGCACATTATCTATTCCGAGCTGCTCAAGGCGCTGGACCACCCGGCGGTACAGCCGGTGATTGGTCGCGTGTCCGAGCGCCGGCTCGAGTACCTGACCGCCTCGTTCCGCCAGGCTGGTCTGGGCCGCAATGATGCCCAGAACCGCGCGCGGTTGGCCTATGCGGCCTACGTCGGTTTCCTGCAACTGAACCTGCAGTTGCGGCAGACGCGCCTGCAGCACGAGGACTTCGACGCCTACGTCGAGCACATGATGACGACGTTGATCCCCGACAAGCTGTAGAGATCCGCACCATCCGGACGCCTTCCGATGGGCGTGCGCCCATACCCGATAACCAACCGGCTGGAGGCCAGTGCCGTGAACGCAATCTCCAATGATGCAAGCTCCAATAGTGCAAGCTCCAATGATGTGCCAGTAGCGAAGGGCAGCACGCTCCAGGCGCTGAATACCTGGGTCGCCGAGGTGGCTGCGCTGACCCGGCCCGACCACATCCAATGGTGCGATGGCAGCGATGCACAGAGCGATGCACTCAACGCATTGATGCAGGCCGACGGCACCCTGATCAAGCTCAACGAGCAGACCCATCCGGGCAGCTGGCTGCATCGCTCCGACCCTGATGACGTCGCCCGGGTCGAGCACCTGACCTTCGTGTGCCCGTCCAATCGTGACGATGCCGGTCCCAATAATCACTGGATGCCGCCGGCCGAAGCCCACGCCAAGATCGATGCGTTGTTTGACGGCTGCATGCAGGGGCGCACGATGTACGTGATCCCGTATTGCATGGGGCCGATCGACTCCCCACTGTCGCGCTGTGGCGTGGAGATCACCGACAGCCCGTACGTGGTCGCCAACATGCGGATCATGACCCGCATGGGCGCGCCGGCGCTGGCCCGGATTGAGCGGGAAGGCGAGCGAGCCGCTCGCGGCGAGCGGACAGACACGTTCGTCAAGGGCCTGCACTCGACCGGTGAGCTCGACCCGAACCGCCGCCTCATCATGCATTTCCCAGAGGAACTGTCGATCAAGTCGTACGGCTCCGGCTATGGCGGCAACGCGCTGCTGGGCAAGAAGTGCCACGCGCTGCGAATCGCCAGCCACCAGGCGAAATCGGAAGGCTGGCTGGCCGAGCACATGCTGATCCTGGGGTTGGAGAACCCGCAGGGCGAGACCCATTACATCGCTGCGGCATTCCCGTCGGCGTGCGGCAAGACCAACCTGGCGATGCTGATCCCGCCGGAGGGTTACCGCACCGATGGCTGGAAGATCACCACCGTGGGCGACGACATTTGCTGGATGCGCCCGGGCGCCGACGGCCGGCTGTACGCGATCAATCCGGAGGCGGGCTTCTTCGGTGTCGCCCCGGGCACCTCGAAGAAGTCGAACCCCAATGCGCTGGAGTCGATCCAGTCCAACACCATCTTCACCAATGTCGGCGTGACCGCGGACAACCAGCCGTGGTGGGAAGGCCTGGGCGAGGGCGAGCCGGTCACCGACTGGCGTGGCGAGCCGTATGACGCCAGCAAACGCCCGGCCGCGCACCCCAATTCGCGTTTCACCGTGTCGGCGCGGCAATGCCCGAGCTACTCACCGGAGACCGAGAACCCGACCGGTGTTCCGATCTCGGCGATTGTCTTTGGCGGCCGCCGGGCCTCGCTGGTGCCGCTGGTGTTCGAGGCCCGTGACTGGGCCCACGGCGTGCTGGTCGGCGCCGCGATGGGCTCGGAGACCACCGCCGCCGCCACCGGCGCGGTAGGGGTGATGCGTCGCGACCCGATGGCGATGAAGCCGTTCTGTGGCTACAACTTCGCCGACTACTTCAACCACTGGCTGTCGTTCGACGCGCCGGGCGCGAAGCTGCCGAAGATCTTCCACGTCAACTGGTTCCGCAAGAGCGACGATGGCAAGTTCATGTGGCCCGGCTTCGGCGACAACCTGCGGGTGCTGGAGTGGATGATCGGCCGGGTGAAGGGCACAGCCGGTGCGGTCGAGACCCCGATCGGCTTCCTGCCGACCGACGCCGATATCAACCTTGAAGGTCTCGAGCTTGATGGCGAGGCCCGCGCCAAGCTGTTCGGCTTCGAGCCGGCCGGCTGGCAGGCCGAGTTCGCCAGTATCGGAGAGTACCTCGACGAGTACGGCTCCCGCATGCCGCAGGCGCTGAAGGACGAACAGCAGCGGATTGCAGCGCACCTGGCCGGCTGAGCCCCGCGCCGTGGCAACCCCGGGACAACCGGGGTTGTCTGAACTCAGGGTTTACAGATCGTCGCCCCTCAGGTCGGCAATCGCCGCTACCAGCTCGGTGACCGCGATCTGCTCGACCGGGGTCATGTGCGGGTTCCAGACATCAAACAACAGGATCACCCGGGTCCTGTTGCTGTTGTTCCACGCCTCGTGCTCGAAGGTGTCGTCAAACGTGATGCAACGGCCTTGTTGCCAGTCGTGGCGCTGGTCGGCGACGCGCAGGGTGCAGTCGCCCGGGACCAGCAGCGGCAGATGGGTGACCACGCGGGTGTTGGTCACGCCGGTGTGCGGCAGGATGTGCGAGCCGGCACCCAGCACCGAGAACAGCGACTCGGGTGCATGGCCGCGTATGCGCACCGTCGGCGCCGCCTCCAGGGCGGCGGCGGTCTGCGGGCAGCGCCGGCAGTTCTCCTCGTTGCGGTTCCCGTGGCGGTGGAAAAACAATCCATCCCACTGTGGCTTTACGTCCGCGCGACCGCCGAGATACTGCGAGGTCATGCCCGGTGGCGGCTCGCCCAGGAACGGAACCAGGTCCGCACCGTCGGCCGCCAACACCGCGAGCAGCTCGTCGCGGATCGCATCGGTGCACGCCTCCATCTGTTCGTACCAGGGGAACAGGTCACGCGACAGGAACGGCGTCTCGGGCAGGCCGGGGAAGTACAGGAAGGTTGGTTTCTGGACCGGGTTGGCCGGTCGGACCGAGAGATCCCCCAAATAGCCGGCCAGGCACTTGTCCACCCGCGCCATGGCCGCGCGTCCATGGCGTTCATGCAGCGGTGCCAGGACGGCATGTAACAGGCGGGGATAGCCGGCGCGGACGACCTCGGCGGCGTGCGCAACCACCGGCCGCAGACCCGCGGGCGTGCTTTGCGGGTCACGCCAGTGCCCCTGCGCATTGGCCAGGGTGAGTGCGCGCAGGTACTCGGTTGCCGCATCGTCGTCGCGCCCAAGCCGCTCCAGCGCGACGCCCAGGTACAGCCGGGCAACGAAATAGTCGGGCGCCTCATCCAGTGCCGGCTGCAGCACTTGTTGGGCGCGTTCGGGATCGCCCGAATGCAGCAGCGCGATGCCCAGGTTCTTGCGGGTCGGGGCGTCATCGGGCGCGACCGCGAGGGCGTGTTCCAGCAGTTCGCGTGCGCGCGCCAAATGGTCTCCGGACAGCGCATGGATGCCCAGGAAGTTGAGCGCCTCCACGTCGTCGGGTTGCACCTCAAGGAGCCTGGCGTAGCTGCCGTGCGCCATGGACGCCTGGCCGGTCTGTGCCGCTTTCCGCGCCGCGGCGCGCAAGTGCTCGTGTTGTGCGTTGCTGGTGTCGTGCATGGCAGTACTCGGTTGTGCATGCGGGCCGGCATTGATTGTACCCAGCATGAAAAAAGCGGCCCCGTTTCCGGGGCCGCCTTGGTTTACAGCAAGATCACTACAGCACGATCATTTACAGCATGATCAATGGATCGATCAGAAGCGCTGCACGTACTCCATGTAGATGTAGCGGGAGTCCGGGATGTCGTACTGCGGATCGAACGAGTTCGCAAATACCGAGTACGAGGTGGGCGCGATCTTCTTGAACACGTTGTTCACGCCCAGCTTGACGGTACCGTTCCACGGCAGCTCGTAACGCGCCTGCACGTCGTGGTAGGTGGTAGCGCCCAGCTTGTTGCGCGCCGCCAGACCGGTGTCGATACGCCGGGTGTCATCCGAACACAGGCCTTCGCCCGGGAACGGGCAATCCTCGACCAGACTGGAGTAGTAGCGGCTGATCCAGGTCACGCCGAAGTCGCCCATGGTCCAGTCCAGCGACCCGTTGGCACGCAAACGCCACTGAGGATCCTGGTCAAAGTAAATGCCCACGACATTTTCCGGCTCCGATTGCGGAGTGGACTGTGAGTCCCACTTCGCCATGTAGGACGCATTCAAGCCGACGTTGAACTGGCCATACGCCGTTTCCGGGGTCCGGTAGTTCACATCCAGGTCGTAGCCCTCGGCCTCGATGACGGCGAGGTTTTGTGGCCCCAGGAGCAGCTGGTCGATCTGGTGATCGGGCGTGCCGCGGCTGAACAGGTTGCAGTACGACTGGTCACCGCCGTTGTAGCACTGGTCCAGCATGTATGCGATCGAAGGCGTTGAAATGGCGTTCTCGATCTTGATGTTCCACCAGTCCAGCGAGATGTCCAGGCCGGTCGCGAACGACGGGCTGTACACCAGGCCCAGGGTCTTGGATACCGAGGTTTCCGGCCCGAGGTTCGGGTTACTGCCGATGTCGAACGGGAAGATGGTCTGCCCGAAGTACTTACTGCCCGAGTTTGTGCGCTGGAGGAAGTCCACCGGTACGCCATCAGCCAGACAGCTGGCTGCGATGGTCGCGTTCCGGCCGCCGTAGTCGGCCGAGCAGATATCACCGAAGCTCTCGTAGCTGGCGGCCAGGCCGCGGAACAGGTTCGAGATCGGCGGTGCGCGGAAGCCCTCGGCCCAGTTACCACGGACCAGCAGGTCTTCGATCGGCTTCCACTTGAAACCGAACTTGCTGTTGGTGGTGTCGCCGAAGTTGCTGTAGTCCGAGTAGCGCGACGCCAGGCTGACTTCCAGCAACTGGGCGCCAGGCATGTCGGCCAGGATCGGGATCAGCAACTCGCCGTAGATTTCATCCAGGTCGTAAGCACCCTCGGTCGGCTGGCGGGCATTGCCCGAGCTGTAGCCGGCCGAGACAAACGCGTCGGGATGGTCGAACCCGCTTTCCTTGCGGGACTCGATGCCCACCGCGAAGCCCATCATGCCCGCTGGCAGCTCGACAATTTCACCACTGAGGTTGGCGGTGAAGCTCTCGCTGCGGTTCTGGTAATTGTCGTGAGCGTCGAACAGGATGGCGTTGAGCATCTGTTCGTTGACGGCGCCCGCCGGCGACAGCGGGTTGAACGGTACGCAGCCATCGATGATGTTCGCGTCAAAGGGAGTGCCATCTGCACCGACACCTGAGGGGGTGCCGCAAACAACCCTACCCGTAGTCGGGTCAAGGAACGACGGGCCAACACCGGCCTGCACCGCCAGCATATTGGCGTCGCCGACCTGAGTGTCGTTCTGGTCATTCTTGTTGTAGGCGTAACCGACATCCCAATCGAAGTAACGATCGGCGAACTGGAAGCTGCCCTCGAACCCGACATAGGTATGGAAGGTCTTGACGTTCTGCTCGTAGGTGCGGTTCTGCTCGGTCAGGCGATGGCTCCAGTCCACATCACGCCCGTCACCACCGTAGAGGGTGTTGTACGGGTTGAAGTAACTGTCGCCGCTCAACGCCGCTTCCGGGCTGCCAAAGGCCGCGCCCGCGCTCAGCGGGAAGCCGGCCAGCTGCTGGCTGGAACGACGCTCGTTGTACAGCGCGTCGGCCCGCAGGCTGATGCTGTCGGTGATGTCGTACCGGCCTTTCAGGTACATCGCGGTACGGGTCTGCGGGGTCAGCAGGTAGTTGTCCGCAGCATAGTTGTACGCATGATTTGCGCCATCCCATGGCACGACCTGGTCCATGCCGTAGCGCTGCTGCCCGTCCGGGCCGATGCCAGTGGAGCCGGGCCCGACAACGCCGAAGTTCGCGTCGCCTATCTTGGGGTCATATGCGCCACTGGGGCCGGAGTTCCAGATCTTGCCGTTGGCCGAATAGCCGCTGTACAGATCCGAGCCCAGTCCATAGACCGGATCGGCCGAGATCGCACGATCCTTGGCAACCACTTCGCCTTCCTCGACGCGCGACAGGCTCAGGATCACGTTGCCGCGCTCGCCGTTCGCGCCGATGGTGGCCTCGATCGAGTTGCGCTCGCCGTCGCCCTGGTTGAACTGGCCGAGGTGGGTGCGGATTTCGGCGCCTTCGTAGTTGTCACGGGTGATGATGTTGATCACGCCGGCGATGGCATCGGAGCCGTAGATGGCCGAGGCGCCGTCTTTCAGGACTTCGACGCGCTCGATGATCGAGGCCGGGATGGTGTTCAGGTCAACCGAACCGCCCAGGCCGGTGGCCCAGCGGCGGCCATCGACCAGCACCAGGGTGCGTGAGGAGCCGAGGTTGCGCAGCGAAATGTTCGCGGAACCGTCGCCGCCGTTGTTGAACGTGCGGTTGAGGGACGGGCCGGCGGCAGAAATGCGGTTCAGCACTTCGGCGACCGAGGTCACGCCCTGCTTGGCGATGTCTTCGCGGCTGAGCACGAGGACCGGCTGTGAGGTTTCGGCATCGACCGAGCGGATACGTGAGCCGGTGACTTCAATGCGGTCCAGGGTGGTGGCTTGTTGGCCCTCCTGGTCTGCGTCCTGTGCGAGTGCCACGCCGGAGCCGGCGAGGGTGGTTGCGCCTACGACGAGCGCGAAGGAAATCGCGTCGCGGAGTTTGGTGGTCTTGAGCGTCATGATGTGTCTCTCTCTCCAAGTCAGTCTTGGTAATCCCATGGGAACCCGGCCGGTGATGTCAAACGAGACGCCAAATCCGGCAAGGTCGACTGATAGTAGCTGCCCGCGACCAAAAATTAAAGTGTCGTTAAATTTCAGCGCCGTTCAGTAGCTAATCGAATTAAAAGTTATAAAAAACAATTACTTGCGACAAGACGGTAGTTTGTTACGTCACCGTTACGCCTGTTCATATAATTGTCGAGGCAAAAAAAAACCCGATTTGATCGGGTTTTTTACGCTTGGGCGGGGGTTTATGCGATTCGCAGCGCTCTCGCTCACGCCGATCGGGCTTGCACTACCTACAGGTCTTGCTCGTAGCGCACGTAGGGCACGGTGCCTTCGTCTTCGTTTGCGTTGAGTGCAAACGGGTTGGAGCCGCGGGTGATCTTCTCCGCGCCTACCGTCAACCGGCCGCTCCACGGGGTACGCCAGGTCAAGCCGACCCCGAGGCCTTCCCAGCCACCGGCTTGATCGGGGGTGTCGACTACCCGACCAATGATGTTGGCACCAAAGTTGCCGTAGCCGGCACCCACGGTCACGCTGCGGCTGTCCCAATGATCGGCCAACGCCGGTACGTCGCCGGCAGGAATCAGCCGCGCCCGCGCCCAGGTGCCGCCGATGGACACGGTGGCTTCGCTGCCGATGTTCTGTTGGCCATAAACCGTCAATGTGTTCTGGTCGAGCTGCCTGCGCGGACCGGTGGGGTTGAGCCATGCGGGCAGGGTGTCGCGACCTTTGCCCAACGACAGCCCGAACCGGGTATCGCCTTTGCGCAGGCTGGCACCGGCGACCGCATGGCTGGCTTGCTTGCCGTCTTCCATCGCGGCCAGCAGGCAATGGTTGGCGAGGTTCCCGATGGTGCCGGCCAGGCCGGAGCTGCGATCGCAGACCAGGCCCAGGGTGTTACCGGCCTTCAAGCCGAACGCCGCATCCAGCGTGGTAGAGCCCACGCGCCAGCGCGCGTCTGCGGACGAGCTGCCGGTGGGTTCCAGCAACAGCAGCGCTTCGAGCTTCCCGCTGGTGTGGTTCCAGACCGGCAGGACCGTCGCGTCACGCGGCGAGTCGACCTTTGCCGATTGTGCGTGCACGCCCGTCGCCACGCCTAGGGCGAGCAGGAGGGCGAGCGGCAATCGGAGAAGTCGTTTGTCCATGGGCTCACTTTACGACCGGTTGAAGCCGGGAGAGTTCCCCGTCCCCGGAGTCTCGATACTAGGATGTTTATGTTTCTTTAACAATCAACAGGATGTGAAGGCGGTCTCACTGCAGCCGCTCCGGCGCACTCATTTCGGCCTTTGCGATGGCCAGCAGCTCGCGAATCCGCGTTTCGCTGAAGCCATAGCGCTGGCCACAGAACTCACAACGGATCTGCGCGTTGCCATCCGATGCCGCCGCGGCTGCGAGCGCTTCCTGCTCTCCCAGTGATACCAGCATCGCCTCGACCCGCTCGGTAGAGCACGAACAGGCGAAAGACAATGGCTTGTCCCCCAGCAGTTGTACGCCGTCTTCATGAAACAACCGGGTCAGCAGGTCCTGGGCGGGGAGATCGAGCAGTTCACCCTCGGAGAGCGTGTCGAACAACGCGGTGGTGCGGGTCCAGCCATCTAGGTCGCCTTCGTCGCCGGGCAGTTTTTGCAGCATCAAGCCGGCAGCGCGTTCGCCATCGCTGGCGAGCAACAGCCGGGTCGGCAACTGCTCGGACTGGCGGAAGTAATCTTCGAAAGCATCGGCCAGCGAATCGGCCTGCAGCGCAACCAGGCCTTGATAGCGCATCGGCTCGCGCCCGGTGGTGGACGGATTCTCGATGGTGATTGCCAGCACGGCGCCATCGCCCAGCTCACGCAGGTCGCGCGATACCGTGTTACGCGCCGGGTCATGGCCGGGATCGGCCAGTTGAACGACGCCGCGCAGGGTTCCGGCGGAGGTGCATTCGACAAACAAGGTCCGCAACGCACCGCTGCTGCTCAGCTGTACCGACAGGCGTCCCTCCACTTTGGCATGGCCGGTGAACAGTGCCGCCGCGGCAGTCGCCTCGCCAAGCATCTCGACCGCCGCCGGGGCTTGTGCGTTGGCGTCGCTCATCCGGTCGCGGATGTGTTGCCAGGTGGCCTGCAGGTGCACGCGCACACCGCGGACGCCGGCCTGGTTGATCAGGAACCGGGTCAGCCGGTCGCTGTCGGCAATGTGCTTGGTGCTGGTGCGGGTCTGGGTCATGGCGGTTTGTGTGACGGTGCGAGGATGCAAGGATAATGCGCGGCAACCCGGTTCATTTGAGCGCGGGAGGTTGAACCTTGGAGGTGGGGCTTGTCAGGCAAGACGCAAGGTGGGAGCGGGAACCGCCGCAATCGCGTCCCACGCGGCCGGCGCCGGGTTCGGTGGCTGTTGGCGTTGCCACTGCTGTGGCTGCTGGTCACCGTAGTGCAAGTGGCGGCGTTGCGCTTCGTCGATCCACCGTTCACCGCATTCATGGCCGCGCGCCAATTGGACGCCTGGAGCCAGGGTGACCGGGACTTCCGGGTGGCCTACCACTGGCGTGATCGTGATCAGGTGTCTTCGCATCTGGCGGTGGCGGTGATCGCGTCCGAAGACCAGCGATTCGCCGACCATCACGGCTTCGACCTGAAGGCGATCCGGAAAGCCCGCACGCGCCATGAGCGTGGCGGCAAATTGCGCGGTGCCAGCACCATCAGCCAGCAGACGGCCAAGAACCTGTTCCTGTGGAGCGGTCGCAGCTGGGTGCGCAAGGGCATGGAAGCCTGGTACACCGCGTTGATGGAATTGATGTGGCCCAAGTCGCGCATCATCGAGGTCTACGTCAACGTCGCCGAGTTCGGGGACGGCGTATACGGCGCGCAAGCGGCGGCGCGGCGCTACTTTGGAAAGGACGCCGCGCAGCTGACTCAGGCCGAAGCGGCGCGTCTGGCGGCGGTGTTGCCAAGCCCGAAGCGCTACAGCGCCACCCGCCCGGGGCCGTATGTGCAACGGCGCACCCGGCAGATCCAGCAGCAGATGCGGCAGATTGGCGGCGCCGCCTACCTGGAACGCCTGGATCGACGCGAGCCCGACCAGAAGTAGCGGGCCCGGCGGCGTTGACCGTGCCCGGTCGGATACCATGCCGCAATGAGTAGCCAACCCTCACCCGATGATTGCCTGACCGTTGTCGTTGCGGCTTTCAATGAGGCGGAAAGCCTGTCGCTGCTGCAGCCGCGCATCGCCGCGGCACTGCAGGTGGTGGCCGACGAGTACGGCATCGAAGGCACGGTGCTGTACGTCGACGATGGCAGCGTGGACGCGAGCTGGAGCGTGCTGCAGCAGCTGGCGGCGGCGGATCCCCGCATCTCTTTATTGCGCCTGTCGCGCAACTTCGGCAAGGAACTGGCTTTGACGGCGGGCCTGGACCGGGTCGAGCGCGGGGCGGCGATGATCCTGGATGCCGATGGCCAGGACCCCCCGGAGCTGATTCCGCGCTTCGTCGGCCTGTGGCGCGAAGGCCATGATGATGTCTTTGGCACCCGGCTGGTTCGCGAGGGCGAGGGCTGGCTTAAGCGCGCGACGGCGCACGTGTTTTACCGGTTGATCGGGCGGCTGTCGAAGACTCCGATCCCGGCCGACACCGGTGACTTCCGCCTGTTGTCGCCACGGGCATTGGACGCGCTGCGACAGCTTCGCGAGCGCCATCGCTTCATGAAGGGCTTGTTCGGCTGGGTCGGCTTCAATCGCGTTTCGCTGCCGTACCACCGTGAGGCGCGGCTGGCCGGTGCGAGCAAGTTCAACCTGTGGCGGTTGTGGAACCTCGCCCTGGAAGGCATCACCAGTTTTTCCACCGCGCCGCTGCGGCTGGCGACTTACCTGGGGCTGCTGACGGCGCTGGTGGCGTTTGCCTATGGCGCGTGGGTGATCGGCAAGGCGCTGTTCTGGGGAGATCCGGTGCAGGGTTGGCCGACGATGATGGCGGTGATCCTGTTCCTGGGTGGGGTGCAGTTGATCGCGCTGGGACTGATCGGTGAGTACCTGGGCCGGCTGTACGAGGAATCGAAGCAGCGCCCGCTGTACCTGGTGGACGCCTGGCAGCCGGCGTCCGGGGTATGCTCGGAGCAGGTTCATCCCGTAGGAGGACAAGGCCATGCGCAACGTACGGCACCTGCTCGAAGCGAAAGCCTCTGAGGTTTATGTGATCGGCCCGGATGCGCCGATGATCGACGCGATCCGGCTGATGGCCGAGAAGCACATCGGTGCGTTGCTGGTGATCCACGATGGCCGGCTGGCCGGGATCGTGTCGGAGCGGGACTACGCGCGCAAGATCGTGTTGCAGGGGCGCTCGTCGGCCACCACACCGGTGCGCGAGGTGATGACCGTCGATGTGCTCACGGTGGGCCTTGATGACACCGCTGAACATTGCATGGCGCTGGTCACCAACCAGCGCATACGCCACTTGCCGGTGGTGGTCGAGGGCGAGGTGCTGGGGCTGGTATCGATCGGCGACCTGGTGAAGGCGGTGATCGAGGACCAGCAGGTCGAGCTGGACCAGTTGCAGCGATACATCGCCAGCTGAAGCACGGCCGCGGTGCGACCCGGCACGGGGCACGGCACCGCTACTTGGCGTACTTGCCGCCGCAGCCCGAATCCTCGCCGGGACCCAGTTCCAGCGTCGCCAGCAACGCGGCCGGTGGAGCGATGCTGCCCAGGGTCAGCGCGATCGCGGCGCGTAGGACGATCGCGCCCATGTCCGGGCGGAAGTCCGGGTCCCTGAATGTCCCATCGAGCAGTAACGGCGCGCGGAAGGCGAACAGGCTGCGGTCCTTCGGGCGCGGCTTGATGACAAGGTCCAATTGCTCGGTGTCGAGGTTGATCGTGCCTTCGCCGATCAGGATCGTGTCGGTGGTATCGACCGCGAGCGAGCGCGCCGTCATCACGCCGCCGTCGACCTTGAAGTCGCCAAACGCGCAGCGGATCGGGATCAGCTGGTCTCCGGTCAACTTGAACTTGATGATCTCCGCGATATCGATGCCGGCCATCTCCATCAGCAGGTTGCTGATCTTGCCTCGGCCGATGCCGAGTGCGACATCGCCGTCGCTGCTGCCCAGCATCGCGGCGATCGAATTGCCGCTGCCGTCCAGGACGGCATGGCCGCTGAGCTTGCCGATGGCGTTCTGGACCAGTTCCACCGTGGGCAGCAGCTTGCTGAGGGTCAGGCCGCTGGCGGCCACGTCGGCCTTGGTGTGGATGGTCGCCTCGCGCGCGTTCATGCGCACCGTCGAACGGATCTGGCCATCGGCGACGCCGAAGTTCAATGGGTCCAGCAGCAGCAGGCCGGCGTCGAGTTTCAGGTGCGCGTCCATGTCGTCCAGCGGCAGCGACGGCGAGTTGATGCGCGTGGCTTTCAGGCGCACGTCGGCGTCCATCGCGCGCAGTTTTTCGAGTTGGTAGGGCGTGTCGGGCAGCACGCGCGCGCTGGCTTTTTGTTGCGCCGCCTGGGCGGCGAGTTCGGGGTTGGTGGTCTCGCCATTGCCGGTCTGCGGCGCGCCGCCGATGAAGCCGGCGAGGTCGTCGAAATCCAGTCGCTTCGAGTGCAGGTTCGCGCGCAGGAAAGGCCGCTCGCCACCGGTGGTGAAGGCGGCATCGCCGCCCAGGTCGCTGTCGCCGACGGTGCCGGCGAACTTGTCGTAATGCCAGATGGTATTTGCACCCTTGATGTCGCGGGTCAGGCGCCCGTCGAGTGTGTAGGGCGGGGTTGGTGGCAGCGCGACGCCGATCAGCGGATACAGGTCTTCCAGGTTTTTCCCGGCAAGCGTCAGTTGCAGGTCGAAATCGCGCAGGCGCAACGGGTCGCGCAGGGTGCCGCGGGCATGGGCCTTGGTGGCACCGGCCTGTGCGTGGACGTCGATGTGGTACGGGGCTTCGGTGTCGCGCAACTCCAGCGGCGATTCGGCGCTGCCTTGCAGGGTGAACTTGCTGTCGTTCCATTGCCCGCCGCCGTCGACCTTGATCGGCGGGACGTTGCGCGGGTCGCGCGCCTGCGTGCTGGTCACATCGACCTTGATGTCGGTCTTGGCGGCGGCATCCAGGAACGTAAGCTTGCCGTCGTCGATCCACACGCGCCGGAACTGCAGGTCGGTATCGCCGCCGGTGCTGCCGAACTGCCAGTTGCCACCGCCTTTCGGGTTCGCTTCCAGGTTCAACCTGGGGGCGGCCAGGCGCAGTTCGGGAATGCGGACCTCGCCGCGCAACAGCCGGCGAAGGTCGATGCTGATGTCGAGCCGGTCGGCGGTCGCCATGGTCGGCTGCCGTGACCAGTCGGCGTTGCCAAAGCTCAGCTGGTCAGCGTGGATCGTCGGCACCCAGCCCAGGTCGACATCCAGGTCGCCACCGATCTTGAACTCGCGCCCGGTGCGCGCTTCGACCTGACGTTCGACCGGCCCCTTGAACCAGTTCCAGTCCCACAGCAGGATCAGCACGACCAGTGCCACTACCAGCACGCCCAATGCCGTCAGCCAAGGGTGGCGGCGCGGCTGTTGCCACCAGCGTCCAGCGTTGCCGGCGCCGGAGGTCTGGCCGCCGGGTTGCTGTGGCGCGTCCGCGGCTGCGGGGGCTGGCATCGGTCGGAACCCTCAGGAGGACATTGCTGTCCACCTTCGATACTGGCCGGTAAAGCGGGAGTGAATACGTTGTGGCGCGTTCAGTGGCTAGCTCACGCTCACCGCATGCGCCTGCTCGCGGGTGGCGAGGAATTCGACATCCGGCGCGCGCTCCTGCGCCAACTGCAGGTTGACCCGGGTCGGGGCGAGGTAGACCAGCTGGTCGGCCGCATCCAGGGCCAGGTGACTGGCGTTCTTGTCGCGGAACTGCTCCAGCTTCTTCTCGTTGTCGCAACGGATCCAGCGGGTGGTGGAGACGGCAACCGACTCGAAGATCGCGTCCACGCCGTACTCGGCCTTCAGCCGGTAGGCGACCACCTCGAACTGCAATACGCCGACCGCGCCGAGGATCAGGTCGTTGCTCATCAGCGGCCGGAAAAACTGGGTTGCGCCTTCTTCGCTGAGTTGGGCCAGGCCCTTCTGCAATTGCTTTAGCTTGAGCGGATCGCGCAGGCGCGCACGCCGGAACAGTTCCGGTGCAAAGTTGGGGATGCCGGTGAAGGTGATCGGCTCGCCTTCGCTGAAACTGTCGCCGATCGACACGGTGCCGTGGTTGTGGATGCCCAGGACATCGCCGGAGTAAGCGGTCTCGGCGATCTCGCGGTCGCTGGCCATGAAGGTCAGCGCGTTGGCGAGCTTGAGTTCCTTGCCGGTGCGCACGTGGAAGGCCTTCATGCCGGCGGTGAACTTGCCCGAGCAGATCCGCATGAAGGCGACCCGGTCGCGATGCTGCGGGTCCATGTTGGCCTGGATCTTGAACACGAAGCCGGTCAGCTTGTCTTCGGTCGGATCCACGTCACGGGTAGTGGTCGCGCGCGGCTGCGGGCTGGGAGCATGCTTGACGAAGAAGTCCAGCAGCAGTTGCACGCCGAAATTGTTGACCGCCGAGCCAAAGAACACCGGGGTCTGTTCGCCGGCGAGGTATTTGTCCAACTCGAACGGATGGCTGGCGCCCTGGACCAGCTCCAGCTCCCCGCGTGCCTCGGCCAGCGCCGCAGCGCCGATCCGCGCTTCCAGCCCGGGGTCATCGATGGAGGAAAAGATGGTCGAATCCTGGCGGGTGAAGTTGCGCCCCTGCTCGTACAGGTGGACCTCGCCGGTCACCAGGTGGACCACGCCCTTGAGCCGCTTGCCCATCCCGATCGGCCAGGTGACCGGTGCGCACTGGATGCCCAGCACGCTCTCGACCTCGTCGAGCAGGTCGATCGGGTCCTTGCCGTCGCGGTCCAGCTTGTTGATGAAGGTCATGATCGGCGTGTCGCGCAGCCGGCAGACCTCCATCAGCTTGATCGTACGTTCTTCCACGCCCTTGGCCACGTCGATCACCATCAGCGCCGAGTCGACCGCGGTCAGCACCCGGTAGGTGTCCTCGCCGAAGTCCGCATGGCCCGGGGTGTCGAGCAGGTTGACGATGTGCCCGTTGTAGGGGAACTGCATCACCGAGGAGGTCACCGAGATGCCGCGCTCCTGCTCCAGCTTCATCCAGTCGGAGGTGGCATGGCGGGCGGCTTTGCGGCCCTTGACCGAGCCGGCCATCTGGATCGCGCCGCCGAACAGCAACAGCTTCTCGGTCAGCGTGGTCTTGCCGGCATCGGGGTGGGAAATGATGGCGAAGGTGCGGCGGCGCAGCGCCTGCTGGGAAACATCGGACATGGGGACGGCGCGCACGGGCACGCCAGCAGAGCGGGGAAGGACGCAATTATAGGGGGTGGCGAATGTGACCGGGGTCCGGACGGCCCTAAAGTCCGGCTGACGCCGGCCGCTACCGCGGTTGGGCGGACGATTCGTTCGCCACGTCCATGGAGAATTATCAGTGTTCATAGTTATTGCCGGTGAGGATGCAGGACAGGCCGATGAGCTGAAGTTGGTGCTTGCCGATTTCGGACTGGATTGGCAGGTTGAGTGCGTCGCTGACGCTGCCGCCGTCATTACCCTGGGCCGGCAGGTCGACGTACTGGTCACGGACCTGGGCTTGCATGGCTCCCACGTGCTGACCGAGCTGCGGGCCAAGCACCCCGATGCGGTGCGGATCCTGCTGCTGGAGCGCGGGCAGGGTGGCGAGGCCATGCACGCCCTGGCTGGCGCGCACCGCGTACTGCACAAACCACTGGACGGCGGGGAGTTGATCGATGCGGTCGAGGGGTTCATCGATCTGCGGGAGTTGCTGGACAACGAAGAGCTCAAACGAAGTGTCGGGCAGGTCGAGTCGTTGCCGCCGGCGCCGCGGATGTATATCGAACTGGTGCAGCTGATGGGCGATCCGGATGTGAGCATGGCCGAGATCGCCTATGTGCTTTCACAGGATCCGGCGCTGGCGGCCAAGGTGCTGCGACTGTGCAACTCCGCATTTTTCTCCGCCGGACGGGAGATTACCGATATCCGTTCGGCGGTGACCCGCCTGGGAATGGGCATGCTGGGACAACTGGTCCTGGTCAGTGAGGCCTTTGGCGGATCCGGCGAGGAGACCACAAATGTTGACCGGGAGGCGATGCAATGGCGCGCACTGGCGACGTCGCGCCTGGCCCGGAAACTGCTGGCCGGCCCCAGTGCCGAGTTGGCGGCCACCGCCGGGCTGCTTGCCGAGGTGGGCCTGCTGTTACCCGGCATTGGTGGCGAGACCGACCCGGAACTTGCATCCGAGCCTGACGGCGATGCGGACATCAGTGCGGCCAGTCCGGGTTACGCCGAGGCTGGCGCGTACCTGCTTGGCCTGTGGGGGCTGCCGATGCCCATCGTGGAGGCCGTGGCCCATCAATCCCGGCCACGCCGCATGCGTTCCACCGGCTTCTGGGTCACCGGCGCGGTGCATGTCGCCGCCGCGCTGGTGCGCGACACGCCGGTGGACGAAGGCTACCTGCACGCGGTCGGCATGCTCGACAAACTTCCCAGGTGGCGGGCGATGTCCGAAGAGTTGGGCCAGGCGGAAGCGGCCTGATCCGGCATCGCGGTCACCCTCCGGCGACGTCGCTGCTCAACGCAGCGGCGGGACGCGATGGTTCAATCTCGACGCCCTGCATGCGAAATGGCAGTGAGACCAGCCGCATGCCACGGTTCACCTGCACGACGAAGTGCAGGTGTGGACCGGTGGTGAAGCCGGTGTTTCCCGACAGGCCGATTTGCTGGCCGGCGGTGACGCGTTGGCCGGCTTGGACCAGCACCCCATCGACCTGCAGGTGGGCGTACAGGCTCATCGCGCCGTCGTCGTGCAGCAGCCGGATGAAATTGGCGCGGCCGGCGTAGGCATCCCGGTCCAGGCTGGTGCGTTCGAAGCCCTCTTCCAGTTGCATCACCACGCCGCCACGTGCTGCCAGTACCGGTGTCCCGACCGGTACCGCGAAGTCGACCGCATAGCGATTTTCCGGGTCGTCGTGGCTGAAGGTTCCGCCATAGCCCTGGTCGATTTCCGCGGTGTCGCGCGCCACCGGCAGCAGGTAGGTGGTATCGCCAGGTGCCGCGCTCGGGTTGCCCGGCAGGCTGTCCATGCGCAGGTCGAAGTCCACCGGCTGGCCAGGATCGGTTGCTCGCAGTACCGACACCACGGTGCTGCCGCCGGTGGGAACCGTCGCTCGCGCCGGTAGTGCGGGATCGCTGGTGGTGTTGCGGTGGTGCCGGTAATGCAGCATCACCTCGATCGGACCGCTCAGCTGGTTGTCGGCCCAGACGTAGTACTCGCTGCCGCGTGCCTCGATCCGCAGCCGGGCGATCGCCGTGGGTTCGACGAACGCCGGAATCCTGCCGCTCTCCACCGGGGGAGCGGTGTCCCGGAGCTGGCGGTCGCCGTAATGGTTGACGCCGTTGGCATCGGTCCAGCGGTACAGGGTGCCGGCGAGCGCGATCGGAACGATGCCCATCAACGCGATCGCCAGGCCCGGAACCAGTCGCCGGGAGCGCGTCATCGGGCGCCAGTGCAATCCGCGGAAAGGCCAAGGGCATTGGCGATATCCGCCAGATCGAATGTGGCCACCGCTTGATCGTCATGTACGGCGACCAGCACGCCATCAGGAAATGCCCGCGTGCTGGCGGCGTGCAAGGCAATGCCGTCGGTACCGGAGGTCCGTTGGCCGTGGAAGCTGCCCACCGGACGCAGGCTGTTGCGTTCGAACACGTGGAAGCTCGTCAATGGATCGTGTTGGTCGACGGCAACCCAATACCCGGTGCCATTGCGGCACGGCCACAAGGCAATGCCCTCGGCATCGGCCGCAAATGTGCCCGACGGCAGGCTGACGCCGGTGTAGCGGCCGTCGAGGGTGTACTCGCGCAAGGTGGACATGCGGCGACTTTGGTTGCCGGAGGGATACGGGGCTGCGCCGGCTGCGGCAGCGCCATGCTCGTCGGCAATCAGCAGACGGTCGTGGGCGGCATCGCCGGCGATCGACTCGACCACCTGCAACGCCCCGGGCTCCGTGGTCTCGCCAAACGACCCGAGGTAATTAATCTGCAATTCACCGGTTGCATCGGTGTGCGCGTGGAAGCGGCGTACGCGCTGGTCGAGCTCGGGCAGCGGCGGCACGATGTCGTAACGCTCGCCGTACATGAAGCTGTCGGTGACGTAGATATCCATCTCGCCCGGTGCGGTGTCGTTGATCCACAGGCCGTAGGGGCTGCGCAGCACGTCCTCGCCGAAGCTTGCGAGGGGCTGCAGCCCCGGCAGGTCGAACACCTGCAGTCGGTGGTTGTCGCGTTCCACGACAAACAGGCGGTCGCCATGCACGGCCACGCCGTTGGGCCGGTTGAATTGTCCGGAGTTCTTGCCCTTGCCGCCGATGGTGCGCAACAAGGCGCCGCTGTCGACATCGAACACCATCAGCTCGTGGGTGGATTTGGCGCTGGCGATCAACCAGGTGCTGCCGTCGTGTGCGTGCCAGGTCGCCAGCGAATCCAGCTCGGCTTCCGGATACGGCTCGGAGATGTAGCGCTCTGCGACGGTGTGAAGCCCGGTTGTCGGGACGGAGACCGTGGCGCACGCGCTTAGCAGGAGCGCGGTGCAGGCGATGGCAAGCAGGCGACGGATCATGCGGCGGTATCTTCAATGAGGCGGGCGGCGATGGGGCGGCAGTGTAGTGGTTTGTCGGCAGCGCCGAGATCTCAGTAGCTGGAAGATCTTATCAATCGCTCAATCCGGATAAAGCGATTGACACTTCGAAAATACGCTGGCAGACTCTTTCGCATCCATCGAGACCGGCAGAGGGACAGGCCCTTTGAAGCCGGGGCAACCTAGCGCAGCGCAAGCGACGCGAAGGTGCCAATTCCTGCGGTACCCGGTCCTCTGGCCGGTCACCGGAAGATGGTTGTCCGGCTCGCCTCGGGGTGTGCCGGCCATCCTGCTCGATGGCTCCCGCCACTCCGGAAGCCGCCATGAGCCTGCAACTTGCCCCGTCTGCCACCCCGTTTGCTATCCCGTCGTCCCTGAACGTCTCAACCGATACCGCTGCGGCTGGCCATGCACGACGTGGCGAGATCCGGGTCGAGCTTGATTTGCGCCATGCCGGCCGACGCGCGCTGGTGGTGCGTTACGAGTGGATTGGCGACCCCGGGTTGCCGGTGGTGCTGGTGGCCGGCGGCATCTCCGCCGACCGCCACGTTGCTGCCAGTGCGGCCTTCGGCAATGCCGGCTGGTGGGACGCGCAGTGCGGTTCAGGCCGCGCGCTGGACCCCGGGCATCACGCCATTTTGTCCCTCGACTGGGTTGGCAGCGACGGTGCGTTGGACGCACCGATCGACCCGGCCGACCAGGCCGATGTGATTGCGGCGCTACTGGATGGCTTGGGCGTGGAGCGGCTGGCCGCCTTCATCGGCTGTTCTTACGGCGCCATGGTCGGACTGCAGTTCGCCGCCTTGTATCCGAGCCGGCTGCACCGGCTGGTGGCGATCAGCGGCTGCCATCGTTCCCATCCCTATGCCAGTGCCTGGCGTGCGTTGCAGCGACGTGCGGTTACGCTGGGTGCGTTGCAATGCGACGATACCCACGGGCTGGCCCTGGCGCGCCAGTTGGCGATCCTGAGTTACCGCACGCCGGAGGAGTTCGACGGCCGTTTCGGCGCCGCCAAGGTGGTCAATGGCCAGGTGCGCGTGGCAGCCGAGGACTATCTGGAGCACTGCGGAAACCACTACGCCAACCGCACCGCCGCGACCGCATTCGTGCGTTTGTCCGAGTCGATCGACCTGCAGGCGCTGTCACCGGAAACGGTGCGGGTGCCGGTGACCGTGGTCGCGGTGGCCGAGGACCGGTTGGTGCCGGTGGCCGACGCTTATGAGCTGGTCGAACGCCTGCGTGGCGAGACCCGCCTGCAGGTGTTGAAATCGCTGTACGGCCACGATGCCTTCCTCAAGGAACCCGAAGCGATCGACCGCATCCTGCGCGAGGCGTTGCTGGATGTCGCCGATGCACAGGCATCCGTCGAAGCCGACGCGCGGGCATCGGCATGAGCCTGCATTCGCTGGACTGTCGTCAAGGTCATCGTTCCACCACCGCGGTGCGTGCCGGCATCGACCGCGACCTCGCGTTTGGTGCGGTGACACCGCCGTTGGTGTTGTCGTCCAATTTCAGTTTTGCCGGCTTCAACGACAAGCGCACCTACGACTACACCCGCAGTGGCAACCCGACCCGCGATCTGCTCGGCGAGGCACTGGCCGAGCTGGAGGGTGGCGCAGGCGGTGTGATCACCGCGACCGGCATGGCCGCGATCACCCTGGTGCTGAACGCATTGCTCAAGCCAGGTGACCGGCTGGTGGTACCTCACGATGCCTATGGCGGCAGCTGGCGCTTGTTCGATGCGCTGGCAACCAAGGGTGCGTTCCAGTTGATCACGGTCGACCTGACCGATGCGCGCGCGCTGAGCGAGGCATTGGCGCAAAGCCCGGCATTGGTATGGATCGAAACGCCATCCAACCCGTTGCTGCGCATCACCGACCTGCGCTTCGTGATCGAGGCCTCGCATGCGGCTGGCGCGCGGGTGGTGGTCGACAACACCTTCCTGTCACCCGCGTTGCAGCAACCCATATCGTTTGGCGCCGACGTGGTGGTGCATTCGACCACCAAGTACATCAACGGTCACAGCGACGTGGTGGGCGGGGCGGTGATCGCCAAAGACGCCGAGGTGCACCAGACGCTGGCGTGGTGGGCCAATTGCCTGGGCATCACCGGTTCGCCGTTCGACAGCTTCCTGACCTTGCGGGGTCTGCGCACACTGGATGCGCGCCTGCGCGTGCATCAGGAAAACACCCTCGCCCTGGTCGAGTTGCTGGATGCGCACCCGGCCGTGCGCGTAGTGCATTACCCGGGGTTGGAGAGCCATCCGGGTCATGCTGTCGCGGCTCGCCAGCAAAGCGGATTCGGCGCGATGCTGAGTGTCGAGCTGGAACATGGTGAGACGGAACATGGCGAGCTGGATGCAGAAACAGCGGTACGCGCATTCCTGGATGGGCTGGAGTACTTCACCCTGGCCGAGTCATTGGGCGGCGTGGAAAGCCTGGTTGCGCACGCGGCGACGATGACCCATGCGGCAATGTCGGCCGAAGCGCGGACGAAAGCGGGCATCGGTGACGGGCTGCTGCGGTTGTCGGTCGGCATCGAGCATGTCGATGACCTGGTCGCCGACATCACCGCCGCGTTGGAGCGCGTGCAGGCGACGCTGGTCGACAACAAACGCGTGGCGAAATGAGCGCCGCGGCGGCAGTGCTCGCGCGGTCACCGGAGGCTGTTGCGGCCTACCGACCGGGACCCGCGCGGCTGGCGTTGCTCGGCACCGGCAATGTCGGCAGCGCCGTGCTGGCCCGGCTGTCGGGTTGGGCCGGCACGCCGCTGGGTGATCGCGTGTTGCTGGTTGTGGTGGCCAACTCACGCATGGGGTTGCATGACGACGGGGGGCTTTGTCCCAGTCCCGATGGATCATTCGGCGCTGCGGCCGTGCAGTCACCGCACACGCCTGCGTCCATGGCGAATGCGTTAGATCTCGACCACGTCGCGCCCGGTCTGGGTAACAGTGGCCCGCGCATTCTGGTTGACGCCACTGCCAGCGAAGCGGTGGCAGAGCGCCATGCCGAATGGCTTACCCGCGGCATCCACGTAGTCACCGCGTGCAAGCTCGGCCAGGGCGGCTCGTTGTCACGGTGGCGCAGGATTCGCGCGGCTGCCGCGCACGGTGGTGCCTGCTACGGCGATAGCGCCACGGTGGGCGCGGGCTTGCCGCTACTGCGTTCGATCCGCGAGCTCCAAGCCGGCGGTGACGGCATTCATGCGATCGCCGGGGTGCTGTCGGGTTCGTTGGCATGGCTGTTCAATCATTACGACGGCGAGCGTCCGTTTTCCGGCTTCGTCCGCCAGGCACGACAGGCGGGTTACACCGAGCCCGACCCGCGCGAGGACCTGTCGGGTGACGACGTACGGCGCAAGATCCTGATCCTTGCCCGCAGCGCCGGGGTAGCGCTGGACAGCAATGAGGTGGAGGTCGAGTCGCTGGTGCCTGCAGCGCTTGCCGCGCTGCCCCGCGACCAGGTCGATGCGGCATTGCCCGCACTCGATGCCGCGTTGCGTGAGCGATTCGCTGCCGCACGCAAGGACGGGCGCAAACTGCGTTTCATCGCGCGCCTGGAACATATCCAGAATGGTCGGGGCGAGGCGCGCGTCAGCCTGGAGTCGTTGCCCGAGGATCATCCGCTGGCCGCCGGCACCGGCACCGACAACAAGGTCGCGATCTGGTCCGACCGTTACCGCGAACAGCCGTTGGTAATCCAGGGCCCCGGTGCCGGGGCCGAAGTCACCGCCGCCGCCTTGTTGGACGACGTACTGCGGATCGCGGCCAGCGCGTGACCGGCGCCGGTCGCCGCCGCGCAACTCACTGCGTGCAGCCGGCCTTGAGCTCTAGTGCACGGGCGATATCGCGCCAGTCAAACGCGCCCACGCCCTGGTCGTCGTTGACCGCATAGAACACCCCGGCCGGAAAGCGCGTGGTCGGTGCCTGCTGCAGCCACACGCCATCGGTGTTGGCCACGGTGTTGCCGGCAAACGCGCCCAGGTGCGCCAGGCTGATACGGTCGAACACGTGGAACACGCTGCGGTCGGCGAACTGATCGGTGGCGATCCAGTAACCGCTGCCGTCGTCGCATTGCCACAGTGCGATGCCCTCGGCCTGGGCCTGGAACACGTCGCCGCCGATGTTGCGGCCACGGAACCTGCCGTCCAGCCCGTACTCGCGCAACAGGGTGCCGCCGGCCTGGTCCTCTTCCGAAATCAGCAGGCGGTCATGCGTGGGGTCGCCCACCAGCGACTCGGTGATCCGGATCGCACCCGCGGCGGTGGTGTCGCCGAACATGCCGGCCAGTCGCGCCTGTACCCGGCCATCGGCCAGCGCCGCGGTATCGAGGCGGTAGCGCTTGATCCGCTCGTCCAGCTCGCCCAGTGGCGGCGGCAGGTCCTCGTTGGTTGGCGACATGTAGTTGTCGCTGACCAGCACTTCGATACCGCCGTCAGCCAGGCGGTTGACCCAAAGGCCGTAAGGTTGGCGCAGTTGCTGCTGGCCGAACGCACCCAGCGGCTCGAAACCGGGCAGCGCCAGCACCTGCACGCGGCGGTTGTCGCGCTCGACCACGAACAGCAGCGCCTGCCCCGCCCCAGATGCGGCGTCGTCAAGTACGGCGATGCCATTGGGCCGGCGAAACTTCCCCAACGCCGCGCCTTCGCCGCCGATATCGCGGACATGCGCGCCGCTGTCGCCGTCGTATACGGCGAGGCGGTGGGTGTCCTTGGCGGTCGCGATCAACCACGTCTTGCCAGCGTCGTCGGTCCAACTGGCCGGCGAGTCGATGTTCTCGGCCGGGGTGTTGGCGGTGAGGAAGGCTTCGGCGACCGTGGTGTAGCCGGTGGTGGGTGCAAGGATGTCGTCGCCCTCGTCGGGCTCGCGTTCGCTGCCGGCGGGCTGGCTGACGCAGGCGGCCAGCACCAGGGTCGAGGCGAGGACGGCGGCGAGCGGGGAGTAACGCAGTTGCATCGGGAAGATCCGGTAAATGCGGGCGTCGAAATCGCGCGCGCTGGCGGAGGTTTGTATCGCGCCAATGCGTCACGGCGATGACAACCCGCTCGTCATATCAGTGCCATGAAGGGGCCGTAGAACTTACGGCTTCAACCGGCGCAGGCACCCCTGAATGCAGCAGTCTCCCCTTACGGTTGCGCTCTCGCGCGGCATCGCGGTCATGGCGATGGCGGCCGCAAGTGGTGCGTTCGCTCAGGCTGTCCCCGTTGCCGTCCCGGTTGCAGCCATGGCGCCGGCATCCACGCCGGCTGGCGACGCAATCAAGGAACTCGACGCCGTGGTGGTGCAGGGTGAGATCACCTACCGCAACCGCACCCCGGACATCGCGCCGGTGCTGAGTTACGACCTGGAGTACTTCCAGCGCTTCGAGCCGTCCACGGTTGGCGACATGCTCAAGCGCGTGCCCAGCGCGGTGTTCGTCTCCGACGTGCTCGAGTACGACGGCGTGCAGTTGCGCGGACTGGATCCGGGTTACACCCAGATACTGGTCAACGGCAAGAAGGTGCCGGGCGCCGGCGACGACCGCTCGTTCTGGGTCGACCGCATCCCCGCTGAGATGGTCGAGCGCGTGGAGATCCTGCGCAGCAACAGCGCCAACCGCTCCGGCGACGCCGTGGCCGGAGCGATCAACATCGTGCTGCGCGACGCCTACGAGTTCGACGGCAGCTACATCCGTGTCGGCGCGATGCGCTACGACGACGGCGAGATCCAGCCGACCTTTGGCGCGGTGACCTCCGGCGAAGCGCTCGGCGGCCGCCTGCTGGTCGGCATCAATGTCCAGGACCGCTACAACCCGAAGATCAAGCGCAGTGACCGCTACGACAATCCCCAGGACCGCGGGCTGGTCTCGTGGGAAGACCAGACCGACACCCGCGACGGGCAGGACTATTCGGGCAACGTCTCCTACACCGCCGACCTCGGAGAAACCGGCCGCCTGTCGATCGACGGTTTCTACGTCAAGACCGACCGCGAACAGGTCGAGGTCTCGCACGAGGTCGAGTTCGATGGCGATGAAACCATCGTCGCCGACGTCCCCGGGCTGGGCCTCAACGACCAGGAGAACTGGGGTGTCGGACTCGAATACCGGTTCGACATGGCCGGCGGCACGACCGAATTCGACGTCGACCATGCCCGCTTCGAGGACGGCAGCGTCGAAACCGAGGAGTCGCACGCCTACGTCGATGGCGAATGGGACGAGTCCGAAGGCGAGCGGCTGGACATCGACGCCAGCGACACCGAAACCAGCTTCAAGATCGCGCACAAGCGCCCGGTCGGCGCGACCGAGATGGAGTTCGGTGTCGACTACCGCGCCAAGGAGCGCGACATCAACCACAGCTACTACGAGTTCGCCGCCGAAGCGGAAGGCGACCCCGTCGTGTACGAGCCCGATACCGTCATCGGCAGCCTGATCGAGGAAACCCGCGTCGACCCGTACCTGATGTTCTCCGGCGATGCCGGTGCACTGGCATGGGAGGCCGGCCTGCGCTACGAGGACACCCGTTCGGACATCGAATCCAGCCAGGACGGCGAGTCGGTGCGCGTCTCCAGGGACTACGGCGAGCTGTTGCCGTCACTGCACCTGAAGTGGGACATCGGCGAGGCCAACCGTATCAGCTTCTCAGCCGCGCGCAGCCTGCGTCGCCCGAACTTCAACCACGTCATCCCCGCGCTGCTGAGCGAGGAGTACGGCGACAACGACTTCCTCGGCAATCCCGAGCTGGAACCGGAGACCGCCACCGGTTTCGACCTCGGGTTCGAGCGCCGCCTGGGCAAGCGCGGCGTGGTCGGCGTGAACCTGTTCTACCGCGACATCACCGACCTGATCGAACTGGTCAACACCGGCGAGGCGAACGAGACGGCCTACGACGACTGGGCCGATGACATCGAGGAGTACATGGACGACAACGGTGTTGGCGAGGCAGAGGCCACCGCCGCCGTGCCATTCGAGCCCAACAGCTTCGTCTACACCATGGGGAATGTCGGCGACGGCAAGGTCTGGGGCGTCGAACTCGACCTGTCCACGCCGCTGACTGCATTCGGCATGCCCGACACCGGCGTGTTCATGAACTACTCGTGGCTCGACAGCGAGGTCGAGGATTTCCTCGGCGAGCGCCGCTTCAACAACCAGGCCGAGAACGTCTACAACGTCGGTTTCATCCAGGACCTGCCGACGTGGGCCGCCTCGTTCGGCGTCAGCTATCGCAAGCAGGGCGACGCTTACAGCCGCGTACTCGCCGAGGAGGTTCTGACCACCTATGACGGCGACCTGGAGCTGTTCGTCGAGAAGCGCTTCGGCGACAGCATCTCGGTGCGACTGAGCGGCACCAACCTGCTGGATGCTGACAAGACCGAGGTCTTCGACAAATTCGACAACCTGGCCGACCAGATCGATCGCGATCACGACGAGTACGAGATCGAGGCCGAACACGCGGGTCCACGCTACCAGTTGGTCATGCGTTACGCGTTCTAGGTCGCGCACCGGTCCGGGAGCGCGAGCGCGCCGGCCCGGACCGCTTGTTCCATTTTTTCGTGCTCGCGTTGGTGGAACCGGGATCCACGCATTCATCGACCGCGCCCATTCGCTACTATCGGCAGAGGTTTTGGTTCCGATAGCTGGTGATTGTCCCGATGACCCTGATGACCCCGGATACCAGTGGATTGCACATCGCGCTGCTGGAAGATGACGAGATGCTCCGCGAGCGGATCCTGTTGCCCGGGCTGGCCAATTTCGGATTCGCGGTGCATGGCCTGGCGACGGCGGCCAGCTTGCGCGAACAGATGCAATCGACCGTCTTCGACATCGTCGTGCTTGACGTCGGCCTGCCCGATGCCGATGGCTTCAGCCTTGCCGGTGAGATCCGCGTCGGGCACCCGGACATCGGCATCGTGATGCTCACCGGTCGTGGCGACACCCCCGACCGTGTCCGCGGCCTGAGTCAGGGGGCGGATGCCTATCTGTCCAAGCCCGTCGAGATCGAACTGATGGCCGCCACCCTGCACAGCCTGGCGCGCCGCTTGCGGGGCACGGCGGTGGCTATGGACAAGCGTTGGTGCTTGGGCGCCAACGGCTGGTGCCTGGTCTCGCCCGCGGGGCGCTCGGTGGCGCTTACCCGCGCGGAGCGTCGCGTGGCGGAGCGCCTGCTGGTCGCGCCGGGGCAACTGGTCACCCGCGATGCATTGATTGCGGTGCTGACCGAAAACGTCCACGACTTCGATCCGCACCGACTGGATTCACTGATCCATCGCTTGCGCCGCAAGGTGGTCGACGGCTGCGGCGCAGCCCTGCCGCTGATTGCGGTACATGGCGAAGGTTACGTGCTGAACGACGGGGCCTGATCCGCCCGGTGTCCTTCATGGGCCACCAGCGGCAGCCGGATGCGGAATACAGAGCCTTCGCCGACCACGCTGGCGACATCGATCTCTCCGCCGGCCACCTTCACCAGGTCACGGATCACCGCCAACCCAAGGCCGGTCCCGTCCGCGGCGGCCTTGGTGCTGAAGAATGGTTCGAAAATGCGCTGGCGGACATGCTCGTCCATGCCGTGGCCATTGTCGGCAAGCGTGATCTCGACGGTGTCGTGGGTCAGTCGTGCCGCGCGGACGTGGAAGTGGCCGCCATCGGGCATCGCGTCGCGGGCATTGGCCGCGATGTTGAGGACCATCAGTTCGAACTCGCTGCGGTCCAGTCGGACCGGCGCCGGTTCCGGGCAGGCATGCAGGTCGAAGCGCACCGACGGCGGAAACAGTTGTCGCAGCATCGGCCGCAACTCCGCCAGGGCCTGGCCTGCATTGAATACCTCGATCTTGAGCACGTCGGCGCGGCTGAAGTTGAGTAGCTTGCGGGTGATCGCTGTTCCGCGATGTGCTGCAATCTCGACGCCTTCGAGCGCACCGTCGAGTGCGGCGGCTTGTTCGGCGGCGCGGCCACCATCGCGCAGCGCATGGCGCTGGCGGGCGAAGCCGAGGATCACGTCGAGGATATTGTTGAAGTCATGGGCGACGCCGCTGGCGAGGCGACCGCTGACCTCCATCTTCTGCGAGTGGATCAGCTGCGATTGCGCGCGCTCGCGTTCGGCCATCTCGCGTTGCAGTTCGCGGCCACGCGAATTGGATTTGGCGAGGCTTTCGCGCAATGCATTGATCGAGCGATCGAGGACGATCGTGACGAGTGTGTAACTGATCAGGACCGCGGGGAGGTCGCGTAATGCCAGGCCTACCGGAATGCCGGCTTCGGTGGCGATCCTCACGTTGGTGGCGAAGCCGGTCGCGAATGCAGCCATCAACAAGCCCCAGACGATCCACAAGGCGCGCCGCCCCAGCACCAGGCCACTGATGGCCAAGGTCAGCATCGTGGGCGCCGGATCGATCAGCTGCGGCATCACGCCGACCATGGAAAAGGTGATCTCCAGCGAAATAAGCTGCGGTGCGAGGAACAGCATGATCGCCAGCCTGAACCGGCCATGCCGGATCAGGGCGATGCTGACCAAGGCCAGAGCGGCGATCAGCATGTCAACCGTGAAGACGATCGTCGACGTCCTGGAAATTTCACCAGTCGCGATACGCCACGCCCAGTTTGCGGGCAACAGCAATCCATAGAACAGCAGCAGCAGTTGCATGACCGGCGCGTTGCGACGGTCCACTTCGTCGGTCACCGGTACGTCGCGTAGCCAGTTGAGAACGCCATTCCACATTTCGATGCTCGTGCCTCGTTGATGCACAGAGGCGTCCATGCGGTTCGACCCGTTGAAAACCCCCGTTTTGCGTGCCCGCCTCATTGCCTGGAAGCGTCTGGTGGGCCGCGGTGAGATTTCCGTGAGTATTAAGTGAGAAAGCGAGCGTGACAAGGTCGACGCTGCCCTATTAGGTTCGCAAGTGGCCCGAGGTTGTCATTAGCTGACGTAGTTGGTCAAAAACCAGCGCTCAGACCGAAGTCCAAACCCCGCTGGGTGGGTGGACTCAGACGTTGCAATCGGTCAATCCGGCGTGCCTGAACGGGGACGGGAAAGCCAGTTGCGCTTAGAACTGAACACGGGAGATTTATGAACAAGGTCTTTGGTCTGGTATGGAATTCGTCGTTGCAGGCGATGGTGGTGGTGTCCGAGTTGGCGTCGTCGCACGGCGGCAAGGCGGCGCGTCCACGTCGTCTTGGCCATGCCTCGTTGGCGGCGGGGGTCCTGTCGGCGACTCTGATGTTGGCGCCACCGGTGGCGGCCGCCGAAACCGCGTCCACGGCGGTGACCAAGGACTGCCTGGTGGTCTTGCAGGACCAAAGCCGCGTGGCGGTCGACTGCGCGCAACTGCAGGAGCTACCTGCATTGGCCCGCTCCACGTCCCAGCGGCGTCGCGCGACCGAGAACAAGTTCGATCGGGACTACTTCAAGGCCAACGGCGCTGGCGACGGCACCGATGACGCCAGCGCGGAGGGCACGGGTGCGGTTGCGATCGGCAGTGGCGCACAGACCAAGGCGTGGAACAGCGAGGAGTTGGGCGAAACTTTCGAGGCCGTTGGCGCAGTCGCCGTCGGCAACAACGCCATCGCCGAAGGTTGGGAGTCGATGGCGATGGGCGTCAACGCGCACGCCTGGATGAACTCCTCCACCGCGGTCGGCGGCGACAGCAACGCCTTCGGCATCGGCGCCAGCGCCTTCGGCCAGGGCAGCCTGGCGATGGGCGATGCCAGCGTGGCGGTGGGCCAGACGGCCATGAGCCTGGGCTTCGGCAATACCGCGGTCGGCGCGCACGCCTCGGCCAGCGCCGAGCAGGCCGCGACCGCGCTCGGCGCGCTCAGCGAGGCCTGGGCCAACGGCTCCACCGCGATCGGCGGACAGGCGATCGCCGCCGGCGAAGGCAGCCTGGCGGCGGGCTTCGATGCGCAAGCCGGCGGCTACGAGTCGGTCGCGATCGGCGGCCATGCGCGCGTGGGCAACGGAGAGTCCGGCGTCGGTATCGGCGCCAACGCCGCGGCGCTGGGCGATGGCGCCGTCGGCGTCGGCAACAACAGCCTGGCCAACGGAGCCAACACCGTGGCCGCCGGCCGCAATGCCGCGGCCAACAGTGAAGGCGCGATCGCCATCGGCGGCAGCGAGTGGACCGACCTCGACGGCGATGGCATGCCCGACGTGGGCGAGGCGACGCTGGCCGAAGGCCAGAACGCGGTCGCGATCGGCAGCCTGGCTGGTGCCAGCGGCGACAACGCGCAGGCAGTCGGCCATCAGGCGAATGCGCTGGCCGAAAACGCCACGGCCACCGGCACGATGAGCCTGGCCGCGGCCGAAAACAGCACCGCGAATGGCGCCAGCAGCGTCGCCAACGGCGTCGACAGCAGCGCATACGGCGCGCAGAGCCAGGCCGATGCCGATCATTCGACGGCCATCGGCAGTGGCAGCCTGGCCTTGGGCGTGGGCAGTTCGGCGGTCGGCAGTGGCGCCAATGCGTTCGGCGACTACAGCATCGCCAACGGCTACGGCAGCGCGGCCGACGGCGCCGATGCGGTGGCGGTCGGCTCGAACAGCGCGGCCAGCGGCCTCGGCGCGAGTGCCTTGGGAGCAGGCGCCCAGGCAGTCGGTACGCAGTCCACGGCGATGGGCTTCAACAGCCAGGCGCTGGAAATGGCCAGCACGGCGGTGGGCGGTCAGACCGTGGCCAACCAGTGGTTCGCGACGGCGATCGGCTACGGATCGCAGGCCACCGGCTACAGCAGCGTGGCGCTGGGCGAAAACGTCCTGGCCACCGGCGAGATGAGCATCGCCATCGGCAACAGCTGGGCGGGGATGATGCAGACCCAGTCCAACGGCAACATGTCGGTCGCGATCGGCTCGGCGGCCGCGACCTGGGACAACTACGGCGTGGCCGTGGGCTCGCTGGCCGGTGCGAACACCGAGTACGCGACTTCGGTGGGCGCGATGTCGGCCGCGATCGGCCTGCAATCGACGGCGCTGGGCGCCGCAGCGATGAGCGAGGGCGACGAAAGCGTTGCCATCGGCTACTACTCCCATGCAGCGGGAGCGAACAGCGTGGCGCTGGGCAATGAATCGGTGGCCAGTCGTGACAACACGGTGTCGGTGGGCAAGGCCGGCAGCGAGCGCCAGATCACCAATGTCGCCGCCGGTACCGAGGCGACCGACGCGGTCAACAAGGCGCAGCTCGACGAAGTCGCCACGGGCGTCGCCGACGCCAACCACTACTTCGCCGCCAACGGTGCGGGCGACGGCAGTGACGATGCCGTTGCAGCGGGTGAACATGCCGTCGCCATCGGTGCGAACAGTATCGCCAATGGTGCGGAAAGCAGCGCTTACGGATACCAGAGCCAAGCTGACGGCGATTATTCGCAGGCCATCGGCAGCGGCAGCTACGCCGGCGCGATGGGCGCCAATGCGATCGGCACGGGCGCGACTGCGCTGGGTGAAACGTCCAACGCGATCGGCTATGGCAGCGTGGCGACGGGCTTGGACGCGGTGGCCGTAGGCACCTCGTCGAACGCGTCGGGCGTCAACGCCCTGGCCATGGGGGCCGCTTCCAGTGCCACCGCCGACGTGTCGGTCGCGATCAACACCGGATCGGTAGCCGGGCTCTGGGGCGCGACTCCGGGCGTCAGCGCCGCGGGTGGCGTGGGGATAGGCGCTGCCGCCGCCGTCGGCGCCAATGCCGACGCCGGTGTGGCGCTGGGCTTGAGCGCCACGGTCGCCGCCGATGCCTATCAAGGCGTTGCGATCGGCATGGCCAGCTATGTCGGCGACGCGCAGGGCATTGCGATCGGCGGGTTCGGCGCGAGGGTCATCGATGGCGCAATCGAGTTGCGTCCAACGGTCGCCATCGGCACCGCCGCAGTCGCCATCGGCCTGGGCTCTGAAACCTTCAACGACTACGCCACGGCACTGGGCGCCTTCAGCACGGTCATGGCGGAAAACGCCGTCGCGATCGGCGCCAATTCGCTGGCTGACCGCGACAACACGCTGTCGGTCGGTTCGGCCGGTGATGAGCGCCAGATCACCCACGTCGCCGCCGGTACCGAAGCGACCGATGCGGTGAACAAGGACCAGCTCGACAACGCCACGCGTTACCTGGCTGCCGACGGTGCCGGCGACGGCAGCGATGATGCCGTCGCGGCCGGTGAACATGCCACCGCCACCGGCGCCAGCAGCGTCGCCAATGGCGTCGAGAGCAGCGCCTACGGTTCGCAAAGCTACGCCGACGCCGACTACTCGACCGCGCTCGGCAGCAACAGCTTGGCGGTGGGCATCGGTTCGTCCGCGATTGGCTCCGGCGCCAATGCGCTGGGCGACTACAGCGTCGCCAACGGCTACGGTAGCGTCGCCAGCGGCCAATGGGCCATTGCGCAGGGCAACGACAGCTCGGCGACTGGCGAGGCATCGATCGCCATCGGCGCGCAAAGCAACGCCTATGGCACCGACAGCGCCAGCGTCGGCGCAGGCAGCTACGCGAGCGATTTCGGCACCGCCACTGGCGCGCTGAGCAACGCGTCCGGCACCGGCGCCAGCGCGTACGGTCACGGCGCGCAGGCACAGGGCAGCTATGCCTTGGCACTGGGCGCCAATGCCTGGTCGCTTGCGACGGGCTCCATTGCGATGGGTACCGACAGCTACGCCAATGCCGACCATGCCATCGCCATTGGCAGCATCGCGACGGCCTCGGGCAAGAACTCGATCGCAATGGGCTCGTTGTGGACCACCGCAGGCGCCGACAGTGCGATCGCGATCGGAGGCACCATGGCCTGCACCGGCTTCATGTGCATCGAGCAGAACACCGGCGCCTGGGGCATCAACAGCGTCGCGCTCGGTGCGGGTGCGCAGACCCAGGCGGATGGCGCAACCGCGGTAGGTGGTGGTGCCTTGGCCGGGGGTATCGATTCGATCGCGGTGGGCCAGTATGCGCAGGCGTGGACCGACGACTCGGTCGCCATTGGCTCGAACACCTTGGCGATGAGCAACAACTCGGTCGCGCTCGGCGCCGAATCGATCACCACGCGCGACAACACGGTATCGGTGGGCAACGAGTGGACGGGTAGCACACGTCAGATCACCAACGTTGCCGCCGGCACCGAGGCCACCGATGCGGTCAACAAGGGCCAGCTCGACGAACTTTCCGATAGCGTTGGCGATGCCAACCATTACTTCGCGGCCGATGGGGCCGGCGACGGCAGCGACGATGCCGTTGCATCGGGTGTCGGCAGCGTCGCCGCCGGTGCGAACAGCGTGGCCAGCGGTGTTGGCGCCGTCGTGTACGGCCGCGGTGCGCATGCGTCGGGTGAGCAGGCGATGGCGCTGGGCGATGGCGCGCAGGCGGACTACTACTACGCGATGGCGATCGGTGCCGGCGCCGTCTCCAGCAGTTGGGCCTCGATGGCCATCGGCCGGAACGCGATCGCGAGCGGCCCCCGCGCCGTGGCGATCGGCGAGAACGCGCAGGCCGCGGACAACGGCAACGTTGCCCTGGGCTGGGGCAGCCAGTCCCTCGGCATGTTCTCCGCCGCGCTCGGCGGCGCGGCGTCGGCGTTCGGCTGGAATACGCTGGCCGCAGGCTTTGGTGCATACGTGCTCGGCGACAATTCCACCGCGGTGGGCGCGGGCGCGGGTAGCTACTATGAAGCCGACGAGATCACGGCGGTCGGCTCCAATGCGCAGGCCAACAGTTTCCGCGGCACGGTGGTCGGCGCGGGTTCTGTTGCGGCCGAATGGGCGCCCAAGAGCACGATCGTCGGCGCCAATGCCTTCAGCTTCGACAGCAACGGCACCGCGATCGGTGAAAGCAGCGAGGTCGCTTATGGCGCGACCAACTCGGTCGCGCTGGGCTCGGGCTCGTATGCCGATCGTGCCGGTACCGTCTCGGTGGGTGCTTCGGGCCCATGGACTGACGGCTTCGGCGTCGAACATCCGGGATTGCAGCGCCAGATCACCAACGTGGCAGCCGGCACGGAAGCCACCGACGCGGTGAACCTGGCACAGCTCAATGCCGTCGACGACTACGTCGACGTCAACGGCCTCGGTGATGGCAGCGATGCCGCGTTGGCGATTGGTGACAATGCGAGTGCGATCGGGCCGAACGCGGTGGCGGGCGGCATCGAAAGCAGTGCATTCGGCTTCCAGAGCGATGCCGAAGGCGATTATTCGATCGCCGTGGGCAGCAGCAGCCTGGCGCTGGGCACCGGCAGTTCGGCCGTCGGCAATGGTGCCACTGCCCTCGGTGACTACAGTTCCGCCAATGGTTACGGTGCGGTCGCCACGGGCGAGAACAGCATCGCGCAGGGCAGCAGCAGTAATGCCGTGGGGATGAATTCGATCGCCATCGGCCAGGACAGCGGCACGCAGCACGGCGGTGGCATCGCGATTGGTGCGGGCAGTTTGTCGCAAGGCATCGGCGCCACTGCCATCGGTCTGCAAGCGCAGGCTTCCGGTCTTGCAGCGACGGCTGTCGGTTACGGCGCATGGGCCATCGGCCGCGAAACCACTGCGCTCGGTACGTTTGCGACTGCCGAAGGCTGGCAGGCGACCGCACTTGGCATCCGGTCGATCGCTGGTTCGTTTTCAACCGCCGTCGGCAGTTCCAGCCAGGCCGCCGAGGTTGCCACTGCCGTGGGCCAGGGTGCTATCGCCGATAGCGCCGGCGCTGCCTTGGGTGTGCAGGCACGGGCGGCGATGTACGGCGTCTCGCTGGGCAACAACGCAAACACCAGCGAAGGCGGCACTGCGGTCGGCTTCAACGCCATGGCGGGTATCGACGCTTACAGCGAGACCGAGGGCAAGTACGCCACCGCTGTCGGCAACGAGGCCTGGGCCACTGAGGATGGTGCCAGCGTGCTGGGCTACAACAGCTACGCGCAGGCGGTGAACTCGACCGTGCTTGGTTCCAACGCCTGGACCACCAAGGACGCCACCAACAGTGTGTCGCTGGGTGCGGGTTCGCTGGCCGACCGCGCCGACAGCGTCTCGGTGGGTGCCGCGCAGGAATGGACCGACGCGGCGGGCGTCGTGCACGCGGCGATCGATCGCCAAGTCACCAACGTCGCTGCCGGCACCGAGGCGACCGATGCGGTGAACAAGTCGCAGCTGGACGAAGTGGCGGCCGGGGCCGGCGAGGCCAACCACTACTTCGCCGCCAGCGGCGCGCGGGATGGCAGTGACGATGCCGTGGTCAATGGCCAGGGTGCGGTGGCTGCCGGCAGCAACAGCGTGGCCAATGCCAACGGCACCACGGCCGTGGGCGCCAACAGCCAGGCGTCGAAGGTCAGCGGTTCGGCCTTCGGCAGCAATGCCAACGC
Organism: Lysobacter sp. A421; assembly: GCF_054052145.1. Classification (NCBI taxonomy): domain Bacteria; kingdom Pseudomonadati; phylum Pseudomonadota; class Gammaproteobacteria; order Lysobacterales; family Lysobacteraceae; genus Lysobacter; species Lysobacter sp. A421. The sequence continues at coordinate 43,413 of NZ_JBSVRL010000005.1, read as the reverse complement.
GGCCAACACCAATGCCACTGCGGTGGGCGCCAACAGCCAGGCGCTGGCGGCGACATCGTCGGCGATCGGATCCAACGCGCAGGCCCGTGCGGCGGGGTCCAGTGCGTTTGGCTACGACGCCCGCGTGCTGGATGCCGCGAGCGACGGTACCGCGATCGGCGCGCGTGCGCAGGTCACGGCGGCAAATAGCGTGGCGCTGGGTGCCGGATCGGTGGCTGATCGCGCCGACAGTGTCTCGGTAGGCGCTGAGGGGACCGAACGGCAGATCACCAACGTTGCCGGTGGCAGCCTGTCCGCGACCAGCACCGATGCGGTCAACGGCTCGCAGTTGTTCGGGATGGGCGATGCAATGGCGCAATCGCTCGGCGGCGGCGCGTCGATGGGGCCGGGTGGCTTTGTCGGTCCGATGTTCTCGATCCAGGGCGGCAGCTACTACAACGCCGGTGATGCATTCAGCGCGGTCGATGGCGCGATCAGCGGGCTCGACGATCGTCTCTCGGTGGTCGAGGGCGGAACAGCCGCGTCAACCTCCTCAACCGCTTCGGCAGTCTCGACCGCCGGCGTCGATGGCGACGTCACGCCCCTGGAAAATGGCGACGCCGTTGCCAGCCAGTCCGCGAAGGAGGCCTCGGCCGCGACGGCGTCGGTGGAAGCAGGGATTGCCGGTGAGGAAGAGACCGCGCTTGCGGAGGTTCCGGATGCCGAGGAGAGCCAGGGCAGCATTACCGCGGCTGCCGTCGATGCTCCCCGTCAGGTCGCCAATGTAGCCACCGATACCAACGCCAACGGGGCTGGCGCCGTCAATGCCAAAGCCAACGCTCCGGTACAGCCGGCCGATGCGGCAACGTTGGCGTCGGCCAACGCCTACACCGATACCACTGCGACCAAGACGCTGAGTTCGGCCAAGACCTACACCGACAGCCAGATAACGCTGATGGACGACAAGTTCACCCAGCTGAGCGACGACGTCGGCCTGCGCCTGGGCCAGCAGGACGAGCGCATCGACCGTCAGGGTGCGATGAACGCGGCAATGATGAACATGGCGATCAATGCCGCGAACAGCCGTAGTCCGCGCGGCCGCCTGGGTGTCGGTGCCGGTTGGCAGAACGGTGAGAGCGCGCTGTCGGTGGGCTACTCCAAGCAGGTCGGCGAGAGCGCGTCGTTCAGCATCGGCGGTGCCTTCAGCAGCGATGACCAGTCCGCCGGTATCGGCTTCGGCTTCGACCTTTAAGCACCCCTGCGTTAACAGCGAAGGGCGCCCGCTGTTCACCCCCCCTCGAGCAGCAGCGGCGTCCCTCGCACCTTTTCCCTGGAGAGAGAAAGAATGAAAAAGAGCACTCGCATTATCTGTAGCGGCACACTGGCTGCCGCCGTTTCGGTTGCCTTGGCGGCATTTGCATCCGGCCACGTCGGTGGCGGCTCCATGTTGTCGACCGCGATGCTGTCGACCGCGGCGCCGGATGCCACCAAACCCGCCACCGGCGCACCGGCCAAGGGTGTTGGACACGGTGCCCCGTCGCTGTCGAACAAGATGATGTCCCTCAGCACGCCGCCACCGCAGGCCAGCTTCGACCGTTTCATCGTCAAGTATCGCGATAGTGCCACCACGCGCAGCACGGCAGCGATCCTGAGTGCGGTGAATGCCGCGGCGAGCCACGCCGGGGTCGCGGGTATGAAGACCACCACCAATGGCAGCCGCTCCGCGCTGACCGCGCAACACCTGCGCACGTTGGCGGTGGGCGGCGAGGTGATCAAGCTGTCGCGTGCCCTGGCTCGCACCGAAGCCGATGCGCTACTGGCGCAGCTGCGCGCCGACCCGGCGGTCGAGTATGCGCAGCCCGACTACATCAAGCACCGCTTCGACGTCACCCCCGACGATCCGAACTTCGGCCTGCAGTGGCATTACACCCATCCCACCGCCGGTATCCATGCGCCGGCAGCTTGGGACACCACCGCCGGCGAAGGCGTGGTGGTAGCGGTGCTCGATACCGGCTATATCGACCACAGCGACCTCAACGACAACATCATCGACGGCTACGACTTCATCAGCGCCTACGGACAGGACGCGCAGAACCCGGATATCGCCGGTGACGGCGATGGCCGCGACGCCGACGCGCACGACACCGGTGACTGGACCGACGAGAGCATGATGCAGTGGTGCGGCCGAATCACCGACAGCTCCTTCCACGGCACCCACGTCGCCGGCACGGTCGCGGCGGTCACCAACAACGGCATCGGGCTTGCGGGCGTTGCCTACAACGCCAAGGTGCAACCGGTACGCGTGCTTGGCCACTGCGGCGGCTTCTCCTCAGACATCGCCGATGCCATCGTCTGGGCTTCCGGCGGCACGGTCGACGGTGTACCGGACAACACCACACCAGCCGAGGTGCTGAACCTGAGTCTGGGTGGCACCGGCAGTTGCAGCAGCGACCCGGTGACCCAGGCGGCAGTCGACGGTGCGATCGAGCGTGGCACCACCGTGGTGGTGGCCGCCGGCAACGACAACGACAACGCCGCGAACTATTCGCCGGCTAGTTGCGAAGGTGTCATCACGGTGGGCGCCACGGGTATCGACGGCGCCAAGTCCTACTTCTCCAACTATGGCCCGGCCGTCAGCGTCAGCGCGCCCGGCGGCAGCGCCACCAGCAACTCGGACCCTGACGATGCCTGGATCTGGTCGCTCGGCAACAAGGGCACCACCACGCCGATCGCCGGCCCCGATGGCGAAGCCCTGGTCGGCAATATCGGCACCTCGATGGCCAGCCCCCACGTGGCCGCGGTGGTCGCCTTGATGCAGAGCGCGGCGGTGGCCGCGGGCAATCCGGCACTGACTCCGGTCCGGGTGCGTACGCTGCTGCGCAACACCGCGCAGCCGTTCGTGGTCGCGCCACCGATGAGCACGCCGATCGGTGCCGGCATCCTCGACGCCGCCGCCGCGGTGGCCGCTGCGGCCCAGCCGATTGGCGAAGAGCTGCCCACCCTGCTGGTCAACCTGCAGCCGCTGAAAGCACAAACCGGCGTCGCCGGGGAAGGCCTGCTGTACGAGATCAGTGTCCCGGCGGGCGCGCGCAGTCTCAACCTGCGTAGCTACGGTGGCAACGGCGACGTGTCCTTGTACGTCTCGTTTGATGCGATGCCGACGGCCGAACTGTACGACCGCAAGTCGGTCAAGCCCGGCAACAGCGAGGCGGTGGTGATCACCAACCCGGCCGCGGGCACTTACTACGTGCGTATGGTTGGCGAGAAGGATTTCGCCAATGTCACGGTGCTGGGGTTGTATCGCTAACGCGACATGCCTTGATGCTGATGTGAACATGTTGATGTGAACATGTTGATTTGAACCAGGAGGCGGGGAAACCCGCCTCCTTCCATTTCAGCTCAGCACTTTCAGCTCAGCACTCGATGACATTCACCGCGAGGCCTCCACGCGAGGTCTCCTTGTACTTGTCCTGCATGTCGCGGCCGGTGTCGCGCATGGTCTTGATGACCTTGTCCAGGCTGACCTTGTGCTGGCCGTCGCCGCGCATCGCCAGGCGCGAGGCGTTGATCGCCTTCACCGAGCCCATCGCGTTGCGCTCGATGCAGGGAATCTGCACCAGCCCGCCGATCGGGTCGCAGGTCAGGCCGAGGTTGTGCTCCATGCCGATCTCGGCAGCGTTCTCGATCCGGCTCGCGCTGCCGCCCAGTGCGGCGGTCAATCCAGCGGCGGCCATCGAGCAGGCCACGCCGACCTCGCCCTGGCAGCCGACTTCAGCCCCGGAAATGCTCGCGTTTTCCTTGTACAGAATACCCACCGCAGCGGCGGTCAGCAGGAAGGTGCGTATGCCTTCGATGTTGGCGCCGGGAATGAAACGCTCGTAGTAATGCAGCACCGCCGGGATGATGCCCGCCGCGCCATTGGTCGGGGCGGTGACCACGCGGCCGCCGGCGGCGTTTTCCTCGTTGACCGCCAGTGCGAACAGGTTGACCCAGTCGAGCATGGTCAGCGGATCGTCGTGTTCGGACGGCGGACGTTCGGTCAGGTCGGCATGCAGTCGCGGGGCGCGGCGGCCCACGCGCAGACCGCCGGGCAGGGTGCCGGGCGAGCGGATGCCGCGTTCGACGCAGGACTGCATCGCCGCCCACAACTCGTCCAGCCCGGCGTCGATCTCGGCCGGGGTGCGCCAGACCTGCTCGTTGGCGTACATCATCTGGGCGATGGTCAGGCCGGTTTCTTCCGCCCGCGCCAGCAGCTCGTCGCCGGAGGAAAACGGGTAGGGCACGGTGCTGGTGTCGGCGACGATACGGTCTTCGGCCGCCTCGTCCTGATTGACCACGAAACCGCCACCGACCGAGTAGTAATCGCGCGTGGCGATGACCTCGCCGCCCGCATCAAAGGCGGTGAAGCGCATGCCGTTGGTGTGGAACGGCAGCTTCTGCCGCTTGTTCATTATCAGGTCGTGCTTCTCGTCGAAGCCGATCTCGTGGCGGCCGGACAGGCGCAGGCGCTTCTCGCTGCGGATGCGTTCCAGTGTGCCGGGAATGATGTCCGGGTCGATCTGGTTCGGCCAATGGCCTTCCAGCCCCATCATCAGTGCCTTGTCGGTGCCGTGTCCACGGCCGGTCATCGCCAGCGAGCCGAACACCTCGGCCCGCACGCGCGCGGTGCGCTCAAGATCGCCGTTGTCGACGATCCAGCGCTCGATGAAGCGGGCGGCCGCTCGCATCGGCCCCACGGTATGGGAGGAGCTCGGCCCGATGCCGATCTTGAACAGGTCGAAACAGCTGACGGACATGGAGTATCCAGTGGAATGGGCGGGGCGCGTGGTACGGCCTATCATAGCCCGCAGCGTCATCCGTCTCTCGCTCTCCACCGCCGTGGTTCATGCCTTGATCCCAGTACTCACCTTGTTCCAGCGCGATGATTGCCACCTGTGCGACCTGGCGTTGGCGGTGCTGGCCGGTGCGGGTACGCCGGATTTCGAGAGCGTGTTCATCGACGGCGACGAGGCGCTGGAAGTTCGCTATGGCGCGCGCGTGCCAGTGTTGCGCGACGAGACACGATGCCTGGAGCTGGACTGGCCGTTTGATCAGGCGCGCCTGGCCGGATTCCTGCGCTGAGCCTGGCTCAGGGCGCGGGCTGCAGGTTGACGCGGGTGCTTACGGCGACGGCGTTGGGAATCATCGACAAGTCGGCCCAATCGCCACCGCCTACGCCAAACGCCAGGCGCTGGATGCCTGCCTTGCCCGTCAATACCGGGTTGGCACCCTCGGTCCAGGTGAACTCCAGTGTGACCGGCAGGGTGATCTGACGCAGGGTCAGCTCGCCCTCGGCGGCATACCGGTTGCCACCCAGGTGACGGAACTGACTGGCGTGGTAACGGGCCTGCGGGAATGCCGCGGCATTGAAGAACTGGCTGCCCAGCAAGGTCTCGTCGCGCTCGGGGTTGGCGGTGGTCGCGCTGTCCAGCGGGATCACCACGTCCAGCTCGGCGTCTTCCAATTGCTGTGGATCGAAGCGCAGCGTGGTGGTGAATTGCTGGAAGTGACCGCTGAACACCTCGCCCTCGAATCCTGACGCGAAGGTCAGGGTCGAGCCGGGTGCCTGCACGTAGTTGGCGGCCAGCACCGGTGCACTGGCCAGCGCCAGCGCGACGGCGAGCAGGCTGACGCGGCAATCAAATGTCATCAGGGGACTCCCGGTGGGTAGTGCGTGGTTTGGGCAACATGCGTCGCAGGGTCGCATCGCCTTCGAAAAAATGATGATAGAAGGCCGCGCCCGCGTGCACGGCGACCAACGCCACCAGTACCCAGAACAGCCATTCGTGGGCGCCGTGGGCAAACTCGCGCAGCGCCGGGTTGGGGCCGGTGAGCTTGGGCACTTCGAACAGGGTGTACCAGTGCAACGGACGCAAGCCACTGGCGGAGTCGTATAACCAGCCCGACAACGGCATCGCGAAGATCAACGCGTACAGCAGGCCGTGGGTAACCGAGGCAATGCGCGATTGCCAGGTTGGCAGGCCCGGGAGCCGGTCCGGGGCTCCCGCGTACACGCGCCAGGCCAGCCGCAGCACGGTCAGGGCGAGCACGGTCAGACCGGTGGATTTGTGCAGGTCATAGACCCAGAAATACTTCGGGGATTTGGGCAGGCTGTCCAATGAAAGGCCGATCACCGCCAGACACAGCAACAAGGCCACGATGACCCAGTGCAGCCACTGGCTGACGGCACCCCAGCGGTCCACGGGATTCTTGAGGCTCATGGTTGCAACTCGACGGGGGTTGAGGTCGGATCGCCCAGCTCGGTGAGCGGCGGGAGGGTGGGCAGTATGGGCATCGGTGTCTCGGGCAGCGGTTTATCGGGGATCGTTTCTGGCGGTGGTGGTTGTAACAGCCCGGCGGCTGCCGAGCGACGGGCGTGGGTCGCTTCGGCTTCGATTCGCAGACCTACTTCATCGCCAATCATCGACGGCCATGCGTCGATGCCGAAGTCGCTACGGCTCAGGGTGGTGGTCGCGGAGAAGCCCACGGTGCGCCGGAACGGAGGCATCGGGTGGCGCTTGATGGCATTGAGGACGACGTCCAGGCACAGCGGCCTGGTCACCGCGTGCAACGTCAGCTCACCACAAACCCGGGCGTGCGTGGCGTCATGACCGGTGACCGTGGTTGAGCGGAAATATGCGCTTGGGTAAGTCCCGGCATCCAGCAGTCCGGAGGCCAGCACCGCCTCGTTCCAGTCGGCGTCGCCAAGCTCCAGCTGCGCCAGCGGTACGGTGACCTGCAGCTGCGCGCTGCTCCAGTCGTCAGGGTCGAACAACAACACCCCCTCGCTGCCCGATACCGTTCCCAGCGCCTTGGAAAAGCCGGCGTGGGAAACGGCGAACATCACCCGGGTATGCACCGGATCCAGCGACCACGCATCGGGCTCGGCGGCACCGGCTACCGCGCAGGGCAACGCCAGTAGTGCCAGCAACACGACCTCGCGGCAGCGAGCGAGCTTCGACGCGGGACAGGGCAACGGCGCGTGGGGAGTCGGCATCCATTGGATTCTAGGCGGTACCGGCTGCTTTTGCCGACGAGGACGCGTACGCCGATCCTGCGCAGCAGCACTCGCCGATCGCTGCCGACTTGCCTGCCGGCGCGCAATCCACCACTGTGGGCCGGCCCTAGGGGAAGGCTGGAACGCAATGACCACCAAGGAAGGCTCAATGCGCGCAACGATCGCGGTGATGGTGTTGGCGATGGCGTTAGCGCTATCAATGCTCCTGACCAGCATGGCAGCGACGGCCGCGGTCCCGGAAACGCCCAACTTGCGTCATGTCGACGTCGCCGACGGACTGCCTTCCAGCAATATCAACAGCCTGGCACTGGATGCCGATGGCTATCTGTGGCTGGCCACCACCGACGGATTGGCGCGCTACGACGGGGTCGGAATGCGGGTCTGGCGGCACGTCCCGGACGACCCGAAATCATTGCCGGTGAACTATCTCACGGCGGTCCATGTTGATCCGCAGGGGCACATCTGGGTCGCGCCGGAGGGCAGTGGGCTGAGCGTCCTGGAGGCCGGTCACGCCGGCTTCCGTCATTACCGCACAACCACTCACCCTTGGATGGGCAGTGATGACATCTGGGCGATTACCAGTCACCACGATGCCCTGTGGTTTGGCGGTTTTGGCGGTGGGCTGCATCGCCTCGCTGCCGACGGCACGATCACCCGTTATCAGCACAGCGAGGGCGACCCGCGCAGCTTGCCGTCAGGCATCGTGCTGTCGTTGGCAGTGGACGCGATGGACCGGTTGTGGGTGGGCACGACCAAAGGACTCGCGCGCTGGACGGGAACCGATTTCGAGCGGGTCCCGCTTCCCGGTGCCGATCAGGCGCCAATGATTTTCTCGGTGACGCCGGTTGGCAGCGGCCTGTGGGTTGGTGCCGGTAGCGGCGCGTTCCGGCTTTCCGGCGATGGCAGCTGGAAGCAGCCGGCGTGGTCGGCCATGTTCGAGTATCCCAATGCGGTGTTCAGCGTGCTCGCCGATCCGGGCGGCGAGTTGTGGCTGGGCAGCCATCGGCAGTTGTGGAGGGTTCCAGTCGGCGGCGTGCCGGTGCCGGTGCCGATCGGCGCGAAGGGCCCGGTATCGCCGATCTATCAAATGATCAAGCAGGCCGATGGCGCGATGTGGTTTCCGGTGCCGGGTGTCGGCCTGGGTTACCTGCCGTCGGACTGGCGTCGGATTGCCCAGTTCAACCGTGAGCCCGACGGACTCACCGCAGAACTGTATCCGGGGGTCGCCACGGCACGCGACGGTGGACTTTGGCTGGCCGGTGAGCGTGCCGAACTGGAGCGGCTGGACCCGCAAGGCCGCGTGTTGCCGGTCGACGAAGCGATACAGGCGCAGCTGGAGGGCGCGCGGGCCATGTCGGTACTGGAAGATCCGGCCGGCCGGCTGTGGGTGGGGCAGACCCGCGGGCTGGTGCGCATCGACACCGATGATGGTGACGTGCGTCGTTGGAGTCGTCACACGGCTGAGGATGCAACTCTTGGTGGCCCGCTGGACCTGCTCGCGTTCGCACCCGATGGCAGCTTGTGGTTGTCGTTTGCCGGCGCCGGCCTGCAGCAACGCGATCCGGCGTCCGGCCGGGTTTTGGTGACGGTACTGGCAGGTCCCGAACAGGGGCTCGGGGTGGGGGATACCCAGTCGCTGGGCTTCGACGCACAAGGGCAGTTATGGATTGCCGGTGGCCGTGGACTGCAACGCTGGGACCCGGCTACCGCGAAACTGGAACCGGTGGCCGGCATCGATGGCGACACAAAAACGGTATTCGCGTTCCAGTTTGATGGTGACAACGCACTGTGGTTGCAGCGCCTGTCCGGCCTGGAACAGTACCGGCGCGATGGCGACCGCTGGCGCCGTGTTGCCACGGTCGGCCCGGAACAGGGCATCCCCGCCGTCGAGGCGGCCGGGTTGCGCATCGACCCGCGTGGCCGGGTCTGGATGTCGAGCTTGCGCGGCCTGTTCCGCTGGGATCCGGACACCGGCCATACACGCAGTTTCGGTGTTGCAGATGGCCTGGGCAGCCAGGAATTCGTCGATCGCACCCTGGTGTTGACCGATGCAGGGGTGCTGGCCTCGGCGCTTGCAGACGGTGGTGTGGTCCTAGTCGACACGCTTGCTCCCGATCCGCCGCCCGCCCGGCCAGCGCTGCGCTGGAGCCAGGTGGAGGTACGTCGTGACGGACGCTGGGTGGCGCTGGATGACAGTCAGCCACTGGTGCTGTCACCACACGAGCGGGAGTTGCGGGTGCAGTTGCGGTTGCTGGCCTATGACAACCCCGCAGCAAACCGCTATTACACGCGGCTGGAGGGCTATGACACGGACTGGATCCAACATGGTTCCCAGGGCGAGCGGGTACTGGCGGGATTGCCGGCGGGCAGCTACCGCTTGCGAGCGCGCGCGGTGGATGCTGCCGGCAATGCCGCCGTGGAGCAGGTACTGGCCTTCCAGGTGCAGCCACCGTGGTGGCGCACGTCGTGGGCGATGGCCGGGTTTGCCGGCTTGCTGGTGTTGTTGCTGTGGGCGATCGCGGACCAGTATCGAGCGCGACTGAAGCGGCGTCACGACTGGCAACGCGCGGAGCACGAGCGTGAGGTCACGCACCAGGCGTCGCTGGCCAAGACGCGATTTCTGGCCACCCTGGGACACGAGGTGCGTACCCCGATGACCGGCGTGTTGGGGATGAGCGAGTTGTTGCTGGGCACCGCGCTGGATCCGCAACAACGCAGCTATACCCGGTCAATCCATGGGGCCGGCGAACATCTGCTGCGACTGGTCAACGACGCTCTGGACCTGGCCAGGATCGAGGCCGGGAAACTCCATCTGGGTGACGAGCCGTTTAACCTGCATGTGCTGTTCAACGAGGTTGTTGACATGACCGCACCGCTGGCGCGGGCCGATGGGCTGGAGTTTGTCGACTGCTGTGATGACAGCGCGCCGGTTGGTGTTCGCGGTGACCCGGTGCGGGTGCGGCAGATCCTGCTGAACCTGCTGGGTAACGCGATCAAGTTCACCGAATCGGGCACGATCCGGTTTGGGGTTTCCGGCCATGATGGTGGCGTTGAGTTCCACGTCGTCGACACCGGTCCGGGCCTCGACGAGGAGCAGTTGTCACGGCTGTTCCAGCGCTTTGAACAGGCCGATGGTGCCCGCACTGCCGCACGGTACGGGGGCAGCGGACTGGGCCTGGCCATTTGCCAGGAGCTGGCGATCGCGATGGGCGGCGTGATCACCGCCCACAGCGTGCTGGGCGAAGGCGCGCGTTTCGACGTGCGATTGCCGCTGCGCGAAACCGGCATCCCGGTGGCGACCGAAGTGGTCGCGCTGGCGCCTGCGTCAGCCGGTTGCGACCTGATGGTGTTGCTGGTGGAGGATGACCCCACCATCGCGGAGGTCATTACCGGTTTGCTGCGTACCCAGGGCCATCAGGTCGTCCACGCCAGCCATGGCCTGGCAGCGTTGGTGGCGACCAGCGTCACCCGCTTCGATGCGGCGTTGCTGGACCTGGACCTGCCTGGACTGGGCGGGTTGTCGCTGGCACGGCAACTTCGCGCCCAGGGGTTCGACCGGCCGCTGATTGCCATCACCGCGCAAGGCGACGTGGATGCGGAGTCGCAGGCGCTGGCTGCCGGCTTCGATCGCTTTGTGCGCAAGCCGGTTACCGGGATGATCCTGCGTGAACTGTTCCAGACCGAAGGGCCGCGATGAGCCCGGTTGTCCGGGCCTTCCCCGATCAGCGTGCGCTGAGCTGGTGCACCGCATCCACCATGACCGCCACATGCTCGGGTTTCATGTCGGGCGACATCCCGTGGCCGAGGTTGAATACGTGGCCTTCGCGGGAGCCGTCGTTGCCATCGCGGTAGCTGTCGAGCGCGCGGCCGACGTGGGCACGGATGGTGTCCGGCTCGGCATACAAGGTCACCGGGTCCAGGTTGCCCTGCAACGCGACCTTGCCACCGGCGCGGCGGGCCGCATCGGCCAGGTCGATGGTCCAGTCCACGCCGATACCTTCGGCGCCGGTGTCCGCCAGCTCGCCGACATAGGCGCCATTGCCCTTGCCGAAGAGGATAAGTGGGGTGCGCTCGGCACCTTCGCCGCGCGGAAGTTCAGCGGCGATGCGCTGCATGTAGCGCAGCGAGAACTCGCGGTACATCGACGGCGACAGCACGCCGCCCCAGGTATCGAACAACTGCAGCGCCTGCGCGCCGGCCGCACGCTGCGCCGAGAGGTAGGCAATCACCGCGTCGGTGGTCACGTCCAGCAACCGGTGCATCGCGGCGGGGTCGTTCATCGCCAACGCCTTCACCCGCGCGAAGTCCTTGCTGCCGCTGCCTTCGACCATGTAGCAGGCCAGCGTCCACGGGCTGCCGGAGAAGCCGATCAGCGGCACTGCGTTGTCCAGCTCGCGGCGGATGGTGCTGACCGCGTCCATCACGTAGCGCAGGTCGGTCGCCATATCGGGCACGCCGAGCTTGGCGATGTCGGCGGCGGTGCGCACCGGGCGCTCGAACTTTGGACCTTCGCCATCGACGAAATACAGCCCCAACCCCATGGCATCGGGGATGGTCAGGATGTCGGAGAACAGGATTGCCGCGTCCAGCGGGAACCGCCGCAACGGTTGCAAGGTGACCTCGCAAGCCAGTTCGGGGTTCTTCGCCAGCGCCAGGAAGCTGCCGGCGGCGGCCCGGGTCGCGCGATACTCGGGCAGGTAACGCCCGGCCTGACGCATCAGCCAGACCGGCGTGCAATCCACGGGTTCGCGGCGCAGGGCACGCAGGAAACGGTCGTTGCGGGGCGGGGTGGACAAGGCCTGGTCGGACAAGGCGGGACTCCTGGTAAGTGGATGTGGTTCATCGGCGCACGGGCGTCGCCGTCGATCTATCGCGGTGCGTTGGCGCCTTGGCTGAACATCAGCTGGAAGCCGCGCTTGAGCTGATGGTCGCGTGCCTGTTCCAGCGCGGCAATCGCGCTGGCATGGTCCAGGAACTGCTCGCGACGCACCTGGCTGCGACCGCCGATCAGGCCAGACTCGCGCACCAGTGTCCAGCCACCCAGCAGGTCGGGCTGGAGCATCAGCTGGACGAAGCGGGGCGCTTCAGCGTGGTCGGGGCGTTGTTGCAGTAGCAGGCGCATGGCTGGATTGTACGGGGTTCCCAAGCGCGGCTATCGGAAGCTGGCGTCACCGGCCAGCGGGGACGGGCGTGGCGTCGGCGAGCACCGCCAATACCGCTGGATCGTCCACCCCGGCGACCAGCCGTCCATGGCCGATGCCGTCCCACAGCACGAAGCGGATACCGTCGGCGTTGGCCTTCTTGTCCAGCCGCATGCGCGCCAGCAGTGCGGTGGGATCGAGCCCGGAGGGCAGCCCGGTCGGCAGGCCAAAACGATGCAGCAGGGCGCACAGACGCTCGGCATCGGCCGTCGGCGCCAGCCCCAGCCGGGCCGACAGGCGCGTTGCCAGCACCATGCCGACCGCGACCGCTTCGCCATGGTTGAGACCATCGGCGGTGGTGCCGGCATAGCCCTGCTGGGTCTCGATGGCATGGCCAAAGGTATGGCCGAAGTTGAGCAGCGCGCGCTGGCCACGCTCGAACGGGTCGCGCGCGACCACCGCGGCCTTGAGCGCGCAGCAGCGGGCGATGGTTTCGGTCAATACCGCATCGTCGCGGGCCAGCAGGGCATCGACATGGCTTTCCAGCCAGCCCAGGAAGCCGGCATCGTCGGAGTCCAGGGACGAGGCGATCGCGCCGTACTTGACCACTTCGGCCAGCCCGGCGCGCAATTCGCGGTCGGGCAGGGTGCGCAACGTCGTGGTGTCGGCGATCACCGCGCGGGGGGAATGGAATGCGCCGACCAGGTTCTTGCCCGAGGGCAGGTCGACAGCGGTTTTGCCGCCTACCGAGGAGTCGACCATCGCCAGCAACGTGGTGGGCAGCTGGATCACGTCGATGCCACGCATCCAGCAGGCAGCGGCGAACCCGGCCAGGTCACCGATGACGCCACCTCCCAATGCAAGCACGACGGCATCCCGGGTCGCGCCCATGGCGGCCAGTGCATCCAGCGCCTCGCTGAACCGGGCCATGGTCTTTTCGTGTTCGCCGGCGGGGATCACGAGCCGCGCGCAGGCCAGCCCCGGCAGCGCCACGCGCAGGCTGTCCTCTACACCACGGGCATACAACGGCGCGACGTTGGCATCGCTTGCCAGCAGTGCGTGGCGTCCGCGGATCGCGGCGGCGATGCAGGCACCGTCGGCCAGCAAGCCCGGGCCGATGCTGATGGTGTAGGGCGCGGCCGCGTCTACCTCGACGGTGCGGATGGCACTCATGGAGTGACGGCGCGTCGCCATTGCTGCTCCAGCTGTTCGACCAGCGCGGTGGTCGCCTGCTCGATCGACAAACTGCCGGTGTCGAAGCGCAGGTCCGCGACCTGCGCGTACAGCGGTGTGCGCAGCAGGGCGAGCTGGTGCAACGCGACGTCGCGGTCCTCACGTTGCAGCAATGGGCGGGTCTTGTCGTCGGCCAGGCGGGCCAGTTGCTGGGCGACGCTGACGTGCAAATGCACCACGAAGCCCCGCTCACGCAACAGTTGGCGATTGCCGCTGTCCAGTACCGTGCCGCCACCGGTGGCCAGCACGATGCCGTCGCCGTTCAATACCTCCGCCAGCGTCGTGCGCTCGCGACTGCGGAAGCCGGGCTCGCCTTCGGAGCGGAAGATCGCATCGACACTGGCACCCGCGCGTTGTTCGACTTGCTGGTCGTTGTCGACCAGCGGTAGCCGGAAATGGGTCGCCAGGCGTGCGCCGATGCAGGATTTGCCGGCACCCATTGGGCCGACCAGGATTAAGTTTGCAGCAGGATTCATGCGGCGATTGTAGAGGTTGCCAGCGGTCGATGGCGGCGCTGCCGGACCGTTTGCGCGTCTTTAACACGGTCCCGGCTAGGTTCATTGCTCCGGGTCGCATATCGCGACGCGCAGATTCTTCTGGAGATCATCATGGCAGTTGCAAAAATCATTGAACTCAATGCCTCGTCTACGAAAGGCCTGGAAGACGCGATCCAGGTCGGCCTGCACAAGGCCGCCACCTCGGTAAAGGGCCTGCAGGGTGCCTGGATCAAGGAGATCAAGGTGGTTACCGATGCAGAGGGCAACATCACCGAGTGGCGGGCGGACATGAAAGTGAGCTTCATGGTCCAGTAGCGTTGGTCAAGTACCGTTGACCCAGTAGCGTCGGCCCGGCCGGCGGGCTGTCACGGCGTGCTGTCGTCGGCAACGGGTGCAGCCAGCGCCGCGCCGGCCCACAATAGCCGCATGACCATTGACGCGACCGCGCTGGAACCAGCGCTTCCCGAGCTGCTGCGCGAGGCGCTCGTGACCTTTGACGAGCTGTTTGCGCAAGCAGGCATTGCCGGTGAACCGGACCCGACGGCGATGGCGGTAGCGACCGCCAGCCGCGATGCCTGCCCGTCGCTGCGAACCGTGTTGTTGAAGGCGCACGACGGGCGTGGGTTTGTTTTCTACACCCATCTGGATGGCCGCAAGGGTCGCGAGTTGCAGGACAACCCGCGCGCGGCCTTGATGTTCCATTGGCCGCGGGTACGCGAGGGCGTGCAGATACGGATCGCCGGGCCGGTGGAGATGGTCAGCGACGAGGAGGCGGACGCCTATTTCGCCACGCGTGCCCGCGGCAGCCAGGTCGGGGCCTGGGCATCCAAGCAGTCCGAGACCCTGGACCGCGAGCGCTTCCATGAGCGGATAGCCCAGGTCGAGCAGGAGTTCGAGGGCCGCGACATTCCGCGTCCGCCGCGCTGGACCGGGCTGCGTGTGCGACCGATGGCGATCGAGTTCTGGTACGGCGCACAGTTTCGCCTGCACGAGCGACAGCTGTACGAGTGCGATGCGGCCGGCGAATGGTCGAAGCGGAATCTGTACCCGTGAGCATGCCGGCGGCGACGGGGACGGCGACCACGAAGGGCCCGAGGCGGATCGTCTGCCTGACCGAAGAACCCACCGAGACCTTGTACGCGCTTGGTGAGCAGGACCGCATCGTCGGCATCAGCGGGTTTACCGTGCGGCCGCCGATCGCGCGCAAGACCAAACCCAAGGTCAGCGCGTTCACCAGTGCGAAGATCGGCGAGATCCTGAAACTCGAACCCGACTTCGTGGTGGGGTTTTCCGACATCCAGGCGGACATTGCCGCCGAATTGATCCGCAGCGGGGTCGAGGTGTGGATCAGCAACCATCGCAGTGTCGACGGCATCGTGGACTATGTCCGCCGGCTGGGGGCGCTGGTGGGCGCGTCCGACAAGGCCAATGCTTACGCCGATGAGCTGCAGCGCGGGCTGGACCGCATTGCCGAGACCGCCGCGCGTTTGCCACGACGGCCGAGGGTGTATTTCGAAGAGTGGGATGAGCCACTGATCAGCGGGATCCAGTGGGTGGCCGAACTGGTACGCATCGCCGGCGGCGACGACATCTTCCCGGAACGCGCCGCCGAATCGCTGGCCAAACAACGCATCCTGGAAGACCCCGACGAGGTGATCCGGCGTGCGCCGGACATCATCCTGGGGTCGTGGTGTGGCAAGAAGTTCCGCCCGGAAAAGGTCGCCGCCCGCGATGGCTGGGATGCCATCGCGGCGGTGCGTGACGGCGAGCTGCACGAGATCAAGTCGGTGATGATCCTGCAGCCCGGCCCGGCCGCGTTGACCGATGGCGTCAACGCGATTGCCGCGATCATCAACGATTGGGCCGCGCGCCACGGCTGAGCGCGCTCAGTGCGGGGCGAACTGGCGACTGAAGCGCATGGTCGAGCGCGCGCCGTCGTCCAACTGGATGTCGACCTGGAACCTCAGCGTGTCGGGCAAGGTGACCTGGACGAAACCGACGTAATCGACCAGCTCGCCGCTGGCCAGCGGGCGCAACTCGATGCTCTCGCGTTGTCCGCGCAGGTCGGTTGTGGTGGCACTGACCTGCGCCGGGACTGACGCCGCCTGTCCGGACTCGCCCTGGCGCAAACCGACCAGCAGCATGACGCGATCGTCGCTGCGTTCAATGCCGTACTTGCTGGCGACCAATTCACCCAGCGTCGAGGTCTGCAGCACCGTGGCGCGCACGGTGGTGTCGCCGATCCGGATCGTGGTGTCCTGGGACGCCGCGGCGGTCGTGGCCGGCGCGATACCGGCGGTGTCGGGCGAGGGTGCCTCGGCCGAGCACCCCGACAACAAGGCGGTGCCCAGCAGTCCGGCCAGGGCCATCCGCAAGGCCGTACGCGTAATGGAGGGAGTCATCGTCTCAGTCCTCGTTCGCTGCCGACAGCTCGCGCCCGCGCACGGTGGCGGCGGTGATTGCACGGTCGACCAGCTCACGCAAGCCGCCGGTCTCGAAGGCTTGGATCGCGGCGTGGGTGGTCCCGCCGGGTGAGGTGACCTTCTTGCGCAGGCCGTCGGCGGACTCGTCCAGCTCCGTCAGCATGCGGGCGGCACCGAGCAGGGTCTGGTTGGCGAGCACGCGCGCCGTATCGGCGGACAGACCCTGCTTCACGCCGGCGGCCTGCATCGCTTCCGAGAGCAGGAAGACATAGGCGGGACCGCTGCCCGATACGGCGGTGACGGCGTCCATTTGGCGCTCATCGTCGATCCAGGCGGTGATTCCGACCGCATCCAGCAACCGGGTTGCCTGCTCGCGCTGTGTGGCATCCACGTGGGGGTTGGCAAACAGCCCGGTCATGCCCGCCCCGAGCAGCGCCGGTGTGTTGGGCATCGCACGCACCACCGGAACGTCGCCGCCCAGCCAGCCCGACAGCTGGCCGGAGGTGATGCCGGCCGCAACCGAGATGGCCACCGGTCGGGTGGACTGCGCGATGGCGGCGACCTCGTTGCAGACCGCCCGCATGACCTGCGGCTTGACGGCCAGCAACCAGACCGCCGCGCCCTGGACGGCCTCGCTGGCCGTGGCGAAGGCCGACACGCCAAAATCGGCCTGCAGCGACTGCCGCAATGTTTCGACCGGCTCGGCCACGCGCACGCGGCCGGGCTCGGCACCGCGCGCAATCATGCCGCCGATCAGGCTGCGGGCCATGTTGCCGCCACCGATGAAGGCAACGACCGGGAACTGCACGGAGGCAGGGCTGGATGCGGAACTCATGTGGGAAACCTTGTTGCGGACAGGCGGCCAGTGTAAGAGGGCCGGCGCCGGCTTGCCTGGCTGGGCGATGACAGTCGCTGATCCTGTGATGAAAGACAGGGTTGACGACGCGGGTCCGGGGCTATACTGCTGGCCAAGGGGCTTTCAAGTGCCAGCCAACAAACGACTGCCGGCGTTCCGGGCGGGGGTCGTTGATATGCGGCGGGACAAACCATCCACGGTGTTGGGGAACATATATGGATATCGCCGAACTATTGGCATTTTCGGTCAAGAACAAGGCATCCGACCTGCATCTGTCCGCGGGCATGCCGCCGATGATCCGGGTTGACGGTGACGTCCGCCGGATCAATATCCCGGCGCTGGACCACAAGTCCGTCCACGCGCTGATCTACGACATCATGTCGGACAAGCAGCGGCGCGACTTCGAGGAGTTCCTCGAGGTCGATTTCTCGTTCGAGATTCCCGGCCTTGCCCGCTTCCGTGTCAACGCGTTCAACCAGAACCGCGGCGCCGGTGCCGTGTTCCGCACGATTCCCTCCGAAGTTCTGACGCTGGAGGACCTCGGGACCCCGCGCATCTTCAAGGAACTGATCGACCAGCCGCAGGGCCTGATCCTGGTCACCGGCCCGACCGGCTCGGGCAAATCGACCACGCTGGCGGCGATGATCGACCACATCAACAAGAACGAGTACGCGCACATCTTGTCGGTTGAAGACCCGATCGAGTTCGTGCACACCTCGCAGAAATGCCTGATCAACCAGCGCGAAGTCCACCGCGATACCCATGGATTCAGCGAAGCATTGCGCTCGGCGCTGCGTGAGGATCCCGACTACATCCTGGTGGGCGAGTTGCGCGACCTGGAGACGATCCGCCTGGCGCTGACGGCCGCGGAAACCGGCCATCTGGTATTTGGCACCTTGCATACCAGCTCGGCGGCCAAGACGGTCGACCGCATCATCGATGTGTTTCCCGCCGGCGAGAAGCCGATGGTGCGCTCGATGCTGTCGGAATCCCTGCGTGCGGTGATCAGCCAGGCGCTGCTGAAGAAGGTGGGCGGCGGGCGTACGGCCGCATGGGAAATCATGGTCGGCACCCCGGCCATCCGCAACCTGATCCGCGAGGACAAGGTCGCGCAGATGTACTCGTCGATCCAGACCGGCCAGAACGCCGGAATGATGACCCTCGACCAGCACCTGCAAGACCTGGTGAAGCGTGGCCTGATCTTGCGTCCGCAAGCCCGCGAGTACGCCAAGGACAAGCGCCTGTTCGACTGATCGAGTGATTGACCGACCTACCGAAATACGTCGCCGGGCATTGAGCCTTGCGACCCAGGGGATACCGCAATGAGCAGCACCGCCGAAAGCATCGACTTCACCTCGTTCCTCAAGTTGATGGCGCACGAGAAAGCGTCCGACTTGTTCATCACTGCCGGCATGGCGCCGCAGATGAAGGTCAACGGCACCCTGCAGCCGATCACCCAGAATCCGTTGACGCCACAGCAGAGTCGCGACCTGGTGCTCAACGTGATGAACCCGATGCAACGCGAGGAGTTCGAGAAGACCCACGAGGCCAACTTCGCGATCGGCCTGGCCAACGTCGGCCGCTTCCGGGTGAGCTGCTTCTACCAGCGCAACCAGGTCGGCATGGTGTTGCGGCGGATCGAGACCAAGATCCCGACCATCGAGGAACTCGGCCTGCCGCCGGTGATCAAGACCCTGGCGATGACCAAGCGCGGCATCATCCTGTTCGTCGGCGCGACCGGCACCGGCAAGTCGACGTCACTGGCGGCGATGATCGGCTATCGCAACCAGAACTCGACCGGCCACATCATCACCATCGAAGACCCGATCGAATTCGTGCACAAGCACGAGGGCTGCATCATCACCCAGCGCGAAGTCGGCATCGACACCGACAGCTGGGAGAACGCGCTCAAGAACACCCTGCGCCAGGCACCGGACGTGATCATGATCGGTGAGGTGCGCACCCGGGAGGGCATGGACCACGCGATCGCCTTCGCCGAGACCGGCCACCTGGTGCTGTGCACGTTGCACGCCAACAACGCCAACCAGGCGATGGACCGGATGATCAACTTCTTCCCTGAGGATCGTCGCAACCAGTTGTTGATGGATCTGTCGCTGAACCTCAAGGGTGTCGTGGCGCAGCAGCTGATCCCTACCCCGGACGGCAAATCGCGTCGCGTCGCGATGGAGATCTTGCTCGGCACTCCGCTGGTCCAGGACTACATCCGCGACGGCGAGATCCACAAGCTCAAGGAAGTGATGAAGGAGTCCATCCAGTTGGGCATGCGCACCTTCGACCAGGCCTTGTTCGAGCTCTACCAGGCCGGCGAGATCAGCTACGACGATGCGCTGCGGTATGCCGACTCGCAGAACGAGGTGCGGCTGCGCATCAAGCTGGCCCAGAGTGGCGATGCCCGAACCCTGTCAGCGGGCATGGAAGGCGTTGAGATCGCCGAGACGCGCTGAGAGTTGCGGCGTGGTCTGGCCGGCGTTGAATGCCGGTCACTCATTTATCAGGGCGTGACGCGTTCGGACTCGACCACCATGTCCAGCACGTACGCGATTGACGAGCCATCGGCAGGTGGATTGGCGATGGTGAACTGCTTCAACCGCAGCACATTGCGGATGCCCGGCTCGTGCGTGTAGCCCTCGATATCCTGGTATAGCGGCTCCCATTCTCCGGGCGTACCGACGACCAGCCCGTTCTCGTCATACGTCCGCTCGCGCACCTGCAGGCAGGACTTGTCGGGAATCAGGGGGTGGTTGCAAGGTTTGGTCTGCGCAGCGACTTCCAGAAACACCTGCTCGCCTTCGCTGCCGTAGCGCGTTTCCGCCGTGGGCTTGCCGACGAATACCAGGACGTCGCCGCTGGTGGTGGTCAGGGTCAGTTGGGCGCTGTCGCCATCTTGTTGCGATGCAATGGTTGCCGGATCGGCCAGGCGGTCACCGACGGCATCGTCAAGTGCGGCCAGTGCGGGGTCGGCGCACGCCATCATGGTTTGCGCCAATCGGTCGACCTGCAGCTGTCCGCCGTCAATGCTGAAACCGCCGCTCATCGAGTTGCAGGTGTTGCTGATCTGGATGCGGCTGTCCGCGAAGTCCAGTTGCACCGGATGCTCAGGACGGACGAGCAGCGCATCGATACGCTGGCCGTCGGCGTCGGTGGCTTGATCAAGCTGCCAGTGGTAACGCCCAAGCAACGCGGAATCCACGGCTTGCCCGGCCGTGGCGTCCGCGATTGCCGCGTTGGTGACCGGTGGCGGGGCGGCGTCGGGTGGGGTTGGCGCGGAACACGCAACGAGCATCAGCGGGAACAGCAACACCAATGGTTTCATGGTCACTCCTTTCGGGCAGAACGCGGTTATTCCGACGGTACTTCGTTGAATATCGCCCAGAACTGGCCAAGCGTCTTTACTGCCGTGAAAAACTGATCGATATCCACGGGCTTGACCACGTACGCGTTGACACCCAGGTCCCAACTGCGCGCCAAGTCACTCTCCTCGCTGGAGGAGGTCAGCATCACCACCGGTATACGCCGTAGCGACTCGTCGTCGCGCATCTTCTGCAGCACTTCCAGACCATCCATCCGCGGCATCTTGATATCGAGCAGCAGCACGGCCGGGTCGCCGTCCTTGCGGTCGGCCCAGCGGCCGCGGCGCAGGAGGTAGTCCAGCGTCTCGACGCCGTCCTCTACATGGACGACGTGGTTGATGAGGTTGGCCTCGCGCAGGGCGTCCATCGCCATTTCGGCATCGGCGGGACTGTCTTCTGCCAACAAGATGGTGCGGATCGGATTCATGCGTTGCGCTCTCGGTCAGGGGTGTTGTCAAGGGTGGAAGGAAGCACGAAATGGAAGACCGCGCCAACGTCTGGCGTGGCGTCCGCCCAGACCCGGCCAGTATGGCGCGTTATCACCCGGCGAACGCTCGCCAGGCCGATGCCGGTGCCGGGGAATTCGGAGGCCTTGTGCATGCGCTGGAATACCCCGAACAGCTTCCCTGCATATTGCATGTCGAAGCCGGTGCCATTGTCGCGCACGCTGAAGTGATGACTGCCATCTTGCAGGCGTTCGTGGTCGACTTCGATCACGGAAGGTTCGCGTCCGGAGCTGTACTTGACCGCGTTGCCCAGCAGGTTGAGCCAGACTTGGCGGAGCATGTTCTCGTCCCCGATGAGGATGGGCAGCGGGGCGATGCGCCAGGTGATCTGGCGATCGGGCGCGTCGATGGCCGTGTTGGCTTCGAGCATTGCCCGGGTTTCGGACACCATGGACTGCATGTCCACCGCCTGCAGTCGCAAAGCACTGCGCCCCAGGCGGGAGTAAACCAGCAGGTCGTCAATCAGCGAAGCCATGCGCTTGGCCGAGCTGCCGATGACATCGAGGTAGTGGCGACCCTTGTCGTCGAGTTCATCACCCAGGTGCTGGCCGAGCTTGTCGGCAAAGCCGGCGACATGCCGCAACGGGGCGCGCAAGTCATGCGATACCGAATAGCTGAATGCCTCCAGCTCCCGGTTGACTTCCGATACCTGCTCGATCTTGCCTTCCAGCTGACTGTTGAGTTCGCGGATGTGGTTCTCGGTGGCCTTCCGCGCGGTGATATCACTGACGGTGATCAACACCACCCGGTCCTCGCTGTCCGGTAGCGGCATGCGCCGGGCGTTGATGAGCATCACCCGGTCGCTGCCATCGCTGGTGCGCTGGCGCTGCTCGTAATCCCACAACTCCCGGTTGCGCTTGAGTACGTCGGTCAGGCGTTGCAGGAATACCGGGTCTTGCCAGGCGCCTCCGCCAATCTCTGCCAATGGGCGGCCGTGGAAAACCTCCGCATTCGCCAACGCGGGGTCAGCGTCCTTACGGCCCTCGGTTTCGGGATGGCCATACAGCTCGGTGAACGCCGTGTTGTGCATCACCACGCGTTGGCCGGCGTCAATCGCCACGATCGGTTCACGCACCGTCTGCAAAGCCGATTCTGCACGGGCGTTGGCACCTTGCAACGCACGCTCGGTGTGCAGACTGCGAACGCTCTGGGCTTGCGACAAGTACGTCAGCAGGCCCAGCAGCGCGAGCTGCGCGATCATGGCCACCCAGATCAGGCCGTAGCCTTGGCCACGCAGGCGTTGCGCAATGTCGATGTGGTGGTCGAGACGCTCATGTTCCCGGTCCAGGATCTGCGCGGTAATCGACTGGATCGGATAGCGGGTGATGATCTCCTCGGCCCTGGTGAACTGCTCATCCCGGCCGGTACTGCGCGTGGTCTCATCGGCCAGACGGCGACGTTGCTCCAGGATGCTTTTCAGCTGGCCCATGGCCAGTTGCTGCTGCGGATCTTCGCGCGTGAGTTGAACCAGCTTGGCGAACTTCTCGGGGATCTGCGCGGTACTGTCCTGCAGGCGGCTGCGGACCAGCGGCGTGTCGATACCGGCGGCGAGTGCCAGTGTGGCGGCCTCGGTATTGCGCACGTCATACGTCAACGAGTGGATCATCGACTCCACGTTGCGGATGTGGTTGACCCGGTCGGCGGCTTCGAAGTTTCCACGCATCACCGAGTACAGCAGGATCATGGGCAGCACGACAATCAGCAGGATGGCAGCCGCCAGCGCCGGCAGTCGCCACCGCTTCCATCGTTCGCTGCGCGCGGTCATCGGCATGTTGTTGTTGCTCCCCTGTCGGTGTGGTCGTCCCCGTCACCGCCATTGCGTGGGCCGGGCCCAAGACCCGGGCATCATCGCGTCTGGTTTCGAGCAAATCAACAATGGGTGATCGCGGATCAGTCCCGTGTGAATACCCGTTGGCTTGGTGGATGCGCAGGCTAGAATGCTGGCCATGAGTTCTGTCGCCACCCTACTTGCCAATCAGCTGCTGATCGCCTTGCCGTCCCTGGGCGAGAGCCCGTTCTCGCGCAGCGTCGCCCTGATCTGCCAGCACGACGCTGATGGGGCGATGGGCATCGTGGTCAACCGTACCTCCGAGTATTGCCTGGGCGACGTGCTGGGGCAGATGGATGTTGACGGTGGTGATGAGGGCATGCGCGCCCAGCCCGTGCTGGCAGGCGGCCCGGTCCACCCCGAGCGCGGCTTCGTCCTGCACGATGGCGGTGGCCAATGGGACTCGACGCTGGCAATCAGCCCGTCATTGTTCCTGAGCACCTCGCGCGACATCCTGGAAGCGATGGCGCGCGGTGAGGGGCCGGCCAACGCGCTGGTCGCGCTGGGTTGCGCTGGATGGGGGGCCGGTCAGCTTGAGCAGGAGTTGGCCGAAAATGACTGGTTGACCGCTCCCGCCGACACCGAGTTGCTGTTTTCCCTGCCATTGGACGTCCGCTGGGAAGCCGCCGCCGGCCGCATCGGTGTGGATTTTGCCCACCTGGCTTCCTATTCCGGGCGCGCATGAGTGCCGGCACGCCGACGCCGGTTGCGGAAGCGGCGGAGATCCGCCGCGACGGCACCGTGTTTGGTTTCGATGTGGGCTCCCGCCGGATCGGCGTCGCCGTGGGCAACAGCTTCGGTCACCACGCCCGTCCGTTGGCGGTTATCGGCGTACATGATCACGGCCCGGACTGGGTCACACTGGACCGGTTGCGCAGTCAATGGCTCCCCGACGGCATGGTCGTTGGTGACCCGCTGACCCTGGACGGTGGCAGCCAGCCGGCCAGGGTCCGGGCGCACGCCTTTGCGCGTCAGCTGCAGGCGCGTTACCGGCTGCCCGTGGCGCTGGTCGACGAGCGCTCCAGCTCGATCGAGGCAGCACAACGTTTTGCCGATGATCGGGCCCAGGGCCGCAAGCGGCGCAAGGATGCGCAAACGCTGGATGCGGTTGCCGCCGCGGTCATTGTCGAGCGCTGGTTGGCAGCACCCGATGACGCCATATCCATCTGCCGGGTTAGCGAAGAGAACACATGACTGTCACCACGCATTATCCAGAGGTCTCCGGGCCGGCCAGTCGGCATTTGCTGACCTTGGAGGACATGCCGCGCAAGCAGCTTGTCGCGCTGCTCGACCACGCCCAGCGTTATGCCGATGGCCAGGACAACCGCCATTCACTTGCCGGTGTTGCTGTTTGCACCTTGTTTTTCGAGGCGTCCACCCGCACCCGGCTGAGCTTCCAGCTCGCGGCCCAAAGGCTCGGCGCCGACGTACTCAATTTCGATGTGTCCACGTCCTCCACCCGCAAAGGTGAAACGGCCAGTGACACCCTCAGGACCATCGAGGCGATGGGCGTGCGCGGGTTCGTGGTGCGTCATCAGGACAATGGCGCGGTGGCGGCGCTTGCCGCCCACGCGGGCGCACAGACCTCGCTGGTGAACGCTGGCGATGGCCGCAACGCCCATCCCACCCAGGGTTTGCTCGACATGCTGACGCTGCGGCAAGCCAAGGGTGGGGACTTTTCCGGGCTCAATGTACTGATCGTCGGTGACGTCAAGCACTCGCGCGTGGCCCGTTCCGATCTGGATGCCTTGCGCACTCTCGGAACCGGCGAGATCCGCGTCTGTGGGCCCGAGGGGTTGTTGCCGGATCCATCCAGCCTCCCGGGCTGCCGCGTCCTCCACGACCTGGACGCCGCTCTGGATGGCGTCGACGTCGTGATGATGCTGCGCCTGCAGCGCGAACGGATGGCGGATGGCCTGGTCAACTCGCTGGATGATTACCACCGCGATTACGGACTCACTGCCGCGCGTCTGCGCCGGGCCGCGCCGGACGCGGTGGTGACGCACCCGGGCCCGATCAATCGTGGCGTCGAGATTACCGACGAGGTAGCCGATGGAGCGCAGTCCCTGGTCCTGCAACAAGTCCGCAACGGGGTCGCCGTGCGGATGGCGGTATTGGAAAGCCTGTTGAAGGCGTCAGCGGCGTAGTGCCCGCACGAGACGCGGTTACCGGGTGATCATCACTCGGGGTCGGGAGGCGGCAGCAAATGGCGGATGTGCAGGAACCGCGCAAAACGCGGCACGCCGTTGGATGTCAATCCGTTGTATCTATAGGTGACATGGCTCCCCACCGGTGGCGGTTCCGCCCGCTGCACATCGGTGAAGCCGCTGCCGATGCGGAACCGGAGCCCGTCGGGTCGCTCCACGATCAGCGCGCCAAGCAGGCCCGTGTATTTTCCGCGCCCGTCCGTATGGCCGACCACTCGTGCCTCGGCATCCTGGTATGGCTTGTACTTGAGCAGGTCATCACTTCGACCAAATGCATATTTCGCCAGCCGATGATGCAGCATCAGCCCTTCGCCACCGGCCGCGACTACCGCATCAAACCGCTCGTCGAGGTCCCCGGCATTGGCGACCCGGACCTGGGCCACCGGTTGCAGCCAGTCGATATCCGCCTGGGCAAGCACGGAGCGCATCTGCATCACTCGCGTTCCGAACGGCTCGGTGGAGGCGGGCAGGTCGAACACCATGAACTTCACCTGCCGCCAAGCCTCCTCATCCGGCTCAATGGATCGCACCACACCGCTGACGTCGGAGAACCGCCCGCGCCCCATCCACAATTCGCCATCCATCGCCACCGCCGGCCAGTCAGCGGTGAACCAGTCCGGGGGTTCAACCCGGTATCCCCCCCGGGTACGCAGCACCGTGCCATCCCAACGGCCGCGCACCCCATCCAGCTTTTCGCTGACCCAATAGTCGGACACATCAATGCCGACCTCGTAGGTCGTCGCGAGCATCAAGGCGGGGGGCGTGGGCTCGGCTGCGAAAGACGATGGGCAGCACGGAAAAAACAGCAGGCATGACAGCAGGGCGCGCAAAAGCATGGTCTCATCCTTGAGTTGATGGCTGGATATCGGATCCTTGATCCCCGAGCGGAGCTCGACGTCAGTGTGACGCATCCGCCGGACTTGCGTTGGGAGGGGTCAATCAGTACGGGCTTGCCGTCGGCCGCACGATTCTGGTCGCACAGTACCAAGTACGCCTTCCTCACCGATGGCGTTCGCGTTGGCTGGGGCAGCATGCCTCGTCACATGGTGGAGTCCGACACCGCCGCGGGGAGCCTGGTACTCCTTGATACACGCGAGGACTCCGCATTGATCATGTCTGCTTGTCACCGGGCGTCGGCGCCGCCCCGGCCCGCAGGACGATGGTTCATCGACCACTTGAAGGGTTTGGTCGAGCGGCGTCAGGCCGTCGAGCCCTGATTGCACGGCTGACGATCAGGGCGATGGGGATGCCGAACAAGAGCATATGTGAGAGCAGATCCAAGACCGTGGACAGCGGCTTGAAAGTGACGGGGTGAGGATAGGCCGACAGCGGCAAAACAAGCAGCCGCATGCATAGAAAGACAATCAGCCCGAAGGCCAGCCCAGCCACGAAGGGCCGACGTGCCAGGACCGGTAGTTGCCGGGCAGCGATTGCAAACACAACCGCCCAAAGGACGGATAACGCGAAATGGCAACCGACGCCCAGGACGGCAACGCTGCTACCACCTGCAAAGGCAGCGTCACCTAGGAGGCCGCTGGCGATGGTTTGGAAGACACGGCTCGGCGCCGCACCGTTATAGCCGGCGAACGAGATTGCGAAGAGAAGATCAAGAGCGCCACCGATGAGACCAGCGCCCAAGATCGCCTTTAGCAGTGGTCGCTGCATCATGATTCCTCTCCCGAGGCTTACACGCCTGAATCAATCCGACACGCCAAGCGGGTTCGGCTTGAATGAATTGTCCGGCCTCATCGCGGGAACATCGAGATGACCTTGAGCCCCAGCCAGACTGCGGCGATGCCAAGGACCACGCTGGCAACAGCATACAAGGCAGCCACCAACAGCTCCCCGCGGCGCAAGAGCAACATTGCGTCAAGGCCGAACGCGGAAAAGGTTGTGAACCCTCCGAGCAGACCGGTGAAGAGAAACAGCCTCGTGCCGGGGCCGAACAACTCATACCGCTCGGCCAGACCGGCAAGAACACCGATGACCAGACAGCCCAGAATATTGACCGCGAACGTACTGTAAGGAAGACGTTCCTGCGCTGTCATGTGCAGTACCAGACCGCCAAGCTTGTAGCGTGCGACAGAGCCGATGAATCCTCCGAGGCCGACTAGCAGGATGCTTTTCATGTTTGAGACTGATCGTGGTTGGGACTGAGGCCTGATGCGATGGGGGGCAAAGCCGATGATTTGTGTCGCACTGGGCGATGTGAGTTGGCCTTGACCAGTTGGGTCATTGGATGTCAACCGCCTAACGCAGAAAATCAGCGGCGCGGGAACCGCGTCCGCTGCGGCGATATGTTGGAGGCCGCCTGTTCATGCTGAGTACGGGGCCTGAACCAAACGCTGAGAAACCCACCAGATATTACCGTGCGGGTCTTTGACGCCACCTTGCCGATCGCCGTAGGGCATGTCGCTGACCTCCATTTCCTGCGTAGCACCTGCCGCAAGCGCCTGTGCCATAGTCTTATCAGCGTTCTCCACATAGATGTAACAGGCGGTTGGCATTGGCGTGTAACGATCAGTGGCCTCGCTTGCCATGACGGTGGTAGTGCCGATACGAACCTGCGCATTGGCGATACGGCCGTCTGGGCGCAGACTGCGAAGCACCTCTATACCACCGAGTCCTTTGACCAGGAATGAAACAAACGACTCCGCTTCCTTGACGAAGAAATATGGTGTAACAGTGCCAAAGCCGGACGGGATGTACATGAATACTCTCAGTTTCGCGCGGGCGTTAACGCCTGAGTTAAGCCGACCTGCGTAGCCGACAACGTGGCAAGCTTAACCTGCCAGCTCGTTGGTGTAACCAAGCGGTTTCGGCCTGAATGAATTTTTGGGCCGCAGCTTACCGGCAGCCCGTCATAGATGCTCAAGAATATTGAGGAGTCTGCCAAATGGGTCGCGCACATAGAAGCGACGAACAC
The DNA here is from genome assembly GCF_054052145.1 of Lysobacter sp. A421. Taxonomy (NCBI): domain Bacteria; kingdom Pseudomonadati; phylum Pseudomonadota; class Gammaproteobacteria; order Lysobacterales; family Lysobacteraceae; genus Lysobacter; species Lysobacter sp. A421. The sequence continues at coordinate 15,389 of NZ_JBSVRL010000005.1, read as the reverse complement.
CCCACGGCTCCTCCACAGGTCCGTACTCGATCGCGATATCAGCTTGCCTGGCCCTACTCAATGCACTATTTAGATCATCAACTTCTATCGACAAATCAGGAACCGGCGTGCCGGAGCCACCCTGCGACGCAACACTGACTTGCACAGTCATCTTGTGGCTTGACCCGAAAGTCTTGATCCAGCCGTGATCCATCAAAAGTTCAAGGCCTAGTAGATCCTGATAGAAGGCCTGAGCCTCAGCTGGGTCTGGAGCTTCAATGTTGGCGACGATGCGGAGGACTTTCATGAACTCTCCGTTTGCGACTGCGGCTTAACTAAGACGTTAGGCGCTTGCTGACTGCCCAAAAAGTACCTTGCCGAACCGATCCAACCCTTTGTTGTGGCCTGGTGGGTCAAGAAATGACTCATCCGGCGGCAGGGGCAGATGCCAGGAACTCAACCTCAAACTGAGGCTTGGGGTGAGGGCCGACACCCCACCCTGGGCTGCTAGCCAAGGATGTCTGCGCCTCTGTGGCCCCCTGGTACGCCTTGAACCAAAAGCACGTCACCCTCTGTGTGCTCGGTACGCAGGGGGCGAATTGCCTTGTAAGCATCGGACTCGTACCAACCTTGGGCTTGCTCCATGGAGGGGAACTCAATGACAACCAAGTCACCGGACCATGCACCCTCAAGCGGTTGATAGGGACCGCCATGTACACGGTACTCGCCAGAGAAGGGAGCCAGTGTGTCGTCGATGCGTTGCAAGTACTCCTTGATCTCGTCACCAAACCGGGTTTCGCGTATCACGGCAACAGCATAAGCAGTCATAGATTGCTCCAAAATGTCGTAAATGTATCAGTACGCGCCCGCGAAGTAGCCGAAGCCGGCCGTCCGAAGCCGATGACAACTGACCGGTGCAAGAGGCTGTGCCCCATCCGTGCCTGCTGGACGAAGCGAAGCGTCCCCTGGAGCCCCTCGCCGTGTGATCAGTGCTCATTTATGCAGTTGGGACAACCTGTATTCAACCATCCGGATGACCAGCGCCTTGGGAATTGCCTTGCCCAACGGAAACTGGATCGAACCCTTGGCGAATTTGTACTCGGCAAGCTGATCAGCGAAGGCTTCTATCACGTCCGGATAAGGATAGAAGCCAGCACCCAGCGATGGTGCTGTACGAGGAGGATGACCGCGAAGACCGCCTCGAGTGCTGCGCCAGTGAGGGCGGCGGCAAGCGCAGGAGCCGCCAGATAGCCCAGCGCGGAGCCTGCGGCGGCAAGGGCCAGGCCCAGCGCCCAGTACAGGCGCATACCGTACAGAGTTGCGAACACCAAGTAGCGACCGCCGATGATCAGCAGCATGGCCGGGAAGAACCAGTCCAGCTCTTGCAGGCTCAGCGCATAGGCAAGTGGCAGGCAGAAGATGAGCCAAAAAGTGCTGGCCCCTGCCAGTTGGCCCAATGGATTGCCCTTGGCGTGGCTTCCGCGAGAACCCAACACCTTGCAGATGAGCACCGCCACCGGATGGATCAACATGCCCCCGATGAGGAGTGCCCAGACCGCGTTCTGAGCGGAGCCGAAAACAGCAACGCCCGTGGCCACTGACCAGGCGAGTGCCGAAGCTAGAATGCCGGCGCCACCACTGCAATAGCCCTGCCGCATGTCCACCTGTGCTTCCGAAATCACCATATCCATGTTTCCGGATCTCCTTGTAGTGGCTGTGCGGCGTAGCGCCTGAGTTAAGCCGACATGCGTAGCGGAGCCAACAACATGATCTCAGTCCCTATGGACCAAACAGGGTGCGGGCGTTCTCGTAACGTATCTTCGCCTTCTCGCTCTCGCTGAGATCTAAGCGGCTAAGCGCACTCACGTTCTGCTCTAGCGAATATTGAGGATAGTCCGATCCCAGTAAGATGTGATCAATCCCGACATTACGCATTGTCCAAACGAATTCTTCCTCTATGGGCGAATCGGCGACAAGCACGACGGTGGCAGAGATGTCGAAATAGATGTTGTCGCCAAACAGACCTTCGGCTGTCCGTGCAGCTTTAAGGATATTCCAGAAGCGAAAGTTCATTCCGCCCATATGTGCAAAGATGAACTTTGTTCTGGGAGCTTGGAGCGCAAGGTTGAACAGATCCTGGTTGTCGCCAGGCAGAATATTTGCATTGTCGATCAGCACGATCACGTCGAGCTCGCCGGCGCGCTTGACGAGTGTCAGCACACGCGGATCATCGGACTCGAACTTCTGGGTGTGCGGGTGGAGCTTGAGGACCTTGACGCCCCTAGCCGCCACGCGCTCCAGCTCTGCCACCGCGGTCGGGCTGTCATAGGGATGGACGGTAACGATCGGTATCATCTTAGGGTGATTGGCCGCCAACGCGATGATGTCGTCGTTGCGCACCTGAATCTGCTCAGGGTGCCCGACGAGTGCTTGGTTCGGGCCGCCGAACCACATGGCACCGATGCCCGCCACCTCCGGCCGCCTCTCTTTCAGCTGCTCCTCATAGGCTTGAAGCGACTTCTCGCCGTTCGAAAGATGGACGTGCGAGTCGAAGAGCGGCGATTGAGCGGCTGCAGCCTGCGCGACCAAAGCCAACGCAACGGCAACGATAACGCGACCGCCCACTGGCAGAACTAGTCGACCAAATTCGTAGCTGAACGTCATAGCGTTTCCCCGAAATTGTGTGGTGCGCCTAACGCCTGAGTTAAGCCGAGCCGCGAAGCGGCTGAGAGTTCCTACGAAAAAGTGGACACCTTCGATCAGACACATAGTGCCTCAAACTCGTTTGGTGAGCGATAGCCCAGCGCCGAATGCAAGCGGTGCTGGTTGTAGAAATCGATGTAACTGCGCAGGGCAGAACGTAACGTCTGGTCGTCGGTGAAAATCTGGCGGTGGTACATGTCCGACTTCATGGATTTGTTCCACGACTCCATGTGCGCGTTGTCGGTCATCCGGCGAGGGCGGTTTACGCTCTGCACCAAACCGGCCTTGGCCAAGGCGCGCTTGAAGGTGCCCGCAAGAAATTCAACGCCGCGATCGCTGTGCACCAGGGTGCCGGGCTGTAGTTGCCGGTGCCGCACGGCCGCTACCAGCGCTCGACGGGTCAACTCGGCTGACTTCTCCCGACCCAGCGACCAGCCCAGCAGGCGGCGTGAATACCGATCCATTACCGTCGCCAGGTAACGCCATGTGCCGGCGACTTTCAGGTAAGTCACATCGGTAACCCATACCGGTCGGTGCGTTCAACTGAAATGGCGTGAATTTCATTGCCGACACTGGCGAAGAATCGGCCCATTCCCGGCAGGCGCCTATAGAGCGTGGCCGAACAGGCTTTGATCGCGTGATCACGCATCAGCCGCTCAACCCGGCGACGCCCGACGGGCTCGCCTTGCTTGCGCAGCTCGGCATGCACGCGCGGGCTGCCATAGGTTTCCCGGCTTGCTTGATGCACCCGCCGCACGTGATCGATCAACCGAGCATCGTCCAAGGCGCGTGCGCTGGCCGGTCGACCCCGCCAAGCGTAGAAGCCGCTGGGACTGACGCCGAACAGACGACACATCCGCTTCACGGGGTAGTTTTCTTGCTGCTGCTCGATGAAGGCAAAACGTTCGCTTTTCGAGCGGAAGTGAACGCGATCGCTTTTTTTAAAAGGTCATGCTCGACCTTCAGCTGTTCGTACGCCTTCTTCACCCGGCGCAGCTCCTTAAGCTCGGCCGACACCGCCTGATCCACGGCAACTCCTTTGGTCATGATCTTGCCCTCACGCGCCCATTTGCGCCAACGAGACAGCATGAAGGGGTGGATGTAAAGCGATGCGGCGACGTCCTGCACGAGCACGCCGGGAAGCTCACTGAGGCGCACGGCAGTGGCTTTGAATTCGTCGCTGTAGCGGGTAATGGTTCGTGGGCCTGGCTTAGGCATGGAGCACTCCTGAAAGTTAGTTCAAGGTGTCCACTAAACCGTAGGAACTATCGCTTCGGCTTGAATGAATTGTTAGCTGCCTCAGCGCGACCCTGCAGGACATACACAAGAGCCGCAAGGGGTACAGCCACCGCTGCCGATGTGGAGGCGATGTCTGCAACTGTGTGGTACTGCTGATAGAGCATGAGAAGGAAGTACGCCAGTAAAGTCGCAGCCACAGGAAGCCGCAGTCTAGGGGAGCTGGTGCCAATAGCCGCTGCTAGAGCGAGTGCAACCGCAGAGTGAGTGCTGTAATCGAGTCCGACGGAGGGCCACCACAGGAACGCGTTGTCAGCCCACATGAAGGAATAGGCGATAACAAGCGCGAACAAGCCGAGGACAAGTCGCCAGAACGCCTGACGCCATTGCCGAAAAAATGCCGACTGGCTAACGAGCGCGAGCCAGACGACACCGAGCAACGGTGTGTATGAATCAGCCACTTTGTCTAGAAGTTCAAATGAAGTCACAGGGAACTCTCGAGGCAGCTAACGCCTGAGTTAAGCCGACTTGCGTAGCGTAGCCGACTAACGTGGCAAGCTTTACCTGCCACGTTGTTGGTGTAGTGAAGCAAGTTCGGCTTGAACGAATTGTTAGCTGCTACTCGTAGTGCGACCACATCCGCAAGACTTTGACTGTGTGCTCAGTCGCCAGGACTTGGTATACGAGCCGATGCTGGATGTTGATACGCCGAGAGTACGCGCCGGCCAGATCTCCAACCAGCTTCTCGTAGGGTGGAGGTGCCTGAAAAGGGTTCTCCGCGAGCACGGCTAAGAGCGACTGAGCCTTGGCCTTGAGGCCGGCAGAACTGAGATTGCGTGCGTCTTTCTGGGCTTGTTTGGTAAAGACGAGGCGCCAACTCACCAGTCAAGCTTCTCAGAGCAGGACTCAATGGGCTCGGCCATGCCGGTCTTGATGGACTCGCGCATGCCGGGAACAGACAGCAGGAACAGGGTTTCCTGGATGGCAGTCCAGTCTTCCGCCGCGAGAAGCACGGAATTGTGGCGTTTGCCGGAGATGAGGATAGGCTGATGGGACTCGGCCGCCTCATCCATCAAACGATAGAGGTTGGCGCGGGCTTCGCTGGCGGTAAGGGTAGTGGCAGTCATGGCAGGCTCCGATTTGAAGTTGATCGTACGTTAAAGCGTACGCAAACGCAAGTGGCCTGTAGCGGCTAACGCTTGAGTTAAGCCGACTTGCGTAGTGGAGCCAACAGCATGGCAAGCTTTATCTGCCATGTTGTTGGTGTAGCGAAGCAGGTGAGAGTTCCTACGAAAAAGTGGACACCTTCGGTCAGACACACAGTGCCTCAAACTCGTTTGGTGAGCGATAGCCCAACGCCGAGTGCAAGCGGTGCTGGTTGTAGAAATCGATGTAACTGCGCAGGGCAGAACGTAACGTCTGGTCGTCGGTGAAAGTCTGGCGGTGGCACATGTCCGACTTCATGCTGCACCAAACCGGCCTTGGCCAAAGCGCGCTTGAAGGTGCCCGCAAGAAATTCAACGCCGCGATCGCTGTGCACCAGGGTGCCCGGCTGCGGTTGCCGGTGCCGCACGGCGACGTCCTGCACGAGCACGCCGGGAAGCTCACTGAGGCGCACGGCTGTGGCTTTGAATTTGTCGCTGTAACGGATAACGGTTCGCGGGCCTGGCTTAGGCATGGAGCACTCCTGAAAGTTAGTTCAGGGTGTCCACTAAACCGTAGGAACTATCGGTTCGGCTTGAATGAATTGTCAGGCAGCAGCTCCTTGACCATGTGTGCGTTGGACAGCGCTACGCCCATTACTGCTACGGACTGACGAGTGTTCACCACGAAGCCATGCCAAGTGAAAAATTCTTCTGCAGCAAGGCTGACGTCCGCAATAAGCTTGGGCAAGCCACGCTCTTCCGCAACGTCATGGATATGCCGCATAAGCCCAGATCCGACGCCACGATGAGAAAACTCCCCTGACACAAAGAAGTGGTCTATGTAGCCGGAGGCTTGGAGGTCAGCGTAACCAGCAACCCGACTGCCAACAACCGCTACAAATGGGCGAATCGTGGCAATCTTCTCGCGCCATTTATTCCTGTCGTAGGTGGCGGGCGCCCATGCGTTGATCTGCTCGGGTGTGTAGTAGGTCCGGGCCAGTTGATGTACAGATGACAGGAATACCTCTCGAAGAATTGCTTCTTCTCCCGGTATGTACTCGCGGATGAGCATGTTTGCTGCCTAACGCCTGAGTTAAGCCGACCTGCGCAGTGGAGGCAACGGCGTGGCGAGCTTTTTCTGCCACGCCGGTGCTGTAACGAAGCAGTTTCGGCTTGAACGAATTGTTAGCACTCGCAGGTTAACAAAGTAAGTGCAACACCCGCGCCGCCCGGAAAAGAAGAGGTGAGCTGGCAGACTGGAAGGGATTTCTCCGGCAAGAGACGATCCCGCATGTACCACCAACTCACCGAGCCAGAACGATACACCCTGTCTGTGTTGAGGCGGGAAGGGCGAACGTTCCGCGCCATTGCCCAAGCACTGGGGCGCAGCCCCAGCACCATCAGTCGCGAGGTTCGTCGTAACGCGACGCTGAATGCTGCGAAGGGACGCTCGTTCTATGTGCCGAGCAACGCCCAGGAGCATGCGAACGGTCGGCGCAGCCGCAGTCGACGGGTGAAGACCACGGCCCTGAGGTGTATGCGCACATCGAGGCTCGGCTGATCGAAGTGCAATGGAGCCCGGAACAGATCGCCAGGGAATTGCCCCAAGGGCTGGGCGTGACGCTCAGTCATATGACGATCTACCGGCACGTTCGGCGGGATCAGCGCGCTGGCGGCCGCTTGTTCAAGCAGCTCCGGCAGGGCGGTAAACGCCGACGCAAGCGCACCTATGGTGTTGAAAAACGGGGGAAATTAAGCGGTAAGGCGATGATCGACAGCCGCCCTGGTGTGATCGAGCTTCGGCAGGAAGTCGGGCATTGGGAAGGCGACACGGTGATGGGTGCCAGCGGCGAGCGCACCTGCCTTTTGACCCTGGTCGAGCGTGCGACAGGCCTGGCGTTGGTGATTCGGCTACCGCACCGCACGGTGCGCGCGGTGAACCGAGCGGTGATCGGCGCGATCAAGAACAGCGGTCTGCCGTTCAAGACGATCACCTGGGACAACGGCACGGAATTCCACGGCTATCGCCAGATCGAGGAAGCCACCGGCGTCCGCAGCTACTTCGCCTACCCGCACCGCCCGTGGGAGCGGGGCAGCAACGAAAACTTCAACGGCTTGCTCCGGCAATACTTTCGGAAAGGGCGAAGTCTGTCCGGGAAACGACAGGCCGACTGCGACCAAGCGGTCGTTAAACTGAACACACGACCGAGGAAACGCTATGGCTTCCAGACCCCCGCCGACCGCATGCACAAACTCTCAGGAGTGTTGCACTTGGAGTGTTAATTCACCCCTTTGCCTGCTTTGCACGAGATGCAAGCCGTCCTTTACGGAGTAGACGCTCTGACCGCATGACGTGCAGGATAAAAACCTTGTGTCCGTCATAGCGATAGAAGATGCGGCAGGGCGGTTCAACAACTTGGCGATACCGTGACCGCTTGAGTTCCGGTGGGCGGCTGCCACTCTCCGGATGATCCGCAAGATGCTCAATGTGGGCGACTACGCGCTTGACTAGCACTGCAGCTGCAGCCGTATTCTCCAGGGCGATGTAGTCGGCAATAGCGTCCAAGTCGCTCAACGCCGGCTCCGACCAGATTATTTCAACCATCGGGCCAAGCGCTTCTTGGCTTGGGCGTGGGTGGCCACGCGTCCTTCAGCGACTGCCTGCTCCCCGCGGGCGATGCCCTCCAGCACGGTCATGCGCTGTTGCATGAGTTGGTAGGTCTCAACGTCCACGAGATAGGCGCTGGGCAGTCCATGCTGGGTGATGAGGATGGGCTCTTTGTCTCGCTCGATGTCCGAGAGGAGGTCAGTAGCTTGGCGCTTAAGGGTGGTGACGAGTTCTGTACGCATGAAGTGACACTACAGTGCTACTTTGAGACGCGCAAGTGCTTGGTGCAAAGGTCTAACACTTGAATTAAGCCGACCCGCGAAGCGGGTTTGGCTTGAATGAATTGTTAGGCGGCACCGCCCACGCCATGTGGACCGTGCCACCAGCGACCGACTCTGTCTTGAACCCCAAACGATCATACAACGCTCTAGCTGGGTTCTCCTCGTACACCCGAAGCTGCAGCCGAAGGATGTTACGGCTGACCGCAATAGCCTGCGCTTGCTGCACCGCCCACGTGCCGATGCTCTGGCCTTGACGCTGTGGAAGCACCTGAAGGTCTCTAAGACCCAGTGCATCTTGTTCCGGCACGAGCCTTAACAGACCGACGACGTCGGAGTCCGCCAGGATCACCAAGTTCTCGAACTCCAACCAGCTAGCGAGGAAGCGATCTGGATCCCACGCGATGCCTCTCGTGACGAGGTAGCCACCCATGTTGCGGCGATTGAGCGACATACAGAAGGCACGCTCTTCATCAACTGCGGGTCGGAGCGAAAGTTTCATTGCCGCCTAACGCCAGAGTTAAGCCGACCTGCGCAGTGGAGGCAACGGCGTGGCAAGCTTTTTCTGCCACGACGGTGCTGTAACGAAGCAGGTTCGGCTTGAACGACTTGTTAGGCCTCAAGCAATAGCTGCCAGTAGCCCACGTCTACCCAACGGTCTTGCTTGTAGCCCACTTGCTTAAAGTGAGCAACCTTTATGAAGCCTAGGCGCTCGTGAAGGCCGATGCTTGAATCGTTGGGAAGGGCTATGCCTCCTATTACTGCGTGCATCGAACATGCGCGAATTGCGTCGATGAGCGCGGCATAAAGACGTAGCCCAAAGCCCTTGCCGGTATGGACTGGATCCAGGTACACAGTGGACTCGACCGAGTAGCGGTACGCGCAGCGGCCCTTCCATCTTGAGGTATACGCGTAGCCGATGACTTGGCCTGAAGCCTCAGCCACTAACCAAGGGAGAGATGATGCCAATGCTTCCGCGATCCTATGCGCCATCTCCGGCGCATGGACTGGGTCAGTCTCGAAGGTGATGCATGTTTCAGACACATAAGTGTTGTAGATGGCAGCGATGTCGGTGGCATCGCTTTCTCTTGCAGATCGAATTGATACGTCCATGAGGCCTAACACCGTAGTTAAGCCGGCCCGCAACGAGTAGGCCGGATGCTGATTGAAGCCGAACCACGACTTTGCCTGGAAATGGGGCTTCGCGGGCTCGGCTTGAACGACCAGTTAGGTTGCAACCGTAGCCGAGAAAAGTCAGTTGCGAAAGACCATGCTGGGAGCAGCGCGTTAGATGGAACTTGCGCCCGATGAGCTGGACTGCGTGAACTGGCCGATCACCGCGATTTAGCCGAGCGAGAACCCGGCGGCGAAGGCCTGCGGATGCTTACGCTGACCTTGGTGTAGCGGGATGAGTCACGTGTTGCGACACCAGAAACCATGGTGAAGCGACTCAAACAATCGTTACGACACCGCACTGCCACGCAAGATGCTTTTACTGCGACCTAACGTTTGACATGAGCGGCAGCCGAAGGGCGCAGCCCTTTGGATGTCCGCTCGATGGAACGGTTGGGCGTCACTGGCGATCCAAGCAGCCACATAACTTCTTCATGATTGATCTACCAAACACATGGAAGGCACGGCGTTGCCCTTGAAGCGGGGCAATTGCACGTCCGAAAACGGCGAGACAGTTGGCTTGTGCGGGAACACAGTGGCGCTTCATCAACCGACGGAGAGAAAGTATGAGCGCACTGGCCAACAAAGTTGCCATCGTTACTGGGGCAAGTTCTGGAATCGGGTATGCGACCGCGAAGATGTTTGCACGAGAGGGTGCCAGGGTGGTCGTGACTGCGCGGCGCCAAACAGAGCTCGACAGACTGGTCGCGCAGATCGTGGAAGCTGGCGGTCAAGCGGTAGCCGTTGCGGGCGACGTGAGGGACGAGGCTGTCGCGAAACTCGTTGTAGAGACGGCGATCCACCACTTTGGAGGACTCGACATCGCTTTCAATAATGCGGGTGCGGTCGGTGAGACGGGGCCGGTTCATGACGTGTCGTTGGCCGGATGGCGGGACGTGCTGGATACCAATCTGACAAGTGCTTTCCTCGGCGCCAAATATCAGGTGCCAGCGATGATCGCGCGAGGCGGTGGGTCGTTGATTTTTACGGGCTCGTTCGTAGGCTACAGCGTCGGTATGCCCGGCATGGCCGCCTATGCCGCCAGCAAGGCAGGGCTGATCGGCCTGACCCAAGTCCTCGCCGCCGAGTTTGGCGCGAAGGGCATCCGCGCGAACGCAATCCTGCCCGGAGGTACTGATACTCCCGCGAGCATCACCAATGCTCCGGAAGCCACTTCCGAGGTACTCGCCTTTGTCGAAGGCCTTCATGCGCTCAAACGCATGGCGAAGCCTGACGAGATCGCGCGGTCGGTGCTTCACCTTGCGTCGGACGCCTCGAGTTTCATCACGGGCGCCGTGCTCCTCGTTGACGGTGGCGTCTCAATCACCAGAACTTGATTGAGTTGCCGTGAAGGCGTCGGGCGCAAGAGCGCGGGGGTGGCCGAAAAGAGGCGCCTCCGACGGCGCGTTTGCCCGATGCTGACGGCGTCATTCTGACGCCCAGAAGTGCGAAAGACTGCACTCGTTCTGGTGACGCCCAACGCTGGAGTTAAGCGGCGGCGCAGCCGTCCGCCTTGAACGAGTTGTTAGGCGCCACACTTTGCAGCGCGCCAACGATCATTGGTTAGTACCGGACAATTGGCGCTTTGTGCGAGGCCAAATAATGGCTTGCGCCAAGACGATTCTTTGGCCGTCGAAAGTTGCAGCAACCGAACCATAAAGCTCATAACCAAGTGCCAGAGCTCCACTAACACGGTGACAGAACGCAGCATCATCTGGACCGGTGAGCACACGATAGATCGGCAGGTCGTTTGGTGGTTGCTTCATGAACTCGCCTCGATGACGGATGTGGCGCCTAACGCCTTATGTCTTGAGTTTCCCCTACCGTAGGCGCCGAGAGCCCGACGTGCGCGCCCGATAACGCCTCGGTGTCAGACCACCGTAATTCAGCAGGGGCCGCACGCCGGATCTCGCGCCCTGCGCCCGAACAGTTGATCGAGGTTTCCCTCGAACTGATAAGCGTGGGCCTCGGGCGCGATGCTCTCGGCCAATCAACTGTAGCGGAGAACGAACATGTCAGCAGCAGGGATCGATGTGGGCAAGGCCAGCCTGGATTTGGCCGTGGATGGGCAGCCGCGCGTGCTCCGGTTCGCCAACAATCGGGCGGACATCGCCAAGCTGGTCAAGCGACTACAGGCACTTGGGGCCACGCGGATCGTGGTCGAAGCCACCGGCGGCTACGAGGAGCCACTGCTCGAGGCCTGCTGCGATGCCGGTCTGTGGATTGCCCGGGTCAACCCGCGCCAGGCCCGCGCCTTCGCCAACGCCACCGGCGAGCTGGCCAAGACCGACGACATCGACGCCCGGATCCTGGCACTCATGGCCCGGCTGTTCGCCGACCGTCTGCGCCCCTACCTCGCACCGCCGCCCTGGCAACGCGAGCTGCGTGATTGGCTGCGCCGTCGCAGCCAGGTGGTCGTCCTGCTCCAAGCCCAGAAGCAGCAGGCGGCGATGGCGCCTGCTTCCGTCCGCAAGCTTGCAGCCCGCACCATTGCCGCCTTGGTCCGGGAGCTTGCCGCGATCGAGAAAACAATGAAGGCCTTGATCCAGGCGCACGCCACGCCCGCGCTACGCTCGAGCAAGGTGCTTGGACCCGTGTTCCAGGCCACCGCTCTCGCGCTGCTGCCGGAGCTCGGCCACCTTGATCGCAGACAGATCGCCAAGCTCACCGGCGTGGCTCCGATGAACCGGGACAGCGGACAGGGCCAGGGCAAGCGGCGGATCCGTGGAGGGCGCGCGCCGGTTCGCGTCGCGCTCTACATGGCCACGCTCTCGGCCGTACGCTGGGATCCGACCATGAAGGCGCACTACCAGCAGCTGCGAGCGCGTGGAAAGCTGGGCAAGGTGGCTCTGGTGGCGTGCATGCGGAAGCTGCTCGGGATCATCAACGCAAGGCGGCGTGACGAGCTTCGGGCCGAGGGTCTGGCACTGGCTTGAGCGGCACGCTTCAAGACAGTTGCTGAATTAAGCCGACCCGCGAAGCGGGTTCGGCTTGAATGAATTGTTAGGTGCGCGGCCCGACAAGATCGGCGTGATAAGTATCAATCTCACGGCTCACCTCTCTAAGTTTGCTATCCAGATCAGCATACGTGTCTTGAACTGCCTGTAGGCCGCTGGGCAAGCCCCTTAGCATCTCGGCAAGTTTTCCCTGGTGTTCCATCAATGCCAGATAGTGAGTCCGTAATGCCAGAAGTGCATTGAGACGGCTCAAGCTATTAGCCCTCGCGGCTTCGTGAGCTGTCTGGCGGGCATACAACGCCGCCGCCACTGAAACCAAGAACGCGAGCAATGCCAGTGCAGTTCCCCAAGCCACAAAACTCTCCCTTGCGCACCTAACGCCTGAGTTAAGCCGACTTGCGTAGTGGAGCCAAACACATGGCAAGGTTTTTCCGCCATGTGTTTGGTGTAACGAAGCAAGTTCGGCTTGAACGAATTGTTAGGCGCCGCCCCCGTGCACCCAATCTAGTACGGGCTTAACCCATGCAGCTAGCGGCATGTAGAAAGCACCATGTGCTTTGCCGGTGGAGAGCGTGATCTCTTTAAAAGATTGAGGTTGCTCAGAACGATCCGCGAGGGGCTTGCAGCTATTGGTTAATGTATCACTAGTTTCATAAAGTGAAAGCACATGGCCCGTTAGACGGAGTTGTGGCTTATCAGGCCGATCCCAGCAAGCGGCGAGCAATACGAAGCGAACCTCCGGGCGCCGCAGGAAGCTGGAAACATGCAGTGCAATTGCACCGCCTTTTGAGAAGCCCACTACGACAATGTTCTTAGGTGGCACCCCGGATTGACGTAATCGTTCTACCTGCGAGATAACAATGCCGGCATACGCATCTACATCAGTGTCAGGCCCGCGCTGTGCCGAGATGACGGTGGCGCCTCTAGATGAAAGCGCATCAAGGATGGCTGGATAGTCATAGAGGCCAAAGCGTGCTCCAGTGGGGCGAGGCCCACGATCCTCAACGATGCGCCCGTGCAGGTAGATCAAGTAAATCTCCGCCGGGTCGACAGCGGCGGGGACGTCCGTGACCACATTGCCAGCGTGTACTGGTGCGATGACGGCAAGAAGGAGTACAAGCCAGGCTTTCATCGAGTAACCATCCTAGGCGCCTAACGCCTTATGTCTTGAGTTTCCCCTAGCCTAAGAGCCGAGAGCCCGGCGTGCGCGCCCGATAACGCCTCGGTGTCAGACCACCGTAATTCAGCAGGGGCCGTACGCCGGATCTCGCGCCCTGCGCCCGAACAGTTGATCGAGGTTTCCCTCGAACCGATAAGCGTGGGCCTCAGGCGCGATGCTCTCGACCGGCCAACTGTAACGGAGAACGGACATGACGGCAGTAGGGATCGATGTGGGTAAAGGCGCTTTGGATCTTGGTGTGGATGGACAGACCGGCGTCGCCCGGTTTCCCAACACCCGAGCCGGGATTGCCAAGATCATCAAGCGCCTGGTGGCGCTGGGTGCGTCCAGGATCGTGGTGGAAGCCACCGGCGGTTACGAAGAGCCGCTGTTGGACGCCTGCTGCGATGCCGGGCTGTGGATTGCGCGGGTGAATCCGCGCCAGGCCCGCGATTTTGCGCGTGCCACCGGCGAGCTGGCCAAGACCGATGCCATTGATGCGCGCTTGCTGGCGCTGATGGCCCGGATGTTCGCAGACCGCCTCCGCCGGTACGTCGCCCCGCTGCCGTGGCAGCGCGAGTTGCGCGACTGGCTGCGCCGACGGGGCCAGGTGGTCACCCTGCTACAAGCCCAGAAGCAACAGGCGGCGATGGCATCGCCATCGGTTCGTAAGCTGGCCGCTCGCACCATCGCCGCATTGGTCCGCGAGCTGGCGGCGATCGAGCGCACCATGAAGGACCTGATCCAACAGCACGCCACGCCCGCGCTGCGCTCCAGCAAGGGGCTCGGCCCCGTGTTCCAGGCGACCGCGCTGGCGCTGCTGCCCGAGCTTGGCCATCTTGATCGCCGGCAGATCGCCAAACTCGCCGGCGTGGCACCGATGAACCGCGACAGCGGGCAGGGCCAAGGCAAGCGCCGCATCCGCGGCGGGCGCGCCCCGGTACGCGTTGCGCTCTACATGGCCACGCTGTCGGCCGTGCGCTGGGATCCGATGATGAAGGCGCACTACCAGCAACTGCGTGCACGCGGAAAGCTGGGCAAGGTCGCGCTGGTGGCCTGCATGCGCAAGCTGCTCGGCATCATCAATGCCAGGCGGCGCGATGAGCTGCGTGCGGAGGGTCTGATTATGGCTTGACCCGACTAATCACAAGACAGTTGCTGAGTTAAGCCGACTTGCGTAGCGGAGCCAACAACATGGCAAGCTTTTTCTGCCATGTTGTTGGTGGAGCGAAGCAAGTTCGGCTTGAACGAATTGTTAGGCCGCGCACCGAGTTGCACGGCGTGCGGCCGCTGACCAAACGAACAGCAACACCTCAAGAGCCAAGTACACAACACCGAGAGTTGCAAGCGTGAGCCAGCCCCCCGCCCGGCTTGGCCCACAGTACGCCTCCGTAAGGCAATGGAACAAGCGAGCCACAAGCTTGAACTCTATGCCAAGAGCGACCGCGAACAGAACACCCAGAGCCAGACACAGTACCTTTGCCCTGGAGGAGGAATGCCACGGTGGCCGAACAGCATTTGGCCGGAACAACAGCCAAGCTCTAAGCGGAATGAGTGTTATGGCAGCTAGGCCCACGAAGCCAAACGCATAAATAACGACGGGCATAAGAGTTGCCATAGCGGCCTAACGCCGGAATTAAGCCGGCCCGCACGGTGCAGACCGGACGCCGATGCAGCATCGCCAACGGCACATTTGAGCGAAGCGACGAAGCGGGTTCGGCTTGAATGACTTGTTAGGCCGCGCCCCGCCAGCTACGCCAGCCGATCCACAGCCAACCAAGGGCTCCCCCGCTCAAGGATCCCCACAGTGCGCCATTGGTGAAGCGTTCACCAGCGTAGATAGCAGCAGCGGCACCAACTGCGAAGCCAATGAGCGCCAGCCAAGCAACCTTGCGTTTCTCTACGAGCCACCAAGCCTCCTTAGCCCTCTTGCGCCGGAGTTTTTCTTGGGCCCTCAGGTCTGGCTGCAGGATGGCACGAGCAATTGCCTCCGCGTGGGATTCTTCCATGTGACTCGATTCCTCGTCCTAGCGGCCTAACGCCTGAGTTAAGCCGACCCGCGTAGCGGAGCCAACAACATGGCAAGCTCAATCTGCCATTTTGTTGGTGGAGCGAAGCGGGTTCGGCTTGAACGAATTGTTAGGCCGGCCT
>NZ_JBSVRL010000004.1:0-280246 GCF_054052145.1 Lysobacter sp. A421 | reverse complement strand
TTTTCCCGCTGCCCCGACCCGGTGTTGCTGCGTCGAGCCGACCATCTTAACCGGTTTTCAGGGCACGTCAACACCTCGTGAACCCCGAAACCCATCAACCCGCTCCGCCGTCCTGCTCATCCGGGTCGGCGCGGCCGCGTAGTCTGCACCAGTGGGGATGAACAGGGAAGACCCGGCGCAGCATTTCGGCAACTTCCGGCTTGACGCATCTCCGGTGGTGCAGGAAGGTTTGCCGGGTAGGAATCAAAAGGACTGGCAATGACCCCGATACGAGACATTTCCGCCGGCGCGCTGCTGCTTTGTGCGCTGTTTTTGTCCGGAAGCGCCTTGGGCAATGGCTTGTGGGTTGAAGTGGGCGACGCCCGCTACGCGGTGGAGATTGCCGACGACGACGCCGAACGCGCCCGCGGACTGATGTTCCGGGACCATATGGCCGATGACCGCGGCATGCTGTTCATCCATGAGCGGCAGGGACCGCAAGCGTACTGGATGAAGAACACCAGGATCGCGTTGGACATCCTGTACTTCGACGACGACCGTCGCCTGGTGTCACAGCAACGTGATGTCCCGCCGTGTTCGGCGGGCAACGCCTGTCCGCCCTACCCCAGTGATGCTCCGGCGCGATACGTGCTGGAACTCAATGCTGGCCAGGCTGCTCGACTGGGACTGCAGAACGGTGCCGAACTCCGACTAGGCCCGGATATCCCGACACTCTGACGAAAAGCCGGCCTGTCGGTTGTGGGCGCGCCGTTCCCCAATGGAGCGGGCCTGCGACATCAACCAGTACAACTTCGATCGCGACGATCACCGGGCCTCGGTGTCACAGCTCCATCATCTCGAAGTCATCCTTGGTGACACCGCAATCAGGACAGGTCCAGGTCTCTGGAACGTCGTCCCAGCGGGTGCCCGGCGCGATGCCCTCTTCCGGAAGACCGGATGCTTCGTCGTAGATGAAGCCGCACACCACACACATCCAGGTGCGGAACTCCACAATGGAGGCGATCTCGGACATGGTCGGATAATGCTCAATTGAAGGGTGACGACCTCATTATCCCATCCCCCTACCTCAGGTGAAAGCTTCCCATGAACCCAGCTTGGCCGCGCAAGGGCCTTTACGCGATCACGCCCGACGAACCGGACACCGCACGACTGCTTGCCCGGATCGAACCGGTCCTGCGCGCCGGCGCGGGTTGGCTGCAATACCGCAACAAGTCCGCCGACGCCGTCTTGCGGAAGCAACAAGTGCTTGCACTGAAGCCGCTGTGCCGGCAATACGGTGTGCCACTGATCATCAACGACGATTGGCAGCTTGCGGTCGCGCTGGGGGCGGACGGCGCGCACCTGGGCCAAGGCGACGGCGACCTCGCGGCTGCTCGTGCGGCGCTGGGAGCGCATGCCATCCTGGGCGCCACCTGTCAGGACAGCCTGGAATGGGCCGTTGACGCCATAGCGCAGGGCGCCAGTTACGTCGCCTTTGGCGCCTTCTTCGTCTCGACCACCAAGCCGTTGGCTCGCCGTGCCCCGCCGGAACTGCTGCGTCGCGCGGCCCGGCTGGGAGTGCCCGTGGTGGCCATCGGCGGGATCACGCCGGACAATGGACGGGTACTGGTCGAGTCCGGCGCCGACCTGCTGGCGGTCGTGGGCGGGATATTCGATGCCCCCGACCCGGTCGCCGCGACCCGCGCCTACCTTTCCTGTTTCACTGTTGCTGGAGCACTTCCCGAATGAACCACGACCACTCGCATGCCTTGTTCGCCCGCGCGAGCCAATTGCTGCCCGGCGGCGTCAATTCACCGGTACGCGCGTTCAAGTCGGTGGGCGGGGAGCCGTTCTTCGCCCAGCGCGCGCAAGGACCCTATCTGTTCGATGTCGACGGTAACCGCTACATCGACTACGTCGGCTCCTGGGGGCCGATGATCGCCGGCCATGCGCATCCACAGGTGCTCGACGCGGTTGCGCGAACCATGCGCGACGGCCTCAGCTTCGGGGTACCCAACGAGCTGGAAGTGACGATGGCCGAGACCATCACCCGGCTCATGCCCAGCTGCGAGATGGTGCGGATGGTCAACTCCGGTACCGAGGCGACGCTGTCCGCCATCCGGGTTGCGCGCGGCGCTACCGGACGGTCGCGGATCGTCAAGTTCGAAGGCTGCTACCACGGCCACGGTGACAGCTTCCTGGTCAAGGCCGGCAGCGGCGCGCTGACCCTGGGCCTGCCGAACTCGCCCGGTGTGCCCAAGGCGCTCGCGGACCTGACCTCGACCTTGCCATACAACGACTTCGACGCCGCGACCGCGATGTTCGAGGAGATCGGCGACGAGATCGCCGGCCTGATCATCGAGCCGATCGTCGGCAACGCCAATTGCATCCTGCCGCGCGCTGGCTACCTGCAGCACCTGCGCGACCTGTGCACCCAGCACGGTGCGCTGTTGATCTTTGACGAGGTGATGACCGGCTTCCGGGTCGCACTGGGCGGCGCGCAACAGCGCTATCAGGTCAGTCCGGACCTGAGCACGTTCGGCAAGATCATCGGCGGCGGCATGCCGGTTGGGGCTTTTGGCGGCCGGCGCGAGCTGATGAGCCAGGTCGCGCCAAGCGGACCGATTTACCAGGCCGGCACACTGAGCGGCAACCCGGTCGCGATGGCCGCGGGACTGGCAACGCTAGGCCTGATCCAGGCGCCTGGTTTCCATGATGCGCTGGAAGCCAGCACCAACACGTTGTGCGATGGGCTGGAATCGGCCGCCCGTGACGCTGGCGTACCGTTCCACACCACCCGCGCGCCGGGGATGTTCGGCTTGTATTTCCGCGAAGGCCCGGTGGAATCGTTCGCGGATGCCACCGCATCCGATGCCGCCCGGTTTGGCCGGTTCTTCCATGCGATGCTCGAACGAGGCGTGTATTTCGCCCCGTCGGCCTTCGAAGCCGGTTTCATGTCCAGTGCACACGAGCAAGCCGATATCGCCGTCACCGTGAGCGCCGCGCGCGAGGCGTTTGCGGCATGCAAGGATTGAAACCGGCTGCCTGACGGCGCTGGCACCGAACTGCCAGAACGGTTCGAGTAAACGACCACTTGCATGCGGGCGGCCGCCGTCGGTCACCACTGCCCGGTGTTTGGCATCGAGGCCCACGGCTCGGCCACGGGCAGCGCCTCGCCCTTTTGCAGCAACTCGATCGAGATCAGGTCCGGAGAGAGCACGAAAGCCATCCGGCCGTCGCGCGGCGGCCGGTTGATCGCAATACCCCGCGATTGCAGGTGGGCACAGGTCGCGTAGATATCGTCGACCTGGAACGCAAGGTGGCCAAAGTTGCGCGCGTTCCCGTAGTCCTCCTGCGAACCCCAGTTGTGGGTCAGCTCGATCTCGGCTTCGGGGTTTTCCGGGGCGCCGAAATAGACCAGGGAGAACTTGCCTTCGGCATTATCCATCCGGCGTGTCTGCACCAGCCCCAACCCTTCGGTGAAGAATCGGCTGGTGGCGTCCAGGTCATGGACCCGAATCATGGCGTGCAGGTATTTCATCAAGCGCTCCTCAAATCACAAAAAAAGGTCCGGCAGCAACGGTTGCGCCGGATCCATCGCGTAGACGGAAAAGTCCTCGACGCCCGCCTCGACCAGCACCTGCTCATCGATCAGGAACTGGCCGTGGAAGCCGGCGGCCGGCCGCACCAGCACCGCGTGCGCGGCATCGGCGACGATCTCCGGCTTGCGACAGCCGGCTACATCGATACCCGGGATCATGTTGAGCGCATCGGTGGCAATGATCGTGCGTGGCCATAGCGCGTTGACCGCGACCCCTTGCGGCCCGAACTCCGCCGCAACTCCAAGCGTCACGAAGCTCATCCCCATCTTGGCCAGGGTGTAGCCGGTATGCGGTCCCCACCACTTTGGATCCAGGCTGGGCGGCGGCGCCAAGGTGAGGATATGCGGGTTGGATG
Organism: Lysobacter sp. A421; assembly: GCF_054052145.1. Taxonomy (NCBI): domain Bacteria; kingdom Pseudomonadati; phylum Pseudomonadota; class Gammaproteobacteria; order Lysobacterales; family Lysobacteraceae; genus Lysobacter; species Lysobacter sp. A421. The sequence continues at coordinate 276,310 of NZ_JBSVRL010000004.1, read as the reverse complement.
CCTTCTGCAGGTGCGGCAGGCAAGCTTGCGCGCACAGGAAGCTACCGCGTGCATTCACCTGGTGCATCAGGTCGAATCGCTTCATCGGCGTATCCAACACCCCCTGTAGCCAGATCGCGCTGGCATTGTTGACCAGGATATCGATCCCGCCGAACGTCTCGACCGCGGCGGCGACGGCCGCATCGACCTGCGCCTCATCACGGATATCGCATTGGACCGCCAACGCTTTTCCACCTGACTCCTCGACTTCCGCGGCGACCGTGTGGATGGTGCCAGGCAACTTGGAATGGGCAGACGACGAGCGGGCCGCGATGACGATATTGGCGCCGTCGCGCGCCGCCCGCAATGCGATGGCACGACCGATGCCACGCGAAGCACCGGTGATGAACAAGGTCTTGCCTGACAAGGTGGGCATGAATGCTCCAGTCGTGGGGTCGGCCCATTGTAGGCAGTGACTCCGTGCCTGCACCGCGATCTCAGGGCTTCGGACCCATGCCCTCGTTATCCTCCCAATGCAGCAGCCGGCGGGTGATGAAGCGATATACCGGCTTTCCGGTGGCGAACCACGCTTGGCGCACCCAGGAATGGCGCTTCAACACGCGCAGCTCGACCGGGGTCAGCATTTCCGGGCAATAAGTGCGCTTGTGCTTGAGCAGATGGCGCAGGTCTTCGCGTGCAAGCAGGCGCATCCAGCGCGAGCGCGGATGGCCACGAACGGCCAGCTGGAAATCAATGATCGCCGGGCTCCCATCGACCAGCACCAACCAGTTGGCCTCCTTGGCCAGGTCGTTGTGGACCAGCCCGTGCCGGTGGAGCTGCTGCAACAAATGGCGGGCACCCTGGAAATACGCCAGGTCACCATGCGGCGGAGCCTGGTACATCGCCGCGCCCTCCATGTAGCTGCGCTCCAGGCGTCGGCCGTCCCAGCGTAACAAGCGCGGCGTGGCCGGCATTCCATCAATACATTGCAAGGCACGCGCTTCGCGTCGGGCCAGCCACCATGCCGGTAGCCGCAGGCATGCCGGCACATGGGCGAGGTCACGACGTATGAATAACCCGCTGTGGTCGCGCATCAGCGAAATCCGGCCAAAGCTGTCGGCTTTCAGCGCGGTGACTTCCAATGCGACAGCGGAATGCGAAGTGCTCATCACGCCACTTTACCGGCAGCCGCCTGGTTCGGCAGCTCCCGCCCGCCGTTGTTGGCACACAGGCGGGCGGTTGGTTCCTGAATCCCGTAGCCGCAGGCTTGCCCAACAGGCATCAAAACCAGCATGACACTGACATAATGAGCCGATGAATCCGGCTTGGATCGACAGCGTCACCGCGTGGATTGGCACGCACCCCGTAGCGGCCGGCGCCTTGATCTTCCTGATCGCCTTCTGCGACGCGCTGGTGGTGATCGGTATCGTGGTCCCGGCATTGCCGTTGCTGTTTGCCGCCGGCGCGCTGGTCGGTCTGGGGCATGTCAACGGTCCCTATGCAGTGATGTGCGCGGCCAGCGGTGCATTCCTCGGCGACGCACTCAGCTACTGGTTTGGACGCCACCTCGGGCCGCGCCGGCTGCGCCAGCACTGGCCATTCGTTCGCTACCCGCAATGGCTGGATCGCGGCGAGACCCTGTTTCGTCGCCACGGAATCAAAAGCATCCTGATTGCCCGATTCGTGGGCGCGGTGCGGCCGTTCGTACCGGTGATCGCGGGCATGCTGCAGATGCCGCTGCGGCGATACGCCCTACCCAGCGCATTCGCCAGTCTGGCCTGGGCGGCAGTATTCCTGGCCCCGGGTTGGGTGTTGGGAGCCTCTTACGATGCCGCAGCGGCGGTTGCTGATCGACTCGCATTGGCACTGGGTGGTCTGGCGGTAGCCATTGCCCTGGTCTGGGCCGCGGTGCTCTACACCTGGCGCTGGTTTGCCAACAACGCCGACCATCTGTTGGCGCGCTTGTTGCGCTGGATCCATGCCCATCCCCTGCTCGGTCGTTACGCCGGCGCGTTGGTCGATCCGAACCGGCCCGGTTCTGCGTCGTTGCTGATGCTCGCGGCGTGTTTGCTGGCGATCAGCTGGATCTGCTTCACCTTGTTGGCGTTGCTGCTGGCCAGCGGCGGTCCACTGGCGGTGGACCATCACCTGCAGGACCTGATGTGGCGCTTGCGCAACCCGTTGGCCGATCACCTGATGGCGGGCCTGGCAAGCCTGGGCGACATCCAGGTGTTGGGTGTGGCGGCAAGCGTGGCGCTGGCCTACCTGTTGTGGCGACGGCGCTGGATGGCGGCCGCCCACTGGATCGCGGCGCTCGCGTTTGGCCTGGCACTGACCAGTCTGCTTGAGGCGGTGATCGACATGCCGCGGCCGCCAACCGCCCCCCCGGGGTTTGGCTTCCCGTCCGTGGCGGTGACCATGACCACGATCATCTTCGGTTTTTTCGCGGTGTTGATTGCGCGCGAGCTGCCTGGGCGTAAACGTGTCTGGCCATACCTGCTGGCCGGCGTCATCACCACCGTGGTCGGGTTCGCCCGGCTCTACCTGGGCGCGCACTGGTTGAGCGACCTGGTCGGCGGCACATTGTTCGGCCTGATCTGGCTGTTGATCCTGGGCATTTCCTACCGCAGCCACGTGGCACGCTCGTTCTGGATGCATCCGCTGTCGGCGCTGTTTTACGGCAGCTTCGCGATCGCCGCGGCATGGCACGCCCCGCACGCGGCCGACGCGCTGCTGAGCCGCTTCCCAACCGCACCACCCAGCGTGCAGGTCAGCAACGACGACTGGTGGCACGACGGCTGGGCCGGACTGCCCGCGCAACGCAACGAGCATGATGCACGCCGACGCTGGCCGCTGGACATGCAGGTAGCCGGCCCACTGGCACCGCTGCAGACGGCGATGGAAGCCGCCGGGTGGCGGGTGCAACCGCAGGCCGACTGGACCGGCACGATTACACTGCTCGATGACGACACGCCGATAACGGACCAGGTCGTGCTCCCGGCAACGCTGGATGCGCACGCCGAGACCCTGTTGATGCTGCACCCCGGAGCCGAGCCGGGCGAGCAGTACGCGTTGCGCTTGTGGCCGGCGCCAGCCGCGCTGGACGACGCCACCCCCTTGTGGATCGGCACCACCCAGACCTTGCAGGCCAGCAAGCCACTCGGAGCGGCGGTGCTGTGGCTGCCCGCCCCCCACAACGGTGAGGCGCATGGGCGAGTAGCCGATGCACTGAAAGGGTTCGACTCGATCCAGGCGCAACACCCGCACAATGGCGTACCGGTGCTCCGGGTACGCATCAACCCTTAGGCTCAGCTGTCCGGAAGCAACGAGAGCATTTGGTCCAGTCGCTCGTGTGGATCATCGGTCTGGAGCAGTTGCTGGCGCTGCGGGTCGGACAACGGCAACATCTCGGCCAGTCGCCAACCGACCCACGCCGCGTCGTCCAGGTGCGCATCAGCCAGCTTCGCGTACTCGCCGCCGACCTGCTCGACCACCCCTTTCAGCAAGGTCGACAGCAAGCCGTGTTGCGGACGCAACGGCTCGACCGGATCGGGATCGCACCAGTCCACCTGGGCCACCTGCAGGCCGTTGGCACGGACGGCGACCTGACGCACGTGGAAACGCCGCGCGCCGCGTACCTGCAAGGTCAACAACCCATCGTCACCGGTGTCGAAATCCTCGATCAGCGCCTCGGTGCCGTAAGCCGCCGCGGAACCCATGGCGTCCTCTTCCAGGATCAGGCAAATACCAAAGCCGCAGCTGTTGCGGCCGCACTCCCGTACCAGGTCCAGGTAACGCGGCTCGAATACCCGCAGTCCCAGCGTGCCGCCCGGGAACAGGACAGCCGGCAACGGAAACAATGACAACGATGGGGGATCGGTCTGGTTCGACATTGTCACCAGCCTAGCGCAGTCCAGGTTGGCCCTGCAGCATCGCCATGAAACGCCGCGGCGCTCCGTCAAAACCACCGTTGGACATGAATACCACGTGGTCGCCGGACCGCGTCTGCTGGCCCAGTAACGCGAGCAAGGCGTCTGTATCGGCCGCGGCAATGCCCTCGCCGCGCAGGGCGGCAATCACCTTGCCGGCATCCCACGCCAACTCCGGCCGGTGCAGGAATACCACCACGTCGGCCTCGTCCAGCGACGGTGCCAGCGCGTCGGCGTGTGCACCCAGCCGCATCGAATTGCTGCGCGGCTCCATCGCCACGATGACACGCGCCTTGCCGACCTTGGCCCGCAACCCGGCCAGGGTGGTGGCGATCGCGGTGGGATGGTGGGCGAAGTCGTCGTAAACGGTGATGTCGGCGTCCTGGCCAATCAACTCCATTCGCCGCTTGACGCTGTGGAAGCTGGTCAATGCCGGCAACACGGCGGCGACATCGCCGCCGACCGCGTCCACGGCAGCGAGCGCCGCCAATGCGTTCATCACGTTATGCCGGCCCAACAGCGACCAATGCACTTCGCCCAGCTCGACGCCGTCGTGGATGACCATGAAAGCGCTGCCGTCCTGCGCCAGCAAACGGGCGGTCCAGTGGAATGGCTGGTCCGGGGTGACCGGACTCACGGCCAGCGAAGCATCCAGGCCGAAGCTCACCACCGGCGTCCAGCAGCCCATTGCAAGCATCTCCGCCAGATGCCGGTCCTCACCATTGACGACCAACCGGCCGCGGCGTGGCACCGTGCGCACCAAGTGGTGGAACTGGCGCTGGATCGCGGCCACGTCCGGAAAGATGTCGGCGTGGTCGAATTCCAGGTTGTTGAGGATCGCCACCAGCGGCCGGTAATGCACGAACTTGCTGCGCTTGTCGAAGAACGCGGTGTCGTACTCGTCGGCCTCGACCACGAACAAGGAGCCCGGCGCCGTGGATGAGGGCGCGCCGCCACCCACCCGCGCCGAGACCCCGAAATCCTCGGCCACGCCGCCGATCAGGAAGCCCGGCGCGCGGCCGGCCGCCTCCAGCAACCAGGCCAATATCGAGGTCGTGGTGGTCTTGCCGTGGGTACCGGCGACGGCAAGCACGTCGCGACCCGGCAATACATTCTCGGCCAACCACTGGGCACCGGAGATGTACTTCTGGTTATCGTCCAGCACCTGCTCCACGGCCGGGTTGCCACGCGAGAGCGCATTGCCGATCACGATCTGGTCGCAGTCGGCGGAGATGTTGGCCGGGTCGTAGCCTTGGCGCAGCTCGATGCCCAGTTCCTCCAGCAAGGTCGACATCGGCGGATATACCGCCTGGTCGCTGCCCTCCACCTGGTGGCCAAGCTCGCGCGCCAGCGCCGCGACGCCGCCCATGAAGGTGCCGGCGATGCCGAGGATATGGAGTTTCATGCGTTTACCGGTTCTGCCGGGCTAGCCGACCTGCGGGACCGGTGCCAGCGCCTCGATCAGCCGCGCGAACACCTCGTCCAGCGAGCCCACCCCATCCACCACGCTGAGCTTGCCGCGCTGACGGAAGAAATTGACCACCGGCGCGGTCTGGTCGACGTAGACCTGCAGACGGGTACGGACCGATTCGGGTGTGTCGTCGGCGCGACCTTCAGCCTGGGCCCGGCCGGCGATCCGTTCGACCAGCAACTCGGTCGGCACCTCCAGTTGCACCGCCGCATCCATCGGCTGGCCGATGCGCTCGAGCAACGTGTTCAGTGCGTCGGCCTGGGCCAGATTGCGCGGATAGCCATCGAGGATGAAACCGCCACGGGTGTCGGCCCGCGAGAAGCGATCCTCGAGCATGCCCAGCAGGATCGCGTCGCTCACCAGCTCACCACGAGCCATCACCTCTTTTGCCTCAAGGCCAAGCGGGGTGCCGGCGGCAACTTCCGCACGCAGCAAATCGCCGGTGGAGATGTGCGGTACCTGCAAATGATCCTTGAGGCGGGTGGCCTGTGTGCCCTTGCCGGAACCGGGCGGGCCGAGAAGTACCAATCGCATCACTGTCTCCTGAATCTGGGCCTCACGGGGCCGGCGCTACAATTGCAGCGACCTGTCAACCTGCCGGGGCAAACGGCGCCCAGCTTACCGCATCCTGGGGCTATCCCGGCACCTACCTCTGGAAGCCCCATGCCCTCGGGAACCCTGCTCTATGCCCAGTCCGGCGGTGTCACCGCCGTTATCAACGCCACCGCTTCGGCGGTGATCCAGACCGCTCGCGCCCACAAGGTCAAGGTACTGGCCGCGCGCAACGGGATCCTGGGTGCATTGCGCGAGGAGCTGATCGACACCTCGAAAGAGTCGATCGCCGCGATTCGCGCCCTCGCCCACACGCCCGGCGGCGCGTTCGGATCATGCCGGTTCAAGCTCAAGTCACTGGACGAGGACCGAGCCAGGTACGAGCGCCTGCTGGACGTGCTGCGTGCCCATGACGTGCGCTGGTTCCTCTACAACGGCGGCAATGATTCGGCCGACACCGCATTGAAGATGTCGAAGCTGGCGGCCGAGTTCGACTACCCGCTGACGTGCATCGGCGTGCCCAAGACCATCGACAATGACCTCGCGCTGACCGATTGCAGCCCCGGCTTCGGCTCGGCGGCGAAGTACACCGCGGTATCCGTGCGCGAAGCGGCGCTGGATGTGGCTGCCATGGCCGAGACGTCGACCAAGGTGTTCGTGTACGAGGCGATGGGCCGGCATGCCGGTTGGTTGGCTGCGTCGGCCGGACTGGCGGGCAACGGACCCGACGAGGCACCGCACATCATCCTGTTCCCGGAACGCGTGTTCGACGAGGCGGTTTTTCTCGCCAAGGTGGAATCGGTCGTCAAGCGCGTCGGCTATTGCGTGGTGGTCGCCAGCGAAGGCATCCGCAACGCCGATGGTGCGTTTGTCGCCGATGCCGGCGGCGGCAAGGACTCCTTTGGCCACGCCCAACTTGGCGGCGTGGCTTCCCATCTCGCCGGCCGGGTCCAGCGCATGCTGGACTACAAGGTCCACTATGCGCTGCCCGACTACCTGCAGCGCTCGGCGCGGCACCTGGCCTCCAGGACCGATCTGGACCACGCGCAGGCGGTGGGCAAGGCAGCGGTCGAGTTCGCCCTGAAGGGCATGAATTCGGTGATGCCGGTGATCGTGCGCACCGGCGACGCGCCCTATCGCTGGAAGATCGAGCCGGCACCGCTGTCGAAGATCGCCAACAAGGAAAAGAAGATGCCAGCGGGATTCCTGCGCCGCGACGGCTACGGCATCACCGAAAAAGCCCGCACCTATCTGGAGCCGCTGATCCGGGGCGAAGCACCGCCGCCATACGGACGCGACGGCTTGCCCAGGTACGTCACGCTGAAAAATATCGCGGTAAAGGCGCAACTGCCGCCGTGGGATGTCGAAACGGGTTGAAACTCGCCCGGATGAGGCAGCTCAGTCGTTGCAGGTCTTGCCTTCCACCTTCATCACCGCCGCAAACACACTGGCGGCCGCTGGCTTGTCGGCGCTGGATGCGGGCTTGGAGCCATCGAGGTACACCCGGACGCGACCCTGTGCGTCCAGCTCCGGCGTGGCGCCTTCGGCGGCATTGCGCCACACCTGCACGATGGCCTGTTGCGATGGACAGGCGGCGTTGGGCACGCTGATCAGGTCGTTGAGTATCCATCCGCCGGCAAGCGAAGGCTTCGCCTTGGCGGCGTCCACGAAACGCGCGCGTGGCTGGCAGTTCGGGCTGGTGCGAACGACCGCGAACCGGTACGGATCGGCGGTCTCACCGGTAAACACGCCTTCCAGGCGGGCACAGGCCTCCGGGATTGTGCGCAGGGTATGCGCCACCCCAACGGCCTGGGCAGTGGCAGCCGGGCGGTCAATCTCCGGCTTGGGGTCGGCGGCCATTGCGGGCAGTGCCGCAACGAGAAGTAACAAGGGCATCAGGCGCATGGGCGCGCTCCGGTCAGCTACAGGTTGAAGCGCAGGCTGCCACGACGCGCCTGAACGGCCGCCGGAATGTGCCATAGTCGTGGCGTTGTAAGGCGCGTAATCCGAAATTCCATGTTGTTGTCCACTTTCTATTGGGGAGGGGTCCATGCTGGAGCAGTACGGTTTGACCTTGGCGCTCGTGTGCGCCGTTATCGCGATCCTGTACGGGATCATCTCGGCGCGCTGGATCAGCGCGCAGCCCGCCGGCAATGAACGCATGCAGGAGATCGCCGGCGCGATCCAGGAAGGCGCTCGCGCCTATCTCAATCGGCAGTACCTGACGATCTCGGTCGCCGGGGTGGTGTTATTCGTCGTCATCGGCATCTTCCTGGGTTGGCCGACCGCGATCGGGTTTGCACTCGGCGCGGTGTTGTCGGGTGCCGCCGGTTATATCGGCATGAATGTCTCGGTGCGCGCCAACGTGCGTACCGCCGAGGCGGCGCGGCGCGGCATCGGGCCGGCGATGGATGTTGCCTTCAGGGGCGGCGCGATCACCGGGATGCTGGTGGTCGGACTGGGCCTGCTGGGGGTCGCCGGTTACTGGTTGGTACTGGAGAAGATCGGCATCGTTGGCGAGCCTGCACTGCATGCATTGCTCGGACTGGCGTTCGGCAGCTCGCTGATTTCGATCTTCGCCCGTCTTGGCGGCGGTATCTTCACCAAGGGCGCCGACGTCGGTGCCGACCTGGTCGGCAAGGTCGAGGCCGGGATCCCCGAGGACGACCCGCGCAACCCGGCGGTGATTGCCGACAACGTCGGCGACAACGTCGGTGACTGTGCCGGCATGGCCGCGGACCTGTTCGAGACCTACGCGGTGACGATCATCGCCACCATGTTGCTGGGCGGGTTGATGTTCGCCGCCGACACCAACGCGGTGTTGTATCCGCTGATGCTGGGCGCAGTGTCGATCATCGCCTCGATCATCGGCGCGTTCTTCGTCAAGGTGAAGGCCGGTGGCTCGATCATGGGCGCGCTGTACAAGGGCGTGATCGTGTCTGCCGTGTTGTCGGCGGTGGCGTTCTGGTTCGTTACCGCCGACATGTTCCCGGACGGGCTGACCTCGCTGGATGGCACGCTGTCGGTGTCCTCGACCAACATCTTCTACTGCGGCCTGATCGGCCTGGTGCTGACGGGCTTGATCGTGTGGATCACCGAGTACTACACCGGCACGCAATTCAAGCCGGTGCAGCACATCGCCGCGGCGTCCACCACCGGGCATGGCACCAACATCATTGCGGGCCTGGGCATCTCGATGAAGTCGACCGCCTGGCCGGTGCTGGTGGTCTGTGCGGCAATCTGGGGCGCGCACGCGCTTGGAGGCCTGTACGGCATCGCCATCGCCGCAACCGCCATGTTGTCGATGGCCGGCATGATCGTCGCCCTTGATGCCTACGGCCCGATCACCGACAACGCCGGTGGCATCGCGGAGATGGCCGACCTGCCGCCGGAGGTGCGCGATATCACCGACCCGCTGGATGCAGTCGGCAACACCACCAAGGCCGTGACCAAGGGCTATGCGATCGGTTCGGCGGCACTGGCGGCACTGGTGCTGTTTGCCGATTACACCCACAACCTCAACACCGCCGGTGAAGCCAAGGCGGCCCTCACCGGCGTCGCCTACGAGGCCATGCGTTTCGATCTTTCCGACCACATGGTGATCATCGGCCTGTTGATCGGCGGATTGATTCCCTACCTGTTCGGCGCGATGGCGATGGAGGCGGTCGGCCGGGCTGCGGGCGCGGTGGTGGAGGAAGTACGCCGACAGTTCCGCGAGATCCCCGGGATCATGGAAGGCACCGGCAAGCCGGATTATTCGCGCGCGGTCGACATGCTGACCAAGTCGGCGATCAAGGAGATGATCCTGCCTTCACTGTTGCCGGTGGCCGTGCCGATCGTGGTCGGTCTGTTGCTGGGACCGAAGGCGCTGGGCGGATTGCTGATCGGCACGATCGTGACCGGGATTTTCGTGGCGATCTCGATGACGACCGGTGGCGGCGCGTGGGATAACGCGAAAAAGTACATCGAAGACGGTCATCACGGCGGCAAGGGCAGCGACGCGCACATGGCGGCGGTAACCGGCGATACCGTCGGCGATCCGTACAAGGACACCGCCGGCCCGGCAATCAACCCGCTGATCAAGATCATCAATATCGTCGCGCTGCTGATGGTGCCGCTGCTGTAGCCACACCGGCATCACGGATATCCAGGGCGGCCTTCGGGCCGCCCTTTTTTACAGGTGGGCCATGGATTCCGTGGCGCCGGCACCACCCCCGACGTGATGTTCACCTTTCAGTGCCCGGACCCCATTGATGCCGAAGTGGCGCCTGGCGTCGGCAATCCAATCTTGCGGGCAAACGCAGAAAAACGCGGGTCATCCCGGTAACGCAGGATGAAGGGATCGTAGAGCAGGTAGGCGACTCCCGGGTCGCGGTTGACCCACGCGCGATCCAGCCATTCAAAGACCTTGTCCGCGTCATTGCGCAGGGCATACACGTCGGCGATCTGATACGCGGCAACATCGGCCTGGGCGTCAACCAGGGCCTGCAATGCGGCATCGGCGGCCTCACGGTCATCACCGATCTGCAGTGCCAGCGCGAGTGCAATGTCGTGCCAGACCCCTGCCGGCTCCTGTCGCGCTGAGATCAGCGCGGCCTTGGCGTTGCCGCGCAGGATTTCGATGACGGCCAGTTGCTCGTAATAGACCGCCGCCTCGGGTTGCAGCTCGATTGCCTTGCGGATCGCCTGCTCCGCCTCGTCGAGACGCCCGACCGGCGCAAGATAGGTGGCGAGCCAGTAGTACCAGCTCGCATGCAACGGGTCGGCTGCCAACGCTTGCCGGGTCAGATCGACCGCCTGCCCGGGATTACCCAGGGTTGCCAGCAACACACCGAGTGAAAACTTGACGTCGCCATCGTTGGGGGCCAGCTGTACCGCGCGGCGGTACTCGGTTTCTGCCTGCGCCCAGTTGAAGTCCGCGGTGGACAGCAGGCGGCCGCGCGCCACATGCACCGCCGCCAGATCCGGATTCAGCGCCAACGCACTGGTAGCCGCCGCGCGCGCTTGTGCATACGCCTGCTGGGCCGGCGCACCGCCGAGAAACTGCGTCGCAAGATCCGTCCACGCGTGGGAAATCATGGCGTAGGCCTGTGCGTAGCGCGGATCGATCCGGGTCGCGGTGGTGTAGGCATCAATCGCCTTGCGCAGGTCGGCCTGGGTGCCGCGTGTACGGTAGAACTTGCCCTGCAGGTACGCGGTGTACGCATCCATATTGCCGCTGGGTGGGTGATCACTTTGCATCGCGGCGTCGGGCCCGGTCAGCAGTTGGGCCTTGAGTGCACTGGCGACCGCACTGGTGATCTCATCCTGCAGTGCAAACAGGTCCTTGAATGGCCGGTCAAAATGTTGCGACCACAGGGTGCTGCCATCGGCCGCCTCGACCAGCTGCGCGGTGATGCGCACGGTATCGCCAGCCCGGCGCACGCTGCCTTCCAGTAAATGGGCGACGCCAAGCTTGGCGCCGATCACCTTGCTGCTGTCCTTGCTGTTGCGGAACTGGAACGCGGAGTTCCGGCCGATGACCTTCAACCCATCAAACTGCGACAACGCCGTGATCAGGTCTTCGGAAAGACCGTCGGAAAAGTACTGCTGATCCTTGTCCCCACTGCCGTTCACCAACGGCAGTACCGCGATGGATTTGGCGGGGATGGCGGCGACGGCTTTCCCCGCGACCCGCTCGGTGGCACGCGCCGCGCCCTGCTTCTCGGCTTCCAGTTGCAGCGTTGCTTCGCGTTGCGGGGAAAACACGAACTTGTCGACCCCGAAATACGTGAGCGCGAGCAACAGCACGGCGACAATGGCCAGATTCATGCGTTGAGCCGTGCGTGACCCGATCGAGTCCGCCGCAGCAACCACAGCATCCAGCTTGAAACCATCCGGCGTGAATGCAAACACCCAGGCAAACACCAGTGCGGGTACAAACCCGATCGCGAGCACGATGACGATGCTCCGCATCAGCCAGTCCGGAGCACCGAACATCGGGAAGATGGTGTCCACCACCTGGGTGATCAACCAGGCTCCCACCAGATACAGGCCCGCCATGCGGATGACATTGCGGCGTTTGAGTTCGGCGAACAGGTTGCTTCCGCTCATCACGATCCCTTGGCTGGACGGCCCTGTGTCGAGGCACAGTGGTGCGGGTGTGCCGGCTGAACGGCCGGCATTCGCCGTCCTACCGACGCAGGCACCTTGATTGGCCCAACGCCAGTTGCTGGAAATACAGGACGCCCGCCCCGTCCGCGCGAGTTTGCCCAGGTGCGCGACCACGCCGATGGTGCGACGCAGCAGCCTACGAGGTAAAATCGTCGGCTTCACCCGGCCGCCGGTTGGCGCGCCCCTCACACCGCTTCGGAGCAAACCATGGGTCTGGATCATGTCACCACCGGCAAGAACCCGCCGGACGAGATCAACGTCATCATCGAGATCCCCAAGGATGCCGAGCCAGTAAAGTACGAGGTGGACAAGGAATCGGGCGCGATCTTCGTCGACCGCATCCTGTCCACCCCGATGCGCTATCCGTGCAACTACGGCTATGTTCCGCGCACCCTGTGCGGCGATGGCGACCCGGCCGATGTCATGGTGATCCTGCCGTTGCCGCTCATTCCCGGCTCAGTGATCCGTTGCCGTCCGGTCGGCGTACTCAGGATGAGTGACGAGGCCGGCAGCGACGAGAAGATCCTGGCCGTACCGTCCACCGATGTATTCAGCGGTTATGCCCATATCAACGACCTAGACCAGGTCAGCCCCCACTGGTGCGAGCGGATCGGGCATTTCTTCCAGCACTACAAGGATCTGGAAAAAGGCAAATGGGTCAAGCTCGACGGTTGGGGCGGCGCCGACGAGGCGAAGGCCTTGCTGGTCGATGCAATGAAGCGTCATGACGCTGAGGGGCATCAACCCGGGGCCTGATTGCCAGCCGGGCTGCTACGCAGAGAAAGAAGGCCGCCCTCGGGTGGCCTTCTTCATGTGTGCCTCCCAGTGGAATAAACCCAGCTGCCATGACCACACGGGCGCATCAAAAAAGCGGCCCCGTTCCCGGGGCCGCTTTGATGTTACTCAGTGCAATTTGATCGACGGATCGATCAGAAGCGCTGCTGGTACTTCATGTACATGAAGCGACCGATGTCGAAACCACCGTAGTACGAGTAGTTCGAGTTCGGCTGGCTGAACATCGCCTGGCCCTGGTGGTCGAACACGTTGTTCGCACCCACCGAGACGGTGGCATTCCACGGCGCATCCCAGCTTACTTGCAGGTCGTGGAAGGTGTTCGAACCGACCTTGTTCATCGGTGTGATCTCGCCATAGGTGTCAGGCGCGGCATAGTCGGGAAGGTTGCAGCGATCGTCGAAGTAGCACTGCTCCTTCATCGACGAGTAGTAGCGCATGCCCCAGTTGACGGCGAAATCAGCATAGGACCAGTTGAGGTTCATGTTGGAACGGATCCGGAAGTTGCCGCCGAAGCCGACCGACGGGGATTCCGGCGTGTCTGCATCGTTGGTGGTCTTCAGGTTGTTCTTGCTGACGTAGGTGGAGTCCCAGTTGATGCCGAACTGGCCCAGGCTCGCGGTATCGAACCGGTACGCCACGCCGAAGTCGAAGCCTTCGGTCTCGACGTAACCCGCATTGCGCAGACCGTAGGTCAACTCGTTGACGATGCCGGTGACCGGATCACGCGAGAAGCCCTGGCAACGTGCTTCGATGCCTCGGACGTAGCAATCTTCCAACATCAGGTTCGGGCTGTCCGAGACCATGGTGTTGTCGATCTGGATGCTCCACCAGTCGAGGGTCATGCTGAGGTTGTCGACGTAGCTTGGGCTGTACACCAGGCCCAGCGACTTGGACTCGGAGGTTTCCGGGGTCAGCAGCGGGTTGGAGCCCGAGTTGAACGGAACCGGGGTCTGGGCCGCGACACTGTCGGTCGGAACGAAGCCCTGCTGCAGCTGACGGTAATTCTGGCCGACATCCGCCACGCAAGCCGCGCTGCCGCCAACGACACCATAGACGCTGTCACACACGTCCCGGAAACCGGTGTAGAAGGTCTCGGAACTGCCACCGTACAGATCGTCGATGGTCGGAGCACGGAAACCGTCGGCGAGGGTACCGCGAACCATCAAGTCATCGAACGGCTTCCACTTGAAGCCAAACTTGTTGTTGGTGGTATCACCGAAGGTGGTGTAGTCCGAGTAACGGCTGGCGACGTTGAAGGTCAGCTCCTGCGCGAACGGCAGGTCGGCCAGGACCGGAATGTTCAACTCCAGGTAGAACTCGTCCACGGCGTACTGGCCCTGGGTCGGACCGGATGCCAGGTTGGTGGAATCGCCGGTCTGGGCAATGGCATCGGGGCTGAAGCGCCCCGATTCCTTGCGGTACTCGTAACCGGCCGCGAACGCCAGGTCACCGGCAGGCAACGCAAACAGGTTGCCGGCAACGTTGGCGAAGTAGCTGGTGGTCTCGGTCTCGCCCAGCGCGTGCTCGGTCTTGTACAGGTAGTCCTGCACGGCCTTGTCGCCCAGCGAGTGCGCTGCGTCGCCGGTGCCGAAGCCCGCAAACGGGTTCCACGGCACGCAACCGGCAATCTCGTTGCCCGGAGTACCGCAAACGATCTGGCCCTGGTCATTCTGGAACGACGGACCCACTGCGTTGCGCACATTCGGCTTGTAGAGGTTGCCGGTGGAGACCGCCTGCAGGTTGTTCTGGTTGAACAGATAGCCGGCATCCCAGTCCAGGTAACGGCTGCCGTAGTCGATCGAGCCTTCCAGCGCGGCGGTGATGCGCCAGGTGGTCAGGTCGCTCTGGGTGGTACGCGGCAATTCCCAGCCACGACGACGCCAGTCGATCTCGGTGCCGGCCAGCGGATTGAAGTAGCTGTCGCCCGACATCGCCGCATCAATCGCACTTGATTGCACCGGGTAGCCGGCAATCTGGCGCTCGGACATGCGCTTGTTGTACGACATGTCCGCCACCAGGCGAATGTTGTCGGTGATGTCGTGGTTGGCATTGACGAACAACGTGCGGCTTTCGGTCGGGTTGATCAAGTGCATCTGATCGGAACCCTTGCTGGTGTCGTCGGCGTTCTGCGGGTGGAAGTTGCCCAGGCCGATGGCGTTGCCGTCACGGTCCGGTGCGTACCACTCGGGATCCAGCGGCTTGCCATCCGGACCTTTCTTGCCGCTGTTGATGTTGAAGTTTCCCCACTGGCCGACCACCGTGGTGCTGTGCTGCGGGTAACCGGGGTAGGTGTCATCGCTGAACCAGCGATCCTTTGCCCAGACCGCTTCTTCCTTGTGCTGCGCCGCACCGATGGTGACAGAGCCGCGGTCACCGGCGAAGCCGACTACGAAATCGTAGTTCTGCTTGACGCCGTCACCTTCGCCGTACTGGCCGATATAGGCGTTGATTTCCGCGCCTTCGAAGTTCTTGCGGGTGATGATGTTGACCACGCCGGCAATGGCGTCGGAGCCGTACAGCGACGACGCGCCATCTTTCAGCACTTCGACGCGCTCAACCATGGCAGTCGGGATCTGCGAGATGTCCTGCAGGCCGCTGGTGGTGATACCAAGGCGCTTGCCATTGACCAGCACCAGGGTGCGCGATGCACCGAGGTTACGCAGGTCGATGTAGGAACCGCCCACGTTCTCGCCGGAGGACAGCGGCTCGGAGCGGCTGATCGGCGGGGTGCCGGCGGCAGTGATGTTCTGCAGGATGTCGGCAACGGAGCTGAAGCCCTGCTTCTGGATGTCTTCGCGGCTGATGGTCAACACCGGCTGCGAGGTTTCCAGATCGACCTGGCGGATACGCGAACCGGTGACTTCGATCCGGTCCAGGGTGGTTGCCTGCTCAGCGGGAGCGGCTTCCTGCGCGCCGGCAAAGGCCGGCACAAGTGCCATCGCGATACCAGCCGGCAGCAAGCCGAGCCGCATCGCGGGGCGCAAATTGCGGTAATTCATGGATCTCTCTCCAATAACGTTATGAGCGTGTTAAACGCGTCGTCAACGCTACGTCCCGAGAGCTTTTACTGCTTTGCCGCACCCGCCGCCTGACTTTGCCGAATCCGGCCTGAGTCACGCCGCCATCTTTTTCCGGTAGCTGGTCGCAGACATCTGGTAGCGAGCGCGAAACGCCCGTGCGAAGCTGCAGCAGTTTTCGAAACCACTGGCGGCGGCGATCTCGCCAATCATCATCTGGCTGCTGCCCAGTAACTCGGCCGCATGCTCGATCCGCATCCGTGCAGACGCGGACTGCGGGCTTTCGCCATATAGCGCGTGGTAGGTCTTGGAGAAGTACCAGCTGGAGTAGCTGGTCAACTCGGCCAGTTCGCTGATGCGCACGATCCGGTCGCGGTTGCCGTCCAGATACATATGGGCGCGCTGCAGCCGCCCGAACACCTGGCGCTTGCGCGCCCGGGAGCGGCCGGGGCAGCGCGGTATGCCGGCCGTCATTTCACTCTGGATCAGCGTCAACTGCAGCAGAAGCGGACGCAGTGCGGCCATCAAGGCGGTAGCGTCGTCACCATCGACTGTGGCCAGACGCCGGCTGGAGGCGCGCCATAACCGCAACGCCATCCGCGCATCGTGCAACTCGATATGCCCACGGCCGGCGTACAAGCCCGGTTGTGCCAGCGCACCGGCGGCGCGCAATGCGTCATCCCCCAGGCTCAAGCCAACACAAACGCCGTGCCGGTCTGCCTGGATCAGCGGTTTGGAGTCGCGGTCCAAGGCAATCCAGTCCCCCCGACGTACCCGGAACCGGCCTTCGCGCCCCTCCACCCAGGAGCTGCCGCGAAGCTGCAGCCAGATCGTCAGTGTGCCGGCCGGCATTTGCATGCTGCCCAGTCGCGAAACGCCGATACAACTCGCCTGGGAGCTGACCACCGGCGTATCAATCCGCAGCTGCTGGCCCCGATCGGCCCACGATGTGTTGTCCAAGGTCTTGCCCATGTGCCTGTAGAGGTCCACAGGTTTGCCGAATCTGCCCACGAACTCCTGAAGGTTTGCGGAAACCTGGCCGAAATTGTGCCGACTCTGGCGGCGAAAGATTTACGAAAGGCTGTTTCCCTTTCAAATCAACTACTTGATAACGCCGGGCCACATCGTCTCCGGCGGCGTCTCGAAGGTCGCGAAGCCGATGTTGCCGCCGTCGGATTCGGCAAGGGTGATATACAGCCGGCGGCCACTCCCATCAATGCTGAACCCGTGGGTCGCCGCGCGGCGGTCCCGGTCCAGGCAGCGCGACTGGACGATTGCGCCACCCGACTGCGGACCGTCTTGTTGTGTCGCTTGACCAAGCAAAAGCGCGGGACACCGCGCCGTGCGGCGACGAACATAGACCCCGCGATCGCCGGCCAGGGCCCAGGAGCGGTCGGATACGGCAAGCGAGCGTAGCGAGTCAACCGCCCTGACGCTATCCGCATCAAGGCGGAGATCAGCCTGCCATAAGCCTCTCTCGCCCGGCCGCGAAAACACCACCCGTTTATTCGCATTGTCGACCTGGACACTGGACACGCCATCCAGAAACGCCGTCAGCCGCCATGGCTGCTCGTCCCGGTCATACAGGTACAAGCCCAGATGGCCTTCACCACCATTGGCCAGCACCAATAACCGCTCGTCGTTATTCCCGCCCGACGCCGGCAGATATACGGCCTGCACTGGATGGGCCACAGGAACCGGGAGTCGTGTGACGGTGCCCCGTTTCGGAATTACCTCATACACCCCGTTTTCCTGGGGACGCTGGTCGTCGGAACGTCCGACTACCAGCACTCGCCGGTTGTCTGCATTCCATGATGGCAAATAGCGGGATTCCGGTTGCAAGCCTTCGATCAGGCGCAGGGAGTCAGGTTTATCCAACTCCGCCCACCACAGGCCGAACTTTCCGGATCGGTCAGAAGTAAACACCAATTGCCGCCCGTCCGGTGCGATCGCGGGCAACCGGTCACGACCGGAAGACGCGAACAAACGCTTGCCCGGGCTGCCTGCATCCAGGTCAAATTGGTAGATGCCAAAGTAGCTGCGTCGCACAACATAGGCCAATGACGACACGTTGGCCGCGGTCACTGGCTGCTCGCCATCCTCGACTCCCAGGCTGGTATGCGTTCCGGTGTCCAGGCCATAACGGTAGAGTCCGCTGCTGCTGTGATCGCGTCGCCCATAGATCAGTGCCCGACCGGTTGAGCTCCAGTCCCAACCGCGAATCTCGGCATTGATCCGGGTCAGTCGCTCGGCAATACCGCCGGTTGCCGACAAGCGCCAGAAATCACCCAACGGCGAATTGCGCACGAAGATGATCCAGCGTCCGTCAGGCGAGTAACGCGGGGCAAAGTCCTGATGGTCCGGGTCAGCATCGTATTCCAGCGCCTGAACCTCACCACTGGCGAGGTTCAGGACCTGCAATCCGGCTCCCCCATTGACCAGGCCCCGGCCACCGAAGATCAGGCCACGACCATCCGGGGTCCAGTCGAAACCGGGAGGATCGGACGGGTCGCACGTGCCCACGACGCGTTCCACACCGCCAGTGGCTGGCACCACGAGCACGTGACAGCTCTGTCCGGGCACGATTCGCAAAAACGCGATCTCGCGACCGCTGGGCGACCATTCTGGGCTGTGGTCGTCGGCCACGCCAACGGGATGGGTCAATTGGGTCGGCACCGTAGGCGCAGTGGGCTGGACCATGATCGCAATGTTGCGCTGCCCGGCAGGCACCGCGATATAGGCCACCATCCCTCCGTCCGGGCTGAGCGTAGGCGAGAACTCGAAGCCCGGCGCCGAGGTGATCAGTCGGGTGTCCAATTGGTACCGGGATGGTGATGGCTGCGTCGCGACAGAAGTCGCCACGTCACCGGAAGGCCAGGTCCACCACACCAGCGCCGTAACCAGGCTTGCCACCAGTATCAACACGCCAAGAATCACGCCCGGATTGCCGCGCACGGCCACAGGAGTACCGTCGGCGCGATCCCGCCGTGGCTCCCCGGCCGTGACCGCCACCGGCACAAGCAGACTGGGCACGGCAGGCGTCTTCGCCGCATCAACCTGGGAGAACTCCCGGGTGCTCGCGGCGTCCGGCGCCAGCCCAGGGGCTGGGACTGTGGCGGTTTCCACGCCGTCGTCCAGCCACTCCACTTCTGCCAGCAGCCGGTAACCGCTTTTTGCGATCGTCTCGATGTACTGGGGGCTTTCCCGAAGCTCGTTGAACGCCTTCCGCAGCAGGGTTATTGCCTGGGTGACCACGTCGTCACCGGGCAAGGTGTCCGGCCAGACCTGGGCCAGCAGGGCATCGCGGCTGACTACCTTGCCGGCGTTGGCAACCAGCACCAGCAGTACGCTCAGAGACTTGGGCGTGATCCTGCGTGGCCGGCGTGCTCCCGGCGCCGTCACCTCGCGCAGGGAGATATCCACCGTACATTGGCCTACGCGCAGTCGTTCAGACAAGGGTGCTGCCACAAGAAAAACATCAGAGCAGGCAAGTCTGACCTGCCGCGCCCCAACTGTCCCATGTCGAAAGTCGAATACCTGCCCGCTTGCGCAAAGCCATTCGCCCGTTAGCACCAAGCAACGCGGGTTGCAGCGTCCGTCGGCCCAGAAACCGATCCGCTTCGCGCTCAGGGATGGTTCAGTCCGGGGGCTCGGTTTAGTCCTCGGGGAACTCCTTGGCGACTGCGGCCATGTCTTCCCTGTGTCGCCTTACGGTCAGCGCGATCAACCGCGACACTACCACCGCGATATAAGCCAGTCCGACGAACTGCTCCAGCATCACCAGTACCCGCGCCCATGAACTGACCGGGGCGACGTCGCCCAGCCCGGTAGCGGTCAGGTTGGTGAAGCTCAGGAACAGCAGCTCGATCCATGGCCGCGACTGCGCCGGGTTGATGGAACTGCTGAAAGACCCCGGCGATACCGCTTGGCAGACCATGTAGGCGAAGGCGAAACCCCACGCGAGCAGGGTGAAAGTCGCCCCCGCGGCAAACAGCTCGTCGGCGCTGACCAGGTGATCGTTCATCATGTAGACGATCAGGCTGCCTGCGGTATAGAAATACAACACCGATTCCAGCGCCGATGAGATCACCAGCAAGTCGCTGCTGCCCAGCACGATCGAGGCCATCGAGATCCCAATCGCCGGCACCGCAACCAGCCACGCCACCCACTTGATGGCCGGACTGCGCCACACCACCCAGACCGCCAGCAGCGGCACCAGCACGCCGAACGCACCAAACAGCACCCGTTGGCTGTGGCGGCCGTCGAACACCGGATACAGCAACAGGCTGAGCAACTGGGCCGCCAGCAGGAATGCCGAAGGGTGGCGTTTGGCGATCAACTGCCAACGCCGATACAGATAGCCGTAATTTCCCATTGCGCGAGTGTGCCGCACCATCGACTCACCGCCAATCCCTGGCGTCTGGCAAGGTGCCCGGGCGATCGCGTATTCCGCGCGACCGTCCGGGCAGCGGTGATCAGCTCTTGCGGTAGACCTCGGCGCCGGCGGCCCGGAACTGGGCTGCCTTCTGCGCCATGCCG
The DNA here is from genome assembly GCF_054052145.1 of Lysobacter sp. A421. Classification (NCBI taxonomy): domain Bacteria; kingdom Pseudomonadati; phylum Pseudomonadota; class Gammaproteobacteria; order Lysobacterales; family Lysobacteraceae; genus Lysobacter; species Lysobacter sp. A421. The sequence goes on along the minus strand of NZ_JBSVRL010000004.1, from coordinate 255,875 downwards.
TCTTCGATTACCTGGTCCTGACCCGGCCCGGGTTCGGCGGTGCTACCGTCCCCGAACGTCGTGCGCACGTCGTGGCTGATTTTCATCGAACAGAACTGCGGGCCGCACATCGAGCAGAAATGCGCCGACTTGTGCGCGTCCTTGGGCATGGTTTCGTCGTGGTATTCGGTCGCACGTTCAGGGTCCAGGCCAAGGTTGAACTGGTCTTCCCAGCGGAACTCGAAGCGCGCCTTGCTCAGTGCGTTGTCGCGCGCCTGTGCACCGGGGTGGCCTTTGGCGAGGTCGGCGGCGTGGGCGGCGATCTTGTACGCCATCAGGCCTTCGCGCACATCGTTCTTGTTCGGCAGCCCGAGGTGTTCCTTGGGAGTCACGTAGCAGAGCATCGCGCAGCCGTACCAGCCGATCAGCGCCGCACCGATCGCGCTGGTGATGTGGTCGTAGCCCGGCGCGATGTCGGTGGTCAGCGGGCCCAGGGTGTAGAACGGCGCCTCGCCGCAGACTTCCAGCTGCTTGTCCATGTTCTCCCTGATCAGGTGCATCGGCACGTGGCCGGGGCCTTCGACCATGGTCTGGACGTCGTGCTTCCACGCGATCTTCGTCAGCTCACCCAAGGTTTCCAGCTCGGCGAACTGGGCGGCGTCGTTGGCGTCGGCAATGCTGCCCGGACGCAGGCCGTCGCCCAGCGAGAACGCCACGTCGTAGGCCTTCATGATGTCGCAGATGTCTTCGAAGTGCTCGTAAAGGAAGCTCTCCTTGTGATGCGCCAGGCACCACTTGGCCATGATCGACCCGCCGCGGCTGACGATGCCGGTCACGCGATTCGCGGTCAGCGGCACGTAGCGCAGCAACACCCCGGCGTGGATGGTGAAGTAGTCCACGCCCTGCTCGGCCTGCTCGATCAGCGTGTCGCGGAAGATCTCCCAGGTCAGCTCCTCGGCGCGGCCGTCGACCTTCTCCAGCGCCTGGTAGATCGGCACCGTGCCGATCGGGACCGGGCTGTTGCGGATGATCCACTCGCGGGTCTCGTGGATGTGCTTGCCGGTCGACAGGTCCATGACGTTGTCGGCGCCCCAGCGGATCGCCCAGACCAGCTTCTCGACTTCCTCGGCGATACCCGACGACACCGCCGAGTTGCCGATGTTGGCGTTGACCTTGGTCAGGAAATTGCGGCCGATGATCATCGGCTCGCTTTCGGGGTGGTTGATGTTGCACGGGATGATCGCGCGGCCGCGGGCAACCTCATCGCGCACGAACTCCGGTGTGATGAGCTTCTGGATGTTGGCGCCGAAGCCCTGCCCCGGATGCTGCTTGAGCAGGTGCGTCTCGGTGATTGCTTGCAGCCGCTGGTTCTCGCGGATCGCGATGTATTCCATCTCCGGAGTGATGATGCCGCGCCGCGCGTAATGCATCTGGGTGACGTTGGCGCCGGCGACAGCACGACGCGGCAACGGACGGGTGCCGAAGCGCACCGCGTCGAGCTTCGCGTCGCCTTCGCGTCCACGACCGAACTGCGATGACAGGCCATCCAGCGCTTCGGTATCGCCGCGCTCGGCGATCCAGGCGGCACGCAACGGTGCCAGCCCACGCGACAGGTCGATGGTGGCCGACGGATCGGTGTACGGCCCGGAGGTGTCGTAGACGGCGAGTGGCGCGTTGTCCTCGCCGCCAAACAGGGTCGGTGTGGCGGCGAGCACGACCTCGCGCATCGCGACCTGCAGGTCGGGGCGCGAACCGGGCATGTGGATCTTGCGCGAGCCCGGCATCGGCCGGGTCACGTCCGCTGACAACTTGTCGGTTTGCTGCACCAGCTCGCGCTGGTCGACAGCCTGGCCAGAGGGGCCAGTTCGGGGAAATGCATTCATGGGCTTCGTCCGCTTCATGTGGACAGCCCGCGCTGGGCGGACTGCTGCGAGGATTCGCTTTGGCGCACGAAGCGGCGGCGCACGGACGCAACACGTCCGGCGAAGCTTCCCTACGGCGGTATCAACCGCGTCAGGTTCGAAGGGACTATCTCAACCGTGCTCTGTCTTACGACACACGGTACCCCCGCTTCAGTCGCACATTGAAGCACGGACGCCGCGTCGCAACCACCGGTGGAGCTGCGAATCGGCGCACTCGGGACCAGTCAGGCTGTCCGGACAAAGGCGATGACCTCGGCGCCGGCCATGCGCATCAGGCAGTTACCGAGCCATGACAAAAATATAGTTGACGCCGCAATAGCGACTGTGCTTATGTCGGTCCATGACGCAGCGCACCATCACTTCGCCGTTCCAGCCGGAACTCCAGCCGGAATTCCAGCCGACCATTCCTACCGGATCGGTTGCCGGCCAGGCCGCGCTCGCAACCACCGTACTCGTACTTATTACCCTCCTTATTACCGTCCTTACAGGCGCGGGGTTCGGGTACGTGTAGACCAACACAAACCCAGGTAACAAGAACCGGACCCCGCGCCCCAAAAAGGCGCGGGGTTTTTCGTTCTTGCGACCCGGGTTTCCCTGATCAAGCCGGATTTTTCCGGATCCACAAGGAAGCCACTCGTGAGAAGCAACGCCATCAAGTCAGGTCCTGCCCACGCTCCCGCACGCGCCATGCTGCGGGCGACGGGAATGGACGATGCCGCTATCGCCAAGCCTCTGGTCGCGATCGTCCACACCTGGACCGACGTCTCACCTTGCAACATCAACTTGCGCGAGCTCGCCCAGCATGTGCGCGAAGGCATACGCAGCGGCGGCGGTACGCCGGTGGAGTTCAACACCATCGCCGTCACCGACGGCATTGCGATGGGCAGCGACGGGATGCGCGCGTCGCTGGCATCGCGCGAGACGATCGCCGACTCGATCGAACTGGCGGTCACCGGCCATTGCCTGGACGCGATGGTGCTGCTGGTGGGTTGCGACAAGACCATTCCCGCAGCGGCAATGGCGGCGGCACGGCTGGATATCCCGACCGTGATTCTTTACGGCGGCACGATCATGCCTGGCCACTGCCCCAGCGAGGACGGCAATGACCACCCGCTGACGGTGCAGGACGTGTTCGAGGCGGTGGGCGCGCATGCCGCTGGCCATATCGATGACGCGGCACTGTACGAGGTCGAGCGCCACGCCTGTCCCGGCGCCGGTGCCTGCGGTGGCCAGTACACCGCCAATACCATGGCGATGGTGCTGACGGTGCTGGGCCTGTCACCACTGCAACTCAACGACATTCCGGCAATCCACCCCGACAAGGCCGCCGCCGCGCGCACCTGTGGTGAGTTGGTGATGCGGCAGTTCCACGCTGGCGGTCCCACCCCACGCCAGATCCTGTCGGCGGTCGGGTTGCGCAATGCCGCACGTGCGGTATCGGCCACCGCCGGCTCGACCAACTGCGCGATGCACCTGTTGGCGATCGCGCATGAAGCCGGCATCCCGTTCACCCTGGAGGAGTTCCAACAAGCCTCGAGCACGCCGGTCATCGCCGACCTGAAACCCGGCGGTCGCTATACCGCAGCGGAGATGTTCACCGTCGGTGGCGTCGCGCTGGTGGCGCACGAGCTGCGCACCGCCGGCCTGATCGACGACATCCCGACGGTTACCGGCCGCAGCCTGTTCGAAGAGCTCGACGCACTGCCGGCACCCGGCCCGCAGGACGTGGTCCGGCCGGTGACGAACCCGATCAAGCCGGTGGGCGGGTTCTCGATCCTGTACGGGGATCTCGCCCCGGAAGGCTGCATCGTCAAGCTCGCTGGCCACGGCCACGCCCATTTCGAAGGCCCGGCGCGGGTATTCAATTCCGAACAGGCCTGCTTCGCGGCCGTGCAGGCGCGACAGATCAACGCCGGCGAAGTGATCGTGATCCGCTTCGAGGGACCGGCCGGCGGTCCCGGCATGCGCGAGATGCTGGCCGTCACCGCCGCGCTGGTCGGCCAGGGTCTGGGCGATGACGTGGCATTGATCACCGACGGTCGCTTCAGCGGCGCCACCCGTGGATTCATGGTCGGCCACGTCTGCCCCGAAGCCGCACGCGGCGGACCGATCGCGAAGCTGCGCGACGGCGATTTCGTTCGCATCGACGTGGCGACCCGCCGCATCGACGTGGACGCCGACCTGGCATCGCGGCCGGTGACGCGGATCGCACCGCGGGTAACCACCGGGGTGCTGGCCAAGTACGCGCGCGATGTCGGTTCGGCGTCGAAGGGCGCGGTGACGGCACCCGGCCCGCTGGATGCCGTGCCGGCACGCGCGATCGCCGCGACCCTGGTCGATGCACGCACGGCGGAACCCGCCTGACGCCACTGCCCCACCCACCTCATGGAAACGACGCAAGTCGCGACCTGCCACCACCAGGTCGCGACTTGCGTCGCCCCCCCCTGCAAACACCCCCTTCGATCACTCACAGGAACCATCGCAATGACCAGCTCCGATACCTCCACCCACCGCCCCCACGTCGCCGTCATCGGTTACGGCAGCCAGGGGCGCGCGCATGCACTGAACCTGCGCGACTCCGGCTTCGATGTGACCGTCGGCCTGCGTCCGGGCGGCCCTACTTCGATCAAGGCGACCGCTGACGGCTTCCACGTCAGCACTCCGGCCGAAGCGGTCGCGGGCGCCGAGATCGTCGCGGTCCTCACCCCGGACATGGTGCAACCGCAGCTGTATACGGAGGTCATCGAACCGAACATCACCCACGGCGCGTGCCTGCTGTTCGCACACGGCTTCAACGTGCATTACGGCCAGATCACCCCGCGCGCGGACCTCGATGTGGTGCTGGTCGCGCCGAAGGGGCCGGGTGCGCTGGTGCGCCGCGAATACGAGATCGGCCGTGGCGTGCCGGCGGTGTATGCCGTCCACCAGGACCGGAGCGGCAAGGCCGAAAAGTTCGCACTGACCTATTGCGCCGGCATCGGTGGTGCGCGCCAGAACGCGATCAGGACCACGTTCAAGGAAGAGACCGAAACCGACCTGTTCGGCGAGCAGGCGATTTTGTGCGGCGGCGCCACCAAGCTGGTGCAGGCCGGTTGGGAGACGCTGGTGGAGGCCGGTTACCAGCCCGAGGTCGCCTACTACGAATGCCTGCATGAGCTGAAATTGATCGTCGACCTGTTCTACGAGGGCGGCATCACCCGGATGCACGAATTCATCAGCGAGACGGCCCAATACGGCGCGTTGACCCGCGGCTCCTACGTGGTGGACGACAGCACCCGCACGCAGATGCGCAAGGTGCTGGCGGAGATCCAGGACGGTACGTTCGCGCGGCAGTGGATCGCCGAGTACCAGTCGGGCAATGCCAACTACCTGGCACTGAAGCAGGCCGATCTGGACCATCCGATCGAAGCCACCGGCCGCAAGCTGCGCGCCGCGATGCCGTGGCTGTCCACCGCCCCGCAGGCTGCCGCCGAGCCCGTCCCCCATCGCCCGGCCACCACCGCCAAGGCCGAGACGGCCGCGGCATGAACGCAGCCCGCTGGCTGGTGCAAGCCTTGGCGGCGGAAGGCGTGGACACGCTGTTCGGGTATCCCGGTGGCGCGATCATGCCGTTCTACGACGCCTTGTATGGCAGCGGACTCAAGCACGTGCTGGTCCGCCACGAGCAGGGTGCCGCATTCGCCGCCAATGGCTATGCACGTTCCAGCGGACGGGTCGGCGTATGCGTCGCGACCTCCGGTCCGGGCGCCACCAACCTGGTGACCGGCATCGCCGACGCGATGCTTGACTCGGTGCCGATGGTGGTGATCACCGGCCAGGTGGCCACCACGTTGATGGGCACCGACGCGTTCCAGGAACTCGATGTGTTCGGCATGACCTTGCCGGTGGTCAAACACAGTTTCATCCCGCGCGATGTCGACCAGTTGCCGGAGATGGTGCGCGAGGCGTTCCGGCTGGCGCGCAGCGGACGTCCCGGGCCGGTGCTGATCGACCTGCCCAAGGACGTCCAGTTGGCCGACGCGATGCACCTGCCTGCGCATGTTCCTGCGCCGGTGGATGTCTTGCCGGTTGCCGGCACCGTCGCCCTGGTCGCTGCGCTGGAACTGTTGTCGAAGGCACGCAAACCGGTGGTCTATGGCGGCGGCGGGATCGCGCTGGGCGACGCGGTGGCCGAGTTCCGTACCTTCGTCGAGTCGATCCAGGCACCCACTGTGCTGACCCTGCGTGGCCTGGGCGCGCTGCCGGACGGGCATCCGCTGAACCTGGGAATGCTGGGCATGCATGGCACCTTGGCTGCCAATCTGGCGGTGCAGGAGGCCGACCTGCTGGTGGTGGTGGGCGCACGTTTCGATGACCGCGCGACCGGTCGGCTGGACCAGTTCGCGCCCTTGGCCAAGGTAATCCATCTCGACCTGGACCCGGTGGAGTTCAACAAGCTGCGTCACGCCGAAGCGGTCCTGCATGGCGACCTGCACCACAGCCTCAACCACCTGGCCACGGCAATGCCGGAATGCTCCGCGTGGCGGGTCACCTGCCTGGCACGCAGGCAATCGCACGCGGCGCGTTACGACGCTCCCGGCCCAAACGTTTACGCCCCGGCGTTGCTGAGGCGATTGTCCGAACTCGCGCCGGCGGCGGTGGTCGCCTGCGATGTGGGCCAGCACCAGATGTGGGTGGCCCAGCACTGGGGTTTCAACGATCCACGCAAGCACCTGACCAGCGGCGGACTGGGCGCGATGGGGTTTGGCCTGCCGGCCGCGATCGGTGCGCAAATGGCCGACCCGCACGGACAGGTGATCTGCGTCAGCGGCGACGGCTCGTTCCTGATGAACGTGCAGGAGTTGGCAACGGTGGCGCGCTATCGCCTGCCGGTGAAGATCGTGCTGCTCGACAACCAGCGCCTGGGCATGGTCCGGCAGTGGCAGGAACTGTTCTTCGAGAACCGCTATTCGGAAACCGACCTGTCCGACAACCCGGACTTCGTCGCCGTCGCCACCGCCTTTGGAATCCCCGGCTTCCACCTGGACCGCGCCGACAACTGCGAAGACGCCCTGCGACGCCTGCTGGCAATGCCCGGCCCCGCGCTGCTGCACGTCTCCATCGACGCCCACGCCAACGTGTGGCCGCTGGTTCCGCCCAACCACAACAACGCCCAGATGCTCCATCCCGAGGAACGCCCGCAATGCGCCACGAATTTGAGCTGACCCTGCGCCAGGCCGAAGGCGCGCTGGCGCGTGTGATCGGCACGGCGGAGCGCCGCGGCTTCCGGCCGGTGAGCTTCAACGGCCACGCCACCGCCAACGGCGACCACTGGCGGATGCGCCTGGCGGTGGAAGGTGAGCGGCCGGCGGAGTCGCTGCGCGCACAGCTGGAGAAGCTGTACGACTGCCTGGCCGTGGAGGTATCGCCATGCCGGCAATAAACCTCCACTGGCGCGCGCCTGACTACCAACATGGGCGCGCACGCCATGCATGAATCCGCTCACGTGGATGCCAGCGCGGTGCTGGCAGCGCAGGCGCGCTTGCGTCCCTACCTGGCGGCGACGCCGCTGCATTACGCCGAACGTTTCGGTTGCTGGTTGAAGCTGGAGAACCTGCAGCGCACCGGTTCCTACAAGGTGCGCGGCGCAATGAACGCCCTACTGGCCGGACGCGAACGCGGCGACCTGCGCCCGGTGATCGCCGCCTCTGCCGGCAACCACGCGCAGGGCCTGGCCTGGGCCGGCTATCGCCTGCGGACGCCGGTCATAGCAGTGATGCCACGCAACGCGCCGCAGACCAAAATTGCCGGCGTTGCCCATTGGAGCGCGACGGTGCGTCTGCATGGCGACACCTACGACGAAGCCAAGGCATTCGCCAGCGAGCTGGCCGAGCAGAACGACTACCGGCTGCTGTCGGCCTTCGACGATCCCGACGTGATCGCCGGCCAGGGCACGGTCGGTCTGGAGATGGCCGCGCTGGCGCCCGACGTGGTGTTGGTGCCGATTGGCGGCGGCGGGCTGGCGTCCGGGGTCGCACTGGCGTTGAAGTCGGCGCGTTTGTCCGGGATGAAATCATCCCGGCGCGTGCGCATTGTCGGTGCGCAGGTCGAAGGCGTGGACTCGATGGCGCGCGCCTTGCGCGGCGACCTGGAACTGCGCGACACCGCCGCCACCCTGGCCGATGGCGTGCGGGTCAAGGAACCCGGAACGCTGACCCGTAAGCTGCTGGCCGAACTGCTCGACGACATCGTGATCGTGCGCGAGGCCGAGCTGCGCGAGACCCTGGTGCGGCTCGCGCTGGAAGAGCACGTGATCGCCGAAGGTGCCGGTGCGCTGGCCCTTGCGGCCGGTCGACGCGTGGCTGGACGCCGCAAGTGCGCGGTGGTCTCGGGCGGCAACATCGACGCGGCCGTCCTGGCGCAACTGCTGTCGGACGTGCGCCCACGCGCGCCGCGACGTCCCCGCCGACGCAGCCGTGAACTGGTGGTTCCCGTCGCCGACATCCACCCCCTTTCCAGCCCCGCCAATACGGCCGCCGCGCCGTCAACCCGCGTGGTCGCTTCCACATCCGCATCCATCAACGAGGACTTCCACCCATGAGTACTGTCGAACCCGAGGTAACCCCTGCAAGCACCGCTGACACCGGCGACCCGGCGCACGTGCGCATCTTCGATACCAGCCTGCGCGACGGCGAACAGTCCCCCGGCTGCAGCATGAGTGCGCCACAGAAGCTGCGCTTCGCCCACGCCTTGGCCGAACTTGGGGTCGATGTGATTGAAGTGGGCTTCCCGGCCAGCTCCGACGCTGAAGTCGAAGCCACCCGCGCGATCGTGCGGGAGGTGCGGGGCTCCACCCTGGCAGCCCTCGCTCGCTGCCACGTCGGCGATATCGAGGCCTGTGCACGGGCGCTGGAGCACGCTGACGACGCACGCCTGCACGTGTTCCTGTCCACCAGTCCATTGCACCGCGAGCACAAACTCGGCCTGAGCCGCGAGCAGGTGGTCGAGCGCGCGGTAATGGGTGTGGAGTTGGCGCGCCGCCACTTCGATGACGTTGAGTTCTCCGCCGAGGATGCGCTGCGCACCGAGCCCGAATTCCTGGTCGAGATCTGCAGCGCCGCGATCGCCGCGGGCGCGACCACGCTCAACATCCCCGACACCGTCGGCTACACCACTCCGGCGGAGATCCGCGCGCTGTTCGAGTACCTGCGTACCAACGTGCGCGACGCGGGGCGGGCGGTATTCAGCGCCCACTGCCACAACGACCTCGGCCTGGCCGTGGCCAACAGCCTGGCCGCCATCGAGGGCGGCGCGCGCCAGGTCGAATGCACCGTCAACGGCATCGGTGAGCGCGCGGGCAACTGCGCGCTGGAAGAGCTTGTCATGGCCCTGAACGTGCGCCGCAGCTACTTCAATGCCCGCACCCGCATCGACACCCGCCGGCTGGTGCCGACCTCGCGCCTGCTGTCGCGCATCACCGGCATGCAGGTGCAACGCAACAAGGCGATCGTCGGCCAGAACGCGTTCGCCCACGAATCCGGGATCCACCAGCACGGGATGCTCAAGCACCGCGGCACCTACGAGATCATGCATCCGCAGGATGTGGGCTGGGAGCAGTCGCAGATGGTGATGGGTCGCCACAGCGGCCGCGCCGCGCTGAGGGACCGTTTGCAGACGCTGGGACTGGCGGTGGACGAGGCCCGCTTGAACCAGGTCTTCGCCACCTTCAAGGCACTGGCGGAAAAGAAGCGCGAGGTGTTCGACGCCGACCTGGAGGCGCTGGTGCTGGGCGCGGATGCGCAGGCATCGCGCGGCTACCGGCTGGCGCATATCCACGCCAGCACCGGCGGTGGCGATGCCAACCTGCCGACCGCCAGCGTGCGGGTGATCGATCCCGACGGCGACGTGGTCGAGGAAGCCGCGGTCGGCGATGGCCCGGTGCACGCGTTGTTTGCCGCCTTGTCGCGTGCCACCGGCATCGCGCTGGCCATCGACAGCTACCAGGTCTCCAGTGTCACTACCGGCGACGACGCACAGGGACAAGCCAGCGTGATCGCACACGTGGACGGGGTCGAACACACCGGCTCGGGCACCAGCACCGACATCCTGGAAGCCAGCGCGCAGGCCTGGCTGGAAATCGCCAACCGGCTCTACCGCGCGCGAACAGCTACCGGGTCGGCGCGGCTTGCTTGCCGGCCGCTTGCCGCAGCCGCAGTGGGCTGACTTCATTTCAGCCTCCGTGTTTCCGCCCTTATCCGGCGCTCCCTTTACCGAGTGCCACGCATCCAGAGTCCGCGCCATGCCTGCCCCAACCACCCTGCTCGACAAGCTGTGGGATGCCCACCGGGTCACCGCCGAAAGCGATACCTCGCCGGCCGTGCTCTACATCGACCTGCACCTGATCCACGAGGTCACCACGCCGCAGGCCTTCGCCGAACTCGACGCGCGCGGGCTGAAGGTGCGTTGCCCCGAGCGCACCAAGGGCACCCTGGACCACGCTACCCCGACCCTGCCGCGCCATGCCGATGGCACGCTTGCCTATGCCAACCCCGAGGCCGAGGCGCAGGTGGCATGCTTGCGCAGGAACGCCGCACGCCACGGAATCGAACTGTTTGATTTCGACAGTCCACACCGCGGCATCGTCCACGTGATCGGCCCGGAGCTGGGCCTGACCCAGCCGGGCATGACCATCGTTTGCGGCGACAGCCACACCGCGACCCACGGCGCATTCGGCGCCCTCGCGTTTGGCATCGGCACCAGCGAGGTCGGTCACGTGCTGGCCACCCAATGCCTGCTGCAACGCAAGCCACGGACGCTGGCGATCACCATCGACGGCGAACTCGGCGCCGGCGTCACTGCCAAGGATCTGATCCTGCATGTGATCGGCGTGATCGGCGTCAACGGCGGCACCGGCTACGTGATCGAGTACCGCGGCTCGACCATCCGGGCACTGTCGATGGATGAGCGCATGACGGTCTGCAACATGTCGATCGAGGCGGGTGCGCGCGCCGGCTTGATCGCCCCGGACGAGGTCACTTTCGCCTTCCTGCGCGACAAGCCGCGCGTACCACGCGGCCCGGCATTTGAGCAGGCGGTCGGGCGCTGGAAGCAGTTCCGCAGCGACGACGATGCGCGCTTCGACCACGAGGTCCGCATCGATGCGCGCGACATCCCGCCGACCGTCACCTGGGGCACCCACCCCGGGCAGGTCACCGCCATCGATACCGTCCTGCCTCCGGCCGGCAACGATGACGACGCGAAGGCGCTGGCCTACATGGGCTTTGCCGGTGGCCACCCGCTGGCCGGACAGCCGGTGGACGTGGTGTTTATCGGCAGCTGCACCAACTCGCGGCTGGACGATCTGCGTCAAGCGGCCGGCGTGTTGCGCGGGCGCCAGGTGCATCCACGCGTGCGGATGCTGGTGGTACCCGGCTCGATGCAGGTCAAACGCGACGCGGAAGCAGAAGGGATCGACGCGGTCGTGCGTGCGGCCGGCGCGGAATGGCGTGAGCCGGGCTGCTCGATGTGCATCGCAATGAACGGCGACCTGGTCGCTCCCGGTCAGCTGGCGGTATCCACCAGCAACCGCAACTTCGAGGGCCGCCAGGGACGGGGCGCGCGCACCGTACTTGCCTCGCCACTCACTGCCGCGGCATGCGCCATCCAGGGCGAGATCACCGACCCTCGCGCGTTCCTGCGGACGGTGGCCCATCCCACCCAGCAGGCAGCGGCAACGGAGAGCGCGTAATGACGGCCATCACCGAACTGCACTCGCGCACCGTGGTGTTGCGTGATCGCAACATCGATACCGACCAGATCATCCCCGCACGCTTCCTCACCACCACCCAACGCGAGGGATTGGGCCGCTACGCCTTCCACGATTGGCGCGCGGGACCGGACGGCCAGCCAGACCCGGGCTTCCCCTTCAACGACCCGGCCAACGCCGGCGCACAGATCCTCGTCACCGGTCGCAACTTCGGCTGCGGCTCCTCGCGCGAGCACGCGCCCTGGGCACTGCTCGAGCTTGGCCTGCGTGCGGTGGTCAGCGCCCAGATCGCCGATATTTTCCGCAGCAATGCGCTCAAGAACGGCCTGCTGCCGATCGTGCTGCCCGAGGCGGTCGTGGATGAACTGCTGGACCAGCCCGGCATCGCGCTGCACATCGATGTCGTCAGTTGCCAGGTGACGTTGCCTGACAACCGGCGGATCGACTTCCCGCTGGATGCGTTCGCCCGGACCTGCCTGCTGGAAGGCGTCGACCAGTTGGGCTACCTGCTCAAACAACAACCCGCCATCACCCGTTACGAGGAGTTGAACCATGCACGCTGACATCGTTGTCCTGCCCGGTGACGGGATCGGCCCGGAAGTAACCCGCGCTGCCGTGCGCGTACTACGCGCGGTGGAGCACAGCTACGGCCACCGTTTCGACATCCAGCAACACCTGCTTGGCGGCGCAGCCATCGACACCACCGGTCAGGCGCTGCCCGACGAAACCCTGGCGGCATGCCGCCATGCCGATGCCGTGCTGCTGGGCGCGGTCGGCGGGCCGAAGTGGTCCGACCCCAAGGCCGCCGTACGCCCGGAGCAGGGCTTGCTCGCACTGCGAAAAGCGTTGGGGCTGTACGCCAACCTGCGACCGGTAAAGCCGCACCCGGCCGCACTGGGCGCATCGCCAATCAAACCGCACCTGCTCAATGGCGTCGATCTGGTGGTCGTCCGCGAACTCACCGGCGGCATCTATTTCGGCGAAAAGCAGCGTCATGCCGATTGCGCCAGCGACCTGTGCGAATACAGCGTCAGCGAGATCGAGCGCGTCGTCCGGCGCGCCGCGACACTGGCGCGCCAACGCCGCGGCCACCTGGTATCGGTCGACAAGGCCAACGTGCTGGAAACGTCCCGGTTGTGGCGCGAGGTCACCAGCCGGGTCGTCGCCGACGAGTTCCCCGACATCACCCTGGAGCACCAGCTGGTCGACTCGATGGCGATGCACCTGTTGGCACGCCCGCGCGAGTACGACGTGATCGTCACCGAGAACATGTTCGGCGACATTCTCACCGACGAGGCCTCGATGCTGGCCGGCTCGCTCGGCCTGCTGCCGTCGGCCTCGCTGGGCGATGACGGCGCGGGCTTGTACGAGCCGATCCACGGCTCGGCGCCTGACATCGCCGGACGCGGCATCGCCAATCCTTACGCCGCGATCCTCAGTGTCGCCCTGCTGCTGCGCCACTCATTGGGGCTGGAGGGCGAGGCGACCTGCATCGAGCTGGCGGTATCGCATGCGTTGGACTCCGGTGCGTTCACCGCCGACATCGCCGGCCCGGGGGCAGCCTTCAGTACCGACGCGGCGACCGCTGCCGTGCTGGAGCACCTGCAGGTCCGGTGTTACGCCGTGACCATGCGCGACTGATCCATGTCATCCACCCTCGTCCTGCCTCGCGCGGAATCGGCCCACCTCGATGCTGCGTCGCTCAAGCCCGCCAGACTGCACAAGTTCGGCGGCAGCAGCCTCGCCGATGCGGCGCACTACCGCCATGTCGCCCAACTGCTGACGCAGCAACATGTCGCCATGCAGGGCATCCAGTACGTGGTTGTCTCGGCGATGCACGGCGTCACCGATGCCCTGATCGCGCTGGGCAATACCGCCGTGACCGGTGGAGACTGGCGAGCGGCGCTGGCCGCGCTGCGTGAGCGCCACCTCGTTGCCGCTGCCGGTCTGGACCTGGACCTGGGCTTGGACCAGGACGATCTGCACCACGACTTGTCCGCTTGGCTGGGCATGCAACTGGATGCCGTGCACACCCTGCTGGCGTCACTGGCGACGGACGGAACATCCGCCGATGTCGAACTCGCGGGCCTGCACGGGCTGGGCGAGGTGTGGTCGGCGCGGTTGCTGCAAGTCGCACTCGGTGGCGAGGCCGCCGGCTGGGGCCGGATCGATGCGCGCGACGTGCTGGTCGCCAACCCCGGCGAACTGGGGGTCGCGATCGACTGGGACGCCAGCCAGACGCTGCTGGCGGTCTGGCAAGCCAGGCAGCCTTCGTGCGCACGTGGACGCGTCATCACCGGCTTCGTGGCGCGCGACGCGCAGGGCCGTGCGACCACCCTGGGACGCAACGGCAGCGACTATTCCGCCGCCGCATTCGCGCGCCTGCTCGATGCCCGCGAGTTGACGATCTGGACCGATGTGGATGGCGTACTCAGCGCCGATCCGCGGCTGGTACCGGACGCGGTGTGCCTGGCGTCGATGTCCTACGCCGAGGCCAACGAACTGTCGTACTTTGGTGCCAGCGTGCTGCACCCACGCACCATCGCGCCGGCGATGCAGGCCGGATTGGCAATACGCATCCGCAACACCCACAAACCCGATGCACCCGGCACCGTGATCAGCGTGCGCTCCTCACCCGCCGCCTCGCCGGTCAAAGGCCTGAGCCTGGTGGACGGGATGGTTTTGCTGGAGCTCAGTGGCGCCGGCCTGATCGGTGTACCCGGCACCGCCGAGCGGATGTTTGCCGCACTGCACACCGCCGGGGTGTCGGTGACGATGATCTCGCAGGGCTCCAGTGAACATTCGATCTGCTGCGTGGTGCCCGAAGAACAGGCCCGGCCTGCACGCACCGCCGTCGCGGCCGCATTCGCCAATGCCATTGCGGACGGTCAAGTGGCCGGCGTGGAAATCACGTCCGGCATCGCGGTGCTCGCGGCGGTCGGCGATGGCATGGTCGGCGCACCGGGCGTCGCGGCGCGGTTGTTCAACGGACTCGCGAAGGCACGCGTCAACATCCGCGCGATCGCCCAGGGCGCCAGTGAGCGCAACATCTCCGTGGCGCTGGCCGCTCAGGACGCCGTCCGGGGCTTGCGCGCGGTGCACGCCGCGTTCTGGCTCTCACCGCAAACCCTGTCGGTCGGGTTGATTGGCCCAGGCAAGGTCGGTCGCGCCTTGCTCGCCCAGCTGTCCGACGCGCTGCCACGACTGGCAGGTGAAGCCAACCTCGGCCTGGACCTGCGCTTGCGTGCAGTTGCCGACAGCCGCCGGATGCGGCTGGTGCCACGCAGTCTGGACCCCGACACCGCGGTTGCCGCGCTGGAAGGCGCCGAAGTCCTCGATCTGGAGCAGTTCGCCGACCACGTCCGCGCCAGCCACCTGCCCCATGCGCTGATCGTGGATTGCAGTGGCAGTGATGCAGTGGCCGATCACTACGCCGACTGGCTCGCCGCCGGCATCCATGTGGTCACGCCGAGCAAGCATGCCGGCAGTGGCGATCTGGTTCGCTACCGCGCGATCCGCGCCGCGACCCGGCATGGTGGCCACTTCCGTTACGAAGCCAGCGTCGGTGCCGGGCTGCCGGTGATCCAGACCTTGCGCAACCAGCTCGACACCGGCGACGAGCTGACCGGTTTTGAAGGCGTGCTGTCGGGCACGCTGGCCTGGCTGTTCAACCGTTACGACGGCAGCGTGCCGTTCTCGGCCCTGGTACGCGAGGCGCTGGCACTGGGTTACACCGAGCCAGACCCGCGCGATGACCTGTCCGGCATCGATGTCGCCCGCAAGCTGGTGATCCTTGCCCGCGAAGCCGGACGTGCGCTGTCGCTGGATGACGTGGAGATCGAGAACCTGGTGCCGCCGGCGTTGCGCGGGATCAGTCGCGATGATTTCCTCACCCGCCTCGAGGAGCTGGATGCACCGCTGCAGGCACGGTTGGATGCCGCACGGCGCGAGGGCGGTGCGCTGCGCTATCTGGCCCACCTCGACCGCGACGGTCGTGCAAGCGTTGCGCTGGTCGTTCCGCCTCCCGGCCATGCCAGCTTGTACAGCCGGTTGACCGACAACCTGATCCAGTTCCACACCCGTCGGTACGCGGATAATCCGCTGGTGGTACAAGGTCCCGGAGCAGGCCCTGAGGTCACCGCCGCAGGCGTGTTCGGCGATCTGCTCGGCATCGCACAGGCTTTGGGAGCGCGGTTATGAGTCACGGCACGGCAGGCGCAACGCGCGAGGCGACCGCGTTTGCACCCGCCAGCGTGGGCAATATCGGAGTCGGTTTCGACCTGCTCGGCCACAGCATCGAAGGGCCGGGTGATCGCGCCACCGTGCGCAGGATCGAACCGCCCGTAGTGCGCATCAGCGCGATCGTCGGCAACGTCGCGGGAGTCGCGCAGCTGCCGATGGATGCGGTGCGCAACACAGCCGGACGCGCCTTGATCGAGCTGCGTGAGCAGTACGGCATCGCCCACGGTTTTGAGTTGCAGCTGCACAAAGGCATCGCGCTGGGCTCCGGGCTCGGCGGTTCGGCCGCGTCCTGCGTAGCCGCCCTCATCGCCGCCAATGCCCTGCTCGACGTCCCGCTCAGCCGCGACCAGTTGTATCCGCTGGCCCTGCTTGGCGAGTCCGTCGCCAGCGGCAGCGTGCATGGCGACAACGTCGCGCCGATGCTTTTTGGCGGTGTGGTCCTGGCCACCCCGACGCGCGCGATCCCGCTGTCGGCGCCGCCCCTGCATTGTGCGGTGGTGCACCCGCATTACATGGTCGAAACCCGGTACGCACGCGAAGCACTCGCAGCGCCTTACCGGATCAGCGAGTTCGTGCAGCACAGCGAATACCTCGCGCTGTTCCTGACCGGCCTGGCGCGCGGTGACAGCGAACTGATCGCCGCCGGACTGCACGATGTGCTGGTCGAGCCGCGCCGCGCGGTACTGGTTCCCGGTTTCGCCCAGGTCAAGGCGGCGGCGTTGGCCCACGGCGCGCTGGGCGCGAGCATTTCCGGCGCTGGGCCCAGCGTGTTTGGCTGGTTCCACCACGCCGCACAGGCGCAGGTTGCCGCGACCGCCATGCAGGCTGCGTTTGCCGAAGCCGGTTATGAGAGCGACGCGTACCTCTCACCCATCAACGGCCCGCGCGCAGAGTTGATTGCATGAATTTCGTCAGCACCCGTGGCCACTCTCCAGCGGTCGATATCGACACCGCACTGGCGTCCGGCCTGGCACCCGATGGCGGTCTGTATGTGCCCAGCGAGATACCCGGCCTCGCCATGGATCGCGCCGGTGAAACCCTCGCGATAACCGCGCACGCCCTGCTTGCGCCGGACTTCGCCGGCTCCCACCTGGCGCAACAACTGGGTGATATCTGCGCCGCCGCGTTCGACTTCCCGGCGCCGCTGCGTGGGCTTTCCAGCCCCAACGATCACCTGCTGGAGCTGTTCCACGGGCCAACCGCGGCATTCAAGGACTTTGGTGCGCGCTTCCTTGCCGAATCCCTGGCGCGCTTACGCACGCCCGAATCATCGGTAACCACCATCCTGGTAGCGACGTCCGGCGACACCGGTGCCGCGGTGGGCGCCGCCTTCCACCACCGGCCTGGATTCCGGGTAGTGATTCTGTACCCCGATGGTCGCGTGTCGCCGCGCCAGGCGCATGGGCTGGGTTGCCTGGGCGACAACGTGCAGGCCCTACGCGTGGCTGGCAGCTTCGATGACTGCCAGCAGCTGGTGAAGCAAGCCTTGTCGGATGCCGCGCTGCGCGAACGGCTACCGCTGAGTTCGGCCAACAGCATCAGCCTGGGCCGGCTGCTGCCACAGATGGCGTACTACGCCCATGCCTCGCTGGGCTACCGCGCCGAGCATGGCGAGAATCTCAACTTCATCATCCCCACCGGCAATCTGGGCAACGCGCTGGCTGCCTGGCTGGCACGCCGGATGGGGCTGCCTGTGGGCGATCTCGTGTTGGCGAGCAATGCCAACGACGTGTTGCCGCGCTACTTCGCCGGCGCCGACTATGCCCCGCAGCCGGGCATCGCCACCTTGGCCAACGCGATGGATGTCGGCGCGCCCAGCAACTTCGAGCGCCTGCGCTGGTGGCATCACGACGATGCCCAGCTACGTGCGGCGATGAGTGCCTGCAGCGTGGACGATGCGCAGATCCGGCAGGCCATCCGCGCGGCACCGGCCCGCCACGGCATCGTGCCGTGCCCACATACCGCGGTGGGCCTGCATGCATTGGCGCAGTTGCGTCAGCGAGGCGACGCCCGCGCGTGGGCGGTGGTGGCGACGGCACATCCAGCCAAGTTCGAGACCGTAGTCGAACCGCTGGTGGGCCACGTGGTGGAGCCGCCACCAGCCCTTGCCGCCGCCTTGGCAAGACCCGCATCCGCAACACCTTTGGCGGCCGACTACGACGTGTTCCGCGACTGGTTGCTGGCATAAGCGCGAAGAGGATGCATGCCCGTAGACCGGACGTTCCGATCACCGGCTTGGCAACCCGCGTCGATAACGGCTAGCTTCACCGAATGAAAATTAATCCAATAGCCTTCGCCGCGACCCTCGCTGTCGCCCTGTCCGCCTGCAACCCCGCACCGCCGGACGCTCCCGCCAGCGCTGCCGAGCCCGCCCCGGCAGCGCCAGCCGCCAACGCACAAGACGCGTTCTTCGAGCGCATCAGCGCGTTGTGCGGCCAATCGTTCGCCGGCACCATCACTGCAGAAGAACCCGCCCCCACCGGTCCCGACGCTTTCAGCGGCCAGCCACTGGTGATGCATGTGCGCGACTGCAACGAGCAGGAAATCCGCATCCCGTTCCATGTTGGCGATGATCGTTCGCGGACCTGGATCGTGACCCGTACCGACGATGGCCTGCGCTTGAAGCACGACCACCGCCTGGCCGACGGCAGCGAGGACCCGGTCACCATGTACGGCGGCGACACCGCCAGCGAAGGCACCGCCAGCCGGCAGGAATTCCCGGTGGACACGTTCTCGCAGGAGATGTTCACCCGCGAGGGCATGCAGGTATCCAACAGCAACGTCTGGGCGATCGAGATCGAGCCGGGCGCGCACTACACCTACGAGTTGGCGCGCCCCGACACCGACCGCCTGTTCCGGGTGCGCTTCGACCTCACCAACCCCATCGACACGCCCCCGGCACCCTGGGGCGCCGAGTAACCGCAGCCGTTCGTTCCCGTAGGGCGCAATAAGCAAAGCGCGTTGCGCCGGAATGCGAACGCCGCGGCGACCTCGACATCCGGCGCAATACGCCTTCGGCTATTGCGCCCTACGTTGGTTTCATTGGAGTTTTTGCGGCACCTTGACCCGGAACCACGCCGCGTACAGCGCGGGCAGGAACAGCAGGGTCAGCACCGTGGCCACCAGCAGGCCGCCCATGATCGCGGTTGCCATCGGCCCGAAGAATGCGCTGCGCGACAGCGGAATCATCGCCAGGATCGCCGCCAGCGCGGTCAGCACGATCGGCCGGAAGCGGCGCACCGTCGCCTCCACGATCGCATCCCAGGTTTCATGCCCGTCGCGACGATCCTGCTCGATCTGGTCGACCAGGATCACCGAGTTGCGCATGATCATGCCCGACAGTGCGATCGTGCCCAGCATCGCCACAAAGCCGAACGGGACCCGGAACACCAGCAGGAACAGGGTCACCCCGATCAACCCCAGTGGCGCGGTCAGCAGCACCATAACGCTCCGCGAAAAACTCCGCAGCTGCAGCATCAGCAGGGTGAACACGACGAACAGGAACAGCGGCACGCCGGCGGTGATCGAATCCTGGCCGCGGGTAGAGTCTTCCACGCTACCGCCGATATCCACCGAATAGCCATACGCCAGACCGGCACGGATCTCGTCCAGGGTCGGGGAGATCTGCGCCATTACCGTCGCCGGCTGGGTGCCGTCGTAGATGTCGGCGCGCACGGTCATCGTCGGCTTGCGGTCGCGGTGCCAGATGATGCCTTCCTCGAGCCCGTATTCCAGGGTCGCGATCTGGCTCAGCGGCACGCTCTGCCCGCTGGCGGTCGGCACCATCAGGCTGCCCAGTTGCGACAGATCGACCTGCTCGGCATCGCCACCGCGCAGGATCACCCCGATCAGCTCGTTGCCTTCTCGATAGGTGCTGACCTGGATTCCCGACAATGATCCGCTCAGTACCTGCGCCAGTTGCGCCGAGGTGATGCCCTGTGCCC
The DNA here is from genome assembly GCF_054052145.1 of Lysobacter sp. A421. Lineage (NCBI taxonomy): Bacteria > Pseudomonadati > Pseudomonadota > Gammaproteobacteria > Lysobacterales > Lysobacteraceae > Lysobacter > Lysobacter sp. A421. The sequence goes on along the minus strand of NZ_JBSVRL010000004.1, from coordinate 236,043 downwards.
GCGCGCGGGCCTGGTCGACCTGCAGGCGCACCACCTTGCCCGGTTCATCCCAGTCCAGGTTGACGTTGGCCACATGCGGGTTGTCGCGGATCTTCGCACGCACCGCGTAGGCGATCTTCCGCACCTGGTCGATATGCTCGCCCGAGACCCGGAACTGCACCGGGTAGCCCACCGGTGGGCCGTTCTCCAGGCGGGTCACGCGCATCTGCAGCTCGGGGAAACGCGGCACCACTTCCTCGATCATCCAGCGGCGGACCTCCTCGCGCGCGGCCAGGCTTTCCGGCATCAGCACGAACTGGGTGAAGTTGGCGGCGGGCAGTTGCTGGTCCAACGGCAGGTAGAACCGTGGCGACCCGGTGCCAACGTACGCGGTGTAATTGACCAGGTCGTCGCGGCTGGCAAGCATCTGCTCAAGCCGCTCGGCCTGCGCCTGGGTCGCGCGTAGCGAACTGCCTTCGGCCAGCTCCATGTCGACCATCAGTTCCGGCCGTACCGAATCGGGAAAAAACTGCTGGGGCACGAAGCGGAACATCATCAGCGAGACCACGAACGCCGCTGCGGTGGCCCCGATCACCAGCCAGCGATGGCGCACGCACCAGACCACCCAACTGCGGAAGCGCTGGTAGAAGCGGGTCGCGTAGGGATCATGCTCGCCGGCGTCCGGATTGTCGGATGGCAACGGGGCGATCCAGTCGGCAAATGCGGGATGTCGGTCCGCCCAGCGCTGGCGTCGAATTTGCCAGCGCGCCGCCAGCGAGCCGGGCTTGGACGCACTGCCGCGCCCGCCTTCATCGCGCTCGATGTGCGGCAGCAGCTTGTCGCCCAGGTAGGGGACAAACAACACCGCTGCGACCCACGACACCAGCAACGCGATGGTGACCACCTCGAACAGCGACCGGGTGTACTCACCGGTGCTGGAGGCGGCCATCGCGATGGGCAGGAACCCGGCGGCGGTGATCAGGGTGCCGGTCAGCATCGGGAACGCGGTCGACTCCCACGCAAACGCCGCCGCACGCAGGCGATCGAAACCCTGCTCCATCTTGATCGCCATCATCTCCACCGCAATGATCGCGTCGTCGACCATCAGTCCCAGCGCGAGCACCAACGCGCCCAGCGATATCTTGTGCAGGCCGATGCCGAACACGTCCATGACGGTGAAGGTCATCGCCAGCACCAGCGGGATCGACAACGCCACCACCAGACCAGTGCGAAAGCCCAGCGACAGGAAGCTCACCAGCAACACGATCGCGACCGCCTCGGCGAGCACGCGCACGAACTCGCCCACCGAGTCCTCCACCGCCGCCGGCTGGTCGGACACCTGGTGCAATTCCATCCCGGCCGGCAGGGTTTGTTGCAGCTGCCCGAACTCGGCTTCCAGCGTCTCGCCCAGGGCGAGGATGTCGCCACCGTCGCGCATGGCCACGCCGATGCCGATCGCGTCCTTGCCCATGAAACGCATGCCCGGTTGGGGCGGGTCGGAGAAGCCGCGATGGACCTCGGCTACGTCGTCCAGCCGGAACGTGCGATCACCAACCCGGACCGGGAAGCGGCGGATCTGTTCGACCGATTCAAACTGCCCGCTCACCCGCAGCGGCACCCGGGTACTGGCGGTCTCGAAGAAGCCCGCCGGCACCACCGCATTCTGCTGTTGCAAGGCCTCGCGCACCGCCGCGGCCGACACTCCCAGCGTGGCCAGCTTGGTGTTGGACAGCTCGATCCAGATCTTCTCGTCCTGGACCCCGAACAGCTGGATCTTGCCCACGTCCGGCACGTCCTGCAGCGCGAGCTGGACGCGGTCGGCGTAATCCTTCAGTACCGCGTAATCAAATCCTTCCCCGGTCAATGCATAGATGTTGCCGAACGTATCGCCAAACTCATCGTTGAAGAACGGCCCGACGATGTCCTCCGGCAGCTCCGGGCGCAGGTCGCCGATCTTCTTGCGAACCTGGTAGAAAAGCTCGGGCACTTCGGCCGAGCGCATCGAGTCGCGCGCCGCGAAGATCACCTGCGACTCGCCGGCGCGCGAGTACGACCGGATGAAGTCGTATTCACCGGTTTCCATCAGCTTGCGCTCGATCCGCTCGGTGACCTGCGATGCGATCTGGTCGGCGGTCGCACCCGGCCATACGGTGTGGATCACCATCACCTTGAAGGTAAACGCCGGGTCCTCGCTGCGCCCGAGATTCAGGTAAGAGAACGCACCGGCGATGGCGAGCACCAGCATCGCGTAGACCACCAGGCTGCGATGCCGCAAACCCCACTCGGAAAGATTGAAACGCATGGTCTGGGAGATCCTCGGTTCGGTATCGCGTGCGGTCAGTGGCGCGCGTCGGCCGTCGCCACGTCGCGGTTATCGCGATCCACCGGGCGCACCGTCTGGCCTTCACGCAACAGATGACCACCGGCGGCGACGACCCAGGCGTCCGGGGCCAGCCCGTCCAGCACCGGAACGGTCTGACTACCGTAGGCGCCGACGCTGACCGGCAGCAGTTTCAAGGTCGAGGTCTGCGGATCAACCACGAATACCGCAACCTCGCCGTCGCCCCCCGGTTGCAGCGCGGTGAGCGGAATGCTGAGCGCGTCGGTTTCCTGGCCCGGGAGGAATACGCGTGCGCTCTGGCCCAGCGCGAGCACCCCGGTGGGTGCATCCACGGTCGCGCGTACGGCAAAGGTACGCGAAGCGGGGTCGGCCACCGGTGCGATCTCGCGCACCACACCAGGCCAGCGCTCGCCCGGCCTGGACCAGACCTCGACCTGCACCGCTTGTCCCGGCTTGATGGCCGCCACCTGCCCTTCGGAGACCGCGAAAGCCACCTCGCGGCCACCATCGGCAGCCATGGTAAATACCGCTTGTCCGGCAGCCACTACCTGCCCCGTTTCGGCCTGTCGCTCGGCGATCACCCCGTCGGCGGGTGCCCGCAGCTGACTGTATTGGGCCTGATTGCTGGCGACCTCGAGCTCGGCCCGCGCCGCATCCACCTGGCCCTGCGCGGCGGTGGCGGCGGCATTTTGTGCATCCATGCTGGACCGGCTGACCAACTGGTCGTTGGCCAGTGCGGCGTAGCGCGCCTGATCCGCGCGCGCACGCCCCAGCTCGGCCTGGGCGGCGGCCAGTTGTGCCTGGGCTGCATTCGCCCGCGCCTTCAAATCATCGGGGTCGAGCGTTGCCAGCACATCGCCACGGCTGACGTGATCGCCCACGTCCGCCTTGCGTTCGATCATTTGGCCGCCGACCCGGAACGACAGCTGGCTCTCCTCGCGGGCACGGATCGCCCCCGCCAGCGAGTCGTGCACCGCGTCGGCGGCAACCGGTTGGGTCACCAGCACCGGCCGCGCCGACACGTCGGCCGTTTCGCTGGGACCGCACCCTGCAAGCAGGCCAGCCAGAAGCGCACCGGCCACCAGTGAACGGGCACCGATCCCCTGGATCGCAAAGCGGCTGCGCATGGGAAGCACCTCTTTGGGGAATTATTGGACCGAATGGTATTGTATAAATACAACACTCCTTAGTCTAATATTTAATTCATGCCTGAGCGCAAGCCCATTGACGATCACCGTGCGCCGCCAGGCACCAAGGCCGGCAGCCACGACGGCGCCCCGCTGCCTGCAAAGCCGGCCGGACCGGGCCGGCCGAAGGACATGGCCAAGCGCACGGCCATCCTCGACGCCGCCAAGCGGATGTTCGTCGAACACGGCTACGCCGGCACCAGCATGGACCAGATCGCCTCCGGTGCCGGCGTCTCCAAGCTCACGGTATACAGTCACTTTGGCGACAAGGAATCGTTGTTTTCGGCGGCCGTGGTGTCGTACTGCGACCAACAGCTCCCGCCTGCACTGTTCATGCCCTCACCACAGACGCCCCTGCGCGAGCGGTTGCTGGACATCGCCCACGCGTTTCATGCCCTGATCAGCAGCCCGCAGGCCATTGCTGCTCACCGCATGCTGTGCACCCCCCAGATGGCCGACGCGGCGCTGGCGCGCAAATTCTGGGAGGCCGGGCCACAACGCATCCACGACGCGGTGGCCGAGCTGTTGCGACGTCGCGTCACTACCGGCGAGCTGGTGATCGACACGGCCGATGCCGACCCGGTCAATCACGCGGCGAGCCAGTTGATCTCGCTGCTCAAGGGCGAACCGCACGCACGGTTGCTGCTGGGTTGCAAGGACGTCGATCCGGCGTTGACACACGCCCACCTGGTCGCCGCGGTGGATGTATTCCTGCGCGCCTATGCCGCCCGCCCATGACTTGCGTCGCGGTGACTTCCGGCACTCAAAACCGGCCCCCGGGAGGGCGATCCTGTGTTTGGTCGCACCGATGCTTCAACCGATCCTGATTTGTTCGCCGCGCACGCCGCTACAATAGTCAGTTGACACCAGCAATCCTTGAGACCCCATGAGCATGATTGATTACGCCAAGGCCCGCGAACTGATGGTAGAACAGCAGGTCCGGCCCTGGAACGTGCTGGATGCACGCGTACTCGACGTATTGGTGAAGATTCCGCGCGAGGACTTCGTACCGGACATCCACCGCAACCTGGCCTATTCCGATATCACCCTGCCGCTGGCCCATGGCGAGGTCATCATGAAGCCGGTCGTGCAGAGCCGCACGCTGCAGGAGCTGCTGGTAACGGCGGGCGAAGACGTGCTGGAGATCGGCACCGGCAGCGGCTACCTGACCGCGTGCCTGTCGCGGCTTGGCCGTGAGGTGCTCAGCCTGGAACGGCATGCCGACCTGGCCGATGCCGCGCGCGCGCGGCTCGAGGCCCGTGGCCTGGCCAACATCCAGGTACTGCATGCCGACGCATTTGAATACCGGACCGAGCGCCGCTTCGACACCGTTTGCGTCACCGGCGCGGTCGACACCATTCCCGATGCCTTCCTGCAGTGGCTGAAACCCGGCGGCCGCATGTTCATCGTGCGCGGCCGGGCACCGGCAATGGAGGCCGTGCTGGTATACAACGAGGCCAACGGACCACGGATTGAATCGTTGTTCGAGACCGACCTTCCCTATCTTGCAGGCGCAGCTCCGGTGCCCGCCTTCGAATTCTGATTGAAAGGACTCCGCATGATCCACCGCCCACTCGTTCTCGCCCTCGCCTTCGCCCTGTTGCCGGCCACCGCCGCCGCGGAGGATCTGTTGCAGACCTACGAGCTGGCGCGTGCCGGCGACCCGCAGTTCTCCGCGGCTGAGTCGAACCGCCTGTTCACCCGGGAAGGCTCGGTCCAGGCACGTGCGGCGATGCTGCCGCAGATCGACGGCAGCGCCAGCATCCGGCGCTCGCGCAGCGAAGGTCCGGCGACCCAGAACCAATTCAATGACCAGGGCGAGCCGGTCCAGTTCAGTGGTGACATCGAAAGCGAGACCACCACCCGCAGCGTCGGCATCAACGGCACCCAGATGCTGTTTGACATGTCCCGCTTCAGCACGCTGCGCAGCCAGAACGCATTGAGCCGGGCCAGCGACTTCCAGCTCGAGGCCGCCGGTGACAATCTGATCACCCGCACCTCGGCCGCCTATTTCAACGTGCTGGTCGAGTTGGAGACCCTGGCCGCCGCAGAAGCCGCCGAGACAGCGCTTCAGAAGCAGTTCGACTTCGCCTCCAAACGACTGGAAGTCGGTCTGGCACCGATCACCGACGTCCATGAGGCCCGCGCCCAGTACGACAGCGCGCGTGCCAACACCATCCTGGCGCGCACCCGCGTGGCCGATGCCTACCAGGCCCTGGCCGAGATCACCGGCACGCCGGTCAACAACGTCAAGGGCCTGCCCGCGGACTTCCAGCCACAGTTGCCGGTCAGCGAGGGCGTCGATTCCTGGGTGCAGACCGCGTTCGAGACCAACCCGGCTCTGCAGGCCAAGCAACTCCAGGTCGAATCGGCCGAGGCCAACGTCCGCACGGCGCAGTCCGCCCACCTGCCGACCCTGTACCTCAGCGGCGGCTACAGCAAGGGCAAGACCACCGGCGACCGCACCTTCAGCAGCAGCGACCTGCCCGACTCGGTCAACAGCCCGATCGAGAGCGAAAGCCGGGGCCCGGAAATCGGCATCACCCTCAACGTGCCGATTTTCTCCGGCGGCGCTACCCAGTCACGGGTTCGCCAGGCCATCAGCCAGCGCGACATCGCCACCGACGAGCTGGAGCAGCAGAAGCGCGCGCTTGAGCGCAATACCCGCAATGCCTACCAGACCCTGGTTGCCGGCATCAGCGAGGTCGAGGCACGTCGCCTGGCGCTGGTCTCGGCCCAGGCCGCGTACGACGCCTCGCAGGTCGGCCTGGAGGTCGGCACCCGCACCGTCCTGGACGTGTTGAACAACCAGCAGAACCTGTTCCAGGCACAACAGGCGTATGCACTGGCACGCTACAACTACCTGCAGCAGCGCCTGACCCTGGAACAGGCCGCCGGCACCCTGGACATCGACGACGTGCAGGACATCAACCGCCTGCTCACCGCCGACGCCGAGGCGCAGGTCCAGTCTCCAATCCGGCAATAGCCGACGCGGGCCGATCCTCGGCCGGATCGTCCCGCTCCGACGCGACCGGCGCCAGCGTCGGCTGCAGCAATGCCATCGTCCGTGCCAACGCGCCGCGCCCGGTCTCTACCAGCTTGCGACCATTGTCGGCCATGGCGCGACGCAATGACGGGTCATCCAGCAGCATCGACAGCGCCTGTTGCACGCCATCGACATCTGCACCGATACGCAAGGCGCCGGCGTTATCGAGTTGGCGGGAAATTTCGGCAAAGTTGTGCAGGTGCGGGCCCGTCACCACCGGGGTGCCCACCGCAGCTGGCTCCAGCAGGTTGTGGCCACCAATGGGCTGCAGGCTGCCGCCGACGAAGGCGACGTCGGCGCAGGCATAAAAGTGCACCAGCTCACCCATGGTGTCGACCACGAACACCACATCGTCCGCTCCTGGCAGCACTCCGCGCGAGCGTGTCGATACCTTCCAGCCGGCGGCGCGCGCATGATCGGCGACCACCCGGAATCGCTCCGGATGCCGCGGCCCCCACACCAGCAGCAGATCCGGAAACCGCTCGCGCAAGTGACGATGGATGGTGATCACCGCGGCCTCCTCGGCCTCGTGGGTACTCGCCGCGATCCACACCGGGCGATCCCCGCACTGCTCGCGGAACCCGGCCGCAAACTCGTCCAGCCCCTCCGGCACGGTCACGTCGAACTTCAGGTTTCCGACCTCGACCACCTGCTCGCTTCGCGCGCCCAGTCGCACGAAGCGCACCGCATCGGCCAATGACTGCGTCGCCACCATGGTCACCGTTCGCAGTGCCCGCCCCACCAGTGGTGCCAAAACCCGATAGCCGCGCAACGAGCGCTCCGACAGCCGCGCATTGAGGACGTAGACCGGTACGCCATGGTCACGGCAGCCGAACAGCAGGTTCGGCCACAGCTCGGTTTCCATGATCAAGCCCGCGCGCGGCCGATGGTGGCCGATGAACCGTGTCACCGCACCGGGCAGGTCATACGGCAGGTAGACATGCTCGACATCGTGGCCCCACAACGCGCGTACCCGCTCCGAGCCGGTCGGGGTAATGGTAGTCACCAGCAGATGCAGATCGGGGCGGCCACGACGCAGCGCATTGACCAGCGGTACCGCCGCGTTGACCTCGCCGACCGACACCGCATGCACCCACAATGTTTCCCGGTGGGGATCATCGTGGTAACGCGCATAGCGTTCGTTCCAGCGCAGCAGATAGCTGGGCTGGCGGAAACCACGCCAGATCAGGTGGTACACGGTGAGCGGCACCAACAAGTACAGCACGGCCGAGTACAGGCCGCGCAACAGGCGCTCGGTCAGCTCGCTTCGCATCGGCTCAGGATACTGCACAGGCAGCCTGATCCGGGCTGCGCCGGTAGAATCGGGCCATGCCCTCCTCCACTCCCATCAGTTCTCCCGTTTCCCCGGGCGCCGCCCCGCTCGGTCCGCGCCACTGGCCAACGTGGTTGCTGCTGGGCGGCCTGTGGCTCGTGGCGCGCATGCCGTGGACAGTGCAACGCGTCCTGGGTGCCGGCATCGGGGCCATTGCGTTGCGGCTGGCAACCGAGCGCCGGCGCGCGGCGGCCATCAATCTGCAGCTGTGCTTTCCCGAGCTCGATGCAGCCAGCCGCGACGTGCTGCTGCGTGAGGCCTTTCGCGACCTGGGCATCGGGTTGTTCGAATTTGCCCGTGCCTGGTGGGGGTCGGCGAGGCCGATGCGAAGTACCGTCCGGATCGAAGGCGTCGAATCCATCCAGGCGCTGCGCGCACAGGGACGCGGCGTGTTGCTGGTATCGGGCCACTTCCTGACCCTGGAAATGTGCGGCCGGTTGATGTGCGATCACCTGCCGCTGGCCGGTATGTACCGCCCCCATCGAAACCCGGTGATGGAATGGGCGGTAAAGCGCGGGCGGTTGCGCTATGCCAGTGCCATGTTCGCCAATGGCGAGTTGCGTCCGGCGATGCGCCATCTCAAGCAGGGCGGGATCCTGTGGTACGCACCCGATCAGGACATGCGCGGGAAGGACACCGTGTTCGCGCCGTTCTTCGGCGTGCCGGCAGCGACGATCACCGCGACCCACCAGTTCGCCCGCCTGACCGGCTGCGCCGTGGTGCCGTTCTTCCATCGTCGCGAGGGTGGCGACTATGTGTTGCGGCTGGGTGCGCCGCTGGAGGATTTTCCATCGGCCGATCCGGCCGCCGACAGTACCCGGGTCAATGCCGCGATCGAGGCCATGGTCCGCGAAGCACCCACCCAGTATTTGTGGATCCATCGACGGTTCAAGCGGCGCCCGCCCGGAATGCGGTCACCGTACCTGCCGCCGCAAACCAGCGAATCGCCTTGAGCCCGGACGCGGCCGCGCGCGACAGCCCAATCAGGGTCGTACAATCAGCGTCGTAGCGATCGATCGTGCTGGTCACCCACCGACAGCAAGCTGCCGGCGTACAAGGCGGCCAGCAGCAGGGTCAACCCGCCCCAGAAGGTCGAGTAGAACGCCAGGTGGGTGTTGATCGGGAACACGGTCACCACCAACGCCAGCATCGCCGGCCGGGCACGCTCGCGCGCAGCCGCATCGGCAAAGCTCCACGCGCGCCAGGCCAAGGCGACGCCGGCCAGCCATAACAGCAGGCCCAGACCACCGGTCTCGCTGAGTATCTCAAGCACGATCTGGTGCGCATGCAGCGCCGGACCCTCGCCCCATTGCGCGACCTCGCCGCTTTGCGGGTCGCAGGCCGGGAACGCCTCGCGAAAACCACGGGCGCCCACGCCGTTGACCGGATGGCGGCCGGCCATGCACACCGCCGCACCCCAGATCCGGGTACGTCCCGACAAGGCACGGTCAACGCCCTCCTGGTCGGCGGCAAATACGTGGGTGGTCCGCACCACCCGCTGTCGCACATCCGGTGACGCAATCCCCAACACCACCAGCATGAGCGCACCGAAGGCGAAGACGCCGAAGAGTTTCTTCCACCCAAGCAGGCGCCAGCCCGAGAGCACCAGTACCAACGCGTAGGTGAGCCACGACGCGCGCGAGCCAGCCAGTACCACCACCACCCCAACCGCTGCCGCCGTGACCAGCCAGCCACCAGTGCCGAACCGGCGACCGGCGGCGTACAAAAGAAACGGCGACAAACTGGCGATGACCAGGCCGAGCTTCAGGTTGCATGGCCCCAGGACGCCGCTCAGGCGATCCAGCCCCGCGACCTCCTTCGCGCTGCACATGCCGTAACCGCTGATGGCGTGCTTGATGGTGTCGATCCCAAAGAACAGCGGGCTGGTACCCGTCAGCGCCTGTGCCAGCGCATCCACGGTCCAGACTCCGATGATGATTGCCAAGCCACCAAAGGTGATCCGGCGGCCGCGCTCGTTGGCCACCGCCGACGCCACCAGCCACAGGAACGGCAAGTAGCGAAGATCGACAGCGGCTTCACGCATCGCGCGTCCCGGGTCGACCGCATCGAACGCGGAAAACAATTCCGGCAACCAGTAGGCGAAGAACAGCACACTGGTCAGCGCCCAGGCATGTCCGCTCAACAACGCGCTGCCGCCACGGAACCGGGAACCTACCAGCTTGATGATCGCGACCAGGGCGCCCAGCACCAGCACCCCTTCGGCATAGCCAGGCGCGGGCCACAAGATGACATAGGCCAGGATCCACGCGGGCGCCCAGCGCCAGCCCTGGACGGGCCCTTGAGCGGGGCCGGAATGACCGGCGCGACCGGATTGGGACGGCGTATCGATGGGGGTGTCAGTCAATGAGTTCGGCATAGACGGCCAAGGTGGCTTGCTGCATCGCGCGCAGCGTGTAGTGCGACAGGTCGTCCATCGTAACCGCTGGCATCGCGGCGGCTGTTGCCGGCGACCGCGCAAGCTGACACCGGGCCCGCTGAAACAGCTCGCGCTCATCGAACGCCGGGACCGCGCCCCCCGGTTGCAGTTGCTGCAGCAACTCGCCAACGCCGCCATGTGCCCAACCCAGCACAGGCCTACCGATCGACAGTGCTTCGATCACGGTGCGGCCGAAGGCTTCGGGCTTGCGCGACAGCTGCAACACCAGGTCACTGGCCGCGTACGCACGCGCGATGGCATCGGTGGGAGCGGTAAAGGCGATCGCTGCGCCGATACCCAGCGCAACGGCCTTTGCTTCCAGTTCCGCGATGTAGGCCTCCCGTCCCGGCTGACGTGCGCCGGCACACCACAGCCGCGCGTCCAGACCGTTACCACGCAGCTGCGCCAATAGCGCCAGTGCGTCCGCGTGGCCCTTCAACCGGGTACCGCGGCCGGGTAGCAACAGCAGCGGGCCCTCGCCCGCCAATGCCGGATGTTGCTTGGCCACCCACTCACGCGATGCCGGATCGAGTTGCGGCGCGCGCGGGAACCGGGCCGGGTCGATCCCGCGCGGGATTACCCGCAACCTGTCCGGATCGGTACCCGGATAATGCCGCAACACGTGCTTGCGCACCGTATCGGAGACGCAGATGACACGCTCGCCCCGGGTCATCACCTGGCTGTAGCGCGACGGCGAGTTGAGGCCATGCACGGTGCTGACCAGATGTGGCCGGCGGTCTGGCGGCATGCGGCGCAGCGCGAGCCGGGCCACCCAGCCCGGCAGGCGCGAACGCACATGGACAATATCCACATGCTGCCGGCTCAACAATGCCCGCAGCGGGCGCACCTGGCCCAGGGTCGATAATGATTTCCGCCCGATATCCAGGCTCACGTGTTCCGCCCCCAGCGCCTGCAAACGCGGCACCAGGCGCCCGCCAGCGGAGACGACTATCGCCCGGTGGCCCGCGTCTACCAGCGCGCCGGCAACTTCCAGCGCCGACAACTCGACCCCACCCGATTCCAGCGCCGGCAACAGCTGGACGACGGTCAACGGGCGCATGGGAGGATCAGTCGACCAGGACGAAGTGCGCGCCGCAGTAGGGACAATCGGTCTCCAGCTCTTCCTCGATCGGCATGTAGACCCGGGGGTGCGAGTTCCACAGCGCCATGGACGGCAACGGGCAACTCAACGGCAGGTCGGCCCGGGTGACGTTGTAAAGCCGCTCGGCGTTGGCCTGTGTGGGGTGGTCCTGGACTGCAGTCATGGCGGATTCAAGCCGATGCGAAATGGAAGGCCAGTTTACCAGTCAGCTGCGCCGGGCAAGTCGAACAGCAGCACATCGGCCGTCCGTGCGCCGCTCCCGACCAGTTGCAACAGCACCGATTCCTGGCTGAAACCCAGGGCATCCCCCGGGCCGAGTTCGCGACCATTCGCCACCACCTCGCCGCTGGCCACATGCAGCCAATAGCGACGTTTGGGATCAAGCGCATGCGACGCCGCCAGGCCTGGCTCAAGCTCGATCTTGTACAGTCGAGCGTCCTGGCGGATCGCGATACTGCCACTCGCACCATCGGGCGAGGCCAGCAGTTGCCAGCCTTCGCCGCTGGTCTCTTCCCGCAACGCGTGGCCCGGTGCCGCGTTGACCCGGTCAGGCTGCAGCCATATCTGCAGGAAATGCACCGGCTCGGTCGAGGAGTGGTTGTACTCACTGTGATCCACCCCGTGGCCGGCACCCATCCACTGCAAGCCACCTGCCGGGACCACGCCCTCGGCGCCGCTGCTGTCGCGGTGCGCCAGCGAGCCCGACAACACGTAACTTAGGATCTCCATGTTGCCGTGGTGATGGGTCGGGAAACCCGCACCGGGCGCGACGCGATCCTCGTTGATGACCCGCAGGACACCGAAGCCCATCCACTCAGGGTCGTAATAACTGCCGAATGAGAAGGTGTGCCGGCTGTCCAGCCAATCCACCTGCTCCGGCCCGTGGCCACGACTGTCGGAAGGGCGTTCGATGATCATGCGCGGAGGTTACTCCGCTGTTTCGATTTTGGGCACCGACGCCTCGGTGGTGATGCGGATGCGCACCTCATCGCTGACCGCCGGGGCGTACATGCCGACACCGAAATCGGTGCGCTTGATCACGGTGGTGGCATCAAAACCAATCGCCTGTTGCCCGCCCATGTTCTCGCCGGCCTTGTTGAGGGTCACATCCAGCACCACCGGCTTGGTGATGTCCTTGATGGTCAGCTCACCGGTGACCTTCAGTTTGCCTTCGCCGGCGGCTTCGACCTTGGTGCTCTTGAAAGTGGCCGCCGGGAAGGCCGCCATATCGAAGAAATCGGCGCTGCGCAGGTGCTCGTCGAAGTCGGCGGTGAAGCTGTCCAGGCCCGACATCGGCAGGGTCACCTGCACGCTGGATGCGGCAACGTTGTCGGCGTCATACACCAGCACGCCATCGGCCTGGCCGAAGTGCATGCTCGGATTGGAGAAGCCGAAATGGCTCCATTGCGCGATCACGTCGGTATGCGCGGGATCGAGCTGGTAGGTCACAGGAGCGGCAAAGACGGCGGTGCTGGCGGTGGCCAGGGCGGCAACAAGGATCAGTCGCTTGAACATGATGTAATTCCTCAAAATATCGGGTGGTATTGGGGGGGTATTGAAGCTATCGGCGCGCAGGACGTGCCGACTCACAGAATCCGCGCCGCCTCATCGAAGGGCAGTCGCGGCGAACGGGGAAACAACGCGTCGGTGTCGCCATGGCCAAGGTTGACCAGGAAGTTGGACTTGATCGCCGTGCCCTTGAAGAATGCCTCGTCGACCTTCGCGTTGTCGAAACCCGACATCGGGCCGGTGTCCAGGCCCAGCGCGCGCGCGGCAAGTATCAAGTAGGCGCCCTGCAAGCTGCCGTTGCGGAACGCCGCCGGGCTGCGGTTCTCGCGCGGGCCGTCGAACCAGCCCTTGGCGTCGGTATGCGGGAACAGGTACGGCAGCTTCTCGTGGAAGTCCTCGTCAAAGGCGACGATCACCGTGACCGGCGCGGCCATGGTCTTGGCGTGATTGCCCTCATCCAGCGCCGGGCCAAGCTTGGCCTTGGCCTCGGTCGATTTCACGAACACGAAACGCGCCGGACTCATGTTGGCACTGGTCGGACCCCACTTCACCAGCTCATACAGTTGGCGCAAGGTCGCGTCGCTGACCTCCCCTCCCAGCTCGTTGTGGGTGCGGGCGGTGCGGAACAACTGGTCAAGTGCCGGCTGGTCGAGCGCGTCGTGTCGGGTCTGGGGCATTTATGATCTCCATGGGATCGGACAAGTCTGAGTGGGAAAGCGGCGCCTGCCGTCATTGCCGCCGGTCGGTGGCCGCACTGCGGGATTGCCGCGTACCCGACAAGTGTATGGTCTCGATTATGCATTGCCATTGAGCGTTTTAAAACGGATTACGTACAAAAATGGAACGATTGAACCCCCAGGGATCCACCTGGGTCCTGACCGATGGTCACTCCGGCAACCTGCGCCAGGCCCACGCATTGGCGGCGGCACTGTCCCGGTCGGCGCGCGACTGGACGCTGCACGCCCGCGTACCCTGGCGGTGGACGGCACCACGTGGATCCATCCTGGCGCGCCGGGCATTCGGGCCGGACTTCGCCCAAGCCTTGTCCAAGCCACCGGAGCTGGCCATCGGCTGCGGCCGTCAAGCCGCACTGGCGACCCGGTTGCTGCGTCGGCTCGGGTCGCGCAGCGTGCAGATACTGGATCCACGGATCGCGACCCGCCATTGGGATCTGGTGATCGCCCCGGAGCATGACCAGTTGGAAGGCGACAACGTGATTCCGTTGCTGGGCAGCCTGCATCCGGTCGATGAGCAATGGCTGGCCGCCGCGCGACGCCGGTTCAGCGCGTTGGCGACCCTGCCGCAACCGCGGACCGCGCTGTTGCTGGGCGGGAGCAGTGCGCACGCACGATACGAGCCGGCGATGCTGGAGGCCATTGCCACCCGCGTGCAACGCTGCACGGAAGCCGAAGACGGTTGCCTGCTGGTTACGACTTCCCGGCGGACACCGGCGGAGTTGGCAGGCCGGCTTCGTCACCATGTCGCCGGCCGCAGCGGCATGGTCTGGAGCGGGCCCGGCGATGGTGCCAATCCCTATCCGGGCCTGCTGGCGTGCGCGGACCGCATCGTGTGCACCGCCGATTCGGTCAACATGCTGTCGGAGGCATGCGCAACCAATGTGCCGGTGTTCGTCGCCGGACTGGAGCAACTGAAGGGCCGGCCCCGGCGCTTCCTCGATACCCTGCTCGGCTCGGGCCGGGTGCGCCCGGTCGACGACACGATGGCGCCCTTTGCGGTGACCCCTCTGCGCGAGACGGCGCGCGTGGCCGCCGAAGTGCAGCGTCGGCTCAATCAGGATTAAATTCCGGCAGGATTAAATTCCAGCAGGATTGAATTCCAGGCCATGGCGCTGCACCGCGGCGCGGATCGCGCTGCGCGCCAGCTGGATGGATTCGTCCAGTGGCAGCCGACGCGCCCGGCGATCCAGGCTGCATTCCAGGCCGCGCGCCAGCAACGTGGCATGGGCCGCCTGGAGCGACGCCCGGGTCGGGTCGTCGAACACCGCGGCATCGTGCATCGCCTCGATCAAGCCCGACGTGTCGCGCGGCTGCATCAACCCGGGCGCCCCGTCGGCATGGTCCAGCACCAGCGCTTGCAACAGGAACTCCAGGTCCACCAGACCGGCCTCGCCCTGCTTGAGATCAAAACGTGCGCCGGGCGACCCGGGGCTCTCGCTGCGGTCGAGCTCGGCGCGCATCCGCACGCGCATTTTCGATACATCGGCGCGCACGGTCGCCGGATCACGCGGGCGCGCGAGGATGTCGCGACGAAGCTTGCCGAAGCTGGCACACAGGCCGGGATCGCCGGTCACGCATCGTGCGCGGACCAGCGCCTGGTGCTCCCAGTTCCACGCACGCTGGCTTTGGTACTCGGAGAAACTCGCCAGGCTGGACACCAGCAGTCCCTTGGCACCGTCGGGCCGCAGGCGCACGTCGACCTCGTACAGGCGACCGGCGACCGACGGGGTATCGAGCAATGCGACTACCTTCTGCGCCAGCCTGGCAAACCAGCGCGACGCGTCCAGCGGGCGCTTGCCATCGGACATCACGTCCTTGCCATGACCATCGCGGACATCGCCATCGCGCCCGCCGGGCTCGCTGCTGGTGTCGATGTCGTACAGGAACACCAGGTCCAGGTCGGACCCGAAACCCAGCTCCTCCCCGCCGAGGGAACCGTAGCCCAGCACCGCAAAACGGGCGCCCGGCAAGCGGCCGTGGGCACGATTGATCTCACCCTCCGCCAATGCCACTACCCGCCGTATGACACCGTCGGCCAGCCACGCCAGCTGGCCCGCGCTGGCACCGGCGGGTTGCCGGCCATCACGATGCGCCATGGCAATGCGGAAGCTCAGCGCCTGGCGCACTTCGTTCAACTTGTTGAGCACCGCCTCCGGCGCATCGACGGCGCTATCGTTGACGTGGTTGGCGACCGCGGTACAGGCGGCGATCAACGCCTCGCGGTCCGGCAACGGGCCGCCAATGCGGGCATCCAACAACTCATCAAGCAATAGTGGGTACGACGCCAGTCGCTCGGCCAGCAGCGCACTCTGGCTGACCACCTCGACCAGGCGCGCCAATGCGGCGGGCTGCTCATCCAGCAAGGCCAGGTAGGCGCTACGGCGCAGGATGTTGTGCAGCAGTGCCAGCATCCGGCGCAGACCAAGCAGCGGCTGGCTGGAGGTCGCAGCGCCCTGGACCAATGCGGGCAAAACCCGGTCCAGGCGCCCACGGGTAATGTCCGACAACCCCCGCACACCCAGGCTACGCGCGAAATCACGCAGCAATCCGTCCGCCTGCGCAGCATCGTCAAACCCGGCATCGGCCAACACCTGGGCATCGCCGGCTGTGGGCAAAGCCAGCCAGTAGTCGGCCAGCGCGCCCGGCGCCTGTTTGCGTTCACGTGGCGCCAGCAGCGCGTTGAACTCCTCGTTGATCACCGCGCGGTGACCGTCCAGCGCTTCATGCAAGCCATTCCAGTCCGCATAGCCCAGGCCCACCGCGATCCGGGCCCGGTCGCTCGCGTCGTCGGGCAACGCGTGGGTTTGCTGGTCGCACAGCATCTGCAGGCGGTTCTCAAGCCGGCGCAGGAACCGGTAGGCCTGGGCCAATGCGGCACCGGCCTCCGGTTCTATCTGGTGGGCTTCCACCAGCGCCGCCAACGCCGGTTGCAGCGCGCGCTGGCGCAATGCCGGCTCCCGCCCGCCACGGATCAGCTGCAGTGCCTGGACCAGGAACTCGACCTCGCGGATACCGCCGGGGCCGCGCTTGATGTCATCGGCCAGCTCCTTTCGCGCCACCTCGGCGGCGATGGTCGCCTTCATCGCGCGCAGGCCGTCGAGCGCTCCGTAATCGAGATAACGGCGATACACGAACGGGCGCAGCGTTTCCAGTAAGAGCCTGCCTGCCTCGATATCGCCGGCCACGGGCCGCGCCTTCTGCCAGGCGTAACGCTCCCAGTCACGCCCCTCGCGCTGGAAGTACTGTTCCATCGCCGGGAACGACCACGCGACCCGTCCGGCGTTGCCATACGGGCGCAGCCGCAGGTCGACGCGGTGGCAGAAACCGTCGGCGGTGACCTCGTCCAGCAACTTGGCCAATTGCTGGCCCAGGCGGGAAAACCAGGTTTCCGCCGCGAGCCCGCGCGCTCCGTCACTGGCCGCCAGCGTCCCCTCGCCGGGCTGGTCGTAGCCATAGACCAGGTCGACGTCGGAGCTGAAGTTCAACTCGCCGCCTCCCAGTTTTCCCAATGCGAACACGACCAGCCGCTGCACGCTGCCGTCCGTGTCGCGCACCACCCCGTGGTGGACGGAGAATTCCTGTTCCAGCGCATCCAAGGCGATTCTCAGGCAGGTTTCGGCCAGGGCTGTGCTGCCGGCCAATGTGGCATCGACGTCATCCATCCCGTGCACGTCACGCCAGATCAGCCGGGTCGACTCGGCGGTGCGATAGCGCCGCAGCAACGAGGGCCACTGGTCACGATTGTCGGCCAGCAGTTCCGGTACCGGCAACGGCACATCGCCATCGTCCGCCAACAGCCGGGCCAGCAGCGCGGGTTGTTTTGCCAGGGTGGCGATCGCAAAGTCGCTGGCGATCGCCACTCGCTGGCAACGCTGCGCCGCGCGCTCGTCCCACGTCCGGCCAATCGCCGCCTGGCTTGCCTGCAACTGCGCCAACGCACGTTCGACGGCCGGCTGGACGAGCTCGGCAACAGAAAGGGATATGGGACTCATGCCGGAATGATGGCATGCCGTCGGTCGACCTCCGCGCGCCATCACGGCAGACGCCACCTTCGCGACATCGACAGAGCGGCGCAACGCAGCGGAGCCGGCAGGGCGCTCATATCGACATAAGCAAACGTCATAAGAAATTACATCCATCCGCATAGACAGATATAAACCCAGCCTGCAAAGTCGGTCCGTCGGAAATCATGACGCACCGCAACACGCGTCACGGGGACTTCCGACCGTCACCCCACCTGCTGGAACTCACGATGAACTCCCATTCCAAAGCGACGCGTCACGCGTTGCGACCGGCACTTCTCACCCTGCTGATCGGCCAAGCGCTGGTGATGACCGCCTGGGCGCAGGAAGCTCCCGGCAGCGACAGCGCTGCCCTTCCCGACGCATCCAACGCCACCGTCAGCAACTCGTCGCCCATCGCCAGCGCGCCGTCCACCGCGTCATTGGCGACCCAACTGGATGCGGTGGTGGTCACCGGGTCACGCATCACGCGTCCGGATTACGAGGCCAGCAGCCCCACCACCACCGTCAGCCGCGAGGCGCTCAACCACACCGGCACCGTCACCATCGAAGCCGCCCTGAACCAGTTGCCGCAACTGGGCATCGGCGCCAACCAGACCAACGCGGCCTGGGGCGGGACCGGCCGCGCCAGCTTGAACCTCCGCGGTCTGGGTGCCCGCCGCAATCTGGTGCTGCTGGATGGCCGCCGCTTGCAGCCTTCCGACACGCTGCAAGTGGTCGACATCAACACCATCCCCAAGGCGCTGATCCGGGACATCGAGATCATCTCCGGCGGCGCATCGGCGGCCTACGGGTCGGATGCGATCAGCGGCGTGGTCAACGTCAAGCTCGACGAGCACTTCGAAGGCGTCGAACTGGACAGCCAGTACTCGGTCTACGAGCCCGGCGATGGCGCGACCAGGGACGTGTCGCTCACTGTGGGCGGCAACTTCGCCGACGGGCGCGGCAACGCGACGCTGTCGTTGTCCCATACCGAGCGCGACGGCGTGGACTACATGTCCCGCGCGTTCTTCCGCCAATCCCAGGGCGGCAGCGACTTCCGCCTGCCTACCGGAATCTACCGGCCCAGCATCAATCCACCCTCGCAGGCCGCAGTGGATGCGGTGTTCGACGGCTACGGGATCGATCCGGGCCGGGTGCCGGCGCAGTCGGTGCTGGGCTACAACGATGACGGCAGCCTGTTCTCCGCCAACAACGGCCCGCTGAACTACCGTGGCCCGGACGGGCTGCTGTTCAACACCGGCACCCAGCTCAACAACCTCAACCAGTTCGTGCAACTGCAGGTGCCGCTGGAGCGCCAGAGCGCGTTCGGCCGCCTGCGTTTCTCGATCAACGAGGACATCACTGCCTACGGCCAGTTCATCTACACCACCACCTCGGCCTGGGTCGGCGCCGAAGCGGGCAACGACGCCTTTTCGGTGCCGGTGAGCAACCCGTTCATTTCTGCCGACCTGCAGGCGATCCTCGCGTCGCGGGCAGATCCCGACGCACCCTTCCGGTTCGAGAAGCGCTTCCAGGCGGAAGCCGGGCCGCGAACCTTCGAGCGCGATTTCGATGTCCACCAGTTCCTGGCAGGCGTGAAGGGCACGCTGCCGGCGGTCGATGGCAGTTGGGACGTATACGCCTCCCGCGGCCGAACCCGGCTGCTGGAGGCGAACCGCGGCGCGGTGGTGGTTTCCGCGCTCACCTCACTGCTGAATGCACCCGATGGCGGCAAGAGCCTGTGCACGGGAGGCTACAACCCGTTCGGGCTGAGCGTGCTCTCGGACAGCTGCCGCGATTTCCTGGTCGCCACACCCCTCAGCCACACGGTGCTGGAGCAGGACGTGGTCGAGGCCAACCTGGAAGGCCGGCTGCTGTCGCTGCCCGCTGGCGATGCGCGCTTCGCCGCCGGACTGGGGTACCGCAACGATGCCTACGCCTACCAGCCCGATCGGCTGCTGCAGCGCGGCGACATCGTCGGCGTGTTCCGCACCGGGCCCAGCGCCGGCAGCAGCCGGGTCCACGAGATCTACGCCGAGACCCTGCTGCCCTTGCTAAGCGGACGGACGTTCGCCGAATCCCTCGACGTCGGCCTGGGCTGGCGCTACTCGGACTACCAGCATGCCGGCGGCGTGAACACCTACAAGGCCGACATCAACTGGGGCATCAACGAGCCGTTGCGGCTGCGTGGCAGCTACCAGCGCGCCGTGCGCGCACCCAGCGTGGGCGAGTTGTTCGTCGCGCCCAGTGTGTCGATTCCCAACATCGGGACGATGGCCAGCGGCGCCGGCGACCAGTGCCATGCCTTGAGCCAGGCGCGCACCGGGACCGATGCGGCGGCGGTACGTGAACTCTGCCTGCAACAGGGTGTCCCGGCCGGGTTGGTCGACACCTTCGACAACCTGCAGGACGAAGTGCTGGCCACCAGCTCCGGCAATGTTCTGTTGAAGCCGGAAACCGCCGACACCTACACCGTCGGCGCGGTCTGGAACTCGACCTCCTCCCGGCCACTGTGGTCCGGGCTGTCGGCGGCGGTGGACTACTACGACATCCGGATCAAGGACGTGATCGGCACCATCGACGCCACCCGGATCCTGGCGCGCTGCTTCAACCAGGACGGCGTCTCCAACCCCGCCTTGTCGCAGGCCAACGACAACTGCCGCCAGATCACCCGCGATCCGGTCACCGGCCTGATCACCAGCGTGGGCCTGCCCACCCTCAACCTGGGCGGCTACCGGACATCGGGCGTGGACGTGCAGTTCGACTGGCACGCCAAGCTGGACGCTTTGGGCTTCGACCGCGCCAACGGACGCCTGAGCGCGGGCTCGATCGTCAGCTACGTCGAGAAATTCGAACAGCAACTGGAACCGGGCGGGCCCGTATACGACTACGCCGGAACGATCGGCACGCTACCGCGCTGGAAGTCCGTCAGCCACCTGGAATACGACGACAGCGCGTTCACCGCCGGCTTGCGTTGGCGCCACCTCGGCTCGCAACAGCACGCATCGCGGGTGACAAATCCCGCCTCGACCACACCGGGCGTGGCCGCGCATGACTACTTCGACCTGTACGGCACCTGGCGCATCGACGGTACCTGGTCGATCCGTGGAGGCATCAACAACCTCGCCGACAAGGGGCCGCCACAGGTCGGGAGTTCATCGGGTTCCACCAACGCAAGCGTCTACGACATCTACGGGCGCCAGTACTACCTCAGCCTCAACGTCCGGCTGTAACCCCACCTCAACCACCACCACGAGAGAACAGGAAAAATGAGCATCGCCACCGCAAGAAAAACCCTCGTCATCGCCGCCGTACTGGGCTTCATCGGCACCTTCGGCCTGGGCGAGGCATCCGCCCAGGCCCAGAACGGCCGCGGCGTCGGCAAGAACCAGGTCAGCCTCTCCTACTACAAGACCCCGCCCGGCAAGCAGGATGAATGGCTGGCGCTGTACAAGCAGTACCACAAGCCGATCGTGCAATACGGCGTCGACCACGGCAACACCATCAGCTCGACCATCTACGCGGCCGGCAATCACTCGCCGGGCCAGCCCTGGGATATCGCGATCATCAGCATCAGCGACCCGACGAAGCAGCCGGCCGACATCTCGCGCGCCGAACTGATCAAGAAGCTCTACCCCAACCTGAAGGACTACGTCCGGGCCGAGAAGGAGCGCTGGTCGCTCACCATCGACCACTGGGACGAGCGTCTGGTGGAACTGGACCCCAACGAGGAGCCGTTCTCGGTCTACTTGCCGTTGACCACCACGCCACGCAAATAACCCCGTACAGCAAGCCGGACGCGCTCAGGAAGGGAGCGTCCGGCCCGCTGTCCGCGCCTTGCACCACGCCTGCCAATACAGCGGTTCGTGCGCCGGCACCTCGCCATCATTCAACGCACGCCGGAGTTCGTTGCCGGGGACATGCGGCATCAGGCTTGCGATCAACGCGTGGCTGTAGTCGCGCAGCAAGTGGTCACGCCGCAACAGGAGCCAGGTGGTGCAGGAAGGCCACAGTCCGTTTCCGGGCAGAGCCACCAGATCCCGGTCGTCGACCGTGACGGCCATCTCGGCCACGATGCCGACGCCCACTCCTTCGCGCACATAGGTTTTGATCAGATCGCCATCGCGGGCGGTCAGGGCGATCTGCGGCTCCAGGCCCACCGTACCGAAGGCACGACGCAACGAAGAGCCGGGTTCGCGGCTGGACTCGTAGCTCACCAGGGGATGCCGCGCCAGATCGGCCACCGCAAGACTCCGCTGCCGTGCAAGCGGATGGCCTGCCGGAACCAGCACCGCCCGGTCCCAACGATAGAGCGGCAGCGCCAGGTGGGCTTCCGGCGCCGCACCACCGGTGCTGATGATCGCCATGTCGGCCTCACCCCGAGCCAGGCGCGCCAACGATTCGGCATCGCCACCCGGGGCCAGGTGGACGGCAACACCGGGAAAGCGCTTTTTCAATCGCGACAACAGGTAGGGCAAGGCATAACGCGCCTGCGTGTGGGTCGTGGCGATACGCAGCTCGCCCTGCTCGTCGCGACGCAGGTTGGCCGCCAGCGCGTGGATGTTGGCGGCCTCGGCCAACACCCTGCGGGCGTGATCCAGCACACGCTCGCCGGCCGGCGTCAACGCCGCCAGGCTGCGGCCACTGCGCGTGAACAACTGGAAGCCCAACCCGTCCTCGAACTGCCTGAGCTGCTTCGACAGCCCGGACTGGGTTGCATGCATCCGCAACGCAGCCGCCGTAATGTTCAACCGGCAGTCGACGATCGCGACAAACTGGTGCAACTGGACCAACGTCATCAGCGCCTTCCTGGCATCCCGCCTTGATCGGCAGACAGCGATGATCCATCACCACACGGAGGCCATTGCCGCAGATGCTGCAACGCTGGGACGACGGCTTTGGCACGATCCCGTTCATCGTTGCTTCGCGGACACGACGCGGCATCCGACGACACGATGCGCTTGGCTGGATCACGCTCGACTGGATCAGCGGTTCCCCGGCTTTCGAAGAACCACTAAAAAGCCCGCCCCGGACGAACCGGTAACGGGCCTGCTCCCTCCCCCACGTCGGGATGCGGCCCAACTGTGAAGGAGTTGTTAGTCGGGTTGCACGCTGCAGTGCAAAACAGAACCAGCGGGTTCTGTATTACGACCGTCTGGAAACAAAAAGGCCCCACATCGCTGCGGGGCCTCTTGTCTTGCAGGCAGTGCCGGTGGAAAGGCTTAGAAGCCCATGCCGCCCATGCCGCCCATCCCACCCATGTCGCCGCCGCCACCCATCGCGGGCTCGTCCTTCTTCGGCAGCTCGCCCACCATCGCTTCGGTGGTGATCATCAGACCGGCGATCGACGCGGCATTCTGCAGCGCGGTGCGGGTGACTTTGGTCGGGTCCAGGATGCCGAACTCGAGCATGTCGCCATACTCGCCGTTGGCGGCGTTGTAGCCGTAGCTACCCTTGCCTTCCATGACCTTGTTGAGGATCACCGAGGCTTCTTCACCAGCGTTGATGACGATCTCGCGCAACGGCGCTTCCATCGCCCGCAGGGCAATGGCGATACCGTGGTTCTGGTCTTCGTTGTCACCCTTCAAACCGGTGATCGCGGCCAGCGCACGGATCAGGGCGACGCCGCCGCCCGGGACCACGCCTTCTTCCACTGCAGCGCGCGTGGCGTGCAGGGCATCTTCGACGCGGGCCTTCTTTTCCTTCATTTCCATCTCGGTCGAGGCACCGACCTTGATCACCGCCACGCCACCGGCCAGCTTGGCCACGCGCTCCTGCAGCTTCTCGCGGTCGTAGTCCGAAGAGGTCTCTTCGATCTGCGCCTTGATCTGCTTGATGCGCGCCTCGATGCCACCGGTCTCGCCGGCGCCGTCGATCACGGTGGTGTTCTCCTTGGAGATCTGCACCTTCTTGGCACGGCCCAGGTCGGCGATGGTCGCCTTCTCGAGCTGCAGGCCGACTTCCTCGGAGATCACGGTGCCGCCGGTGAGCACGGCCATGTCTTCCAGCATCGCCTTGCGACGGTCGCCGAAGCCCGGAGCCTTGACGGCGCAGACCTTGACGATGCCGCGGATGGTGTTGACCACCAGAGTCGCCAGCGCTTCGCCTTCCACGTCCTCGGCGACGATCAGCAACGGCTTGCCCGCCTTCGCCACGCCTTCCAGGACCGGGAGCAGGTCACGCACGTTGGAGATCTTCTTGTCGTAAAGCAGGATGAACGGGTCTTCCAGGTCGGCCTGCATCGACTGCTGGTTGTTGATGAAGTACGGCGACAGGTAGCCACGGTCGAACTGCATGCCCTCGACCACGTCCAGCTCGTTGTCCAGGCCCGAACCGTCTTCAACGGTGATCACGCCTTCCTTGCCGACCTTGTCCATCGCCTTGGCGATCAGGTCACCGATGTTGGCATCGGAGTTGGCCGAGATGGTACCGACCTGGGCGATTTCCTTGCTGGTCGAGGACGGCTTGGAAAGCTTCTTCAGCTCGGCGACGGCCTCGGTCACGGCCTTGTCGATGCCGCGCTTGAGGTCCATCGGGTTCATGCCGGCGGCGACCGCCTTCATGCCCTCGCGGATGAACGCCTGGGCCAGCACGGTCGCGGTGGTGGTGCCGTCACCGGCATCATCGGAAGTGCGCGAGGCGACTTCCTTGACCATCTGCGCGCCCATGTTCTCGAACTTGTCGGCCAGCTCGATCTCCTTGGCGACGGACACGCCGTCCTTGGTGATCGTCGGGGCGCCATAGCTCTTGTCGAGCACGACGTTGCGGCCCTTCGGGCCCAGAGTTGCCTTGACGGCATTGGCGAGCGTGTTGACACCGCGCAACATCTTGGAGCGCGCGTCTTCGCCGAAACGAATTTCCTTGGCAGCCATTGTCTAAAACCTCAAAAAACTAAAATTAGGGAAAAAGTAGTTGGCCGATATGGCCGGCAACACTCGGATCAGTCGAGGATCGCGAAGATGTCGTCTTCCTTCACCACCAGCAGGTCGGTGCCGTCCAGCTTGACCTCGGTGCCGCTGTACTTGCCGAACAGCACCTTGTCGCCGGCCTTGACCTTCGGGGCGCGCACGCTGCCATTGTCCAGGGTCTTGCCTTCGCCAACGGCGACAACCTCGCCCTTGATCGGCTTCTCGGTGGCGGAGTCCGGGATCACGATGCCGCCAGCGGACATCTTTTCTTCTTCCATGCGTTTGATGACCACGCGGTCGAACAGCGGCTTGATATTCATTTGCAGCAACCTCGTAGATGGTTGAAAAAATCGTAAAACGGTGGGATTTCGACGCTCGCGCCGACCCGACCGATACCGGATCAACTGCCAGCGCGCCCGACAAGCCGGGACTGCACACGAAGATGGGGCGTGCGGCAGGGCTTTCAAGGGCTCGTCCGCGGATTAATTGCCCACGGCGGCGGCAAGCTCCAAGCCGGCTTAATCCGATAAAGAAAAAGCGCGCCTCCCATGGGAAACGCGCTCTCCTGGTTCGGGAATGGCATCCAGCTCGGCGCATCCCTGCGCCCCTCCCTGACCTGACCCCCTCGTCAAAGCCAACTCCTTGTCGGCCAGCGGCAATATTGGCCGATTTTCGTCACTTTTGCCATAGGCAAACACTATCGGTGCTGCCGCCCGAGCACTATCCCGGGTCGTGACGGCGGGCAAAGGCCACCGCCGTCACGGACAGCCCGCATCAGTACAATCGTCCGCATGTCGGTCGTGATCGTTTATTGCTTAAGAACTCCTGGAGTTGATCGCGGTCGAAGCCGTCGGCGGACACGCCCCGTACCTGGCGTGGATCGCCGAACAGATAAATGATGACGATGACTGAACCGAACCCTTCGCCGCGCTGCATTCGACGCATGGGCAGGTGGACGACATGGGTCAGCGCCCTTGTCGTACTGGCGGCGCTGGCATTGCCCGCAGGTGCGGCGATCAATCCCGATGACCTGTTGCCGGTCGACGAGGCATTCGCGGTCAGCGCACGCGCCGGAAGCGCCGATGCGGTCGCCATCCAGTGGAAGATCGCCGATGGCTACTACCTCTACCGCCATCGCATCTCGGTGACCACCGACGCCGGTTTCGAGGCAAGGCCGCTGCAGCTGCCCAAGGGCCAGGCCCACGAAGACGAGTTCTTCGGCGAGGTCGAAACCTATCGTGACCGGCTCAGCGCCAGGCTGCCGGGCACGGCGGCGGCGGCCAGCACGACGTTGACGGTCAAGTACCAGGGCTGTGCGGACCTGGGCATCTGCTACCCGCCCCAGACCCGTACGCTGACGGTAGCGTTGCCGGCGCAGCCAGCGACACTGGACCCATCCGCCGCGAGCCCGGCAAACGCGGGCCCGGCAAACGTGGTGTCGCAGCGTTCCGGGAGCGGCCTGTCGAACACGATCAGTGCCAATCCGCTGCTGTCTGGCTCCCGATCATCGGGCTCGTTGCTTGGCGGCTGGACGAATAGCGGCACCGACCCGTTGCCACTACCGCCCGAGCAGGCGTTCGGCTTCGAGGCCATTGCCGGCGACGGGGACTCGTTGTTACTGCGCTTCACTCCTGCGAGCGGGTATTACCTGTATCGCGACAACACCACGCTGGCGTTGGCCGCAAACGACGCTGGCATCCGCCTGGGCAAACCTCAATGGCCGCGCGGGACGGACCACAGCGACGAACATTTCGGCGATGTCGTGGTGTATTTCGACCAGATCGACGTACCCCTGCCACTGATACGCCAACGCGCGGATGCGACCACGGTCGCGCTGACCGCAACCTTCCAGGGTTGCCAGAACGATGGCATCTGTTATCCACCGATGACGCGAACGGTCGAGGTGGCGTTGCCGACCGGCACGGTGGCCATCGCAACGGCTGCGGTAAAAGGGGCGAGCACCCCTGCCGACGCGCCTACCGTCAACGAAGTGGCCGCCGATATTCCGGATTCGCCGGTAGCGAGCAGTGCCGACCAGGACTCCAGGGCCGCGATCGGGACAGCCACCCCCGAGGCCGCCACGGCGGACGCCAATGGGTTTGATTCCCCCGGCAACACCGACGGTGCCGGTGCACCAGCAACCAACCAGCTACCGCAAGCGCAGGACAGCCTGCTGGCCGACGCTTTGTCGGGACCGAGCCGCTGGTGGGCGCTGCTGAGCTTCTTCGGATTCGGCCTGTTGTTGGCATTTACGCCTTGCGTGCTGCCGATGATCCCGATCCTGTCGGGACTGATTGCCGGCGCGTCCGCCGGCCACGACAAGGGTCTGGGGGCCGGGCGCGCATTCGGGCTGTCCTTCGTTTACGTGTTCGCCAGTGCGCTGGTGTTCACGGTCGCCGGCGTGGTGGCGGGGCTGGTGGGCGCGAACGTGCAGATTGCCTTCCAGAACCCGTGGGCATTGGGCACGTTCGCCCTGCTGTTTGTCGCACTGGCACTGTCCAGCTTCGGCCTGTACGAGTTGCAGTTGCCGTCGGGCCTGCGCAATCGGCTGGGCTCGCTGGCCGACCATCAGCGCGGTGGCTCACTGGCCGGCGTGGCCGTGATGGGCGCGCTGTCGGCGCTGATCGTCGGCCCCTGCGTGGCACCGCCACTGGCCGCGGCCGTGCTCTACATCGGCCAGACCCAGGACCCGGTATTTGGTGGTGCCGCGTTGTTCCTGCTGGCGATGGGCATGGGCGTGCCGCTACTGGCGTTCGGCGTCGCCGCCGGCAAGGGACTGCCGACCAGCGGGCCGTGGATGGTCGCGGTGCAGCGCGCGTTCGGCTTCGTGTTCCTGGGTCTGGCGATATGGATGTTGTCGCGGGTGCTACCCGACTCCTGGACCCTGGCGCTGTGGGGCTTGCTGTTGATTGCAGCGGCGGCGTCGCTGGCACTGGCGGCCACCAGACCCGCCGCCCGCGACGTGCTGCGAGTGCTGGGCTGGACCGCCGCCATCGCACTCGGCGTGGTCGGGGCGAGCCAGCTGGTCGGCTCGCTGGCCGGCAGCAGCGACCCGCTGCGTCCGCTCGACGGTCTGGCCTCGGGCACGGCGACGGAATCGCGCGAGCTGCCGTTCCGATTCATCAAGTCGGTGGCCGACCTGGAGCGCGAAGTCGCTGCCGCGCACGACGCCGGCCAACCGCTGCTGCTGGATTTCTATGCCGATTGGTGCGTGGCCTGCAAGGAGATGGAGAAATACACCTTCCCCGAGCCGCAAGTGCACACAGCGCTGGATGGTTTCGTCCTGCTCAAGGCCGATGTCACCGCCAACGACTCCACGGACCAGGCACTGATGAAGGCACTCGGCATCATCGGCCCGCCGGCCACGTTGTACTACGTCGACGGTGCCGAGAAACGCGAACTGCGGCTGTTCGGCTTCGAAAAAGCAGGCAAGTTCGCCGAACGCGCGCAAGTCGCACGTAGCTCGATGGGAGCTGGAACATGAAGTCCGGCACCCGGATCGTGTTGGTCGCGGTGGCCGCCGGCATCGTGGGCGCCGTTGCCGGGTTGTGGTTCAACGGTTCCGATCCGTTGCTGCGCAGTGATCTCGGCCAGCGCACCCTGCAGCAGGCGATCTCGGCCACGGCGCCGCCCGCGCCGGCCGGGCTTGCAGTCGCCAAGCGCGGCGAGACGATACCGACCTTGCAGCTGCCGGACCTGGACGGCCGCATCATCGAATTGCCAGCGGCGCACCTCGGCCGTCCCCAGTTGATCAACTTCTGGGCCAGCTGGTGTGGCCCGTGCATCGAGGAGATGCCGGAGTTGGACCGCTTTGCCGCCAGCCAAGCCGCGGATGGGACCCAGGTGGTCGGCATCGCGCTGGACGAAGCGGCCGCCGTGGCCGCGTTTTTGCAGAAGGTTCCAGTCAATTATCCGATCCTGATCGATGCCGCCGGACCGGCCGATTCCGGCGTGCAACTGGGCAATCTGCGAGGCGTGCTGCCGTATACGGTCCTGCTGGATGGCCAGGGCCGGCTCGTCAAGCAGAAGATCGGCCCCTTTCGGCCCGGCGAGATTGATCATTGGGTGCGCCAATAACCGCCGGGACAGCGGTATTCCCGAACCTTGGCATTTTTCAAACAGCCGCTTAATTTGCGACAACTTCGGCGAAACAACTGCGAACTTCTGGACAGCTGACCCGCGCTCCGCCACACTGCCGACCTTTCCGATAGCCGGCCCAACATGGCAAAATTGCTGCTCCTGCATGGTCCCAACCTCAATTTGCTTGGCGAGCGCGAGCCGGCCATCTATGGCAGTGCCACCCTGGCCGAGATCGATTCCCGCTTGCGTGCCACCGCCGTCGCCGCGGGGCATCAACTCGACAGCCTGCAGTCCAATGCCGAGCACGAACTGGTGGAACGGGTGCATGTGGCGCGCAGTGATGGCACCACGCTGATCCTGCTCAACCCGGCCGCCTTCACGCATACCAGCGTGGCCCTGCGCGATGCGCTCGCCGCCGTTGGGATACCGTTTTACGAAATTCACTTGTCCAACCCGCACGCCCGCGAGCCGTTCCGCTCCTACAGTTACTTCAGCGACCTGGCACTGGGCGTGGTCGCCGGCTTCGGTGCCGACAGCTACCGTTACGCCCTCGATGCCGCCTTGTTGCGGCTGGCGACCGCCTGAACCCCAGGCACACCGACCATTTATTCCGTCGCCTCGGCGGCACCCGATCAAACATCAAGAGGGCCCACCATGGACCTGCGAAAAATAAAGAAACTGATCGACCTGCTGGAAGAGTCCAACCTGGCCGAGATCGAGATCAAGGAAGGTGAGGAATCCGTCCGCCTGGCGCGCACGCCGCGCGGCGGCTTTCCGGCGGTTGCACCAGCGTATGCGCCGATGGCGGCTCCCCTGCCGCCGATGCCGATGGCCTCGCCAGTGGATGCCGCCACCGGCGGCAGCAAACCGGCCGACAGCGGCGCCGGATCGACTCCGGGGCAGGCGTTGCCCGAGGGCCACGTCGTGCGCGCACCGATGGTCGGTACGTTCTACTCGTCCCCGGCGCCGGACAAGCCGCCGTTCGTCACTGTTGGCCAGACCGTGGCCGCCGGCGACACCATCGGCATCATCGAGGCGATGAAGATGTTCAACCCGATCGAGGCCGACGCCTCCGGGACCGTGCTCAAGGTCGTGGCCGAGAGCGGCCAGCCGGTCGAGTTCGACCAGCCCCTGTTCGTGATCGGCTGAGGCCGGGTCGATGCTGGACAAAGTCGTCATCGCCAACCGGGGCGAAATCGCGCTGCGTATCCTGCGTGCCTGCCACGCACTGGGCATCCACACGGTCGCGGTGCATTCCACTGTCGATCGCAACCTAAAGCACGTGGCCATGGCCGACGAGTCGGTCTGCATCGGCCCGGCGCCGTCGACCGACAGCTACCTCAACATGGCTTCGCTGATCTCCGCGGCCGAAGTCACCGACGCCCAGGCGATCCACCCCGGCTACGGCTTCCTGGCCGAGAACGCCGATTTTGCCGAGCGCGTGGAGGAGTCGGGTTTCATCTTCATCGGCCCCAAGGCCGAGACCATCCGCCTGATGGGCGACAAGGTCGAAGCGATCCGCGCGATGAAAGAAGCCGGCGTGCCGTGCGTGCCGGGCAGTGGCGGCCCGCTGGGCGATGAGCCTCAGGCCAACATCAAGATCGGCCGCGAGATCGGCTACCCGGTGATCGTCAAGGCCTCCGGCGGCGGCGGCGGGCGCGGCATGCGCGTCGTCCACACCGAGGCCGCGCTGGTCACCGCGATCCAGACCACCAAGGCCGAGGCCAAGGCCGCGTTCGGCAACGACATGGTCTACATGGAGAAGTTCCTGGAGAACCCGCGCCACGTCGAGATCCAGGTCCTTGCCGACGGCCAGGGCGGCGCGATCCACCTGGGCGAGCGCGACTGCTCGATGCAGCGCCGTCACCAGAAGGTGGTCGAGGAAGCGCCGGCGCCCGGCATCAGCGACCAGCAGCGCGCCGACATCGGCCAGGTCTGCGTCGATGCCTGCATCCGCATCGGCTACCGCGGCGCGGGCACGTTCGAGTTCCTGTACGAGGACGGCCGGTTCTATTTCATCGAGATGAACACCCGCATCCAGGTCGAGCACCCGGTCACCGAGATGATCACCGGCATCGACCTGATCCGCGAGCAGCTGATGATCGCCAGCGGTCAAAAATTGAGCATCAAGCAGGAAGACATCGTGATCAACGGCCACTCGATCGAGTGCCGGATCAATGCCGAGGATCCGGAAACCTTCATGCCCAGTCCGGGCCTGATCCAGGAGTTCCACGCGCCGGGCGGCCCGGGCGTGCGCGTGGATAGCCACATCTATGCCGGTTACCGCGTGCCACCGAACTACGACTCGATGATCGGCAAGCTGATCGTGCACGGCCCCGACCGCGAAACCGCGATCGCCCGCATGCGCGTGGCGCTCAGCGAGATGGTGATCGACGGCATCAAGACCAACATCCCCCTGCACCAGCGCATTCTGGCCGACGTCGGCTTCCAGCAGGGTGGGCAGAACATCCATTACCTGGAAAAGCGGCTGAAGGAGCAGAAGGAAAAGTCGCTCTCGATCGTCTGATCGGGCTGTCGGGCTGTCGGCCCAGCGGGCTATCGCGGCTCGGCGGCCACTCCCGGTGCCGGCCGCTGCGTCCCCTCGACCGGCTTCACGCCGTCGCTCGAGGACACACTTACCACGGTCACGTATTCGCTTGAACCGTCGGGCCAGACCACCTTGAAGGTGCTGCCGGTCGGCAGCGCGGAGAACGGCGCGCCGCTGCTGGCCCGGTAAGCAGCGGCCACCTGCGCGGCTCCCGCCATCCGTTTATCCAGCGACGAATGCACCGAGGTTACCGCCACGGCCGACATCTCGCGGTAATCCTGTCCCAACACGTCGATCATGACCCCGGTGGCAGCGACGGAATACGCCGCGAGCAACAACGTCCAGAACATCATCTTGATCCTGCGCACGGTGGCTTCCTTCTTCATTTCGGCACCTTCTCCTCGCCTGTCAGCGAGTTGACCATTTCATTCACCACGTCCGCCCCCTGTCGCGGAACTGCAGCATCGAAGACAAAACTACGGAAATCCTGACCGGAATTCCGCGAACAGATCCCACCATTGGCGCACAGCGACGTCATCAACGTGCTGTCGGCGCTGCAATCCATTCCCAGCTCGCACGCGGCGACCTTCCAGGCCACCTCCGCCAGCTGGGTGCCCGCCACCTGCCCGGCGAAAGCCTGCTGGCCGCTGGCACGGATGCCCATCGCCGGCGACAGCGCAGCAAACGATTCCGGGTCACCGGAGCGCTGCACCCGCTCGACCAGGTCATGCCTGTACGCGTCGCTCGTTTCGAGCGGCTCGCCGATCGCCAACAGAGCCGCCTCTGCGGCGAGGCTGCCGGCCTCGGCCGCCTCGGTTGTCCCCACGAGGATCGCCGTATAGGACAGGTCATCGCGCGGCACGAACCGGGCACAACGCTTACCTGTTCGGGTTCGGGCGGCGACCATCGCCTCGGAGGTCCTCAGCTGCATCTCGCCGATCGCCTGCGTGTCACGGGCATAGTCGGCCGGAGCCATCGCATAAG
Source organism: Lysobacter sp. A421 (assembly GCF_054052145.1). Classification (NCBI taxonomy): domain Bacteria; kingdom Pseudomonadati; phylum Pseudomonadota; class Gammaproteobacteria; order Lysobacterales; family Lysobacteraceae; genus Lysobacter; species Lysobacter sp. A421. Next base: position 203,848 of record NZ_JBSVRL010000004.1, on the reverse strand, counting down.
CGGAACAGTATTCGTGTACCCGGCTCAGCATCCAGGCCGCTTCCGGATCCCCGGCCCGTACGGCGGGAGCCAGGGTGTTGGCATAGGCATACAGGTCCGGCGCGCTTTCAAGTTCCGCGCGGCGGCTGGACTTGCCGGGTAACGTGGCTCGGTGCGCCTGGCGACGCGGGTCGAGGGGGGCGTGATCGACGGGGGCTCGCTGCGCATTCGCGGGAACCGGAACCGGAACCGGAACCGCGATATCGGCCTCGACCGGTCCCGCGCCGGTGGAGGCGACCGTGCCTTCCCCACCTGGATACGCCAGGACCGCCGCCAGCAACAGCAACGACGCCAGGCAGAGCAGAAGCAGTTGGCGAGGCATTGCTGGCAATGGAACGGCGACTCCCTGGGTTCGGACCCGGCGTCATCTTAAATCAAACACCGATCGGCCGGTTGCCTGCGGCCGCACTACGCCCCAACATGCAATGTCCCACACCCACCCCGCCGGTATGCCTTTCCTCGAACTTACCCTGCCCTGCACCGAGGCCGACCAGCCCCGCCATGAGCGCGCGCTGGAAAACGTCGGTGCACTCGCGGTCACCTTGACCGATGCCAACGCCGACGCGCCCGACGAGCAGGCGATCTTCGAACCGGGCGTCGGCAAGACTCCCCTTTGGGGCGAATTGTCGCTGACGGCGTTGTTCCAAGGCGACGCCTTGCCGGAGTTGTTGCTGCATGCGTTGTCGGCCGCCGACGAAGGCATCGACTGGTCGCGCGCAACGTTCCGCGAGGTCGCCGACCAGGACTGGGAGCGCGCGTGGATGGACCAGTACGAGCCGCTGAAGTTCGGTCTACGTACCTGGATCGTGCCGTGGAACCACGATCTCCCCGATGGCGCGGATGCGGCCGACGCTGCGGTGGTGCGGCTTGATCCCGGCCTGGCATTCGGCTCCGGCACCCACCCGACCACCGCGCTTTGCCTGCAATGGCTGGACGGGCTCGCCAGCGACGGCGTGTTGCCCGGCGCGAGTGTCCTGGACTTCGGTTGCGGCTCCGGCATCCTCGCTCTTGCCGCACTGAAGCTCGGCGCTTCGCAGGCGACCGGGGTCGACAACGATCCCCAGGCGCTGACGGCCACCGCCGACAATGCCCACCGCAACGGGGTGGAAGCACGCCTGGCGGTGTACCTGCCCGAAGATGAGCCTGCCGGGACCCGCTATCCGGTGGTGGTCGCCAATATCCTCGCCACCGCGCTGATCGCCCTCGCCGACGTGCTCGCCGCGCGGGTCGCGCCGGGTGGCCGGATCGCACTGTCAGGCATCCTCGCCGGACAAGAGAACGAGGTCCTGGCCCGCTATGAGGCGGACTTCGAGCAACTGCAGGTTGCACAACACGAAGACTGGATCCGGATCAGCGGCGTCCGGCGCCGCTGATCCGACGGACAGCCCATGGCCATGGTCATAGTGATGCACCGGTCTCGCCGTTCGCCAGACCGTCCGCAAGCCAGTGCGGAAGCCGGCTTGCCAGTCGGTGTCGGCTAGACTGCGCCGATGTTCGTTCCGTGCCCACACTGTGGCTTCCTGGTTGCACTGATCGTCTCTGGCGCCGGTGCGCCGCAGCGTTGTCCACGTTGCCAGACTGAATTGCGAAGTGAAGCCCACTCGACCCGCCCCCCTCCAAGCGGCCCTGTCGCGCCGGCAACCAAAGCCTCCTCCCCGACCGCATCGAAAGCGCCAGCCGACACCGCTTCGATGCGCACTGGGCGCGGTCGCACAAAGCGGGGCATTCCCAGCTTTGCCCGCATCGCCTCACGGTCCCGGACGACTGGTCCTCATTGGCCAAAAATGCTGGGCGTGTCCGCGCTGGGCCTGTTGCTGGTGGCGCAACTGGTACTGGCGCAACGCAATGAGCTCGCCGCCAACGAGCGCTGGCGCCCGGTGATCGGCGCCATCTGTACCGCGCTGTGGTGTGATTTGCCCGCCTGGCACGAGCCGGGCGCATACACCATGCTGGCCCGCAGCGTGCAGCCGGCCCCCGGCAAGACCGGCGTACTCCGCGTCCGGGCCAGCTTCCGCAACGACGCGCGCTGGCCACAACCATGGCCCGCACTGGTGCTGAACCTGTCGGACATCAACGGGCAGCCCGTCGCCGCGCGCGTGTTCGACGCGTCGGAGTACCCGCATCCGGGTTCAGGCGATGCCCGCAGCGAGCTGGCGCCGGGCCAGAGCGCCAGCGTCGAATTGGAGATCATCGAACCGGCCGTGCCGGTCGTCGCGTTTGCATTCGACTTCCGCTGATGCGGAGAAAATCGATATGTTGCAGGGCAATCGCACGTTAGACTCCTAGGCCGTCGTCGTCTCGCGCCTCGCGATGGAAACACACGATGACGGACGCCACAGGATTTGGGGGACACCATTGAACGCTGCAAGCCGTACCGACTCTTCCCGTCCCGGGCCACGGGTGCCGCTGCGTGATCACGTTGCCACGTCGATCCGGCGCTACCTGGGAGACCTGGACGGTTGCGACAACGGCGATCTGTACGAGATCGCCCTGCGCGAGCTGGAAATCCCGCTGTTCGCCGAAGTGCTCGGCCATTGCGACGGCAACCAGAGCCGCGCGGCGGCGATGCTGGGTATCCATCGCGCGACCCTGCGCAAGAAACTGCGTGAGTACGGGCTGGCCTGATACCCGCTGACGCAAAGCGCGCTGACCCGTCGCCCGGCACTGCCGCCGGCAAGAGCGCTGCCGGCCGGACCAGTCGGGTGCCGGCCGGTATAATTAACGGCTTTCCCGACCAAAGCCTGCCGCCATGACCGCAACCTCCACGCCCGGCCCGGTGACCCACCATCCGGTCAAGATTCGCCGTGCCCTGTTGTCTGTTTCCGACAAGACCGGGCTGATCGAGCTGGCTCGCGCCCTCGTCGGCCATGGTGTCGAATTGCTGTCGACCGGTGGCACCGCGAAGGCGATCCGCGACGCCGGCCTGACGGTCAGGGACGTCAGCGATGCCACCGGTTTCCCGGAGATGATGGATGGCCGGGTCAAGACGCTGCACCCGGTCGTGCATGGCGGCCTGCTGGGCCGCGCCGGGACCGATGATGCGGTGATGGCCGAACACGGCATCGACGCGATCGACCTGCTGGTGCTGAACCTGTATCCGTTCGAGCGGGTCTCGGCCGACCCGGACAGCTCGATGGAACAGATCATCGAGAACATCGACATCGGTGGTCCGGCGATGTTGCGCTCGGCGGCGAAAAACTTCGCCCGCGTCGCAGTGGCGACTGATCCTGCCCAGTACGCAGCACTGGCCGATGAGCTGGAGATCAACGACGGCGCACTGTCGGCACGGACGCGCTTCGCGCTCTCGGTCACCGCGTTCAACCGCGTCGCCTTCTACGACGCCTGCATCAGCAACTACCTGTCATCGATCAACGACGACGGCAGCCGCGCCTTGTTCCCGGCGCAGAGCAACAGCAGCTTTGTCAAAGTCATGGACCTGCGCTACGGCGAGAACCCCCACCAGTCGGGCGCGTTCTACCGCGACCTGTGGCCGGTGCCGGGCACGCTGGCCACTTTCACCCAGTTGCAGGGCAAGGCGCTGAGCTACAACAACCTCGCCGATGCCGATGCCGCGTGGGAATGCGTGCGCCAGTTCGACGCCCCGGCCTGCGTGATCGTGAAGCACGCCAACCCCTGCGGCGTGGCGGTGGCGGCAAACAACGGCGACGCCTATGAGGCCGCCTTCGCGACCGATCCAACTTCCGCGTTCGGCGGCATCATCGCCTTCAACCAGACGCTCGACGAGGCCACCGCGAAGTCCATCCTGGACCGCCAGTTTGTCGAAGTCCTGATCGCCCCCGACTACGAGCCGGCCGCGCTGGATTACTGCAACAAGAAGGCCAACGTCCGCGTATTGAAGATTCCCCACGGCGACGGTCGCAACAACATCGACGTCAAGCGTGTCGGTTCGGGCTTGCTGATGCAGACCAGCGACATCCGCGAGGTGACGCACGACGAGCTCAAGGTGGTCACTCAGCTTGCCCCGACCGACGCCCAGTTGGCCGACCTGATGTTTGCCTGGCGGATCGCCAAGTTCGTCAAATCCAACGCCATCGTCTACGCCCGCGACCAGCGCAGCATCGGCATCGGCGCCGGCCAGATGAGCCGCGTGGTATCGGCAAAGATCGCCGGATTGAAAGCCGAAGAAGCCGGTTTGAGCGTGCCCGGCTCGGTAATGGCCAGCGACGCCTTCTTCCCCTTCCGCGACGGCATCGACGCCGCCGCGGCCGCCGGTATCAAAGCGGTGATCCAGCCCGGCGGCTCGATGCGCGACAAGGAAACCATCGCCGCCGCCGACGAGCACGGCATTGCCATGGTGTTCACCGGCGTGCGGCACTTCCGGCACTGATAGAGCTTTGCTGCGGAAGTTGGCGGAGGCCGACATAACGCTGCCTCAAGCGCAGCCAGCAGCTGTGGCTGGCGCCGCCGAGGCCGACCGCCCCACCAGAGCGCTCGGATGGCCCGCGAACAGCGCCATCAGATGATCATCAGTGGTTCGTCGGCCGCCCCGATGCGCCAGAGATCAGCCAATCACGCCACTTGGGAGTTCGACTCCACTCCTGTACGCCGAGTCAGCCGGGTGTCGTTGCCACGGTAATGCACGCGCCAGCGCAAGTAACCTTCCGGCTCCCATGAGCCCGGCGGGTTGATGCCCATGATCTCATTATCGAAGGGCCGGAACCCTGCGAACGAGTCATGGGCGTAATCGGCATAGAGGGTCGCCGAGGCCGGCGGCGTAGGAGGTGCCGCCTTGATCCGCTGAAGAACCGCCGGCGCCTCGGGCGCCAGGCAGTCATAGTCACGGGCAATGACGTGGCGTGCCAGGATGCCAAAGCCTGGAATGGTCCCCAACAAGGATTCAGCCGCGCGTGTTCCTGCTGATGGTGGGTTTTCCAGCGCATGGATGTCGGCAAGCAAGGTGGCATTGGCGCCACGTAGGTCATCGCAATCCCTCGCCGATGCGCGCTCAAACGCGGGCAGCCGCCCGTAATGGTGGCGCGCCTGATACCGCCAGACCAGGTACGGCAGCAGCCATTCGCGCAACGGCTTGCTGCCGCTGCTCTCGGCTCGCCAGCCGTCGTAGGCCGCCTGCAGCTCCGGCGCGATTTGGTAGGGGTCGTACAGTCCCTGCACGGCCAGTGTCTTGTCCAGCGGCACGCGTGCCGCGCGCGCGGCGGCATACATGTGATTGAGCGGTATCTGCGCCAGCTTCTCGGCATTGTCCGACCGCGGGCCGCGTCCCTGCTCCTGCGGCGTGTAACCGCCGCCGACATCCGAATGCATGCCCGGAAATACGAACTGGCGACAATTGGACGGCAACGCGCCCGATGGCGCACGCACCTCGTCCACCGGGAACGAGCCGCGGTTCTCGTGGGCGGCAATGTAGTGTTCGCAATGCCCGGCACGCCGGGGTATCCGCAGGTGCTCGTCGTCGGCCCAGTCCATGTGCCCATCGGTGAACGGCGTCGCCGAGGTCGGCACACCGACCGAGGCGACGGTATCGAACAGACCGACGAAGCGGATATGCGCCTGGACCCCGAACAGCCGGTTGCCCTGGAACAGCTCGTCCAGCCAATGGCAGAACACCCGTGCCTCGGCGGCACCGCGCGAGAAGCCGAAGACGTCGATGAAGACCTCGACCAGCTTGGGCTTGTCGGCCCGGGCAATTTTGTCTGCCAGCAGTGCACCCTGGGTTTGAAGGAATGGGCGACGCGCGCCGAGCCCGCTGGGCCAGTCGCTGAGCAGGCCGCCGCTGGTCATGCCCAATGGCCGCAGCACAAGGCGATGACGCTCAAGCATGCTGGGCTCCCGCCCTAGACCGCACAGGGCTTCGACGGCGGCGGGTTGGAACATGGGGCGGTCACGCTCGATGACTCGGTGCATCGCATTCAAGACCTGCAGCAGGCCGAACACAATGCGGCCCTCGCCGCCACCACCGAAACCCATCCCGAGATCCGCCGGCTCATGCTCACCGATCTCCGGAAACGGGGTGCCGACGCCGGGCACGTAGCTTCGGAAGAGGCCAGCCGTTGGATTTTCCGGATAAGCCGCCCAGAGCCGGAACACATTACTGTCTTTCCGTCGTGATTCCTGGGTACCGACGGTGCCGGGTTCCATCCAGCGGGCGTTGTTGCCCGTACCGTCAAAGAACAGCCCGATGTTGATCCGGACCTCGCATTGGTCGGCGCGGCAATCGCGTACCGGGCGCAATGCTCGGATGCCACCGACATCGCCCGGGTGCGTAGCGTTAGTCGACATAGTCCACGTCTCCTTCCTTGTGCCGCGTGGGGGCCACGCTGCGATCCTTGCCTTGGCAGGTTTGCTCCAACGGGTACTCGTGCCACGGATCCTTCTGCGGGATCGGAATCTTGATCGGGTAGGCCGATTCCGGATGCAGCGCTCCTGCAGGACCATAGGTGGAAGACACGACCCGGACGGAGCCATCAGCAAAAAAATGCACATAGAGCGCTCCGACCTCCTCGTAACGCTCCACCGGCACATGCGCGACGTACTCGTCGGCTTCGCAGTCGCGGAAGTTGGTCACGCCCCAGTTGATCCGCACCATCATGTCCGGACGCCACTTGCCGGGCAGTCGCGTGCAGCACATCATGCTGCCCCCTTTCCCGGCACTGCCACCGCCCTGACCATCGACAGCGAAAGATTGCACCGCGAGATGGCCGGGCAAATGGTCGATGCCGGTCAGGGTCGTCGCCACGGTGTAACTCTCTTCCTCGGCCTGCCCGGGCATGGCATCGCAGGCACCCAGCGTCAGGCAGAGCAGCGCACCCAGGATGGCGCGAACACGATATCGACGATCCGGAGCGTGGCGTGGCGTCATGGTGCAGTCTCCATCGGGCTCTCCCAGTTGTATAACGCGTCGGTATCGCCACCGCGCGAGAAGGTTTGGTCCACAAGATCGGCAAACGACGGATCGTCCAGTGCTTTTCCGCTGCTACGCACGGCCGCGTTGGCCACGGCCAGGCGCCATGGGAACGAGCGCATCCTGCGTTGCTCCAGGAAATTCAGTGCGCCGGCAACCCAGCCATGTCGCTGGCTGTCGTCGCCGCGCGCGGTCAAGGCGGGGTCGTCGGCGAGTACCTCGGCAAGCAGCTGATCGGGTGCGGCCAGGCGGAATAGCTGCCGCTGTTGCGCCTGGTCCAGGTAAAGCGGCGTTTGACCCGGCGCTACGTCCGGCCTCTGGAGTACGCGTGACCGCCCACGGCGGTCGCTGTAGCTCCACTGCTCAACCGGACCAAACAGCGCTGAAAGTTGCGCCGCGCTCAACACCTGCACCACCATCGAGAACGCGCGGGTGTCGGCGTAACGCAGGAAGTGTTGCGAGTACTCGTTGAGGTGCAGGTAACGCATCGCCACCAAGTGCCTGCCGAGCCACTCCAACGAGGCGGGCGACGTAAGCTCTGCAAGGGCATGGCGCGGTTTGCGAGCGTCGTTGAGCGCCGCGACCAGCGACGGCTCGATCGCGCCGTGCTCGACCAGCATCGGTCCGGTCCGGGCTGCCGTTTCGCCGAGATCGGCGTAAACCCGTACCGCGGAGGCACCTTCAAGCTGGGTGTGCTCGTCGTCGCGCAACTGCACACCGTCGAACAGGTAGTAGTGGCTCATGGCGTCAACGCTGCCCATCGGCAGGAACCAGTGGAGCACCCGTCGCAGCGGCCCGCAAGAAGCAACTGAGACAAAACTCGGACTCGCCGAACGCCGGCAACGGATAGTTGATGTTGGCCGGCCCCACAAACGATTTCTTCCCCGCATGCACGACGATATTGCCGGGGCAGGTGACGCTGATGTTGCCGCCTTCGATGGTGATGCTGGCGCCGCCTTCGGTGGCCAGGTGGATGGTCTTGCCGGCGGCCAGTTCGACTTCGGCGTTGGCGCTGATGACCTTGAGCTGGTCTTTCGACTGCAACTTGAGCTGGTCGTGCTGGGCTTGCAGGTGCAGCTCACCTTCGGCGGTGACCAAGGTCAGAGCCTGCCCCTGACTTGAGTCGGGTGGGGCCGCGCTGGGCTCCTTTGACTCCACTGCGCCGGCCAGCCAGCCGATGGCCTGGCCTGCGTGGATGCGCAGGTCGCCGGCAATGGCTGCATTGGTGGCCTGGCCGCTGGCGATGGTCAGGGTCTCACCGACGCTCCAGTGCAGGCTCTGACCGGCGACCAGGCCGATCCCGGCCGGGGCGGTCAGGCCGAGGATCGCGTCACCGCTGTGCGGGACGCGGTCTTTGCCGGCATTGGGCTTGCGGTTGCGGGCGTCGGCTTCGCCGGCGGCCAACCCGCTGCCATCGACGACGGTCTTGGCACTGGTCAGCAACGCCTTGAGCGGCGACTGGTCATCGATCAGTCGCGACTGACCGGGCTTGGCCTCGCCCTGATGAGCCGCCAGCCGGACGGTCTGGTGGGTGCCGGCGATGTCGCTGAAGGCGTGACCCAGCTGTTCGGCCTGCCGGAGCAAGGCGGTGGCGGCCACTTGCTCGCCGGCCGGGGCGTCGGGGTCGTTGGCGTAGGCGCTGACCCACAGGCCGCGCTGGCCGCGGATCGCGCCCCACTGGTCGGTGCGCAGCTCGAACCCTTCGCCGCGGAAGCTGCCGCGGTAGTTGTCGGCCTGGTGGATCAGGTGGCCGAGGTTGAGCTCGGTCGCACCATGGGTGGTTGCCAGCTGGAACCGCAGTTGGCCGTCGCTGTCGTCAAACACCAGGCGGTTGTGGCCGCTACCCCCAAACTCTTTGGACTTGAACCCCGACAGCGCCGCCGGGTTGCGGTGACCGTCCTTGTCGCCGCTCATGCCGTGCCAGGCCGGGGCGTTGCCACCGGCAAGGTTGGATTGGGCGCTGGGGCGATGGTCGCGGGCGTCGGCGTAAGTGTCGGTGTTGGACTCGGCCTCTTGACCGCCCGGCGTCGCCGGGATGCCGGCCTCACCCTGGCCGTTGTAGAGGCTGCCGACGATCACCGGGCGGTCGATGTCGCCGTCCAGGAAGCCGACCAGCACTTCCTGGCCGATCCGTGGCAGGAATTGGCTGCCGACACCCGGGCCGGCATAACGCTGACTCACGCGCAGCCAGCAGCTGTGGCTGGCGCTGGCGCCGTCGGCATCCTGCTGCCAGTGGAAACGCACCTTGATCCGGCCCAGCGAGTCGCTGTGCAACTCGCCGGCGCTGGCACCATCTGCGCCAACCACGATTGCGCTCTGGTAGCCCGGCGCGGTCGGCCGCGGGTTCAAGCGGGCACCGGTGTCGTCGGTCAGGATCGGCCGCCACGACAGGTCGCGCGGCACTGCGGTGAAGGCGTTGCCATAGCCGACGGCTTCGGCCCGCGCTTGCACCGCGGCCCAGGTGATGCGGGACAGGTCGGCGACCGGGCTGGCACCGGCGTCGCCGAACAGGCGGGCGGCGCTGTCGCGGACGGTGTCGGGCAGGTTATTGATGCCAGCCTGGTGGACGGCGACCAGCAGCAGCTCGTCGGGCGTCGTCTCGCCGTCGGTAGGTGCGTCGATGACGGCGAACCACTGGCCGGCGCGAAAGCTGCGCACGCTGGACTGGCCGAACCACTGGGTGGTCTGGGCGGCGCGGGCCTGGCCGATCAGTTCGGCGTAGCGGCTGGCCTCGGTCTGGTTGGCAAAGGCGTAAGCGCCGGACGGGTCGTAGTCCTCCAACATTGCCGCGCTATCGGTTGCCGCGCCCAGTGGCAGGCTGGCACTGAGACAGTGGCTCTTGTAGTCGTCGCTGAGCAGGGTCAGTACGGTCGACTCAACGCCGTGCGCAGTCCCGAGCGCCTGGATGGTATCGCTCGATTCAGTGGCATCGCTGCGGTGGAAACGGATGCCGTTGCCGGCCTCGGCAGTGGCGTCCTGCAAACCCTGCCCGCTGGCCGCGAACAGCACCATGGCGTGGCCACCGGGAGCGTCGACGGATTCTTCCAGCCGCCAACCGAGACCTTCCTCGGCCAGCAGACGGCTGATGAAGTCGAAGTCGCTTTCGCGGTACTGGCAGCAATAGCTGCGGGGGCGTACCTCGTTGAGGAACGGGCTGACCTCATCGCCGACCTGCCACGTTGCCAGCGGCGCGTAGTCGGTGAACACCGTCTCGACGATCTCGATCACGGTCTTGTCCTGGAACACCCTGCTGTGCCGACCCTGGCTCAGCAACCACGTCCATGGGACCAGGCACAGGCGGTAGCGGGCGAGGCCGCCGTCGGAACCGACGCACGTGGCCTCGCGGACCAGCCCGCTGCGCGGCACACGAGTGCCATCGGCACAGCGGGTCAGCAGGGTTGCGCGCTTGCCGAGCAGATCATCCAGCGGCAACTGGGCGTCGGTCGACAACAGGTCGATCCACCATTCATAACTCGAAGACAGCGACTCCCAACCCTGCCAGCGCTCGACGGTGAGCACGCCGGCGGACAGGCCGTCGAGTTCAAATGCATATAGCCGGTCTGCATCGGTGTACCGGGCCAACCCCGCCAGTACCGATTGCACCGCATCCATGATGTTCACGCCCGTCGCTCCTTGACCGGGGCACTGCCCCGACACGTCCTGTGTGGATGCGCAATCCTACCTCATGGACGGGACGGAGATTCTGTTATCTGGCTATGCGGTCCCGGCACGCATCGCTACCCGCGGTCCTTCCAGATCTCATGATCCACGCCATCACCGAGTTCGGGATAGTCGGCGATGTGGAATACCGGCGACTTGCCCGCGTTGAGCTGCCGGTCGTAGTCGCGGGTCAACTTGACCACCACGCCCGACAGCCCCAGCAGCGCGACCAGGTTGAGCGTCGCCATCATCGCCATCGCCGCGTCGGCCGCGTTCCAGACCAGTTGTACCTTTGAGTACACGCCCCACACGATCACCCCGAGCGCGGCGACCCGCAGCACGAACAGCCCGCGATCACCGCCACCGAGATACAGCAGGCCGCTTTCCGCATACGCGTAGTTGCCCAGGATGGTGGTGAACGCGAAGAAAAACAGCGCGATCGCCGCGAACCAGCTGCCCCACTGGCCGAAGAACACCACCAGCGCGTTCTGGGTGATCACCACCCCGTCGCCGCCGTCGGCCAGCACGCCCGACAACAGGATCATCAGCCCGGTCGCGGTGCAGATCAGCAAGGTGTCGATGAACACCCCGAGCGACTGCACCAGCCCCTGGCTGGCCGGATGGTGCGGCACCGGCGTGGCCGCTGCGGCGATGTTGGGCGCGCTGCCCATGCCGGCTTCGTTCGAGTACAGCCCGCGCTTGACGCCGTTGAGCATCGCCGCGGCCAGCCCACCCATCAGGCCGCCGGCCGCTGGCTCCAGGCCGAACGCGCTGCGCACCACCAGCGCCAACACCGCCGGCACCTCGGTGATGTGGGTGATCACCACCCACCCCGCCAGGCCGAGGTAGGCGACCGCCATGAACGGCACCACCCATTCGGCCACCCGCGCGACCGAGCGCACGCCACCGAAGATGATCAGCGCGGTCAGCAGCACCAGCCCGGTCGCGATCTGCGCCTGGCTGAAGCCAAACGCGAGATTCAGCGACTGCGCCATCGCGTTGGCGTGTACGCCACTGAAGATCAGCCCGTAGGAAAACACCAGGCAGACCGAGAACGCCACACCCAGCCACGGCATTTTCAGCCCCCGTGACATGTAATACCCCGGCCCGCCGCGGTACTGGCCGTCCTCGTCGCGGACCTTGTACAGCTGCGCCAGCGCGCTCTCGGCATACGCCGTGGCCATGCCGACCACGGCCACCATCCACATCCAGAACAATGCCCCGGGCCCGCCCAGGCTCAGCGCGATCGCGACCCCGGCGAGGTTGCCGGTGCCGACCCGCGAGGCCAGGCTGGTGCACAGCGCCTGGAACGGCGAGATGCCGGCGGCGTCGCCATCGGTACCACGGCCGATCACATGCAGCATGTGCGGGAACCGGCGCAGCTGCAGGAACTTCAGCCGCACGGTGAAATACACCCCGACTGCGAGCAGGCCGTACACCAGCACGTAGTTCCACAGCACCAGGTTGATCAGCTCGATCACCGGCGCCAGCAGCGCCTCGATGCCGCCGAGGATGAACTCCATCGCGATTTCCATTGTTGTCACCGAAGCGAGGGATGCTAGCAGCCGGCAATCCTCCCGCTCCGGTAAAATCTGACAAATCATCGAACCAGCCGATCGACAGACCCATCTACAAGGACCACGCAATGAAAATCCTCGTCATCGGTGCCGGCGGCCGCGAACACGCGCTGGCGTGGAAGCTCGCGCAATCACCCCGTGTCACCGAGATACTGGTCGCCCCCGGCAACGCCGGCACCGCGACCGAGGGCAAGTGCCGCAATGTGGATGTCGCAGCGACCGATATCGATGGCTTGCTGGCATTGGTCGAGCGCGAGGGCGTTGCAGTGACGGTCGTCGGCCCCGAGGCACCGCTGGTAGCCGGCGTGGTCGACCGTTTCCGCGCGGCCGGCCGCCGGATCTTTGGCCCCAGCGCCGCAGCCGCGCAGTTGGAGGGCAGCAAGGCGTTTGCCAAGGACTTCCTCGCCCGCCACGGCATTCCGACGGCGTATTACGCGGTGCATACCGACGTCGATGCCGCGCTGGCCTACGTCCGCGGGAAGGGCGCCCCGATCGTGGTCAAGGCCGACGGCCTGGCCGCCGGCAAGGGCGTGATCGTGGCGATGACACTGGCCGAAGCCGAGGCCGCCGTGCGCGACATGCTTGCGGACAATGCATTTGGTGCAGCCGGCGCGCGGGTGGTGATCGAGGAGTTCCTGGACGGAGAGGAGGCCAGCTTCATCTCGATCGTCGATGGCACCACCGCCTTGCCAATGGCCACCAGCCAGGACCACAAGCGCGTCGGTGATGGCGACACCGGCCCCAACACCGGTGGCATGGGCGCGTATTCGCCGGCGCCGGTAGTGACCGACGAGATCCACGCGCGCGTGATGCGCGAGGTGGTCGAGCCCACCGTGCGAGGCATGGCTGCCGACGGCATCGCGTTCACCGGCTTCCTGTACGCCGGGCTGATGATCGACCAGACCGGCGCCCCCAAGGTGATCGAGTTCAACGTCCGCTTCGGCGACCCGGAAACCCAGCCGATCCTGATGCGCCTGCAATCCGACCTGCTCGACATGCTCGAGGCCGCGATCGACGAGCGCCTGCACGAGGTCACCGCGCAATGGGACCCACGCCCGTCGCTGGGCGTGGTGATGGCCGCCGAGAACTACCCCGACACCCCGCGCACCGGCGACCCGATCAGCGAAGGGGATGTGCCCGATATCGCCGACACAAAAGTCTTCCACGCCGGCACAAAACTTGTCGACGGCCAAGTAGTAACCGCCGGCGGCCGCGTGCTGTGCGTGTGCGCGCTCGGCGACACCGTGGCCGCCGCGCAGGAACACGCCTACGAAGCGGTTGCGAAAATCTCCTGGGAGGGCGAGTTCCATCGCAGCGACATCGGCTGGCGCGCGATCAAACGGGGCGCAGCCAAGAGCTGAGCCCATTGTCCGACGGGTCATGCGCAGGAACGCGGCGCGCAGGGGTCACTCGGACCGCATCGCACTAGTTAGAGCCGGGTGTCCATCCGTCGCTTAATTACCCTACTTGCCAAACTCTTCCGGGCGAATTATCCTGCCGGCAATGGAGAAAAGGACGCCCCATTGCCGGCTGCCGGTGGTTAAAGCGCTGCTCGACGCCGGCAAAGTGCGCGCCACGTTCTCGGCCTTGTCCGGCGCCGCGGCGTTGGGACTGGACTTCGACGACATGCTTGCCATCGTGCATGAGCTTGCCCCAATGGATTTTTTCAAGAGTATGACGACGCATGCTGACCATAGGATCTGGCAGGACGTGTATCGACCCGCCACCCCGGTTCATGGTTTACCTGAAGCTGACGGTGATGGAGGACTTGTTGATCGTGTCCTTCAAGGAGTTATGAGCATGAAATGTCCATCGTGCGCTGCCAAACTGGTGCAGGACACCCGCGACCTGCCTTACATCTACAAGGGCGAATCAACCGTCATCGCAGCGGTGACGGGCGGGTTCTGCCCGGCCTGCGGCGAGTCGGTACTCGATGCGACGCAGTCGACTCGGGTCAACTTGGCGATGCTCGCGTTCAACAAGCAGGTCAACGCCGCGATTGTGGACCCGATGTTCATCGTCAACGTCCGCAAGAAGCTCGCGCTCGACCAGCGTGAGGCCGCCGAGATCTTCGGCGGTGGCGCAAACGCCTTTTCACGCTATGAGAACGGCAAGACCAAGCCGCCGCTCGCATTGGTCAAGCTGCTCAGGGTGCTGGATCGCCATCCCGAATTGCTGAGCGAAGTCCGGAAGGTTTGATCGTGTTCTCCCATCGTGGCACCTCCCAGCGGTACCACTGACTGTTCCGGAAAACCCGCATGTCGAACAACCAGTACGCATTGCTTGGACAACGCCGTTTCCTGCCGTTCTTCGCGACCCAGTCGCTGGGGGCTTTCAACGACAATGTCTACCGCCAGGCGATCATTGGCCTGCTGTTCTGGTTGGGGGTCAGCAGCGAGCAGAAGACGCTGTATACCAACCTGGCGCCGGCGCTGTTCATCCTTCCGTATTTCCTGTTCTCGGCATTGGCCGGACAGATCGCCGAGAAGACCGAGAAGTCGACCCTGATCCGCATCACCACGGCGATGGAGATCGGCATCATGTCGCTGGCGGCGGTCGGCTTCGTCTTGCAAAACATGACCGTGTTGCTGGTCGCGTTGTTCTGTACCGGCTTGCAGTCGACCCTGTTCGGGCCGGTGAAGTATTCGATCCTGCCGGCGGTGCTGCACCCGCGTGAGTTGACCGGCGGCAACGGGCTGGTCGAGATGGGCACTTCGTTCTCGATCCTGTTGGGGATGATCCTGGGTGGCTCGATCTTCGCCATGGCCGGCGCCAGCGGTCCGTGGGTCGCCGGCGCGGCCGTGATCACGCTGGCGATCATCGGCCACCTGGTCAGCCGGGCGATCCCCAAGGCCGGTGCCGGCGCGCCCGGGCTGAAGATCAACTGGAACCCGATCCCCGAATCCATTGCCGTGTTGCGCCTGGCCAAGAAGCAGTTGGCGGTGCGCAATGCGGTGCTGGGGGTGTCGTGGTTCTGGTTTGTCGGCACCGTGCTGACCTCGCAACTGCCGACCTACGCCGAGGTCAACCTGGGCGGCTCGGCGACGTTGTACATCTTCGCCCTGGCGTTGTTTTCGGTCGGTACCGGCGTGGGTTCGCTGCTGTGCGAGCGGCTGTCGGCACGGACGGTGGAGATCGGTCTGGTACCGCTGGGCGCATTCGGCATGACGGCCTTCATGCTCGACCTGTACTTCGCCCGTCCCGGCGCGGCGACGGTCAGCGGGCTGGATGTGCTCGGCTTCATGCAGCAACCGGGCAGCTGGCGGATCGTGGTCGACCTGCTCGGCATCGGCCTGTTCACCGGCTTCTTCGTGGTGCCGCTGTTCGCGTTGATCCAGAGCCGCACGCCAAAGTCGGAGATGTCGCGGGTGTTCGCCGGGCTCAACATCCAGAACTCGGGTTTCATCGTGTTGGCCGCGGTGCTCGGGCTGGCGCTGCAGCTACCGCCGTTCGAACTGGCCGGCATGCGCGTGCCGATGCCCGACCTGGACATCCCGCAGGTATTCCTGGCCTTGGCGATCGCCAATGCGCTGGTCGCGATCTGGATCTTCACGATCGTGCCCGAGTTCCTGATGCGCTTCCTGAGCTGGGTACTGGTGCGCACCTTGTACCGGCTTCGGGTGCAGGGGATCGACCACATTCCCGACGAGGGCGCGGCGCTGGTGGTGTGCAACCACGTCAGCTACATGGACGCGTTGCTGCTGGCCGCCTGCATCCCGCGGCCGGTGCGTTTCGTCATGTACTACAAGATCTTCAACGTGCCCGTCATGCGCTGGATCTTCCGCACCGCCAAGGCGATCCCGATCGCCGGCGCGAAAGAGAACCCCGAGTTGATGCAGCGCGCGTTCGACGAGATCGACGCGGCGCTTGCGGACGGCCAGGTGGTGGGAATATTTCCCGAAGGCCGGCTGACCAGCGATGGCGAAATTGCCGCGTTCAAGTCGGGGGTGGAGAAGATACTGGAACGACGACAGGTGCCGGTGATCCCGATGGCATTGCGCGGAATGTGGACCAGCATGTGGAGCCGGCGCGAAACACGTTTGGGCCGTATGCGTGTGCCGCGGCGCTTCCGCGCGCAGGTCGAAGTGGTGGTCGCTAGCCCGCTGGAAGGCGCCCACGTGGATGCGGGAGTGCTGGAGGCGAAGGTGCGTGCGCTACGTGGGGATGCCGCTTAGGACCCCCGGGTCCTTGCCCCGGCTTTGTCGCAAGCTCTAGCTCACGAAGCCGGCAATCACGAACAGCGCCAGCGCAGCGAGCCAGACCAGCAGGCAGCGCCAAACCAGGCTCATCGCGTCGTGCAATTCGGGCAGGGCCGCCACGCCCGGCCCGGCCTCATCGGCGTCATCGTCGATGCCGGCGGCGGGACAACCCAAAGCCGCTCCGTCGGCTACCTCTTCGGCCAGCTCACTTCGCACGCTGGCGCGCGCCGCGGCCCCGAGGAATCGGTTATCGATCCGCGCCGAGGCCCCTCCGCCGGAACGCCATGCGTCCAGCACGCTGTCAAAGTTTCCAACCAGCGCCAATGACAGGGTCACCAACTGTGCCACCGGCCATTCCAGCACGGCCAACCAGGTTCGCGCTCCACGCCGGGTCTGATCCGGCACCCGGGCGGCGACATCGCCGGCCGCCGACAGCACGCTCAAGCGATACAGCACCGCGCCAAACGGACCCAACACCAGGAACCAGAACAGTACGCCGAACCAGCGTCGCACCGCGCTGCGGAATACCGGCTCGACCAAACCCGCTCCATCCACCGGTGCATCGGCTTCCATGCCTGTCAGATTCGCAATGGCATCCCGACGGGCGGTCGAATCGGTCGCATCCAGGACTGCGCCGACATCGCGGTCCAGGTCACGTGGCCCCCATGCGTAGAACAGCATGGCAACGCCGAACAGCAGTTCGGCAGTACCCGCCAAGCGGCCTTCGAGCGAGAGTTGCAACAGCCCCACGATCAACAGCCCAGGCACCAGCGCCAACACGATGCCCCAGCGGCTGCGCCAGGAGCTCTGCTCGCCGAAGCGCCCGTTGAGCCAGCCAACCAGGTCGCCATACCAGGCGTGCTGACGTACCGCAGCCGCAAACGACGGCGCCAGGTGGCCGAGTACGAGCGCAACGACCGTGGCGATCAGGGCGATGGACATGTTGGCTTCCCTCCCAGCGTCGCTATGGCTGCGACCGAGTGCATTGATGCCTGATTCTAACGGGGAAACTCCAACGGCGAACCCGCTATCGGGATTGGCGACCGGGTGCAGGGTGGCGCATCCCGATCGGCGCGGGTACCGGTATCCGCGTCAGTCGCCCGACGCCGCTTCATCCATGGCGGCCAGCCAGTAATCCATCAGCCAGCGCGAGATCGAGATCGATGGCGATAACCGCAACCCTTCGCCGGTATCGTCATCGCCCGCCACCACGGCGGCCCGGATCTCCTCGACACTGAACCAGCGCGCATCCTCCAGCTCGTCATCAACCCGGGGCTCATCGGGATGGGCCAGCGCGATGAACCCCAGCATCAGTTGACCGGGGAACGGCCACGGTTGAGACGCCAGATAGCGCGACGCCCGCACGCGGACCGCGGATTCCTCCAGGACCTCGCGCGCAACGGTTTGCTCGAGTGATTCCCCCGGCTCCACGAACCCGGCCAGGACCGAGTAGCGCCGCGGCGCCCAACCCGCCTGCCGACCGAGCAGCAAGCGGGTGCCATCGGTCACCGCGACGATCACCGCCGGGTCGGTGCGTGGGTAGTGTTCCAGGCCACAGCCGCCGCAGCGGCCCAGCCAGCCGCCACGCGAAAAGCCGATCTCACCGCCGCATACGCCGCAATAGCGGTGTCGGGTGCGCCAGTGTTGCAACGCCCGGGCCTGGGCAAACACGCAAGCGTCGAACGCCGGCCACTGGGCGGCCGCGGTGCGCAGATCGATGCAATTGGCTGCGTTGGCGGCGGTCAACGCGGCATCGAGCGCAAACCAGCCGCGACCCTCTCCGTCCTTGCCCAGGAAAATCGCCGCACCAGTGCCTCCCGGGCCCTGGCTGAGGTCTTTGCCCAACGGGGCGTATAGCACGCCGTCGGCATCGGCCAGGGCCTGGCCATCATCGGTGAGCAAAATTACCCGTGCGTGCGCCCATAGCGCAGACAACGCTTCGGGATCATCACGCAGGTGATCAGCGCGGTCGAGCGCACCAGATGAGGACGGGTCGTCCCGCGTGGGGATGGCTTTTGCCTGGTTCCCGGTGGCGTCACCGGTGGCGAATGCACCCGCCTCGACGAATGCGAAAGGCGTGCGGGCGGCACTCACGCGGCGAACGAGGAACCGCAGCCGCAGGTGGTCTTCGCGTTCGGATTGCGGATCACGAACTGGGCGCCATGCAGGCTTTCGGTGTAATCGACCACCGCGCCCATCAGGTACTGCAGGCTCAGTGGATCCACCAGCAGCGTGGTTCCGTCGGTTTGCACGGCCAGGTCGTCTCCGGCCTGCTCCTCGTCGAACTCGAACCCATACTGGAAGCCCGAGCAACCACCGCCCTGGATGAACACCCGCAATTTCAGTGCCGGGTTGCCTTCTTCGGCCACCAGCTCGGTGACCTTGGCTGCTGCGGCGGAGGTGAATTGCAACGGGCGATCCAGCGATTGATAGTCCGGCGCGCTGTCGATGCCGGGTAACGGGATGATCTGGCTTTCCATGTGCTCAGGATGGGGGGTTCGACGGGTGCATTCAAGCCGGCGGCGCGAAAAGGTTCATTCCACCGTTGGCGCCTTCGCCGGTGGCACTGCCCCGGTCGCCTCCGCCCAGGTAAATGACTTCTCGACCTGCGCACCGGAACGGGGTTGCAACCGCACTGTTACCCGCACCGGCGTGAAACCTTCGGGCAGGAACACATCGCCCTGGACCTGCTGGAAATACTTGAAGGAAAATTCCACATCGTCGGCATCGGGCTGCTGGCGCAAGGCATCCCAGTCGACGGTCTGCAGCTTGTCATTGCGCGAGCCTTCGATGGACAGGCTCAGTTGCCCGCTGCTGACCGCGCCGCGGTTCAGGTTCTGGGTCAGGGTGGTCTGGAAGTGCCAGACGCTGTCGCTTTGCGGCTCCACCTTCAACGCGTGCACGCTCAGCCCACGACGTTGTGCGGTGGCACCTACCAGACGCTCGTAGAAGGCGACATCGGCGCGCAAACCGGCAATCTCCTCGTCGCGCTCGGCCAGGGTGCCTTGCAAGTCCCGGTTGGCGTCGCGGCTGATCTGGTCGGAACGGCCCAGCGTTGCGACCCGCTGTTGCAACCCCTCGACGCGCCCCTGCAGTTGCTCGGCAACATCCTCACTCACGGCCAGCCTGGTGCGCACGTCGGCGGATCCGGGCGCGAGTACCCGCCACAGCCCCCAGCCGCCAAATGCCAAGGCGAGCACGAACGCCACCATCGCGCCTATCCGCAAGCGGCGGCGCCAATCCGGGCGCGCTTGCACCTTGGTATCGGCGCCGGCTTCATCAGGGATCTGGGCAGATTCAGGCTCGGTCATGGGGGTCGCCGGCAGTTGCACGGCGACCAGATTACAACGTCACCCCGTGCCGGTCAGCCGCCGACCACCGCGAAATCGGCGGCTGTTTCGGTTTCATGCAGTTGGCCCCCATGCGGCTCGGTTGCCTGGGCTGCCGCCGCTTCCACGTGCAACAGCCGACCGGTGAGCACCGAGCCAGCAGTCATCTCGACCACCTTGTAGTACACATTGCCCTCCACCCGCGCCTTCGCGCCCAGCTCAATCCGCTCGCTGGCGTGGACATCGCCATCGATCCGACCGTTGACCACCATGACCGGCGCACGCACCTCGCCCTCGATGCTGCCGCTGTCGGCCAGGGTAAGCACGGCCTCCTTGCCCTCTTCGGCGATCACCTTGCCGACGACCCGACCTTCGATATACAAGCCACCACTGAAATGAAACTCGCCGTGGATCACCACGTGCGCGCCAATCAACGTGTCGATCTGGGCTGCTGGCACGGATTTGTTCTTGAACATGTCAGATGTCTCCGGTTTGCGCGGGCTGCACCCATGCCAGTGCCTGGTCGAACGAGGCATTCTCGCCCCGCAACGACACCCGCACCCGCTGAGGCGTGAAGCCCACGGGCAACATCACGCTGCCCTTGATCTGCTGGAAGTAACGGAATGAATACCCATGCGCGGGGGCGTCCTCGCGCTGGTGAAGCTCGTCCCAGGCGATCGACGTGAGTTTCCCGTCACGCACGCCATCGACGGAAAAACGCAATTTACCGGCACTGACCGTGCCACGCTCCAGACTCTGGGTCAGCACGATCTGGTAACGCCAGGTGCCGCCGCGCTCGGCAGTGAACTCGGCCGAATGCACACTCAGCCCCTTGGGCTTGCCGGTTGCCCCGGCCAGCCGCTCGTAAAAAGCCAGATTGGCCTGTAGGTCGGCGATATCTTCCTCGCGCTCGGCCAGCGATTGCTGGAGTTTGCGGTTGGCCGCGCGACTGATCTGGTCGGATCGCTCCAGCGTGGCCTGTTGCTGGCGCGACGCCTGCAACTGCTCCTGGACCTGGTGCAAATGCCCGCGACTCGACGTGAGCTCCGAGCTCAGGCCCGGCAGTATCGGCGTGGCATTCCAGCTGGTGGCCGCCCATAGCGCCGCCAGCGACAGCAGCCACGCCAACCCCAGCGCAGCCCACAGCTGCGTGCGGTGGCCGGGCCGATGCGGCACGATCACGTAACGAGAGTTGATTTTTTTCCCCATGGTGCAAAGGCGAGGATATCGCCGAAGTTCCCTATACTCGACCCGATTCTAGCGAGATTGCCCGATGACGGATGCGCACCTGTTCGCAGTTGGCATAGTTCTGGCCTGGTTGGCCGGCATTCGGGCCTACATGACCGTGTTCGGAGTCGGCCTGGCGGGGTTCTTTGGCTGGCTCGACCTGCCACAGGCGCTGGAAGTCACCACCTCGCCCTGGGTGATCGGCGTGTCCGGGCTGCTGGCGGCGGTTGAGTTTTTTGCCGACAAGATCCCTGGCGTCGATTCCGTCTGGGACCTGCTGCACACCCTGATGCGGGTGCCTGCCGGCGCGTTCCTTGCGGCGGCCACGCTGTCGCCGGACGGCAATCTCGGCGTCGGCGCGCTGGCCGCCGGTGCCAGCGTCGCATTGGCCAGCCACGCGCTGAAATCGGGTTCTCGCGCCCTGCTCAATACCTCGCCCGAACCGGTGACCAACTGGACCGCCAGCCTCACCGAGGACCTGACCGCCGTCGGCGGATTGGCGCTGGTGTTCAGTTACCCGTGGGTTGCGCTGTCGATCGTGGTGCTGGTCAGCGTGACCATGGCCACCGTGTTGTGGTGGCTATGGCGGACGCTGTTCCGGCGCCGGCCGAAAGGCCCGGTCGGGCCGGCGACGTAAGTCCATGGATCCCCGCCTTCGCGGGGATGACGAGCAAAAGCCGCCGGTCTGGCCGTTATCACTGGTGCTACGGCGCGATGATCAACTTTCGGTGCGCGTCAACAGGTAGTTCTGCTCGCCCAGGCGATCCATCAGGCTGAGGTGGGTTTCAATCCAGTCGACGTGCTCTTCCTCCGACTCCAGGATGTCGGCGAACAACTTGCGGCTGACGTAATCGCTGACGCTTTCGCAATACGCAATCGCCTCGCGCAGCACCGGCAGTCCGTCCATCTCCAGCGCCAAATCGCACTCCAGGACCTCGCGTGGGCCCTGACCGATGCGCAATTTCCCCAGTGACTGGAAGTTCGGCAAGCCGTCCAGGAACAAGATCCGCTCCGACAACAAGTCGGCATGCTTCATCTCGTCGATCGACTCGTGGTACTCGTGCTCGGCAAGTTCCTTCAAGCCCCAGTTCTTCAGCATCTTGGCATGCAGGAAGTACTGGTTGATCGCAATCAGCTCGTTGTAGAGCGCCTTGTTGAGAAACTCGATGACCTTGGCGTCGCCTTTCATGGGCCCGCTCCGTTGTGGGGATGCGACCACTGTAGACGCTTCAGACAGACGCTGACGGAATGCGAATCGAGTGCGCCCGCAGGCGAGAATCATTGCTCTGAGGGTGATATTGCAAAGCGCGTGGCGGCGTCAGGCGGCCCGGCGCAAGACCGGCAATGGCAGTTCACGTACGGCGTGGGCTTCTTCCAACAGACTCGTCGCCATCTCTACGCAACTGCCGCAGCAGGCACCCGCCCCGGTGCGCATGGTCAGCTCGGCCAGCGAGCTGCAACCTGCCTGCGCAGCCTCGCGGATGTCGTGGTCGGTAATTCCGTTGCAGATGCATACGTACATGCGGGCAAGGCCGCGCGGCGGCGGCAGGTTGGCAACCGGACTGGCTGCAATCCAATTCAACTACGAATGAGAATGATTGTCAATTCGACGGAGTTCCGCCGCCGCTATCGCCCCGCAAAGGGGATCTCAGGGGGCGGGTCCGCGGCCGTTGCCGATTCCACCCGCCATGCCCCGGACCCGGCAGCGGCACCGCCTGTGCGCCAGCCACATGCCGGGCAAATGGAGCCAGATGTTGCAATGCGCTGGCATACACGCCGCGCTTGAACATCACGACATGCTCCAACGGGTACCAGAAGTCGACCCAGCGCCAATGATCGAACTCCGGCTTGCTGGTCGCGTCCAACTGCAGATCGGTTTCCTGACCGGTCAACCGCAGCAGGAACCAGACCTGTTTCTGGCCAATGCAGACCAATCGATCGTTGCGGCGGATCGATCGTTGCGGCAGGCGGTAGCGCAACCAGCCCGGGGTCGCACCCAGCACTTCAACGTGCCGTGGCCGCAGCCCGGTCTCCTCGCGCAGTTCACGGTACATCGCCTCGATCGGCGTCTCGTCGGTGTTCATCCCGCCTTGCGGGAACTGCCAACCGTCGCGATGCACCCGGCGCGCCCAGAACAGGCGTCCGTCGGAATGCATCAGCACGATGCCTACATTGGGTCGATAACCGTCCGGATCGATCACGACGCGGACTCCTGATTTTATTTGACTTGCGTCACTGGTTCCGACTCTGCCACGGGGTTCGCGGTACGACAAGGGTGGAGTGGATGCGACCCTGCCCTCGTGCACGCCTGCGTATCTAGGGCTGCATCGACTGGCCCCAGCGCGGGTCATGGGTCTGTGTGGGGTCCAGGCCGCGGGGCATAGTCGACGCCTGCCCGTGGGAGAAACGCAATCCAAAGCTGTTGGCGGAGCCGACTCCCGATGACTGTTCGCGTCGCAGCAGGAACGACAGGCTCCATCCCGAGTCCAGATCGATATCCAGTCCGGCCCCAAAGGCCAGGGTGTCGTCGTTGTAGCTGCGCATGCCCAGCAGATAGTCCTGCGCCACCGGCAGCAGCACGTAGTTCAGCCGTGCGTCGCCACGGTTTTCCAGCGCCTGTCGGTACTCGACCGACCAGAACGGTCGCAGCGATCCTGCGGCGGTCTTGAACTGATGGCTGCCCTCCACGCCCAGCGCCAGCGTGCTGTTGTCAATCGTTTGCCGGTCGTAGGAAAGGTCGTAGATGCCCAGCCCGCGTTCACGGTAGGCGTCGAGCGTGGTGTGGCTCGCGTCGTAGCGGCCGTATCCGGCCAGGCGGCCGTGCTCGCCGGCGTGTTCGTAGCCAAAGGTCAGCCCGCCAAACAGCTGGTCGCCATCGCGCCTCGCCCGGGCGGTGGCATCGGCTACTGTGCTCCAGCGCCAGAGGTCGAAGTCCAGGCGTCCCAGTCCCAACTGACCGTCGACGAACAGGGGACCGTCGCCACGCCACAGACCGTAGAACGCCACGCTGCGCTGGCGCGCCTCCTGCTGCGAGGGTGAGTCATCGAAGTCGGTGTCGTTCCAGCCCAGGCCACCGGCCACGCCCAGCACCAGTTGTTCGCCGAACAGGCGGTCCACGCCGAGAGTCACGCCGTCGCTGCGGAAATCGAAGCCGTTGGCCCCGCCGCGGGTGTCGCGCTCGCCCAGCGATATCGTGCCGGCCATCCATAGGCCCCAGCCGTGCGCCAGGGCGGGCATGCCACCGGCTACTTGCTCCGCACCCAGCGACAGCCCCGAACCGTGGCCCGCACTCGCACTGAACGTCACGTTGTTGGCCGAAGGGTTACCGCGCCCGTCGCGCAGCTGACGCAGGCGGCCACGGACGTTGTCCTGCTGCGCATTGGCAAAGCGCACGCTGGCGTCCACCTGCGCCTGCAGGCCGCCCACCACTTCCGGGTCGAGCGTCGGGTCCGGGCGCGTCATCACGGCAAGGATCAGGCTCACGGTGCCCTTGGTGTAGTTGCCTTTCGCCGCCTGCGTGGCCACCAGCATGGTCGTACCGGTACCAACGATCGTCACCGTGGACCCGCTCACCGTCGCCACCTCCGCGTTGCTGCTCTCGAAGCTGAAGGCGCCGGTGCTGTCGCTGTCCGGATCGGGCAGGTCGAATGCGGGCTCGCCCAGGACCTTCTGCAGGTCCTCGATCCAGGCCAAAGTAGGCGTAGCTGCGGCGATCGCTACCTCGAGCGTGGCCTGCGCCGCCGGGGCGTAATCGTCGTTGCCGGCCTGGTCGGCGGTCAGCGCGCAGGTGCCGGCCGATTGCATCGTCACCGTGCTGCCGCTGACGACGCAGACCTGCGACGAAGTACTGGTGAAGACCACCGGATTGGCGGAGTCGCCACCGGTCGCCGATACCGCGAACGTGCCGCCCGATGCGAAGGTTGGCGCCTCCGGATTGGCGACGAATCCGGTAATCGCCTGCGCGGCCTTGCCGATCGCGATGGCCCGGGTCACGGTCGCCGCGGCCGCGTAGTCGTCGCTGCCCGCCTGGTCGGCGGCGATGGTGCAGGTGCCAGCCGACTGCATCGTCACCGTGCTGCCGCTGATGGTGCATACGGCCGCGCTCTGCGTGGTGTAGCTCACCGGCAACCCGCTGCTGGCGGTCGCCACCGGGTCGAGTGCAAATGTGCCACCGCCGACGAACGTCCTCTCCTCCTGCGCGTCGAAGGTGATCGTCTGGCTGCCCGCGCCAATGACGACATCCAGGCTCGCCTGCGGTGCCGGACTGTAGTTGGTATCACCGGCCTGGTCGGCGGTCAGGGCACAGGTCCCTGCCGATTGCATCGTCACCGTGTTGCCGCTGACGGCGCAGACGGTTGGCGTCGCCGTACCGAACAGCAGCGGATTGCCCGACGCGCCACCGGTCGCCGACACCGTGAACGTGCCCTCGGGCACGAATGCGGGCGCCGCGGGATCGGCGACGAACGCAGTGATCGCCTGCGCCGCCTGGCCGATCGCGATGTCCCGCGTCACCGTCGGCGCAGCGGCGTAGCTGGCATCGCCCGCCTGGTCAGCGGCGATGGTGCAGGTGCCGGCCGACTGCATCGCCACCGTGGTGCCGCTGATGGTGCATACGCCGGCGGTCTGGCTGCCGTAGCTCACCGGCAGCCCGCTGCTGGCCGTGGCCACCGGATCCAGCACGAACGTGCCGCCCGCAACGAACGCCTGCGCCGCCTGCGCGCCGAAGGTGATCGCCTGGCTGCCCGCGCCGATGACGACATCCAGGCTCGCCTGCGGTGCCGCGCTGTAGTTGGCATCGCCGGCCTGGTCGGCGGTCAGGGCGCAGGTGCCGGCCGACTGCATCGTCACCGTGCTGCCGCTGACGGCGCAGACGGTTGGCGTCGCCGTACCGAACAGCACCGGATTGCCTGATGCGCCACCGGTCGCCGACACCGTGAACGTGCCCTCGGGCACGAATGCGGGCGCCGCCGGATCGGCGACGAACGCGGTGATTGCCTGCGCCGCCTGGCCGATCGCGATGTCCTGCGTCACCGTCGGCGCGGCTTCGTAGTTCGCATCGCCCACCTGGTCTGCGGCAATCGTGCAGGTGCCGGCCGACTGCATCGTCACCATGGTGCCGCTGATGGTGCATACGGCCGCGGTCTGCGTGGTGTAACTCACCGGCAGGCCACTGCTGGCCGTCGCCACCGGGTCGAGTGCGAACGTACCGCCGGACACGAACGACTGTGCAGCTTGCGTGCCGAAATCGATGGTCTGCGCGCTATTCCCGACCAGCACGCCGCTCGTGTCGCCCACGGCATTGAGTGCCGGTGCAGCATCGTTCCCGACGGCGTCGCGCAGAGTCCCTCCGTTGGTCTCGATGGACGCACCCAACACCACGCCATCGTCGTCGCGGTCACCGGACTGAACGGTGTAACGAAAGAGAAGCGCGCTGGTCCCGGAGCCCGTCAGATAGCTCGCATATCGCGTGCCGGCACCCAGCGTCAATGCCAGGCGCGGGGTTCCTCCAGCCGTGTTGACGGTGAGGCTTTCGCTCATGTGGACGGTAAAGTCGAGATTGTCGTTCTCGAAGTAGCGGCCATTGGCCGGCACGGAAACCGACGTCACCGTCGGCGCCGTGTTGTCCACGGCATACGCCTGCCCGCCGGTAAAGCCGGCCGCGGCGTTGCCCGCGTCATCGATGATGCCCGTGCCGCTGCCATTGAGATCCAGCCGCAGGCTGCCGTCACCGGCAACGCCGTTGACGGTGACGGTGTAATCGCTGGAATCGGTGGTCGTGACGGAAGCGACGGTGCCTGCCGCCGTGCCGCTAGCGGCCAACGCGAAATCGGCCGCGTCCACGCCGGTGACGGCCTCGGAGAAGGACACCGCGTAACGCACGCTGCCGGCGTTGGTGGGGGAGGCATCGAGGCGGTCAATCGCCGTGACCACGGGCGGAGTGTTGTCGGCAGCCACAACAGTGAATGCGCCCGGCAGCGAGGAATTACCGGCATCGGTGGTGACGCTCACGTCGTAAGTGCCGGCGGCGAGACTGGCGGGCACGGTCACGGTGACCGTATCGCCCTTGTTCTCGGTGATGGTGGCCGCAACGCCACCGATGGTGATCGACAATTCAGTGTCGAAGCCATAGAGCGCCTGCCCGCTCAGCGTGACGCTGGTGCCGACCTCACCGCTGTCGGGACTCACGCTGGCCAGCACCGGCAGCGCCGATGCACAACTGATGGTGTAGTCGAACCCTCCCGTGTCGGAACTGAGCGAGATGCTGCCGGCACCTCCCGAGTAGTAGTTCCCGACTGTTTCCTGGAATGCGCCGGCATCGTCGAAGCTGGTGGAGATATCGGCGCCTGAAAAGTATCCGGTTGAACCCGCGGTGATATTGGAGATCTCGAACGAGACCGTGTCCCCGACGTTCGATGCCCACGAGACGTCATTGAGGTCGACACTGCCGCCATCGGCAACGCTGCCGCTGCGCGGCGTGCCGTCGGGATTGTTGATCACCTGGCAGAACGAGGATGCCGACGCCTGCGGAGCCCAGCAGGCAAGCCCAAGCAACCCCGGGATCAGTGCACTACGCAGCCATCCGGCCAGATCACGATTCATCGCATTCCCCTCCCCCAGTTGGTCCCTTAACCGTGGAGACGGTACCGACCCTGCCTGAGTCACGACTCCATCCGCGGTGCCGGCACAGCGGGCCGACGGTGGCTTTGCAATTTGCGTCGCATCACGCCTGTACCCGATGCGATGCGACGGAAATTGTAGCGTGGCGGGTTTGCTTGAACATGGGCGCAACGCACGGTTGCGGCAATTGACACACGGGCCGGAATCAGGAAGAATTCCCGGTTCTCCGCGCGGCTATGTAGCTCAGCCGGTTAGAGCACAGCACTCATAATGCTGGGGTCGGTGGTTCGAGTCCACCCATAGCCACCACGTGATGATCACCCTGGAGCGAGACCAGGGCACAGCCAACCCCGCGTAATTGCGGGGTTTTTTGTTTCCGCAAACCGAGACAAACGGCTGCCTCACCAGCCGCTGCATAGCGGCCGGGTGTGGGCGAGGCATGCATCCATGCCTCGCGATACGGGTGACTCCCGTCAGTAGCTACCCACCAAGTTGATGAACCAGCCCTTGTGGTCGTAATCAAAATTGGTCAGGTCATCGCTGAAGTCGGTGAAGTTGTAGCCGACGCCCAGCCGGAAGTGCCGATTCAGATCCCGGTCCAGACCGACCAACCAGCCTTGTCTGGTGCCGCCATTGTCGACATCCAGCCAGCGGTACTCCGCCAGTCCATGCCACTGCTGGATCAACTCGTAACGGATCTGTCCGGCAGCAAACGTGGTTGCCGAATCCGCCCAGGCACCGGTGCCGCGGCCGTAGCGCACTTCGCCTTCGCGACGGGCCAGCTTGGCGGCGAATTCCCAGTGCTGGTCGCGCTTGTACACGCCTTCCAGCGACAGCACCTGCGAGCGCTGGTCGTAGTCCGCCCCACCGACCTGGCCCAATGTGGACAGGTCGTAGAGGTAGGTGTAACGGCCGAACAGGCCCCAGCGGGTGCTGTTCCACGGACGGTAGGCAAAGCCCAGGTTGCCTTCCGCGAACCTGGCGCCGGCCTGCACGTCCAGCTTGTCGGTGGTCTCGGAGTAGTTCACGCGTGCCGCCAGGCTCAAGCTGTCGTTGACCTTGTGCATCAGCCGGTTGGTGGTAACCCACTGTTCGCGCTGCTCCGCACCGGTGTCACGCCGCCATTCCAGCTTGGTCTGCCAATCCGTGCCCGGCGAGCTCCGGCCACCGCTGACACTGACCGCACGACGATCGACATTGTCTCCATCGGCATTGGTCAGGTCGCCATCCTGCAGCGTGAAACCAAGGTTCCAGCCTTGCGCCGGATAGAAATCCATGCCGAACGTGTGGGCAAGACCCGAGGCGCTGGGCGTCTTCAGGAACTGGCTCTCGTTGAACATGTTGACCTGATTGGACAGGCGCCAACGCTGCCCCAGGGTCCAGCCATTCTGGCGATTGGCATTGAACAACGGGTCGTATTCGGTTCGATCGGTCGAATGGGTGTATGCGCCGTAAAGGCTGTGGTCCGGATCGATCCGATACTCGGCGTTGACCTGCGCGGCGTCGCCACGGTCACCGGTGCTGACCTCGGCCCCCACGGTGGACAAGTCCCCGAACAGGTACTTGCCGCCCACGATCAGCGCGTCGTTTGCCGCGTACTTGCCGCCATCATCGTCCAGCGTGAGTTGGCCGGTGCCATACAACTCCAGTGCGGTGCCGACACGTTGGCTGTACTTCAGTGCGCCCAGCACACCACTGATGTCACCCGTCACGCGATCCTCGTTGACTCGGCGGACTTCGCCGCTCAAGGTGCTGTCGTCGTTGATCCGCCACTCCGCGGTGAGCTGCGCCTGGGTCAAGGCTTCTGCACCGCGCTCGGCACGGCTGGCACGGGTGTAGATACCCAGGCTCGGATTGATTTGGCCAATCAGTTCCGCGCCGTACTCTTCGATCTGGCTACCGATGTCATGGCGCGACACCGAATAGCCGGCATCCACGCGACGCCACCAGGCACCCGTACTCCAGTCCTGTTCGGTGATACCCAGCTCCTTGAAGTTCAACCGCGCTTCGGCAGCACTGGCCTCGCCCTCGCGCGGACCTACCGGGTTGAGCTGGGTAAAGGTGAAGCCACCATTGTCGGAGAAGAAAACCGGCGCGCCGGTGGCTTCGGTCTGGCTGTGCTCCAGCTTCAGGTAGGTACCCTTTCCTGCCTGCAAGGTCAGGTCGACACCGGCCAAGGTGTAATCATCCCCGGCGCGATTCTCGTCGACGTGTGTCGCGCCGATTGCGACATGATCGCCGAACCAGTGCTTGCCACGGAAGCCGGCAGTGACCTGATCCGAATCGAATCCCGACGGCACCCATTCGTAGTCCACCATCAGGCGCTGCTCCAGGCCGTCCAGAGGCGCGTCACGCGTGAGGGTAGGACTGTTTTCAAGCGTGACCTGTGCCAAGGGTCGCGTCAGCAACAGTCGGCCCTGCAATTCGTCGATCTCGTAATCGGCGCCGCGCACCAGGTCGATGCGGTTCTCGACCCGACCGGTGGTCAGGTCGCGTACTTCCAGCACCACCACGTCCGAGCCGGGCAGCACATCGGTGTGCTTGAGGTAGTACAAGCTGCCGCCGGTACCGATGAATTCGCTGTGCCCCGGCGAAGTCTGCGCCTCGGACGCAAATACCCGCAGCTGGCTACCGGGGTCGCCCCAGGCGTTGTTACCCATCGATCGCCAATCCAGCGCCGCGCCGTACAGCGAACGCACGTACTGGGCGTACTCGGTCCCGGTGAAGCCGACACCGTAGTTGCCCCATAGCGCCTGGTTCTTGTCCCAGTCCGCACGCAGGTAGAAGCGTCCCATCGTGTCCACGTCACGATAGGTGGTGGAGTCATCACCGTAGACCGGGTAGTACATGTCCGGATCCAGACGACGGAAAATATCCTGCGGGTCGGCGTTGGTGAATCCACTGAACAGATGCTTCAGGTCACGCTGGGTGGTGTCGGCCTGGGCAGTGACCAGGTACTTTCCCGCAAACTTGCCCTTGCCATAAAACGCCAGGCGGCCATCACTGAGAATGTCGTCCTGGTAGCGGCGGTCATTGTCGAATGGCGTGGTGGACCCGCTGATGTTGTTCTCGGAGACGGTGATGTCCGCCAACGCCACCGCAAACAGGTACTTGCCTGACACCTCGACATCCAGCGTCTGCTTCAGCGTGTTGTCGGTTCCCTTCTGCAACTCCAATGCGAACGGGTGATTGCCTACCGGAGCCAAAAATTCGGCTACGAACTTGCGCTCCATATCGACCGGATAGGTATCGCCATTGATCTTCAGCGCGTAACCGTCGGGGAGGTCGCGCCCCTGGATGCGGATACGTGAGCCGTGGATCGGGATGTTCTGCTGGCGGAGCCCATTGGCGGCAAATACGCTGTCAACCAGACTCTGCATCTGCGCCTGTTCGGTCGTCATCGCGCTTCCCAGCGACTTCTCCACGTTGTCGCGGATCATGCTGGCACCACGCGCCGCTTCTTCCGGCGTGACCAGTTGCAGGGTGCGTGGCTGGGTCTCGTCGAAGCGCCCATCCTTGTCATAGGCACGCAAGACGTACACCAGCTCGTCGCCAGCACGGTGCTTGAACCGGGATGGAAGTTCGCCATTCCAGTCCATGTTGGACACGGCGGCGACATCGATCGGCAGTTGCGCAATCGGGTCGATCAGATCGCCATCGGCGGCGCGGTAGAGCGTCAGCTCGTAACGCTCGATGAAACTCGGGTAGTTGCTGCGGACGAAGAACGCCACCGGCTCGGTGATGCGGCGGCCATCAAAAGCCACCATCGATGGCGCCGATATCGACAGCTCGGGTTGGCCCAGCGTGGGATCTTCGGTCGCCCAGATAATGCCGCCATTGGGCAGCGTCATCGTGAACTTTCCCGCTACGGTGGCTTTGCCCGGCTGCTGCAGGCCGATCTCCACCCGGCGGTCCGGCTCCAGCGCATTCGACGAGGAGTGCAGGTCGGTACCGTGGGTCGCTGGCTCATCCAGGCCGCGGGTACGCAACTGGAACAACAGGACATCATCATCGCCGCGGCAGCTTTCATCACCGCATACAACGGTGCCTGCCGCAACATCGCTGTCGACAACCCCCGCTTCCTGCGCGGAAACCGATCCGGCCATGCCGGCCAGCAGGGTGATGAGAGCGCAATCCAACAGTTTCATTTTAATTTTCATGACTCGCCCCTCAGTTCTTGCCAGCAGCAGGGGCTGCCGAATCGTTGCTGGATTCCACACGCAACGTGGCGCGGACCTGGGGACTCAATCGCTCGGCTATGGCTTCGTAAACTGCTCTGGACCGACGCAAACCCAGGGCGGCGTTGTACTCAGCTGACGCACGCACGTCGGTGTGGCCTACCAGCACCACCGTCCCGCCCTCGCGGCGTTCAAGCTCCGCGGCAACCTGCGCAATCAGTGCGTTGAATTCCGGCCGGATCGTGGACTTGTCGGTATCAAACAACACCGTCCCCAGCAGGGTGTCATCGCCGTCAAAGCCAACCAGCCGGGTGCTGGCATCGTCCACATCGGCACGCACGCTGATCGATGTTTTTCCAGCCACCTGCTCGGGCAGTAGCTGCATCAGCGCCGCTTTCACCGTAGAAGCGCGTTCGAACGCCAGAGCCTCGCCACCGTTCGCATCAATCACCACTTCGCCGCCGTCGTATTGGACCAACTTGGTAGCCAACTCTCCGATTGCGGGCAGGTAGATATCCCGGAGTTGTGCGCTGCCGGGGCTGAACAACATCTCCTCCAGCATCATCTCGACCTGCTCTTCACCGCCAGGGATCTCCTCCACCGGCAGCTTCACACC
The DNA here is from genome assembly GCF_054052145.1 of Lysobacter sp. A421. Lineage (NCBI taxonomy): Bacteria > Pseudomonadati > Pseudomonadota > Gammaproteobacteria > Lysobacterales > Lysobacteraceae > Lysobacter > Lysobacter sp. A421. Next base: position 171,525 of record NZ_JBSVRL010000004.1, on the reverse strand, counting down.
GAAGTCGAAGCGCACTGGCAAACCCGGAGTGATACGCCGTACCAGCGGGTTGTCGGTGGTGAACTCCGCTCCCGGCGGCAACGTCGACGGATCAACCTTGAGGATAAAATTGCGGCCACGTGCCCAGTCGCCACCGGCGATTCCGGCCAGGTGATAACGACCGAACTGGTCAGTCTCGATCAACAGGCCTTCCACCGAAGCGATCCGGACTCCCGGGACCCCGCGCTCGTCGATACCGGTGTTGGTGATTACGTAATCCACCGCATAGCCAGCGTCGACCTGCGCGACACGACGCTCCACTACAGGCGCCGCGGCCGTCAGGCCCTTGGCGGCATCCCCGCGTTGCTCGACCGTAGTCTTGCCACCCGCATCCATCCGTACGGTGACGCCCTGCGCGCTGGTCATTACGAAGTCATTCGTGAAGCTCAGCTTGTCCAGTCGTTGGCTGATCACCACCCGATGGCTATCCACCGGGTCAGCCAGCGATCCACGCCCGCTGATCTCACCCACCCGGATGCCGTGAAGCATCGGCGAGCTGGCATCAGGCTCCGCTACCGGCCCCTGGCCACGGTCGACCGTGGTCGAGCCCGCGATATAGGCAGCCGGCGAGAAACCACCCTGCACATGCAACTTGGTCAGCGCGGCACCGTCCTGCCAGCCATCGCCGTCACGGTCATCAAACACCGTGCCCAGCAACAGGCTGTCATCCAGCACCGCGTCGGCGGTCAATGCGACTTCCGCGGTGGCGATGTTGGACAGCGGCTGTTCGCCATCGCCGGAATATGCCTGGGCCTGGTTGATGTGGCTGCCCGGACGGACACCCGCACCGACCCGCATCAGGTACACCAGCGTGGCGCGCTGGCCGATCGCGATATCCAGTCCCTCGAAGCGCAGCGGACTCTGACCGACGACCGTGCCGGCGTTGTCGCCATCAGCGACCGTCAGCGAACCCTCGACATAGCTGAATCCGGCCGGTGCCGTATCCAGCACCATCGCGTTGGCGACATCCACCACACCCGTGTTCTCCACGTTCAAGGTGTAACGGACCAGGTCACCAATCTTCACTTCCCGCACGCTGGCGGCCTTGCTCAGGCGCAAGGAAGCTTCACCCGTCACCGTGATCGTGACCGTCGCCTCGTCGCACACCGGAGTCGGTGTCGAGGCATCGCAGATGCGATAGACAAAACTGTCCTCGCCGGCAAAGCCCGGAGTTGGCACATAGCTGATGCTGCCATCCGGGTTGATGGTGATACTGCCATGGGACGGCGGGCTGACCTGGGTCACCGAGCCCGGATCCAGCGGGGCTCCGATGCTGGTGTCGTTGCCGGGCACCATGATCTTGACCGGCGTGCCCGATTTGGTGGTTTCGGCATCGTCGATCGCTTCCACCACGTTCGGCAAAATGGTGATTGTCACCGTCGCGATGGCGCAGTTTGACGGGTTGGCCGCCTCACAGATCTCGTACTGGTAGGTATCAGTGCCGGAGTACCCCGGTACAGGCGTGTAGGTAATCGTCCCGTCCGGGTTGACCACAACTTCACCGTGCTCAGGTTGAGCGATTACGGTTACCGACACGTCCTGCGGATTCTCGATCGGGGAACCGTTGAGGCTGTCGTTGACCAGCACTGACGTAGTCACCGGAGTGTTCTGCGGCGTGATGTCGCTGTTGTCGTCCGCGCTGATTTCCGGCACCACCACAGGCACTTCGATGGTTGGCTGGCAGGCCTCGGCGGTGGAGCCCACCGGGCAGGCTTTGCCATCGGTAATCACCGCGGTATTGACCACTACACCGGCAAGGGCATCCTCTACGGTCACCACATAGGCGCCAGTGAGTACGCATGCCGCACCCGGCTCCAATGTGCCGCAGGTGATCGTGGCGGGGACGATCTTGCTGTCCGCCACCGTCACGTCCGTCAACGTCACGTTGCCGGTGTTGGTCGCCGTCACGGCGTAGGTGATCGTGTCGCCAACGGTCACCGTGCCGCTGCCGTCCTCGTCGGCATTGCCGGACATCACCTTGTTCGACGTGATGGTCGGGTCGGCGTCAATCGGCGTGTTGGTCGTCGACGGCGGGCTATCCACCGGCGGCGGCGCGGGGTTGCCTGGCGTGACCGGCGGGGTGCCGGTCGCGGTCGCGGTGTTCACCACTTCACCCGCGTTCACGTCGGCCTGTGTCAGCACGTAGCTGCCGGTACAGGTCGTTTCCGCGCCCGGGGCCAGCGTCGTCACCGGGCACACCGCCGGCGTCGTCAGCTGGTCATCGTTGATCACCAGGGCGTCGATCGTCACGTTGCCGGTGTTGGTCACCAGGAAGCTGTAATCAATCGTGTCGCCCACGGCGTTGCCGCTCGGGGCGGCCGCGCTCTTCACCACCGTCATCGACGGGGTGCTGGCAATCGGCGTGTTCGTCGTCGACGGCGGACTATCCACCGGCGGCGGCGTCGGGTTGGACGGCGTGGTGGGCGGGGTTGCCTCGGCAGTCGCGCTGTTCACCACCTGACCTGCGTTCACGTCCGCCTGCGTCAGCACATAGGTGCCGGTGCAGGTCGTCGTGTCGCCCGGAACCAGCGTCGTCACCGGGCACACCGCCGGCGTCGTCAGTTGGTCATCGTTGATCACCAGGGCGTCGATCGTCACGTTGCCGGTGTTGGTCACCAGGAAGCTGTAATCGATGGTGTCGCCCACGGCGTTGCCGCTCGGGGCGGCCGCGCTCTTCACCACCGTCATCGACGGGGTGCTGGCGATCGGCGTGTTCGTCGTCGACGGCGGACTATCCACCGGCGGCGGCGTCGGGTTGCCAGGCGTGACCGGCGGCGTGCCGGCCGCAGTCGCGGTGTTCACCACCTGACCCGCGTTCACGTCCGCCTGCGTCAGCACATAGGTGCCGGTGCAGGTCGTCGTGTCGCCCGGAGCCAGCGTCGTCACCGGGCACACGGCCGGCGTCGTCAGCTGGTCATCGTTGATCACCAGGGCGTCGATCGTCACGTTGCCGGTGTTGGTCACCAGGAAGCTGTAATCAATCGTGTCGCCCACGGCGTTGCCGCTCGGGGCGGCCGCGCTCTTCACCACCGTCATCGACGGGGTGCTGGCAATCGGCGTGTTCGTCGTCGACGGCGGACTATCCACCGGCGGCGGCGTCGGGTTGGACGGCGTGGTGGGCGGGGTTGCCTCGGCAGTCGCGCTGTTCATCACCTGACCCGCGTTAACGTCCGCCTGCGTCAGCACGTACACACCCGTACACGTTGTGCTCTCTGCCGGCTCCAGGATCGTTGCCAAGCAGATCGGCTCCACGTCAAGCTTGTCGTCGATAACGACCAGATCAGTAAGCCGGGTATTCCCGGTATTGGTCACCAGGAAGCTGTACTCGATGCTGTCGCCCACGGCGTTGCCGCTCGGGGTGCCCGCGCTCTTGACCAAAGTAAGACTACTAACCGGTGTGGCTTCCGTCGGGGTGTCCACCGGCGGGCTGCTCGGCGTCGGCGGCGGGATCGCCCCCGGCGTGCCTGGCGGCACACCGGTCGCGGTCGCGGTGTTGGTCACGGTGCCGGCGGTCACATCGGCCGCGGTGATCGTGTAGGTGTTGTTGCTCGGCGCGCACGCAATGTCCGTATCACCGACTGCCAGGGTCGGGATCGTGCACACCAGGCCCGGCAGCATCGGATCGCTGACCACCACATCCGTCAGGTCCACCGTGCCGGTGTTGGTCACGGCAAACGTGTAGGTGATCACGTCACCTTCGTCACCGGCCACCGTGTTGCCATTGGTGTCCGCCACGCTCGCCGACTTACCCAGCGTGAAGTCCGCCACTGGCGCCCCCCCCGTCGGGGTGTCCACCGGCGGGCTGCTCGGCGTCGGCGGCGGGATCGCCCCCGGCGTGCCTGGCGGCACACCGGTCGCGGTCGCGGTGTTGGTCACCTTAGTCGCGGTCACATCGGCCGCGGTGATCGTGTAGGTGTTGTTGCTCGGCGCGCACGCAATTTCCGTCGCGCCCACCGGCAGGCTGGCGATGGTGCACACCAGGCCTGGCAGGTTTACGTCGCTGACGACCACATCCGTCAGGTCCACCGTGCCGGTGTTGGTCGCGGTAAATGTGTAGGTGATCACGTCACCTTCGTCACCGGTCACCGTGTTGCCATTGGTGTCCGCCACGCTCGCCGACTTGGCCAGCGTAAAGTCCGCCACCGGCGGACCCACCGTCGGGGTGTCCACCGGCGGGCTGCTCGGCGTCGGCGGCGGGATCGCCCCCGGCGTACCTGGCGGCACACCGGTCGCGGCCGCGGTGTTGGTCACGGTGCCGGCGGTCACATCGGCCGCGGTGATCGTGTAGGTGTTGTTGCTCGGCGCGCACGCAATGTCCGTCGCGCCCACCGGCAGGCTGGCGATGGTGCACACCAAGCCTGGCAGGTTTACGTCGCTGACGACCACATCCGTCAGGTCCACCGTGCCGGTGTTGGTCGCGGTAAATGTGTAGGTGATCACGTCACCTTCGTCACCGGTCACCGTGTTGCCATTGGTGTCCGCCACGCTCGCACTCTTGGCCAGCGTGAAGTCCGCCACCGGCGGACCCGCCGTCGGGGTGTCCACCGGCGGGCTGCTCGGCGTCGGAGGCGGGATCGCCCCCGGCGCGCCTGGCGGCACACCGGTACCGGTCGCGGTGTTCACCACCTCACCGGCGGCCACATCGGCCGCGGTGATCGTGTAGGTGTTGTTGCTCGGGGCGCAGCTCTGTGTATCACCGACCGCCAGGGTCGGGATCGCGCACACCAGAGTCGGCAGCATCACGTCGCTGACGACCACGTCGGTCAGGTCCACCGTGCCGGTGTTGGTCGCGGTAAACGTGTAGGTGATCACGTCACCTTCGTCTCCGATCACCGTGTTGCCATTGGTGTCCGCCACGCTCGCCGCCTTACCCAGCGTGAAGTCCGCCACTGGCGCCCCCCCCGTCGGGGTGTCCACCGGCGGGCTGCTCGGCGTCGGCGGCGGGATCGCCCCCGGCGTGCCTGGCGGCACACCGGTCGCGGTCGCGGTGTTGGTCACCTTAGTCGCGGTCACATCGGCCGCGGTGATCGTGTAGGTGTTGTTGCTCGGCGCGCACGCAATTTCCGTCGCGCCCACCGGCAGGCTGGCGATGGTGCACACCAGGCCTGGCAGGTTTACGTCGCTGACGACCACATCCGTCAGGTCCACCGTGCCGGTGTTGGTCACCGCAAATGTGTAGGTGATCACATCACCTTCGTCACCGGTCACCGTGTTGCCATTGGTGTCCGCCACGCTCGCCGACTTGGCCAGCGTGAAGTCCGCCACTGGCGGACCCGCCGTCGGGGTGTCCACCGGCGGGCTGCTCGGCGTCGGCGGCGGGATCGCCCCCGGCGTGCCTGGCGGCACACCGGTCGCGGTCGCGGTGTTGGTCACCTGACCCGCGGTCACATCGGCCGCGGTGATCGTGTGGGTGTTGTTGCTCGGCGTGCAGCTCTGCGTGTCACCGACCGCCAAGGCCGGGATCGTGCACACCAGTCCCGGCAGCATCGCGTCGCTGATCACGACGTCGGTCAGGTCCACCGTGCCGGTGTTGGTCACCGCAAATGTGTAGGTGATCACATCACCTTCGTCACCGGTCACCGTGTTGCCATTGGTATCCGCCACGCTCGCCGACTTGGCCAGCGTGAAGTCCGCCACTGGCGGACCCGCCGTCGGGGTGTCCACCGGCGGGCTGCTCGGCGTCGGCGGCGGGATCGCCCCCGGCGTGCCTGGCGGCACACCGGTCGCGGTCGCGGTGTTGGTCACCTGACCCGCGGTCACATCGGCCGCGGTGATCGTGTGGGTGTTGTTGCTCGGCGCGCACGCAATGTCCGTCGCGCCCACCGGCAGGCTGGCGATCGTGCACACCAGACCCGGCAGGTTTACGTCGCTGACGACCACATCTGTCAGGTCCATCGTGCCGGTGTTGGTCACGGCAAACGTGTAGGTGATCACGTCACCTTCGTCACCGGTCACCGTGTTGCCATTGGTGTCCGCCACGCTCGCCGCCTTGGCCAGCGTAAAGTCCGCCAATGCGACCTCGGTGATGACCGAGTCGCTGTTATCCCCACGCCTGTCCGTGGGTTCGCCAACCGTTGTATCGAGCACGGAATCGACTTCCACGACGGCGCTATTTTCTATATCCCCAGCCACTGTTGGTGCGATTGCACGAATGGTTATGACAACCGAGCTTCCCGCCGGCAGGCTCTGGATTGATCCCGTCACGACAGAGCCGGCGACCGCAGTACCCAGTACGCCGCAAACAGCGCCATTGAGGGCGCTGCCGCAAGTGAGATCGGCCGCGTCAATGGTCATTCCGGCAGGCAAGTTGTCAGTGAACTTCGCACCGGTGGCGGTGTGGGTACCGTTGTTGCTGATGGTCAGGGTGTAATCGAACTCCTCCCCAGCCCCCACCATTGCCGGCGCCGTCTTGACTACCTTCAGGTCGACGACACGGGGGATATTGATAATGTCGCAGGCAACGTTGTCGCCTTTGTTCGCCAGGTCGATGGTTGGCGGACTGGCCGGGTTATAGGGCCCGCTGGGCAACGCCGTGCTGGAAGCACCGCTATTGGTACAGCTGATCGTGCTGTCGTATTGCTCCAGCCTCGACGGGCTTCCGGCAACCATCACCTCTTGCAGCGTAATGGTGTTGCCGGGCATGACCGCTTGTCCGGTTACGTAGGGGTACTCGGTTGCCGCACCCGAGGTGACATTGCCATCCATCCGAACCATGTTGACGTTGGCAACGCTGTAGTCGAATTGATCCTGCGGCTCCATGCGGCCTTCCGGCAGCAGCTTGCGTACTTTCACGCCGCCCCAGCGCACCCCGAAGGCGAAGCCTTGATTGCCGCTAACGGCATGCAACTGGCCCACCACTGAGAATGGAGTGCCGGTTCGAGTCGTGGAAAAAACGGCCGCATTGGCGGTTCCGCCCTTTCCGATCAGGCGCTTGCAGTCGACAGCTCCTACGCCGCCACACCCAGTAGGCACCGTATTGATGGTCAAGTGGTTGCTGGGACTAGCTCCCAACCATTCGAGAAGTTGCAGGGGGGTTCCGCCCGCGACGACGCCAAAATCCAGCGACTCTCCGGTGTTGGTGCTCTCGCCGTCAGCGAGGATCAGCTCGAACGCATTGGTCTCCTCGACGCCCACCGGATTGAACAGCCGGATATCCTGCAGCGTCACGCTCGTATTGTTATTTCCATTGCCCTGCAAAACCGCCCTATTGGGCGTATAGATGGTGTAAAAATCGGTGTTTCCGCTGAATTGCGAACCGGTCCAACTCGGGGCCTGGACGGCAGCCAAGCCGTTCCCGCTCAGGTTGGCAACAACGACCGTGACCTGCATGGTCGAGCCATCCGGGAGATCGAATGTCAGCGGTGTCGAGCCATTGGCACCCAACGTGACACCGTCCAACTGCAGCCAGCAAATTTCGCTGACATGCTCACCATTCGAGTTGGGATCGGCCATACGGCATTCGTTGGCTGCGGTCGCCGGGGCCGCCAACCCCAGCCACAACAGCGTCCCAACCCAGGCGAGCGTCCAGCTGCGGCGTGCGGTCGACGGGGCGCTCCGCCGTAAAGCAGGCCTGCTCACTTGGAGTAACTTCCACGCTGCCGCGCGACAACTGGCAAAAAATCCACCGCCACAAAGAGACTTCCGAGCCATCACGCTTCACCCTGTTCCATCATTTTCGTTTGCTGCGCTCGCGCAACGTTATTTCGGCGGGCCAATTGGCCCGCCGAAAGAGGCTTTCCAGGGTTTGTCGAACCGCCCGACAGGCGCGAACTTCCATTTAGCACCACGATTCGTGGTGATTGCTTCCCGATTTGGGCCGGATATTAACCTAACTCGTCAGACAATGCCCTCGTCAGTCAGGCTGGTGTATCTGAAACGCCACCTATGGAAGCTTCAAAGCGCGTACGCCGTCCCTAAAGCTACGATCGTCCGACGCAAGCGATAGACCCATGCACCAGCCGACGCCGGGGTGAAAAGATCCGCGGCCAGCCCGATTCCCTGCGGGCGCGAGGATCGTGAGCTATACCCCACTGCCGAGTTGGTCTGACCAAACCCGCATCCGCAAGCCGAAGACGCTCTTTCCCGCAGTCATTTGACGCCGATCAAGGCGCGCGGCGAGGCCGCTGGATAGCCTGACCCGCATGTCCAGCCCCCTGCTCTTCGATGCGGCGCTCCTGCAGCGCTACGACCGGCCCGGGCCGCGGTACACCTCGTACCCGACCGCGCCGCAGTTCTCCTCCACCTTCGGTGAGGAGGCGCTGCGCGAGGCGGTGATGGCCAGCAATGGCGACCCGATCCCGCGCCGGCTGTCGCTGTACGTGCACGTGCCGTTCTGCATGAGCCCGTGCTTCTACTGCGGCTGCAACCGGATCATCACCCGCGACCTGGCTCGCGGCGAAACCTACCTGGTACGCCTCTACCGCGAAATCGCGATGACCGCGGCGCTGTTCGACCGCGACCGCGAGGTGATCCAGTTGCACTTCGGTGGCGGCACCCCGAACTTCCTGTCGCCGACGCAACTGGGCGAGGTGGTGGACTCGCTGCGCAGCCATTTCCATTTCTCCGACTCGCCCAAGCGCGACCTGTCGATCGAGCTGGACCCACGCTTCATCTCGCCGGCGGATGTCGGCGAACTGGCCGCGATCGGCTTCAACCGCGCCAGCTTGGGCGTGCAGGACTTCGACCCCACGGTGCAGGAGGCGGTCAACCGCATCCAGTCGGTCGCCGAGACGGTGGCGATCATCGAGGCCTGCCGAAAGCACGGGATGCGCTCGGTCAATGTCGACCTGATCTACGGACTGCCCAAGCAGAGTCTCTCCGGTTTCTCACGCACGCTGGACACGGTGATCCAAGCGCGGCCGGACCGGCTGGCGGTATACAGCTACGCGCACCTGCCCGACCTGTTCAAGGCCCAGGGACAGATCAACGAAGCCGACCTGCCCTCGGCCGACGTCAAGCTGGGGCTGCTGCAGTTGGCGATCGAGAAACTCACCGACGCCGGCTACTGCTATGTCGGCATGGACCATTTCGCCCTGCCCGACGACGATCTCGCCACGGCGCAGGATCGCGGCGGCCTGCATCGCAACTTCATGGGTTACACCACCCATTCCGACACCGACCTGGTCGGCCTGGGCGTCAGTGCCATCAGCCATGTCGGCGACAGCTTCAGCCAGAACCCGCGCGACCTGCCGAGCTGGCAGGTCGCGCTCGACGAAGGCCGGCTGCCGGTGTTCCGCGGCATGCGCCTGAGCGAGGACGACCAATTGCGTGCCGACGTGATCCAGCGCCTGATGTGCCAGGGCGAGATCCCGATCGACGCGCTGGAGCGGCGGTATTTGATCGACTTCCACGAATACTTCGCCGACGCATTTGAACAGCTGCAGCCACTGATCGACGATGGCTTGGTGCGGATCGAGCCACGACGCATCGTCGCAACGTCGCGCGGCCGGCTTTTGCTGCGTAACATAGCCATGTGCTTCGACCATTACCTGACCCAGCCCACCGCCTCGCCCCGCTTCTCCCGCGCCATCTGAGCGCAGCATGGAGGCGCGGGTGAGCCCGATCGCATTTCCGCGGCAGGATGCGAGCACGCTGGCCGATGACGGCGACGAGCTGACATTCTGCTCGACCTGCGCATTCTCCCAGGCGTGCCTTTCCGAGGGCATGGACAAGCGCTCGCTAGAAGACCTGCACGTACTGGTCGAGCATGTCGGCCCGTACCACGCCGGGGACCACATCTTCCGCGAGGGCGACCCGTTCGAGGCCATCGCGGCGGTGCGGGCGGGCACGGTCAAGACCTACATGATCGACCGCGACGGGCGCGAACACGTGCTGGGCTTCTACTTGCCCGGCGAGGTGATCGGCCTGGACGCGATCGATGGCGAGACCTATCCGTGCAATGCGGTCGCACTGGACACGGCGATGCTGTGCCGGTTCTCGTTCCCCAAGATCGCGGTATTGGCAACCAAGCTGCCCGGCCTGCAACACCACCTGTTCCGGCTGCTCAGCCGCGACATCGGCCGTGCAGCGATGCTGGCCGGCGACTGGACGGCCGACCAGCGCATGGCCGCGTTCCTGATCGGGCTGTCGCGACGACTGGCCGCGCGTGGCTTCTCGGCCAACCGGTTCCAGTTGACGATGGCGCGTACCGATATCGCCAACTACCTGCGCCTGGCGCCGGAAACGGTGAGCCGGGTGTTGCGTCGGTTCCAGAAGGATGGCCTGTTGCTGGTTGATCGACGCGAACTGGAATTGCTTGATCGCGACCGGCTCGAAGCGCTGGCCGATCCCATACTGCATCGCTGAGCTGCGTTGCCTTTGCCGCCGGTGATGTCCGGCGACGCAGCAACAAACTGCCGCCGGACTGGTATAAGCAAGACACGCCGAAGGGAATGGCGCTCCAAGCTTGACTCAAATCAACGTGCCCGCGCCGGCAACCGGCGAAGATGCGGCATCTGTCCGGAGAACGAGTGCTATGGAACCAAAAAGCGTGCTAATCACCAGGCGACTCTGGTGGGGCCTGGGGGCCCTGTTGGTCGTCAGCTTCGGCATCATGTTGTGGATCGGCAAGGACCTGTACCAGACGGCACCGCCGATGCCGGAACAGGTCGTGACCGAAAGTGGCGAGGTGGTTTACACCCGCGACGGGATCTTGACCGGCCGTCACGTGTGGCAAAGCATAGGTGGGCAGCAGAACGGTTCGATCTGGGGCCACGGCGCGTTGATTGCTCCGGACTGGTCGGCCGAATGGCTGCACCTGGAGGTCGTGGCCTGGCTGGATTTGCGCGCACAGTCCGAGTTCGGAAAACCCTACGAGGAGCTCGACGACAGCACCCAAGCCAAGCTGCAGGCGGAGATCAAACCGGAGATCCGTCGCAATACCTACGATCCCGAGACCGGCACCATCGTCATCTCCGACGAGCGTGCGCAGGCAATCTCGCAGGTCGCGGCGCACTACATCAGCGTGTTTTCCGCAGATCCGGCAACCGCGCATCTGCGCGAAGCCTACGCGCTGCGCGAGAACCCGGTGCCCGATGAGGAGCACCGGCGCCTGATGACCGGGTTCTTCTTCTGGGCGTCGTGGGCGACGGTGACCAACCGCCCCGACGACGTGAAGTCGTACACCAACAACTTCCCGCACGAGCCGCTGGTGGGCAACAAGCCGACCTCCAGCAGCTTCATGTGGTCGATGTTCTCGATCCTGTTCATGATTGCCGGCATCGCGTTGTTGGCCTGGCATTACGCGGCTTATCACGGCAAGGAAAAGCCACTGGTGCCGCCCGTCGAGGATCCGGTCGCCAAGATCGTGGTCACCCCATCAATGCGGGCCACGGCCAAGTACTTCTGGCTGGTGATGGCGTTGTTCCTGTTCCAGATCCTGATGGGCGCGACCACCGCGCATTACCAGATTGAAGGCCAGCAGGCCTACGGCTTCGAACTGGCGAACTACCTGCCTTACGCGGTGACCCGCAGCTGGCACACGCAACTGGCCATCCTGTGGATCGCAACCGCGTGGCTGGCCACCGGCCTGTACCTCGGCCCGGCGATCTCGGGGCATGAGCCCAAGTACCAGAAATTCGGGGTGAACTTCCTGTTCATCAGCCTGATCATCATCGTGGTGGGCGCCTTTGCCGGCCAGTGGTTCGCGGTGATGCAGAAGTTGGGGCTCGCCAACAACTTCTGGTTCGGCCACCAGGGCTGGGAATACACCGATATCGGCCGCTTCTGGCAGATCTACCTGTTCATCGGGCTGATGTTGTGGGTGGTCCTGCTGGGCCGCGCGCTGTGGCCGGCGATGCGTCGCAAGGACCAGACGTCCTCGATTGCCGGCTTGCTGTTCCTGTCCACGGTGGCAATCGGCCTGTTGTACGCCGCCGGCCTGATGTGGCGCGAGGACACCCATATCTCGATCGTCACCTACTGGCGTTTCTGGATCGTCCACCTGTGGGTGGAAGGGTTCTTCGAGGTGTTCGCGGTCGCGGTGATCAGCTTCATCTTCGTCAAGCTGGGGCTGGTGCGCGGCAAGTCGGCGACGATCAACGTGCTGTTCGCCACCATCGTGTTCATGTCCGGCGGCGTGCTGGGCATGTTCCACCATCTGTACTTCGCCGGCGTCACTACCGGCGTCATCGCACTGGGCGCCAGCATCTCGGCGCTGGAGGTGGTGCCGCTGGCGTTGATCGGACTGGAGGCCCACGAGACCTGGAGGAACAGCCGCGCCACGCCATGGATGCAACGCTACAAGTGGCCGATCATGTTCTTCCTCGCGGTCAGCTTCTGGAACCTGATCGGTGCCGGACTGCTGGGCTTCCTGATCAACACCCCGCTGGCGCTGTTCTACATGCAGGGCACCAACATCACCGCCGCCCACGGCCACACCGCGTTGTTTGGCGTGTACGGCATGCTGGGTATCGGCTTGATGCTGTACTGCCTGCGCGGACTGAGGCCCGAGCGGGTGTGGATGGAAGGACTGATCCGCAGCGGCTTCTGGTCGCTGAATATCGGACTGGCCCTGATGACCCTCCTGACCCTGCTGCCGATGGGCGTGCTGCAACTGGAAGCCAATCTGGAACACGGCTACTGGTATGCACGCTCGGCGGAGTTCATGAACCGCCCGATCATCGACCTGCTGGTATGGCTGCGGGTGCCGGGTGACACGGTGTTCGCGATCGGTGCATTCCTGATCGCACTGTTCGTGGTCTCGCTGTGGCTGGGCCCGCGTCCGGTCAACAAGCCCGCTCCGGCAGTGTTGGAGGCGGAGCGCAGCAGCTGATCCATAGCGGCAACGGGTAACACCAAGGGGCGACTTCGGTCGCCCTTTTTTTGGTTCTTCTCCCAACTGAGGGGAGAGGCAGCTCCGTCTCAGTAGGTCACCGACCAGGTCGCCATTGCGCCGGTCAACGTCTCGCCGTGTTCGCGACGCGCATCCAGGTTCAAGCCGAGTCTGCCACGACGACCGAACCGCGCGTCGAAGCCCAATCCGAACACACCCACGTCGCGGCCCAGTCCCTCGCCGCCGATCGGTGCCCACGCATCCACTGCGGAAAATCGCGCTTGGATATCCTCGCCCACCTGCGACAGCAGGTGCTGCCATTCTATCCGCGCACGCAGTGTCCACGCACTCCAGCCGAAGTTGACGTCCTGATCGAAGCGCGCGCCAAGCAGTGCCTGACTGGCGCGCAACGTCGAGTCGGCCGTGCTCAGGCCGAAACCCGCGGCACCCGACTCTTCGAAGCCGTCGCGATCCAGTTGCACGCTCTGCACGCCGGCGTACGGCGTTGCCCGGCCCGTGTTCCAGGAAAAGGTCAGACCCGCCTGTACGCCGGCCGTGAAGTAATGTTGGGTGTGGTCGGAATCGAGCCGGAATGCGTTCGTACCGATCAGCACGTCGCGCTGTGTCCAGCGCTGCATCTGCCCGAACGACGCAGCACCGAGCAGGTAGCCTCGGCCCAGGCCCCGGGTGGCATAGAGTTGACCCTCGGTCTGGCGGTTCTGCTCGCGGTCGCGGCGCTGCGCGTGGTACCCGGTACCGTCGCTCTGCGACAACGCCGCACCGATGGTGAAGCGATCGTCGCGCTGGACATCCACGCCCATCGCCCACCCTTGGGACTGCATGCTGAAACGTCCGAACTGGCGATGCGATTGCTGCGTGTCTGACCAGACGCCGGCACGGCCGTTGGCCAGTTCATCCACGCGCGACTCCAGTTTGCGACGGTTGCCGTCGATGGCCATCATCGCAAAGGTCATGTCGGCCCCATGGAGTTCGCCGGACAGACTGTCCAGCGAGTCCTGCAACACCTGCCGGCTGTCGATGCGCTGGAGCACGCCGGCCGCATCGGCAAACGTGTCGACCGGATGGTAACCCGCCGCTCCTGCCGGTATGGCGGCCATTCCGTTGAGCGTGTCGAGCGCATTGTCCACGCGCTGCGCGGCACTGAAGCTGGCGGGCGTGAAGTTCATGCCGCTCAGCGCCGTCGCCTGTACCTGCGTGACATCGAGCCAGACCCGGTTGGCGTCGTAACCGATGGTCGCTTGCAGCATCAAGCTCATGGGCGCATGGAGGCTGGAGAACACGCCGTGCACGCCGCCGTCGGCGACCAGTACCTCAGTGTTGCTTCGCGCCACATAGCCCGGTGCCGTGGCCGCGACGTACAGCTCGCCGTCGATGTTAGCCCGGCCTTTCACGTGCAGCGGCGCATTGCCCAGGTAGATCGAGTACCGGCCTGGCACGCGCAGTTCTAGGTTGCCTTCCAGCGTCGTGCTCGGCATCGGCCCGTTGTAGAGCACGCCATCGCTAACAACGTTGCCCTTGAATGTCGTTGGCTGTTTGGGGTTGTTGTTGGTGTTGATTGACAGATTGCCGTGGTTTTCCACATCGCCTTCGACTGTCACGTCCCAGGCATACAATTGCGTGCCCGCGTCGATGGTCACGTCCGCGCCCATGCGGCCGTTGATGGTCACCACGGAACCGTTGGTCAAGTGCAACGGACCGGTGAACGTGTTGTTGCCGCTCAGGCTGAGCCAGCCGTCGCCCGAGGTGCTGATGCCGCCGCCGCCAGAGATGTCGTTCCACCAGGTCATCTGTTCGCCATAGGGCAGCCACACATCCATGTCGCCCCAGTCGAGCCGGCCGGGACCGCGCAGCGCTTTCTCGACGTTGATCAGTCCCTGGCCGAATATCGGATCCGGCCCCGGCACGCCCAGATCAGTCGCCGTGCCCAACAAGATATCGCGGACCTGTTCGCCGCTGATCAGCGGGAACGCCTGCCACACCATCGCCGCCGCACCGAGCACCAGCGGTGACGCTGCCTGTGTACTGGTCATTGACCAGTAGCTGGGGTTGCCTGCCGTATCGGCGTTGCCGACCAGCGTCACGTCGCCCGGTGCCACCACGCAGTAGTCCATCGCCACGCCGCAGCCGTTGGAGTATGCAGCCAGACGATCGGGACGCGCCGTTTCCACAGCGGCGACGGTGATCCAGTGCTCCGAAAGCGATGCCGGCGCACCGGGTAGGCTCGGCAGGCTCGCCATCTGAGTCGGATCAGCGTTGCCACCATCACCTGCGGCGAACACCACCAGACCGTCGTACGACGGCGAATCGGCCGACCAGTCGACGTAGGCCTCGAACGCATCGAACAGGCGCTGCGTGATGGCCGGGGCCTGCCATCGGAAATTGCCGTCCCAAGTGAAGCCCGCTGCGCGGGTGAATGCACTCTTGCTGGCTAGCCCGCGTTCGAGCGCGCTGATTCCGTCTTCCACGGTGGGCTGGCCGAACGGATTTCCGTCGGTGGGACGATCGGGGATGATCCGCATCACGTGCAGGTTCGCGTCGGGCGCGGCACCGCCAGCCCAGTCACCCTGTGGGCTGCCGATGGCGACCAGGGCGGTTGATGTGCCGTGGCCGTTGGCATCGTCCTGTTTGTAGTCATTGGTGGACCAGTCGACCAGGTCAGAACCGTTCCCCCACCACAGGTGCTGGTCGAGGGCCGGGTGGCCGCCCCGTGCGCCCGAGTCGTACAGGGCGATGAACTGCCCGTTGCCGCGATTGCCGTTCAGATGCGCGGAGACGGCATTGATGACCTGCAGATGGGCGGCACCATTCATCGGAGGCTCCTGTAACCGCGTGGGCATCACCAGTTCGCCCGCCGGCAACAACGGAGCGGGGGCAGGCGGCACCGGCGGCTCAACGGGGGGCGTAGGCGTCACCGGCGGCTCAACGGGGGACGTAGGCGGCAGCACGTCGGGTGGCGTGGGAAGCTGTCCCGCGGGCGGCGGATCGCTGCGCACACCCCCACCGCCACCGCCACACCCGGCCATCGTCAGCGCAAGGCTCAGCATCACCGCCCGAGCCATCGGCTCGCGCAAAAATTTCTTTTTCATGTCGCCCCCGAACGGCCCACCCCCACTCCCCAGCAGGATCCTTGAGCCGTCGAACGCGTGATTTAACCATGGGCCAAGCGCTACGTCCATGCGCCGTTGGCGCGCGGCCCACGCCACTCATAAGATGCAACGCATGCCACGTTGGCCCCGTCCCTCATCGCGTGGATGGCCTACAGTCAACCGCTTTGGAGAATGTCGACCTGCCAGAACATCACGAAAGGTGGCTACCTGCTCACATATGGGCGTCAACAAGAAGAGTCATGGCACTCCAATTGCTTCGTAATGGTCGCCCTGCGACGTCGCGACAGCGATACCAGGCATCTGGCGCACGGTCGCCGCAGTAAGTCCAACTCGTACGCAGCTACTGGCTGCTCGATCGATGCACCAGCGGCGCACAACTCGGTGCTCCCCAGCCGCGGGCTGACCTGGATCAATGCCCCGCCGTCGCCGACGCGCCAGACTCCGCCCATGAACACCCGAGCGCATCGCCTTTCGCCCCGCCTGCTGGGCACCGCCCCGCACCGGCTGATGTTCTTCATTGGTGCGACCAACGTGCTGATCGCAATGGCGTGGTGGGCCGCATGGCTGCTGGCGGCGCGCTGGCCGGCCTGGACGATGCCGCAGTCGCAGCCGTATGCCGGCTGGGTCCATGCCTTCGTCATGCAATACCAGGTGCTGCCGAGCTTTTTCTTCGGCTTCCTGCTGACCACCTTCCCAAAATGGCTCGGCCTGCCGGAGATTGATCGCTGGCGATATATCCCGGTAGGCCTGGGTCTCTTCGGTGGCCAGATCGCGACGCTGCTGGGCGCACTGGGCTGGGAGGCCGGCGTCGTCATCGGCATGTGGATGACCGCAGCTGGCTGGCTGGTTGGCCTGCTGACCCTGGGGCTGCTGTTGTGGCGGGAAAAGGGGGTCACCTGGCATGCACGGTCATGCTTCGCGGCTTTGCTACTGGGCTTTATCGGCGTACTGGCGTGGGGCGCATTCCTGCTTGGCGCATCATCGGCATGGCTGTTCGCCAGCATCAAGATCGGCAGTTTCGGATTGCTGCTGCCGGTGTACCTGACCGTTGCCCACCGGATGTTCCCGTTCTTTGCCAGCCGCGTCGTGCCGGGCTACCAGCCGTGGCGACCGATGTGGCTGCTGGGAGTGTTCTGGCCGCTGGTGCTGGGTCATCTGGCGCTGGACCTGCTGCACGCCTACAGCTGGTTATGGCTGGTCGACCTGCCCCTGCTGGCCTTGACCACCATGATGCTGTGGCGCTGGTGGCCGCGTGGCAAGCAACCGGGCCTGCTGTCGGTGCTGTTCATTGGCCTGGCGTGGCTGCCAATCGCCTTCGCACTGTATTCGGCGCAGAGCATCATCCACGCGATGACCGACGTCTACTGGCTTGGGCGCGGTCCGGCGCACGCGCTGTTCGTCGGCTTCTTCGGCAGTGTCCTCATTGCGATGGTGACCCGGGTCACCCAGGGCCATGCCGGCCGCGCGCTGGAAATGTCGGGCGTGGCATGGTTCGCATTCATCGCCATCCAGGTCGTGACTGTCATGCGGGTCGGCGCCGAGGTGTTGCCCGATGCCGGCGCATGGCAGGCTGTGGCCGGGCTGGGCTGGCTGGTCGCTTTCGTGCCCTGGGTGGCGCGGATCGGACGCATCTACCTGAGTCCCCGCGCAGATGGCAGGCCGGGTTGACGGCCAGCAGCCACCGTCACCACGACCGTCGAGGATTCCCCGTGATCGAGTTCTACCCGCAAATCAAGAGCATCCACGTCGCCATGGCGCTGATCAGTGGCGCGATCTTTGCGCTGCGCGGCGCTGGCGTACTGGCCGGGATGCGCTGGCCGCACTGGCTGGTCGTGCGCTGGACCAGCTATACCGTGGATACCGCGCTGCTGACCGCGGCGCTGATGTTGTTGACGATCCTGCCCGGCGCGCTGTTCGCCAATGGCTGGCTGACAGCGAAGTTGCTGCTGTTGGTGGTCTACATCGTGTTGGGCGTCATGGCGATCAAACGCGGACGCACGCGGATGGCCAAGGCCGGGTTCTACGTAGCCGCGCTGCTGACCTTCGCGATGGTGTATTCGATTGCCCGCGCGCATAGCCCCTGGGGATTCCTGTATGGAATTATCGGCTGACCTCCTGGCAATCAGCGGCAGAGGTGACGACGGTATTCCCGTCGCGACAGCTCTGCCCGTTGGCGACCTGCCTGCGGACAGGTCGGTCGCAGCAGTCCCCGCCGGCACCGACCCGGACCGGCCACTGCTGGATGCGCTGTTCCTCGGCCCGTATGGCGAGAACGACGCCTTGCTGGAAAAACTCATGGTCGAGTTCCTGCGCGACCATGTGTACTGGCGGCGCAACTTCCACCCCGAGGATCCACCGGCGATCCCGACCCACGCGGCCCAACATCCGGACTATCAGGCCTTCGAGGCACGGCTGCGACGCGAGCTGCACCAGTTGTCGGCATCGTTGAAGCGCTCGGTGCCGTTCCACAGTCCACGCTATATCGGCCACATGGCCTCCGACCTGCTGCTGCCGGGACTGGCTGCGCAGATGCTGACCCTGCCCTACAACCCCAACAATGTCAGCGAGGATGCCGCCCCGGTCACCATCGACCTGGAGGTCCAGGTCGGCCTGCAACTGGCGCGGATGCTGGGCTATCCGGACGACACCACGCGCCCGGACTGCGCGTTCGGGCACCTGACCTCCGGCGGCACCGTCGCCAACTACCAGGCGCTGCGACTGGCGTTGGCGCTGAAGGCGTTTCCGGTCGCGTTGCGTGCCGCCGGCGTGCCGGATCTGTCACTGCCGGCCACCGACTGGGCCGCCTTCAACCTCGGCCCGGCGGCGGGTATCGAGCTGCTCGAACAATGGCAGGCGTGGCTGGCCGCACAGCCGTCACGCGAGCGTCGTCACTGGCGCGACGCGGTGCAGACGCAGCGACTGGAGCACCTGGGTCTGGTCGAATTCTTCGCCCGTCACCGCGATTTACGCGTGCCGGTGGTGCTCGCCCCGGTCACCGCGCATTACTCGTGGAGCAAGGGGCTGAAGCTGCTCGGCCTGGGTCGCGACCAACTACAACTGTTGCCCGAGCGCGGCATGCGGTTGGACGCGGACGCGCTGGAAGACGCATTGCAACGCTGCGAACGCGAGCGCCAGCCGGTGTTGATGACAGTCGCCGTACTTGGCACCACCGAGTACGGCACGGTCGATCCAGTGGATGCCGTGGTTGCCGCGCGCGATCGCGCACAGGCGCGAGGACTGGGCTTCAGCGTGCATGTCGATGCCGCCTGGGGTGGCTATCTGGCGACCCTGTTTCGCAATCCGGACGGCAGTCTGCGCAGCCTGGCCGAGGTGCGCACTGGCTTCAGGCAATTTCCGCTGCCGGAAGTACACGCCGCGTTCGCCGCGCTCGGACAGACCGACTCGGTCACCGTGGATCCCCACAAGCTGGGCTACCTGCCCTATGGCGCGGGCGCCTTTATCTGCCGCGACCACCGCGCGACGGCGTTACTGGCCGAAGCTGCCGACTACGTGTTCCACGACACCCGCGCCACCGATTACCTGAGCCGCTACCGCCGGCTGGGCCAGTTCGTGCCGGAGGGCTCCAAATCCGGTGCCGCGGCCGCTGCGGTTTACGTCACCCACAAAGTGTTGCCGCTGGACCACGCCAACTTCGGCCGGTTGCCGCGCCAGACCGTGCTGGCCGCCGAGGCATTCCATGCCCGCACGCACCATCTGGCTACCGAGCTGGAAGGCATCGCCCACGTGCTGGTGCCGTTCGCGCCCGACAGCAACCTGGTCTGCGTGGCGATCAACCCCGCCGGCAACCGCGACATCGCCCGCGCCAATGCCTTCGTACGTCGGATCCATGACGAATTGCGCGCCGATTCCAGCCAGCCGCTGCAGCTCAAGCAGTTCTTCGGCTCGATGACCACCCTGCAGCCCGAGGCGGTGGGCACGGCGGAGATGCACCGCATCCTGTCGGCACTGCGCATCGACCCGGACACGCTGGGCGACGGCGCCAATGACGCCGATGACGACCGCCTGGTGATCCTGCGCCACACGTTGATGAACCCGTACCTGATCGACCACGAGAACGGCATCAGTTACATCGACCTGTACCTGGCCCACCTGGGCCGGCGCATCGGTGCGTTGCTGGCGGAGGCGTCACCATGAGTCCGGACTCCTTCCACCCCGGCCCGGCGTTCGGCTCCAGCGACGAGCCGCCCGGGCGCCACTACGACACCGACGCACAGCGCTCATGGACCGGCCAGGCCCTGTCGCGGTTGCGGCAGGAAGCTGCTCGTTCGGCCGATACCCACCTGTTACGGCTGGAGTTCCCGGGCTTTCCGGGCATCGAGTTCTACTTCAAGGACGAGGCGGCACACCCGACCGGCAGCCTGAAGCACCGCCTCGCACGTTCGCTGTACCTGTATGCCCTGTGCAACGGGCGGCTGCATCCGGGCCAGCCGGTGGTGGATGCGTCCTCGGGCAGCACCGCCATCTCCGAGGCGTGGTTCGCGCGATTGCTCGGCTTGCCGTTCACCGCGGTGATGCCGGCGGCCACCGCGCCGCGCAAGATCGCCGATGTGCAGGTGCTGGGTGGCCATTGCGACCTGGTCGACGACCCTTCGCAGGTCTACGAGCGCGCCGCCTGGCATGCTGCCAACGGTGCCTGCCATCTCGACCAGTTCGGACTCGCCGAACGTGCGACGGACTGGCGCGGCAACAACAACATCGCCGAGTCGATCATCGGCCAGCTGGCCCGGGAGCCGCATCCCGAGCCGGCATGGATCGTCTGCGGCGTCGGCACCGGCGGCACCTCGGCGACGATCGGCCGCTACCTGCGCTACCGCGCCCTGCCAACCCGTCTGTGCGTGGCCGAGCCAACCGGAAGTGCATTCGTACACGGCTGGCATGCGCGCGACCGCACGGTCGTTGGCAGCCAGCCGACCGTCATCGAAGGCATCGGCCGACCGCGGGTGGAGCCGGGCTTTCTGTTCGAAGTCGTCGACGACGTGGTCGAAGTGCCCGACGTCGCCTCGATCGCCGCAATGAGCCTGCTGGAAGAACACATCGGCCGACGCTACGGCGGCTCATCGGGTACCAACCTGGTTGCCTGCCTGCAGTTGGCCACCCGGATGCGTGCCGCAGGCGAGTGCGGCAGCATCGTCAGTCTGTTGTGCGATCCGGGCGAGCGTTACGACCAGACCCTCTACGACCCGGACTGGCTGTCGCGTAGCGGGCTGGACCCAAGCGCTGCGGAAGCGGCCTTGCGCGCGACGCTGGCCACCGGCGAGTGGCACCCGACGGTCTGAACAACGCAGTGGAGCGGTTGCAGACCCCAGCCCGAAGACGATGGCACTTGATCCGCATCAGGGCACGACGCTGACGCAGCGACGAGGCTGTCGCCACCCCTGCTTGCGGTGCCCTCATGGCCGACCACGATCTGCGTACGTTCCTGTCCCGGCTGGAGCGCTCCGGCCAGTTGCACCGGGTATCGGCATCTGTCGATCCGGACCTTGAGTCCACCTCGCTGTGCCTGCGCGCGCTGCGCGAAGGCGGGCCGGCGCTGTTGATGGAACACCCCGTCGGCAGCGCGCATCCGCTGCTGGGCAACCTGTTCGGGCACCGCGACCGGATCGAGGCCGCGCTGGCCGGGCGACCGCTGGCAAGCCTGCGCGAACTGGGCCAGCTACTGGCGGCGATCAAGGAACCACGCTGGCCGTCGAGCCTGAAACAGGCGCTGTCCACCTGGCCCGAACTGGCCCAGTTGGCCCACGTCGCCCCGCAGCGCGTTCGCGAAGCCGCATTCGAGCACGAGACGCTGGAGGGCGAAGACATCGATCTGTCGCGACTGCCGGTCCAGCGCTGTTGGCCGGACGATGCGGCGCGCCTGATCACCCTGGGCCTGGTGATTACCCGCGGCACCCGCAAACCGCGCCAGAACGTGGCGATCTACCGCATGCAGGTGATCGGCCCGGACCGGGTGATCATGCGCTGGCTGCCACACCGCGGCGGCGCGCTGGATTACGCGGACTGGCAAGCGGCGCATCCCGACAAGCCCTTTCCGGTGCTGGTCGCGATTGGCGCGGACCCGGCGACCACGCTGGCCGCAGTCGCGCCGGTACCGGACACGCTGTCGGAATACGAATTCGCCGGCCTGCTGCGCGGCCAACGCACGCGCATCTGGCACAGCCAGCGCACCGGACTGGACGCTCCGGCCGGCGCGGAGATGCTGATCGAAGGCGTCATCCATCCCGGCGACACGGCACTGGAAGGCCCGTTCGGCGACCACACCGGCTACTACAACGCCGCCGACCACTTCCCGGTGCTCACCATCGAGCGCCTGCACCTGCGCAGGGATGCGATCTACCAAGGCAGTTACATGGGCCGCGCACCGTTCGATGAACCCTCGGTGCTGGCGATTGCGCTCAACGATGTCTTCGTGCCGATCCTGCAGAAAGTGTTCCCGGAGATCGTCGACTTCTTCCTGCCGCCCGAAGCCTGCTCGTACCGCATCGCGGTGGTCAGCATCCGCAAGCAGTACGCGGGTCACGCGCGCCGGATCATGATGGGCGTGTGGTCGTACCTGCGCCAGTTCACCTACACCAAGTTCGTGATCGTCACCGACGAGGACATCGACGTGCGCGACTGGTCGCAAGTGGTCTGGGCGATGTCCACCCGGGTCGACCCGGCGCGCGACACGATGCTGGTGGAGAACACGCCCATCGACTACCTCGACTTCGCCAGTCCGGCACCGGGACTGGGCTCCAAACTCGGCTTCGACGCCACCAACAAATGGCCCGGCGAGACCACTCGCAAATGGAGCCAGCCGATCCGCCTCGACCCTGACATCGAGCAGCGGGTCGACGCGCTGTGGTCCGGGATTCGTGGTTGATCACTACTGCGACCGACCTACCCGGCCACCACCTGACCCAGATCAACGACGCCCCCGTCACAAGGGGCGACGATCCCGGCGATCTCGACGACCGCGGAGTGCCCATGCAACTCGTATGTCCCGCCGGCAACCTGCCGGCCCTGCAGGCCGCGGTCGATGCCGGTGCCAACGCCGTCTACGCCGGCTTCCGCGACCAGACCAACGCCCGCGCCTTTCCCGGCCTGAACTTCTCCGACGAGGAATTGCGCTGCGGCATCCGTTACGCCCACGCCAAGGGCGCGAAGGTCTACCTCGCCCTCAACACCTATCCCGACAGCGTGCGCCTGGGGCAATGGCATGCCGCGGTCGAAAAGGCAGCCGAGTTCGGTTGCGACGCGATCATCGCCGCCGAAATGGGCGTGCTGGATTACGCCGCGCGCACCCACCCCGACCTGGCGCGGCACCTGTCGGTGCAGGGATCGGCCACCACCGAACCGGCGCTGCGTTACGCCTACGAGCGCTTCGGCATCGCCCGCGCTGTGTTGCCGAGGGTGCTGTCGATCCAGCAGGTGGAGCGCCTGTGCGAGCGTTCGCCAGTGGCCATCGAGGTGTTCGCGTTCGGCAGCCTGTGCATCATGGTCGAAGGCCGTTGCCAACTCTCCAGTTATGTCACCGGCGCATCGCCCAACCGGCACGGCGTGTGCTCGCCGGCGAAGTTCGTGCGCTGGGACGAGTTCGACGACGGCAGCCGTACCGCGCGGCTCAACAACGTGTTGATCGACCGCTTCCAGCCCGAGGAGCCGGCCGGATACCCGACCGTGTGCAAGGGTCGGTTTGATGTCGGCGGCGAGACCTTCCACGCGTTGGAAGAGCCGACCAGCCTCAACACCTTGGAGCTGCTGCCGCGGCTGGCGAAAGGCGGTGTGGTGGCGCTGAAGATCGAGGGTCGCCAGCGCGGCGTCGCGTACGTCGGCTCGGTCACCCGCACCTGGCGGTCGGCACTGGACCGGTACCGCGCGAACCCCGATGCCTGGGCGTTGCAGCCGGACTGGCAACGCACGCTGTCGGGCCACGCCGAAGGCCACCAGACCACGCTCGGCCCGTATCACCGTGCCTGGCACTAGTGCAGGACTGAGCACGCATGTTCTTGAGGCAACCCGGATGGCGAAACACATGAAGCTGAGCCTGGCACCGCTGCAGTATTTCTGGCCCCGCGAGCGCACGCTGGCGTTCTATCGCGAGGTTGCCGGCTGGCCACTGGAGGTGATCTATCTGGGCGAGACGGTCTGCAGCAAGCGCCGCGAGCTGGGCACGCGCGACTGGATTGCGCTGGCCGAGGAGCTGGCCGTCAGTGGCAAGCAGATCGTGCTGTCGAGCCTGGCGTTGATCGAGGCCGAGTCCGAGCTCAGCGTGCTGTCGCGACTGGTCGAGCACGGCGGCTTCTGGGTCGAGGCCAACGACCTGTCCGCTGTACAGATGTGCCGCACCGCCGGCCTGCCGTTCGTCGCCGGGCCGACGCTCAACATCTACAACCACCGCGCACTGGCGATGCTGATGGAGGACGGCCTGCGTCGCTGGGTACCGGGCGTCGAGCAGGGCGAGCAGTTGATCGGCGAACTCAAGGACGCCCTGCTCGCTGACGGCATCGCGATGCCCGAGCTGGAAGTCACCGTCTGGGGCCGGTTGCCGTTGTCGTACTCCGCGCGCTGCTTCACCGCGCGTGCGCTGGACGTGCCCAAGGACCAGTGCGGCTTCCGCTGCATCGACTACCCCGACGGCATGCCACTGGACACCCGCGAGGGCAACGCCTTCCTGCGCATCAACGGCATCCAGATCCAGGGCGAGGAAACCGTCGACCTCGGCCCGGAACTGCCCTCCCTGCGCGCACTCGGCGTCGACCTGCTGCGGATCTACCCGCAAGCCGAAGGCTGCCGCGAGGTGGTCGAACATTTCGACCTCGCCCGGCAATCGATGACGCCGCCACCCCGCAGGGGAGCGCGCAACGGCTTCTGGCATGGGGAGCCGGGAATGCGGCCGGAGCATATGGAGATTGCGGCCGGGTAGCGGGTAGTAGGCGGCTTTATCAAAAGGGGATGTCTGCTTTTGGCGGCGGTTTCAACAGGTCACATCAACCTGCTTTTCTCCCCAAACACCCGCGCGCCCAACCGCGGGCGACGGGCTGCGGGGGAATTGCGTAGAGCGGCCATGGATGGCCGCGGCCGCGAGTCAGCCATGAATGGCTGACCGAGCGGAAGAGCAATCCCCCGCAGGCCGGCGCACGCAGCCCGCGCCCTCATCAAAGCTAAGCCGTTCTCACAGCGCCAGGAAACCCGGCCTCCAGAAAGCAAAACGCGCCGCCCTCCCGGGCGGCGCGCTTGAATCACCTGTCAGTCGCAGCCGCCGCAGCGGCTCTTCCTCACACCCGCGCGAACACCAGGCTGCCATTGGTGCCGCCAAAGCCGAAGCTGTTGGACATCACCGTGTCCAGCGTCGCGGCGCGGCTTTCGCGCACGATCGGGAAGCCTTCGACCTTGGGGTCCAGGCTCTCGATGTTGGCGGAGCCGGCCATGAAGCCGCCCTGCATCATCAACAGGCAGTAGATCGCCTCGTGCACACTGGCCGCACCGAGTGAGTGGCCACTGAGCGCCTTGGTCGACGACAACGGCGGCACCTTGTCGCCAAAGACATTGCGCACCGACTGCAGCTCGACCACATCGCCCAGCGGGGTCGAGGTGCCGTGCGTGTTGAGGTAGTCGATCGTGCCAACCTCACGGCCGCCGAAGCCGGCCAGCGCCATCTGCATGCAGCGCACCGCGCCTTCGCCGGACGGGGCCACCATGTCGACGCCGTCAGAGGTCACGCCGTAACCGACCAGCTCAGCGAGGATGTTCGCGCCGCGCGCCTTGGCGTGCTCGTACTCCTCCAGCACCAGCATGCCGCCACCGCCGGCGATGACGAAGCCGTCGCGGCCGATGTCGTACGGGCGTGATGCGGTCAGCGGAGTGTCGTTGTGCTTGGTCGACAGTGCGCCCATCGCGTCGAACTGGGCGGTCATGCCCCAATGCAGCTCCTCACCGCCGCCGGCAATGATCACGTCCTGCGCGCCATGGCGGATCAGGTCGGCGCCGGCGCCGATGCAATGGGCCGAGGTCGCGCAGGCGGCGGAAATCGAATAGCTCAGGCCACGGATGCCGAATGCGGTCGACAACGTCGCCGACACGGTCGAACCCATCGTGCGCGGCACCATGTACGGGCCGACTTTGCGCACGCCGCGGTTGCGCAGCAGATCGCCGGTTTCAATCTGCCATTGCGGCGAGCCGCCACCGGAACCGGCAATCAGCCCGGTGCGCACGTCGTGTACCTGTTCGTCGCTCAGACCGGCCTGGGCAATCGCATCGCGCATCGCGACATAGGCAAAACCGGCGGCATCGCCCATGAAGCGCTTGAGTTTGCGGTCGATCTGTTCGGTCAGGTCGATCTGCGGCTCGCCAGCCACCTGGCTGCGCAACCCCAGCTCGGCATATTCGGGGATGAAACGGATGCCCGGACGGCTGTCGCGCAGCGAATCGGAAACGCTGGCCAAGTCATTGCCCAGGCACGAAACCACGCCCATCCCGGTGACGACTACGCGTCGGTCGGATGCATGCGCCATGCTCAGAAACCCTCCGTTGAGGTAAACAATCCAACCCGCAGGTCGGACGCATTATAGATCTCGCGGCCGTCGACCAGCGTTCGTCCGTCGGCGATGACCAGCTCCAGCTTACCGCGCATGACCCGGCGGATATCCAGCTCGTACGTCACCAGTTTTGCGTCCGGCAGCACCTGGCCACTGAACTTGACCTGGCCCACGCCCAGCGCACGGCCGCGGCCCGGCGCACCCAGCCACGGCAGGTAGAAACCGCACAGTTGCCACATCGCGTCCAGACCGAGGCAGCCGGGCATGACCGGATCGTTCTCGAAATGGCAGGGGAAAAACCACAGGTCGGGGCGAATATCCATCTCGGCGCGGACGAAGCCCTTGCCGTACTTGCCGCCGTCGGTGGTGATCTGGGTGATGCGATCGAACATGAGCATCGGCGGAGCAGGCAGGCGCGCGTTGCCGGGGCCGAACATCTCGCCGCGGCCGCAGGCCAGCAACTGCTCGTAGTCGAAGGAAGAAGGTCGAGTCATGTGTTCACGCAACGGGGGAAACCTTGGATTTTGCAGGTTTGGCGCGAAAATTGTATTGACGCGCATCAACATCACACTTCCATACTAATGCGTATGTAGGCGTGAATCCTTGCTCCGGGTAGATTCTGGCGGTATCCGTCCGTCTCAGGCGGCTTGGCTGGTGGATGCAGTTGCGGCGCAATCACTGCGCCAATGCGCGCCCACGCTGGATTGTCGATCCAGCGCCGCCCTCAGGATCGCGTTGGCCAGCCGCGCCTGCCAACCGGCTGTTTCCAGAGCTTCCATCCGGGTAATGGCCTCACGCAACCGGTCGGCCGAACGCGCTGGGCCGGCCGCATGCCACATCAACGCGCGCAGCCCATGCAGGCCATCGGCAGCCAGACCCGGCCCGCGCTCGATTGACACGGCCTTTGCGACGACGCCCCTGCTTGCACCCACCGCGCTGGCATCCGCCGCACGACCGGAGGCCAGATGCGCGCCGAGGCGGCGGCCGAACACCACGCCCTCCAGCAGCGAATTGCTGGCCAGCCGGTTGGCGCCGTGGACGCCGGTGCAGGCCACCTCGCCCACCGCATGCAGGCCCGGCAGGCTGGTCCGGCTGAGATCGTCAACCGCCAGGCCACCCATGTGGAAATGCGCGGCCGGGGTAACCGGGATCGGGCTGACCCGCGGGTCAATACCGTGGGCGATACAGGCCGCCAGAACGGTCGGGAACTCGCATTGCCAGCAGATCCCCAGCCGACGCGCGTCCAGCCTGACCAGTCCGCCATCGCGCCGGGCCTGCCAGACCCGGCGCGCCACCACGTCGCGTGGGGCGAGATCGCCCAGCGGGTGCACGCCATCCATCAACGGCTGGCCCGATGCATCCAGCAACCGTGCGCCGGCGCCGCGCAGCGCCTCGGTGATGAGCGGCAGCGACTTGGCGCGCACGTCCAGCGCGGTGGGATGGAACTGGATGAACTCCAGGTCGCGCGGCTGTGCGCCCGCGGCCAGCGCCAGTGCCAATCCCGCGCCATCGGAGCCGGCAGGGTTGGTGGTCCGCGCAAACAGGCTGCCGATGCCACCGGTCGCCAGCACCACGGCGTCGGTGTCCACCCACGCGCTGTGGTCTCCGTCCCGCAGTCGCACGCCGCCCACGCGGCCTGCGCCTAGCCGCAACGCGTCCACATCCACGCCCCCACGCCACTGGATGTGTGGTGCACGCGAGGCCGCCGCCGACAATGCGGCCATCACACCGGCGCCGGTTGCATCGCCGCCAGCGTGCACGATGCGGGCACTCGTGTGCCCGCCTTCCCTCCCCAACATCAGTCCGGCGCCATCGCAGTCGAACGCCACGCCCAGCGTCGCCAGCCACGCCACCGCATCGGCCGCGCCGGCGGCGAGCGTGCGGACCTGCGCCGTCTCATTGCATGACGCCCCAGCCGCCAGCGTGTCCCGGACGTGCGACTCGACACTGTCACCCGCCCCGAGCGCGGCGGCGATACCGCCCTGGGCCAGCATGCTGGCACTGTCTTCGACGCGTGCGCCGCGACCCAGCAGCAACACCGGTCGTGGTGCGGCGGCCAGCGCGGCGCACAGGCCGGCGATCCCGGCACCAACGACCACTACCGGCGCGCGCTTCCTCATCAGATGCGCTCGCGCCGGCCCACGACCAGCATCCGGTCCAGCGCGGCGCGGGCGCGGGCGGCCACCTCGGGCGCGATCACGATTTCGTGCTTGAGATCGCGCAGGCAGGCATGGATGTTCTGCAGCGTGATCCGCTTCATGTGCGGGCACAGGTTGCAGGGCTTGATGAACTCGACCTGCGGAAACCGGTCGCGCAGGTTGTCGGCCATCGAGCATTCGGTGACCATCGCCACCCGTGCCGGTTTGACCTTTTCCAGCCACTGGCCCATCGCGCTGGTGGAGCCGACGAAATCCGCCTCGGCCAGCACCTCCGGCGAGCACTCCGGGTGGGCGACCACCAGGGTGTCGAACTGTTCGCGGGTGTGCCGCACCTGCTGCGAGGTGAACTGGTCGTGCACCTCGCAGGTGCCGTGCCAGAGCACCAGCTCGACGTCGGTCTGGCCGGCCACCCATTTCCCCAGGTACTGGTCGGGCAGGAAGATCACCTTGTCGGCGCGCATCGACTCGACCACCTGCACGGCGTTGGCCGAGGTGCAGATCGCATCGGACTCGGCTTTGACCGCCGCGGAGGTGTTGGCGTAACTGACCACCGGCGCGCCGGGATGGCGCAACCGCAATGCGCGCACGTCAGCGGCGGTGATCGACGACGCCAGCGAACAGCCCGCGTCCATGTCCGGCAGCAGCACGGTCTTGTCGGGCGCCAGGATCTTCGCGCTCTCGGCCATGAAGTGCACCCCGCACATGACGATCAGGTCCCCGTCGCAATCGGCCGCCGCCTGGGCCAGCGCCAGCGAGTCGCCGGTGATGTCGGCCACGCCGTGGAAGATCTCCGGCGACTGGTAGCTGTGCGCCATGATCACCGCGCCGCGCTCGCGCTTGAGCGTGTTGATCGCGTCGACCCACGGCAGGTGGATGGGCACTTCCAGACAGGGGATCAGGCGTTCCAGTTTTTCCACCAGCGGCGCGTACTCGGTTTCGAGTTCGGGCCGCCAGCGCGGGTTGGCGAGGGCTGCGGCGTGGTTCATGGCATCCAGAAGTGAAAAGTGGTCAGGCGGCGCGACCGGCCGCATGCGCGGTCCGGGCTGCACGGGCGAAGCGGGCGCCGCGATTGAGGCCGATGCGCAGTCCCAGCGGCACCGATTCCCACGGCAGCCGCTCCAGCAGGTTTCGCGCGGTCAGGCCCAGCTCGGTATCGCCGGTCAGTACCAGCCGACGCTGGAAGAACAGCGTGTCCGCGTCCTCCAGCCGACTGGCGAGCAGCAGCAGGTCGGTGGCGGTGCCACGCACGCTGGCCTCGGGCGCGTCGTCGGTGACCACCAGCTGGGTACCGCGCTGTTCGATCACCCAGAGCAGTCCCAGATCGACAACCTGGATGCCCAGCCGGCGACCCTGCATGAAATCCAGCGTGCCGTCGGCCAGCGGCACCGCCAGCACGCGCTGCATCGCCCGTTCCAGCAGCCACCGCTGGGTGCGCTGCGGCACCACGCGCAACAACGGAGCCATCCGCGACGGCGGCGGAATCAACCGCAGCAGCATCGGATGGCGAGGGGAGGAAGTGTTGTGTGCGGAGGTGTCGTGCATGGCAGGGGCGATGATGCGGTCAATGCCCGGTTGCGGGCCTTGATCCAGATCAGCTGCAAGGCCTTGTTGCCGGCAGGCGTGATTGATCGCGACGGAAGTCATCGCCTGCGCGGTCGCAGCGGGCAGCCCGATCCGCGGCGCCAGCCACTGCGCACGCGCATGCACCCGCGCCTCGCGGCCCGCGTCGCGTCCGGGCACGCCGGCGCGCCGCTTGATTCGCGCGGCATGGCACGCCAGCCGGCCGCGACCGGCCAGCAACACGAGCATCGCGTCATCAATGCCGTCAATGGCCCGGCGCACCCATGCCAAGGGCGCCGGGTGGAGGTCGCCGGCCTGACCCGTCCCTACCGGCCTATCGTTGCACTCGATCATTTGGCTGGCTCCCGTTGTCAGTGGCGGCGCAAACGGACGACCGCTCCACGACGGCCAGCAGAACATGCACGGCCAGCGGCGCTCCTGACCTACGTCAAGTCATCTACGTCAACCCGCCGTCAACCCGTGCTCGCATCCCAAAGCACCGCGCCGGACACCGCCAATCGCGCACTTGCCGGCGCGCGCCTAATGCGCCAGTCGCCCCAACGTCGCCAGCGCCGAGCGCACGCGCGCATCCAGCGGATGTCCGCAATTGAGGCGCAGGCAGTGGCCGAAGCCGCGGCTGGCGGAAAACATCGGCCCCGGTGCGATGCTGATGCCCAGTGCGGCGGCGCGTTGCTGGATCGCCAGCGCGTCCGCGCCCTGGGGCAATTCCAGCCACAGGAAATATCCGCCAGCCGGCCGTGGCACCCGCGTGCCGCGCGGGAAATGTCGCGCTATCGCTTCCAGGTAATCCGCCTGTTGCTCCGCCAGGGTCTTGCGCAGGCGCCGCAGGTGGCGATCAAAACCACCGCGTTGCAGATACTGAGCCAGCGCGACCTGGGTGGGCACGTTGGTGTTCAAGGTGGTGGTCAGCTTGCGACGGGCGACACGCCGGGCAAACCGGCCCGGCGCGGCCCAGCCGATCCGGTAACCCGGCGCCAGGCTCTTGGAGAACGAGGAGCAATGCAGCACCAGGCCTTCCCGGTCGAAGGCCTTGGCCGGCAGCGGTCGCTGCGGGTCGAAGTACAACTCGGCGTAGACGTCATCCTCGACCAGCGGGATCCGGTGACGCGCCAGCAATGCGACCAGCGCGCGCTTGTGATCCTCCGGCATGCTTGCCCCAAGCGGGTTCTGGAAGCTGCTCATCAGGCAGCATGCGCTCGGCGAGTGGCGGGCGATCGCCACCTCCATCGCCGCCAGGTCGATGCCTTCACGCGGGTGGGTCGGCACCTCGATCGCGCGCAGGCGCATCCGCTGCAGCATCTGCAAAGTGGCGTAGAAACACGGTGATTCCACCAGCACCGCGTCGCCGGGTTCGGTCACCGCGCCGATGCAGAGGTTCAGCGCTTCCATCGCGCCGTTGGTGATCACGATCTCGTCGGCGCCCACGTGCATGTCGGCCAGCAGGTAGCGCAACGCGATCTGCCGCCGCAGCTCGGCGTTGCCCGGGGTCAGGTCGTCGACCGTGCTCCACGGGTCCAGGTGGGTCGCGGCGGACGCCAGCAACCGGCCAATGCGGTCCAGCGGAAACAACAGTGGACTGGGGAACGCCGACCCCAGCGGCACCACGTCGCGCGACATCGAGGATTCCAGCACCTGGAACACCAGGTCGCTGACGTCCACCGCGCGCGACTCGCCATCAGGCTGCGAAAGCAGGTCCGCCTCCGGCGGCCGCATGACGGCGGCGCGAGTGACGTAGTAGCCCGAACGCGGCCGCGACTCCACCAGGCCACGGGCTTCGAGCAGGTAATAGGCCTGGAAAACGGTCGCTGGACTGACCTTGCGCGCCGCACTGGCCTGGCGCACCGACTGCAGCCGGTCGCCAGGTTTCAGCAGGCCCTGGTGGATCGATTCGGCAATGTCGTCAGCAAGCGCCTGATACAGCGTCATCGCAACTCCCGATGTCCCTGGCCAAAATTCCGGCAAAGCTCGCGGAACTGAACGGAGCCATCTGATACGGTCATTTGGTCGATTTTTGAGTCTACGCCAACTGATCCGGTCGCCCTATCCTGACCCGTTGAACTGGATGTCCCATGACTGGAGCCCCGACGGGGGACGACCGCCGATGAACCCGCTAGTCGAACTCAACCTTGCCTTGATCCTGTTCGTGCCGTGGTTTTCGATCCTCGCGGTGCTGTTCTGGATCTACCCCCGGCAGCCGCGTACCCGGGCGCGAAAACTGTTCGATGTCACCAGCCTGGTAATCGCCACCGGCCTGGCCGCGTACGGCATGTATTGGGGCTTCAACGACGCCACTGCGATTCACGGCGGCATGTGGAAGCAGGTGGTCGCCACCATGTGCGCCTACACCATGTTCCTGCTGGTGATGACCGTCGCGGTATGGCTGCGCCATCGCTGGCTGCGGCGCATTCGCCTCGGCGGGTCGCGGCAGCCAGAACCGGCACCTGCGCAGGCAGCCGTGCGGGAGCCGACGCCATGAAACGCGCCCGCATCCTCGGCTTCCTCCGGTGTGATCATCTACAATCGCGGTGCCAACCCCTGGCTCGATCCCGTCTGAACCGGACGGCAAACACATGGCCAACGCGCCGACAGGCATTCCCGTTATCGATCCACACGGATCGCACGTGATCGCCTGCACGGCCATGACCGTGGTCCCGCTTCACCCAATTGACCCAGATCAACTATCCACACGCTGATCCCGGGGAAAATACGTGCTTACAAAATGGAAGGTCTCCTGAATGTCTGTGCATGACGATGCCGTGGCAATGCCGGCTGACACCGGTGATTCCGCGCTGGCCGCGCCCCGCGGTTACTACAACGACAAGGTGGTCCACCAGTTCGTGGTCGCGACCATGTTCTGGGCCATCGTCGGCATGGCGGTCGGCGTGTTCATCGCCGCCCAGCTGTATTGGCCGGCGCTGAACTTCGACACCCCCTGGTTGAGTTACGGACGGTTGCGGCCGCTGCATACCAACGGGGTGATCTTCGCCTTCGGCGGCTCGGTGCTGTTCGCCACCAGCCTGTACGTCGTCCAGCGCACCTGCCATGTCCGGCTGGTCTCCGACAAGCTGGCCAGCTTCGTGTTCTGGGGCTGGCAGGCGGCGATGGTTGGCGCGGTGATCACCCTGCCGCTGGGCATCACCCAGAGCAAGGAATACGCCGAGCTGGAATGGCCGCTGGACATCCTGATCGCACTGGTCTGGGTCGCTTACGGCTGGCTGTTCTTCCGCACCATCGCCAAGCGCCGGGTCAAGCACATCTATGTCGCCAACTGGTTCTACGGCGCCTACATCATCGGCGTGGGCTTCCTGCACGTGGTCAACAACCTGGTGCTGCCGGCCAGCCTGACCAAGTCCTACCCCATCTACAGCGGCGCGGTGGATGCGATGGCGCAGTGGTGGTACGGCCACAACGCGGTCGCGTTCCTGCTGACTGTCGGCTACCTGGCAATGATGTATTACTTCGTGCCCAAGCAGGCGCAGCGGCCGATCTACTCCTACCGGCTGTCGATCGTGCA
The DNA here is from genome assembly GCF_054052145.1 of Lysobacter sp. A421. Classification (NCBI taxonomy): domain Bacteria; kingdom Pseudomonadati; phylum Pseudomonadota; class Gammaproteobacteria; order Lysobacterales; family Lysobacteraceae; genus Lysobacter; species Lysobacter sp. A421. Next base: position 137,797 of record NZ_JBSVRL010000004.1, on the reverse strand, counting down.
TTTCTGGGCACTGATTTCGGTCTATATGTGGGCAGGCCCGCACCATCTGCATTACACCGCCCTGCCCGACTGGGCACAGTCGGTCGGCATGGTGTTCTCGGTGATCCTGCTCGCCCCCAGCTGGGGCGGCGCGATGAACGGCCTGCTGACCATGTCGGGGGTATGGCACAAACTGCGTACCGACCCGATCCTGAAATTCCTGATCGTCGCCATCAGTTTCTACATGATCGCGACCTTCGAAGGCCCGTTGCTGTCAATCAAGACCGTCAACTCGCTCAGCCACTACACCGACTGGACCATCGGCCACGTCCACGCCGGCACCCTGGGCTGGGTGGCGATGATCTCGTTCGGCTCGGTGTACTGCCTGTACCCGAGATTGATCGGGGCGGCAAAGATGTACTCGACCAAGATGATCGACTACCACTTCTGGCTGCATACCATGGGCGTGGTGTTCTACATCGCCTCGATGTGGATCGCCGGCATTACCCAGGGCCTGATGTGGCGCGCCACCAACGCCGATGGCACCTTGACCTACAGCTTCGTGGAAGCGCTCAGCGCGACCTACCCGTACTACCTGGGCCGCCTGCTGGGCGGACTGATGATCCTGGCCGGCACCTGCCTGATGGCCTGGAACCTGTGGCGCACCCATCAGAGCGTGCGTGCGTTGGCAAACCATCCGGTGCTGGCACCGCACCCGACTGCGGCGCGCGGCTGAGGACGAAGAAATGAGTTTTGGTCACGAGAAAATAGAAAAAAACATCGCCGTGCTGGCTATCCTGACCGCGATTGCGGTGTCATTGGGCGGCCTGGCCGAGATCGTGCCGATGATGTATCAGGCCGAAGCGATCGAACCGCTGCCCGGGGTCGAGCCGTATCCCGCGCTGGCACTGGCCGGACGCGATGTCTATGTCCGCGAAGGTTGCTACAACTGCCACTCGCAGATGATCCGTACACTGCGCTTCGAGACCGAACGCTACGGCCACTATTCGCTGGCCGGCGAGTCGGTTTACGACCGCCCGTTCCAATGGGGGTCCAAGCGTACCGGTCCGGACCTGGCCCGGATCGGCGGGCGTTATTCCGACGACTGGCATCGCGTTCACCTGACTGACCCGCGTGCGGTGGTACCCGAGTCCAACATGCCGGCGTTCCCGTGGCTGGAGGAAACCGCCGTGGATGGCGCGGAGATCGCCGGCCGCATGAAGACCCTGCAGCGTCTGGGCGATCCCTACACCGATGAGCAGATCGAGCAGGCCGCGGCAGACGTCGCCGGCAAGAACGAGCTGGACGCAGTGGTGGCCTATCTGCAAGGCCTGGGCATCCACGGCCCGAAGGGAGGCTGAGCCATGCTTTCTGGAATCATCACCGTCGCCCTGATGCTGCTGTTCCTGGCCATCTGCTATTGGGCGTGGCTACCGGAACACAAGCAGGCATTCGACGCCACCGCACGTCTGGCCCTGGACGACACGCCCACAGATACCAGGCACGACGCTGACGGCGACAACAAAAACGAAAACGAAAACCCAGTGGAGCCACGCCCATGAGCACTGGCTGGTCGTGGTACCTCATCGCCCTTACGGCGCTCAACATCCTTGGCGTGGCCTGGTTGCTGTGGTGGACGTCCAAGCGCCGGCCCGGCGACCCCAAGCCGGAGGAGACCAGTCATTACTGGGACGAGGACATCACCGAATACAACAAGCCGATGCCACGTTGGTGGATCCAGGGCTTTTTCATCTCCATCGCCTTCGGCATCGGTTATCTGATCTGGTACGGCGGTCTGGGCAACTACGAGGGCATCAGCGGCTGGAGCTCGCAGGGCGAGCATGCCCAGGACAAGAAGGTCTGGGATGCGACGCTTGATGAGACTTTCCGTCCCTACAACGGTCTGCCGATCGACCAACTCGCCGCCGACCCGGTCGCGCGTGAGCTCGGCCGTTCGATCTTCGCCAACACCTGCGCCACCTGCCACGGTTCGTCCGCGCGGGGCGCCATCGGCTACCCCAACCTGAGTGACGACATCTGGCACTGGGGCGGAGCGCCGGAGCAGGTCCTGCAGACCGTGCTGGATGGTCGCGACGGGGTGATGCCGCCATGGGGCAAGGTATTGACCGGCATGGGCGGGGACAACGCGGTCGACTACGTGATCGCCTACGTGCGCGTACTTGGCACGCCCGAGCAGTCGGTGCAGAACAACTACCTCGCCGCGCAAGGCAAGAAGCTCTACGACGGCGTCTGTGTCGCCTGCCATGGGGTGGAAGGCAAGGGCAATAGCGAGCTGGGCGCCCCGGACCTGACCGACAACTACTGGATGTACGGCGACAGCAACGCCAGCCTGCGCGAGACCATCGTCAACGGACGCCATGGCGTCATGCCGGCGCACCGCGACTTGCTGGGTGAAACCCGCACGCGTCTGGTAGCCAGCTATGTCTGGTCGTTGTCCAACCCGCCCGCCGCCGATGCCGCGCCGGCGACCGACGAGGCGTCATTGTGAACCTGTCGACGACGCCCCCAATCGACCATCCGCCGCGTCCGATGGTGCAGCGGATCGGCGCCATTCTCTGGCCCAGCTTCTTTGCCGCCTGCGTGGCGACGATGGTGTTTTTCGCCTTCGTCGACCCGTTGGAACTGTGCGAGATGACCTTCCCGAACCTGACGATCAACCGCGGGCTCGGCTATACGGTCGGCGGCCTGATGTTCTGGTTGGCGACGGCGTCGTCCAGCCTGTTCACCTGGCTGCTGCTGCGTCCACCGAGCCGCTTCAACAGATCATTACCCCGGGAGTAGAAGTTTCGCGGTGAGCAGAAAAATTGACATCGATTTGCTCGATGGCGGAGAGTCGCTCTACGTCAAGGAACGCAAGGTGTACCCGCGGGATGTATCGGGTCGACTCGACCGGTTGCGCAAGATCTCGGTGTTCTGGCTGCTGGGAATGTATTACGTCTTTCCGTGGCTGCAATGGGACGACCGCCAGGCCGTGCTGTTCGACCTACCCGCGCGCCAGTTCCACATCTTCGGGCTGACCTTCTGGCCGCAGGACTTCACTTTCCTGGCGATGCTGCTGATCATCCTGGCGCTGGTGTTGTTCTTCGTCACCGCGCTCGCCGGCCGGGTGTGGTGCGGCTATGCGTGCCCGCAGACCGTGTGGACCGAGGTGTTCCTGTGGATGGAGCGCTGGACCGAGGGTGACCGCGCCAAACGGATGAAGCTCGATGCCGGCCCGTGGAACCGCGACAAAATCCTGCGCAAGGGATCCAAGCACGTGCTGTGGGTGGTTTTCGCACTCTGGACCGGCTTCACCTTCGTCGGCTTCTTCACCCCGATCGTCAGTCTGGCTGAACGCACCTGGCCGCTCGACTGGAATGGCTGGGAGACCTTCTGGGTGCTGTTCTACGGGGCAGCGACGCTGGGCAACGCTGGCTTCCTGCGCGAACAGGTCTGCAAGTACATGTGCCCGTACGCGCGCTTCCAGAGCGCGATGTTCGATCGCGACACCCTGATCATCGCCTACGACCCGATGCGCGGCGAGCCGCGTGGCCCACGCCGGCGCGGCCTGGGCGACGTCATCTCCCGCGGCCGCGGCCTGCTCGACAAGGCGCTTGCCTATGAACTGGTATTCCGCGCCAGTGGCCACGACGCGGCCGGAAACGCCATGGTGGAGGCGCGCGAAGACGCAGGCCTGGCCAACGACGCCACATTTACCGCCAGCCTGGATCACCCGCTGACCCGGCCGGAGATCGACACCGCCGGCGACTGCATCGACTGCACCATGTGCGTGCAGGTCTGCCCGACCGGCATCGACATCCGCAACGGCCTGCAATACGACTGCATCGCCTGCGGTGCGTGCATCGACGCCTGCGACGACGTCATGGACAAGATGGGCTACCCGCGCGGCCTGATCCGCTACTCCACCCAGAACGCCATCGATGGCAAGCCGACCCGGATCCTGCGCCCGCGGATGTTCGTGTATGCGGCGCTGTTGCTGGTACTGGTGGTCGGCTGGGGCTGGGGCGTTGCCGCCCGCAGCCCCTTGATCGCCGACGTGCTGCGTGACCGCAACGCCTTGTACCGCGAGGTCAGCGATGGCATCGAGAATGGCTACACGCTCAAACTGGTCAACAAGACCAACCAGCCGCAGGAGTACCGTGTGAGCCTGGACGCGGCCACCGACGGGATGGTCTTGCGCACCGGCCCGCAGAGCGTGAAAGCCGGGGCCGCCGCGGTGGTATCACTGCCGTTGGCCGTTACCGCGCCGGCCACCATCACCGGCCGCCACGATCTGCGATTCGTCATCGAATCGGCCGACGGCAGCACCCGCGAAACCGTAGACAGCAGTTTCTTTGGACCCCAGTAATGAGCACTCCCGATTTCCAACCGAATAAGCCTCCCCGCAACAAACCTGCCACCGACGAACCAACCGGGGGCAGCCGATCGCCTTGGCGCCAACCGATCGTCTGGTTGGTGATTGCCTTGCCAACCGTGGTCGTGGTGGCCAGCGTGGTGATGATTTTCATCGCCAGTGGCGAGGGCTACAGCGACCAGGTCATCGATACCGTATCGCGTACCGCGCAAATCCAGACCGCCGACCTGGGACCGGATGCGATCGCGCAACAGGAGAAGCTCAGCGCGATCGTGCGCATCGATACCGAGCAGGCATTCATCGAGGTACTGCCGGTCAGTGGCGACTTCGACCGTGCCGCACCGCTGCAGCTGACCCTGATCCACCCCACGCGTGCCGCCGTCGACCAGGTGCTGCTGCTGCAACCGGGCGAGCTGGGCTGGCGCCTCCCGACCACCATTGATGCCAGTCACGACTGGAAACTCCAGTTGGAGCCCCAGGACGCACGCTGGCGGTTGAAGGGCCGGCTGCCCAAGGGCCAACTGGCCGCGAACCTGCACCCGTCGTTGCAGGCGCCCTAGGTCATGCAATGGCGGTGGCATTGACCCGCGCCGTGCCGGCTCGCAACGAAGCGTTACTCGCCGATACCGACGGCTGCTACCACTGTGGCGAAGTCTTGCCTGCCAGCCCGGCACGGGTCGATCTGGACGGGGCAACGCGCAGGTTCTGCTGCGACGGCTGCGCCGCCGCCGCGCAGTGGATCCGCGAAGCCGACCTGGGCGACTACTACCGGCTGCGCAGCGAACACGCCGGCCGGGTCGGTGTCGAACCGGTCGACCTGTCGGTGTGGGACCGCGACGAGCTGCTGTCCGAGCATGCCCACGACATCGACGGCGGCCGCGAGATCACCCTGCTTACCGACGGCATGCGCTGCGCGGCTTGCGCGTGGTTGATCGACCGCGTGCTGGCGCGCGAGCCGGGCGTGCTGGAGGCCGGCGCCAACGCCGTCACCGGTCGTATCCGGTTGGCCTGGGATCCACGGCTCACCAACCTGTCGCAACCGTTGCAACGCCTGGTCACCCTGGGCTACCGGCCCTACCTGGCCAGCGGCGAGGCGCGCGAGCGTGCCCAGCGGGCACAACGCAACCGTGACTTGATCCGGATTGGCGTCGCCGGACTGGGCTCGATGCAGGCCATGATGCTGGCCGGCTCGCTGTACCTGGACACCAACGGCAGCATGCCGCTGCCGACCCGCGACTTCTTCCGTTGGCTGACCTTCCTGGTGTCCACCCCGGTGGTGTTCTACGCCGGCTGGCCGTTCATCGCCGGCGCCTGGCGCGAGTTGCGCCATCGCCAGCTGGGCATGGACACACTGATCGCCGGCTCCACCCTGCTGGCCTACTTCGCCAGCGTGGTCGGCACCATCCGCGGCAGCGAGCATGTCTGGTACGACGCGGCGGTGATGTTCGTATTCCTGTTGCTGGTCGCGCGGATGCTGGAGCAGCGTGCGCGCCGGATTGCCAGTGCCCAGGTCGATGCATTGGCGCGGGCACGCCCCGCATTCGCGACCCGCGAGTTGGCCGACGGCAGTCGCGAATCGATTCCACTGGCCGCGCTGGCGGTCGATGATGTCGCCTGCGTGGCGGCCGGCGAAGTGGTGCCGGCCGATGGCGAATTGCTTGATGGCCACGCCCGCTTCGAGGAAGCGCTGCTGACTGGCGAATCCAGCCCGGTCGACAAACAGGCCGGCGCAACCGTGTACGCGGGCACCGTCTGCCGCGAACGGCCGGCGCGGTTGCGGGTGACCCGGACCGGCAGCGCCACCCGCCTGTCGCAACTGGCGCGGCTGGTCGAGCAGGCCCAGTCGCAACGGCCGGCACTCGCACGTGCCGCCGAGCGCATCGCCCACTATTTCGTCGCCGCGCTGCTGGTCGCTGCGGTGATGGTCTACTTCGGCTGGCGCGCCTACGACCCCTCTCGCGCGTTCGAAGTCACCCTCGCCCTGCTGGTGATCAGCTGCCCGTGCGCGTTGTCGCTCGCGGTGCCAACGGCACTGACCGCCGCCCATGGCGCGCTGGCCCGGATCGGCGTGCTGGCGGTGCGCGAGAACGCCCTGGATCGACTCGCCAAGGTCACCGACATAGTGTTCGACAAGACCGGCACGCTCAGCGATGGGCGCCCGGTGCTGGCGGGCATCGAGACCTTCGGCGGCATCGACCGTGATCACGCCCTGCGCATCGCCGCCGCGCTGGAACGCGACAGCGGCCATCCGATCGCATTGGCGTTTGCCGCGGTCGCCGATGCGCCGCATGCCCGCGACGTGCAGGCGGTCCCGGGCCAGGGCATCGAAGGCGTCGTCGATGGCGAACGCTGGCGGCTGGGCCAGGCCGGCTTTGCCGCCAGCACCGAGGATGACGGACGGCTGTGGCTCGGCAACGGCAAACGTGCGGCGGCACGGTTCCAGCTGGCGGAGTCGGAGCGCACCGATGCGCGCGCCGCCGTGTCGCTGCTGGGCAACCAGGGACTCACGGTGCACCTGTCCAGCGGCGACGCCGCCGAGCCGGTGCGGGGTTTCGCACAACGGGTGGGGATCGACCAGGCGCATGCGCGGCAGTCCCCGGAGGACAAACTCGCCTTCGTTCGCGAGCTGCAACAACGTGGCCGCGCGGTGGCGATGGTCGGCGACGGGCTCAACGACGCACCGGTACTGGCCGGTGCGGATGTATCGCTGGCGATCGGAGAAGGCGCGGCACTCGCCCAGCGCGCCGCCGACCTGGTGCTGACGGGGCACTCGCTGACACGTGTGCCCGAGGCAATCGCGATTGCCCGCCGCACCCGTCGGGTCATCCGCCAGAACATCAGCTGGGCATTGGGCTATAACCTGCTGGCACTGCCCTTGGCCGCCGCCGGCATGGTCACGCCGTGGATCGCCGCGCTGGGGATGGCGGTGTCATCACTGATCGTCACCGCCAACGCGTTGCGGCTGACCCGGTCGCCTGCACCGGGCGACGCGCCGACACCTGCCCTGGCCACCGCGGACCTGCACCCATGAACATCCTGCTGTTCCTGATCCCCGTCAGCATGTTGGCCCTGGGCGTGGCGCTGTGGGCGTTCATCTGGGCGGTCAAGCGTGGCCAGTTCGAGGACCTGGATACCCCGGCACTGGATATCCTGCGCGAGGACGAGCACGACCGCGTCGCACCCTTGCCACCTCCGGCCACTGGCACCGCTGATGATATCGATATCGATGCTGTCGCGCCGGCAGACGGCCGCCGTACCGGCGACGGCCGGCAAGCTGACTGACCATGCCGATTGACTGGCTCACCCTCGGCGCCGCCCTGCTCACCGGACTCATGGGCGGCGTGCATTGCGCGGCGATGTGCGGCGGCATTGCCACCGGGTTCTCGGCGATGGGGCCGAAGGCCAGCTGGAAGTATGCGATCGAACCAAACCTGGGCCGGGTGCTTGGCTACACTGCGGCCGGCGCGATTGCGGGCGGCATCGGTCACGGCATCGTCGACCTGGCCCGGCTGGATTGGCTGGCGTGGGGGTTGCGCGCTGCGGTCGGACTGGTCCTGATCGTGGTCGCGGCGCGGCTGCTGGATCGCAAGGGCCGGCTGGCGTTCCTGTCCGGGCCGGGCACCGGCGCGCTGTGGTCGAAACTGCGACCGTTGCAACGGCGGCTGCTGCCCGCCAACACCAGCGCAAAACGGATCGGGCTGGGCATGTTGTGGGGCTGGATGCCATGCGGCCTGAGCACCACCATGCTGGCCGCAGCGTGGCTGCAGGCCGATGCTCGCAACGGTGCGTTGACGATGGCCGCGTTTGGCCTTGGCACACTGCCGTTGATGGTGTCGCTGACCTGGTCCGGGGCGCGGTTGGGCCAGCGCCTGCAGCGTGGCGGCTGGCGGCTGGGCGCGGGCTTGCTGGTACTGGCGGCGGGCCTGTTGACGCTGGCCTCGCCGTGGCTGATGCAGGTGCCGGCGATGCATGGCCTGCTGTCTGCGCTGGGCTGCCTGCCGCGCGCGACCTGAGTCCGTCCCCGCCGCACCAATACCGCCCGAGCACCAACCGCGGCGATACAATGACGCATGGATATCTTCAAGATTTTTACCCTGGAGGCTGCGCATCACCTGCCCAACGTTCCCGAAGGACACAAGTGCGCGCGCCTGCACGGCCACTCCTTCCGGGTCGAAATCCACCTGGAAGGCGAGCCTGGTGCGGAAACCGGCTGGGTGGTCGACTTTGCCGACGTCAAAGCCGCCTTCCAGCCGCTGTACGACCAGCTCGACCACAACTACCTCAACGACATCGAGGGTCTCGACAACCCGACCAGCGAGCGCATCGCGATATGGATCTGGGATCGGCTCAAACCCGCCTTGCCATTGTTGAGTGAAGTGGTGGTGCACGAGACCTGCACGTCGGGCTGCCGGTACCGGGGGTAAAAGCTGAACGATATTCAGCTTGCGGATTGATCGATGTTGCATCGCAACATATGGGCAGTTATGCTGCAACGCACAAATCGACAAATCTCTTGTCGACGCCAGCAGGAGCCTCCCGCCATGTACCAGCAATTCAACGAGCAGTTCGCCGCCGCCACGCGTCAGTTCGCGGATGCCGCGGCCCAGGTCAACCGCCTCGCGATCGAAAATGTCGAAGCCGTATTCGGCCTGCAGATGGCCGCGATCGAAGACCGCGCCAATGCCACCTTTGCGTTCCTCGGTGAAGCCGCCGAAGTGCGCGACGCCGACGGCCTCAAGAAGATCTGGCCGAAGGGCGTGCAGGTCGCCCGCGAGAACGTCGAGCGCGGCGTCGCCATTGGCCAGGAAGTGATCGGCCGCACCACCAAGGCCAATGAGCAGATCAGCGACATCACCAAGTCGCAGCTCGAAGCCACCGCCAAGACCACCCAGGCCAATGCCGAGAAAGTCGCCAAGGCCGTGACCGAGAAGGCCGAGTCGTTCACCAAGGGTGCGACCAAGGCTTCCAAGTCCAAGTAAGTCTCTCTCTCCAGCTACGGCCGGAACACGAAACCCGGAAGCGCAGGCTTCCGGGTTTTTTGTTGCCCGCCGATCAGGCCGGGAGCACGGTATCGGGCAGTTGCAGGTGCCCGGCCAGGGCAGCGGGATCAGGCTGGGGTCGATGGGGCAATCGTCCCCAGCACGGCATTGGCAGGCGATCGCACAGCGTCTGGAAGTTGTCGTCGATGCGCGCCATCGCCGGATCCACTTCATTGGCGATCCAGCCCAGCAATGGCACGCCATCGGCCTGGATCGCCCGCACGCTCAGCCGCGCATGGTTGATGCAACCCAGCCGCAGACCCACGACCAGCACGACCGGCAGGTCCAGCGCGCGGACCAGGTCGAGCTGATCCAGCCGTGCCGACAACGGCGCGGCCCAGCCGCCGACGCCTTCGACCACCACCGTGTCGGCCTGCGCCGCCAGCCGCGCATGGGCGTCCAGCAACGGTGCCAGTTGCAACTCGACGCCCTCATCGCGCAACGCCAGTTCGGGCGCAATCGGCGATTGCAGTGCAAACGGATTGATGTCGGCATACGCCGGTCGCGGGTCACTGGCGGCCTGTAACAACAAGGCGTCCTCGTTGCGCCAGGCACCGTCAATGAACCCACAACCGCTGGCCACCGGTTTCATCCCGACCGCGCGCCGGCCGCGTGCGCGCAAGGCGTGCAGCAAACTCGCGCTGGCGACGGATTTTCCCACCCCGGTGTCGGTACCGGTGACATAGAAACTACGGATATCCATGGCCACATGGTAGTCCCGGCCCACCGACATCACCGCTGCTAGACTGGAACCATGTTCAATCCCACCTCTCTGTCCGGCAGCAAGCCGGAACAATATGCCGACCTTGCGGCCCAGGTCCGCGCCCTGCTCGCTGGCGAGCGCGACCGGATCGCCAATGCGGCCAATTTGTCGGCGCTGGTGTATCACGCACTGCCGGCGCTGAACTGGGTCGGATTTTATTTTTTCGATGGTCGCGAACTGGTGGTCGGGCCATTCCAGGGCCAGCCGGCCTGCGTGCGCATCGCGCTCGACAGGGGCGTGTGTGGCGCGGCGGCATCCACTCGCAAGACCCAACGCGTTGCCGACGTCAATGAATTCGAAGGCCATGTGGCCTGCGACTCGGCCTCGCGATCGGAACTGGTGGTCCCGCTGTTTCGCGGCGATGAGCTGATCGGCGTGTTCGATATCGACAGCCCGCAGACGAACCGCTTCGACGCGGACGACCAAGTCGGGATGGAAGCCATTGCACGGATATTCCTGGAGTCGCTGGAATGAAGGAGAAGCTGCGCAATATCGGGCCCAAATCCAGTGCCTGGTTGCGGCAGGTCGGCCTGCACAGCCGCGACGAGCTGGTCGAACTCGGTCCGGTCGAGGCATTCATGCGGGTCAAGCGCGCGGGTTTCAAACCGACCCTCAACCTGCTCTATTCCCTCGAGGGCGCGCTGCTGGATTGCCATTGGCAGGATATTCCCGAACAACGCCGCGACCAGTTGGTCGCCGCCGCCGAAGCGGCCACCGGCCAGTTGCCGCCGCCCCGGCACAGTCCACCGGCCGGCCCGGTCACCACGACCGTGTTGACCGCCGACACTGTGCCCGCCAGGCCCGACCCGGACGCGCCCTATCGGCGCAACTACTGAGCCGCCGCGTTGCCGCCACCCTTTGCGCTGGCCACCGCCGATCGCTTAGACTGCGCACGCTTCGAGGTGACCCGGCGGCGTCCTGCCAAGGGGTTGAAACGGGAAGCCGGTGACACCGCCAACGCGGTCACCCCGGCACTGCCCCCGCAACGGTAAGCGAGCCCAGCCGCGGCTCACCGCCACTGTGTGGCAAGTCTCCTGGGACTTGCAGGCATTCATCAAGAATGCTGCATGGGAAGGCGCCACGGCCGGTGTCGACAACGACACCACTCGCGAGTCCGGAGACCGGCCTGGATGCAGGGTTTCGACCCACTATTGGTTGCGATGCGGCGGGCATTGCGGCGACAACGCCGGTGCCCGTCCGACCGTTTTCGCAACAACTCCCCTCCAAGCAGCTTCCCCAAGCCCGGCACGGCGATTTCCGTGCGCGTTGGAGAACCATCGATGCAGTCCCGTTCGCTGTCCCTGGCCGTTGCGGCCGTTCTTGTCCTGCCTGTTGCCGCCTTGACGGGGCCGGCCCACGCCGCCGGCGCGCCCCTGCTCGAAGCCGCTCCGCAATCGGCCACCGATCTCGATGGCGTGGTGGTCACCGCCACCCGTACCGCGATCGACGTCGACACCGCACTTGCTCCGGTCGAGGTGATCGACCGCGCCGAGATCGAGCGCAGCCAGGCCCGTTCGCTGCCGGACCTGCTGCGCGGCCGCGCCGGCGTGTCGATGTCCAACCAGGGTGGCGCCGGCAAGCTGACGACGCTGTTCCTGCGCGGCAGCGAGTCCGACCACGTCGTGGTGCTGGTCGACGGCATCCGGATCGGGTCTGCCACCTCCGGCCTGGTGTCGCTGCAGAACCTGCCGCTGGCGCTGGTCGAACGGGTCGAGATCGTCCGCGGGCCGCGCTCCAGCCTGTACGGCAGCGAGGCGATCGGCGGAGTGATCCAGATCTTTACCCGTCGCGTTGGCGATGCCCCGGGCTACGCGCCGCGCCTGCACGTCGGCGGCGGCAGCCACGGCGCGCATGAGTACGGCGTCGGTTTCGGCGGACGCAACGAGCGCACCTGGTTCGGTGTCGATTACCAGTTCCAGCGTACCGAGGGCTTCAACGCGTGCAGCGTCGCCGCCCCGGACCCGTTCGCTGCTGGATGCTTCATCGCCGCGCCGGAACCCGACCTGGACGGCTACATCCAGAACGCACTGGCATTGCGCGGCGGCATCGACCTCAACGACGCCTGGCAACTCAGCGCGGTGGCCTTGCGCAGCGAGGGGGAGAACGACTTCGATGGCGACTTCACCAACCGCTCCGAGACCGTGCAGCAGGTGGTCGGGGGCAGCGTGCGCTGGCGACCGTCCGACACCCTGCAGTTGAAGCTGACTGCCGGCCGCAACGTCGATGCCTCCGAGCAGTTCAAGGACAGCGTCAACCTCGGCAATTTCGACACCGACCGCGACAGTGCCAGCCTGCAGGGCGACTTTGGCATCGGCGAGCAGCAGGCCATCACCGCCGGCGTCGACTGGCTGCGCGACCGGGTCGCCGGCAGCACCACCTATGACGAGAGCGAGCGCGGCAACCGTGCCGCGTTCGCGCAGTACCAGGGACGCTTCGGCGCGCAGTCGCTGCAGGCCAGCGTGCGCCGCGACGACAACGACCAGTTCGGCGGCCACACCACCGGCAGCGCGGCCTGGGGCATCGATTTCTCCGATAACTGGCGGCTCAGTGCCGGCTACGGCACCGCGTTCAAGGCGCCTACCTTCAACGAGTTGTACTACCCGTTTTTCGGCAATGCCGAGCTGCGTCCAGAAGAATCGAAGAGCGCCGAACTCGGCCTGGGCTGGAGTGGCGACCGCTTCGATGTCCGCCTCGACGCGTTCCAGACCACCGTCGACGACCTGATCGCGTTCGATGCCGCTATCGGCTTGCCCAACAACATTGATCGCGCACGCATGCGCGGCGCCGAACTCGGCATCGACACCGAGCTCGCACAGTGGCAGGTGGCCGCCAGCGTCAGCTTCCTGGACACCGAGAGCCTGACCGGCTTCCAGGCCGGCAACGACCTGCCACGCCGCGCCCGCGAGAGTGCCCGTCTCGACCTCGACCGCGCGTTCGGCGACTTCCGCATCGGCCTGACCGGCATCGCCGAAGGCGCGCGTTTCGACGACGTCGCCAACACCCGCCGCCTGCCCGGCTACGCGACTCTCGACCTGCGCGCCGAATACGCGTTGACCAATGTGCTGACCCTGCAGGGCCGGCTGGCCAACGTGTTCGACCGCGACTACGAGACCACCTCGTTCTACAACCAGCCGGGGCGCGAGTGGTTCGTGACCTTGCGTTACGCGCCCGCGCAGTAGGTCCAGGGAAAGCCTGAACACCCCCGCTGTCGCCGGTCATCCCCGCGAAGGCGGTCGTCCCCGCTTTCGCCGGTCGTCCCCGCTTTCGCCGGTCATTCCCGCTATCGCCCGTCATCCCCGCGAAGGCGGGGATCCATGGACCTGGATTCTCAAGCACTTAACGTCCATGAATGACCAGCCCTTTGGGCTGTTGTGGAGCGCTTCCCGCCTTCGCGGGAATGACGGCGGTTGTTACTCCACCGTCACCGACTTGGCCAGGTTTCTCGGCTTGTCCACGTCGGTACCGCGTGCCAATGCCACGTGGTAAGCGAGCAGTTGCACAGGGATGGTGTGGATCACCGGCGAGAGCACGCCGACGTGGCGGGGGGCGCGGATGACGTGGACACCCTCGGAGGGGCCGAACTGGCTTTCCTCGTCGGTGAACACGAACAGCTCGCCGCCGCGGGCGCGGACTTCCTGCATGTTGGACTTCACCTTCTCCAGCAGGCTGTCGTTGGGGGCGATCACCACCACCGGCATGTCCGCGGTCACCAGTGCCAGCGGGCCGTGCTTGAGCTCGCCGGCGGGGTAGGCCTCGGCGTGGATGTAGGAGATTTCCTTGAGCTTGAGCGCGCCTTCCAGGGCGATCGGGTAGTGCACGCCGCGGCCGAGGAACAGTGCATGTTCCTTGGGGGCAAACCGCTCGGACCAGGCGATGATCTGCGGCTCCAGGTTGAGCGCGTGCTGGACACTGCCGGGCAGGTGGCGCAAGGCGTCGAGGTACCCGGCCTCGCGGGCCTCGTCGAGGCGCCCCTGCAGCTTGGCCAGGGTCGCGGTCAAGGTGAACAGCGCGACCAGCTGGGTGGTGAAGGCCTTGGTCGAGGCGACGCCGATCTCGGCGCCGGCGCGGGTGTAGTAGACCAGCCGGCTGGCGCGCGGAATGGCGCTCTCAGGCACGTTGCAGATCGACAGGGTCTTATCGTGGCCGAGCGACTTGGCGTATTTCAGCGCCTCCATCGTGTCCAGCGTCTCGCCCGACTGCGACAGGGTGATGATCAGGTGCTTCGGGTTGGCTACCGCGTCGCGGTAGCGGTACTCGCTGGCAATCTCCACCGAGCACGGCAGCCCGGCGATCGCCTCGATCCAGTAACGCGCGGTCAGGCCGGCGTAGTAGCTGGTGCCGCAGGCGAGGATCTGCACGCCTTCGACGCCGGCCAGCACTTCCGCCGCGTCCGCACCGAACAACTCCGGCGAGAAGCCGTCGGCGTCGATTACCCCTTCGATGGTGTCGGCGATCGCGCGCGGCTGTTCGTGGATCTCCTTCTGCATGAAGTGGCTGTAGGGGCCGAGCTCCAGCGACGCCAGCGACACGTCCGACAAGTGCACCTCACGCTCGACCGGTGCGTGGTCGGGGCCAAATACCTGCACCGCATCGCGGGTGATCTCGGCGGTGTCGCCTTCTTCCAGGAAGATGACCTTGCGGGTCGCCTGCAGGATCGCGGAGACGTCGCTGGCGATGAAGTTCTCGCCCTCGCCCACCCCGATCAGCAGCGGGCAACCCATGCGTGCGGCGATCAGGCGGTGCGGTTCCTTGCGGCTGACCACGGCCAACGCGTAAGCACCGTGCAACTCCTGCACCGCGGCCTGCACCGCGTGCAGCAGATCCTTGCCTTGGGTGAGGAAGGAATGGATCAAATGGGCGATGACCTCGGTGTCGGTCTGGGACTCGAACTCGTAGCCCATCGCGATGAGTTTTTCGCGCTGCTGGTCGTGGTTCTCGATGATGCCGTTGTGCACCAGCGCGACGCCGTGGCTGACATGCGGATGCGCGTTGGCTTCGGTCACTCCGCCATGGGTCGCCCATCGGGTGTGGCCGATGCCGAGCTGGGCGTGGAAGCCCTCGGCCAGGGCGGCACCTTCCATCTGTGCGACCCGGCCGGTACGGCGCACCCGGCGCACATCCTGACCGTCGATCACGGCAATGCCGGCCGAGTCGTAGCCGCGGTACTCCAACCGCTTCAGGCCTTCGATCAGGACCGGAACCACATCACGATCCGCGATCGCACCGACAATTCCACACATGGCTAGAACTCCTGCAGGTAGCGGCACAGTTTAGCCGGGACCGGGCCGGAATATTGGCCGGGGCTTTATCACCCCACGGTCGTCCGGCCGGACGCGGAAGACCGTCCGCCGGACGCCAAGCGACGATGCATTTCGTTTTGATATCAATTGGTTACGCGTTGGCATGGAACCTGCGTGAGTGTTGGTAATCACCCAAGGCGAATCCATGAGCATCCGCGACACCTCCGCGCAGGACCAACCCGTTTCCAGTGCTTCCGGACAGGCGCGCAAGCGTCGCAACCGGTTGCTGGCCGTCGTCGCCGCAATTGCCGTCGTGTTGCTGGTTGTCTGGCTGGTATCGAGCTGGAGCGCGGGCAGCCGGTCGTACGACGCTGGCCGCGTGCGTATTGCCGAGGTCACCCGCGGCGACCTGGTGCGTGACATCTCCGCCGACGGCCGGGTGATCGCCGCCAACAGCCCGACCCTGTACGCGATCGCCGGCGGCACCGTCACCCTGGACGTGGTTGCCGGCGATGTGGTGAAGAAGGGCGCCGTGCTGGCGGTGATCGACAGCCCCGAGCTGCTCAGCGAGTTGGCCCAGGAGGAGGCGACACTGGCCAGTCTGGAGGCCGAGGCCAGCCGCGCCACGCTGGATGCGCAGATCGCACGCTCCGCCGCACGCCAGAACCTTGATCAGGCCGGCATTGATCGCCAGGCCGCCGAGCGTGACCTGCAGCGCAACCAGCACGGCTACGACGGCGGTGCGGTCGCGCAGATCGATGTCGCCCGGGCGCAGGACGACCTCAAGAAGGCCGAGATTGGCCTGGACCATGCGCGCCGCGAGTTCACCCTGCAAGGCAAGGGCGCCGGGCTGGACAGCCGCAACAAGCAACTGCTTGCCGACCGCCAGCGCGCGGTCGTGTCCGAGTTGCAACGCCAGGTGGATCTGCTGACCTTGCGGGCGCCGTTCGATGGCCAGGTCGGGCAGGTGCTGGTGGACCAGCGTGCCAACGTCGCCGCAAATGCTCCGGTGCTGGGTGTGGTCGACCTGACCCGGTTCGAAGTGGAGATCAAGGTGCCGGAAAGCTTCGCCCGCGATCTGGCCATCGGCATGCCGGCACAACTGTCCGGCGGTCGCGGCGAGTACCCGGCCAAGGTGTCATCGGTGTCGCCTGAAGTGGTCAATGGCGAGGTCACCGGCCGCCTGCGCTTCACCGACGAGCAGCCACCGGGCCTGCGCCAGAACCAGCGCATGCGCGCACGGATCCTGCTCGACACCCGCGACAACGTGCTGCAGGTCGAACGCGGACCGTTCCTTGAGCAGGGCGGCGGCACCCGCGCCTACGTGATGGACGGCGACATCGCGGTGCTGACCCAGATCCGCACCGGCGTCAGCAGCCTCGGTGCGGTCGAGATACTCGAAGGCGTACAGCCTGGCGACCGCATCGTGGTCTCCGGCGCCGACCAGTTCGGCGACGCCGAGCGCGTCGTCATCAACTAACCAATTATCACCTGCAAGGAACAATCCCATGCTCGACATGCGCCAGGTCACCAAGGTCTACCGCACCGAACTCGTCGAAACCCACGCGCTGCGATCGCTCGACCTGCACGTACGCGAAGGCGAGTTCGTCGCCGTCACCGGTCCGTCGGGCTCGGGCAAGACCACGTTCCTCAACATCGCCGGGTTGCTGGAAACCTTCAGTGCCGGCGTCTACAAGCTCGATGGCGAGGACGTAAGCACCCTGTCCGATGATGCCCGCAGCAAACTGCGCAACCAGAAAATCGGCTTCATCTTCCAGAGCTTCAACCTGATCCCGGACCTCAACCTGTTCGACAACGCCGACGTGCCATTGCGCTACCGCGGCATGCCGGCGGCCGAGCGCAAGCAGCGCATCGAGGCGGCGCTGGCGCGGGTCGGCCTGGGCTCGCGGATGAAGCACTACCCGGCTGAGTTGTCCGGCGGCCAACAGCAACGCGCCGCGATCGCACGCGCCCTGGCCGGCAGCCCGCGCCTGCTGCTGGCCGATGAGCCCACCGGCAACCTGGACTCGCAGATGGCCCGCGGCGTGCTCGAGATGCTCGAGGAAATCAACGCCGAAGGCACCACCATCGTGATGGTGACCCACGACCCGGAGCTGGCGGCACGCGCACAACGCAACGTGCATATCGTCGATGGCATGGCGACCGATATCTCGACCAACCACGGCCTGGCACGGCCGGTCGAGACAGCTCCTGCCACTGCGGGCGACTGAGGCAAGCCAATGTTCGGCTACTACCTGAATCTGGCCCTGCGCAGCTTCCGCCGCAACAAAATGATGACCGCACTGATGGTGCTGGCAATCGGTTTGGGCATTGGCGCCAGCATGACCATGCTGACCGTGTTGCACGTGATGTCCGGTGATCCGTTACCGCAACGAAGCGCGCAGCTGTATTACCCGCACATCGATCCGCTGCCTCTGGTTTTTCCTCCCAACGGTGGTTGGAATCCGGCGGACAACTTCACCTGGCCCGACGCGATGGCCCTGCTCAAGGCGGATCGCGCGCAGCATCAGGCGGCGATGTCCGGCGGCCGGGTGCTGGTACATCCTGCACAGGCCGATGCACGGCCGTTCTTCGCCGCGGGTCGATACGCCACTACAGATTTCTTCGCCATGTTCGGCGTGCCGTTCCTCCACGGACGCGGCTGGTCACAGAGCGGAGACGATGACCGCGCGCGCGTCGTGGTGCTGACGCAATCGCTGGCCCACACCCTGTTCGGCGAGACCGACGGTGTCGGCCGACTGGTGCGCCTTGGCGAAAACGACTTTCGAGTGATCGGCGTGACCACCGACTGGCAGCCGCAGCCAAAATTCTATGCCGACGCCAGCGCCAGCGCGTTCGGCCAGGCCGACCAGTTTTTCCTGCCGCTATCGACCGCACTCGATATGGATCTAGACGTGAACGGAAACATCTCCACCTGGGTCGAAGGCGATGCCGACCGCAGCGGCCCGGCGACTTCGTGGCTGCAGGTGTGGGTGCAACTTGATACGCCGGCGCAGGTCGCGGCCTACGGGCGCTTCCTGGTGGATTATTCTGCGCAACAGAAAGAGCTGGGCCGTTTCGAGCGCCCGGCAAGCAACGCCAAGCTGTACAGCCTGGTGCAATGGCTGGATCACCAGAACCTGGTGCCCAGCGACGTGCGCTTGCAGATGTGGCTGGCGCTGGGATTCCTGTTGGTGTGCCTGATCAACATCGTCGCCCTGTTGCTGGCCAAGTTCCTGCGGCGCAGCGGTGAGATCAGCGTGCGCCGCGCGCTGGGCGCGAGGCGGCGCGACATTTTTATGCAATTCGGAATGGAGTCCGCAGTGATCGGTGTGGCCGGCGGCGTGCTCGGTCTGGGGATCGCACAACTCGGGCTGTGGAGCGTGCGCCAGCGTCCGGACGACTACGCCCAGCTTGCACAAATGGATCCGGCCCTGTTACTGGGCACCGTCGGACTGGCCGTCACCGCCAGTGTTCTGGCTGGCTTGCTGCCCGCCTGGCGCGCGTGCCGCATTGCGCCGGCGCTGCAACTGAAAACCCTGTGAGGCACGCCACGATGCAACTTCGCCCCCTCGTTTCCAGTCTGCGACACCACAAACTCACCGCGAGCCTGTTGGTGCTGCAGGTGGCGTTGACCTGCGCCATCGTCTGCAACGTGGCGTTCATGATCGCCGACCGCGCCGGCCAAATGCTGCTGCCGTCCGGTGTCGCCGAGAGTGAGCTGTCGATGCTCGGCAGCACCAACATCGACCCCAATGCCAATCTGCAAGCTGCGCACAGCGCCGATCTGGCCGCGTTGCGCACCATTGCCGGCGTGCACAACGTGGTCGCGGTCAACTCGTTGCCATTGAGCGGCAGCATCGACAGTTACGGTGTCTGCGCCGACACGGACGCGATGAAGCGCGCGATGGCGACGCGTGGGATAGTCGCCGGCTGCTTCCAGGTCAGCGAATACAATGGCAGCCCCGGCGAAATTGACGCGCTTGGTCTGCAACTGGTGGCCGGGCGCGACTTCCTACCCGATGAATACGTCATCGGCGACGAGGTGCCAAGCGCCGTCGTCAGCCGCAGTCTCGCCGATGCCATGTATCCGGACGCGCAAGCCGTCGGCCAGACGATGTACACAGGCCCGAACCGCAGCGTGCGTATCGTTGGTGTGGTCGACACGTTGCTGGCACCGCGGTTGGGTAAGCCGGCGACGGATCAGCACACCATGCTGTGGCCGAAACTGCCCAATCGCAGCCGCGTAACCTACGTATTGCGCAGTGCGCCGGAAGACCGCGAACGCGTGCTGGACGAAGCGGTGAAGACCCTGACCCGAGTCAACCCGCAACGCCTGATCGACGACGACTCCGTGCGCACGTTCACGCAGATACGGGCCGACTACTTCCGCCGCGACACCGCCATGATCGGCCTGCTGCTCGCCGCGGCGCTCGGCTTGTTGTTCGTTACTGCGCTGGGGATCACCGGCCTCGCCAGCTTCTGGGTGCAGCAACGCACTCGCAACATTGGCATACGTCGCGCCGTCGGTGCCACGCGCGGGGATATCCGGCGCTATTTCCAGATCGAGAACTTCCTGATCGTCGGTGGTGGTGTTTTGGTCGGACTGGCCTTGGCCGTGCTGTTGAACCTGACCTTGATGCGCTACTACGAACTGTCACGGCTACCGCTGTACTACCTGCCAATCAGCGCAGCGATGTTGTGGGCGCTCGGCCAGCTGGCGGTGCTGTCCCCGGCCCGGCGCGCGGCGTCGGTGCCGCCGGCGATAGCGACACGCTCGGTGTTGTAAGGCGCTACCCCTTCACCCACAACCTTCCTTTCACGCACTGCCCGAGGCCACCACGATGTTCCGCAACAGCATGTTCGGCTACTACTTCGACCTCGCCTTGCGCAGCTTCCGCCGCAACAAGGTCCTCACCGCGCTGATGGTGCTGGCCATCGCGCTCGGCATCGGTGCCAGCATGACCACGCTGACGGTGTTCCATGTGTTGTCGGGCGATCCGCTGCCGGGCAAGAGCCATACGGTGTTCTATCCGCAGATCGAACCGCGCTCGATGGGCGGCTACGTCGCGGGCGAGGAGCCGTCGGATCAATGGACCCGTTTCGACGCGGAGGCGTTGCTGCGTGACGCCAAGGGTGATCGCCAGGCGATGATGTCCGGCGGCGCGGTGGCCGTCGAGCCGCAAGTCGAGGGGCTGGCGCCGTTCTACGCCAACGCGCGCTACACCTCGGCTGACTTCTTCTCCATGTTCGAGTTGCCGTTCGCCCAGGGCAAGGGCTGGGGCGCCGCCGAGGATGCCGCCGATGCGCGGGTCGTGGTGATCTCCGGGCCTCTCAACGAGAAGTTGTTCGGCGGCGGCAACAGCGTCGGCAAGACCATCCAGTTGGACCAGCTGACGTTCCAGGTGATCGGCGTCCTCGACGAATGGCGACCGACGCCGCGCTACTACGACCTGACCAATGCCCGCTATGGCGAGGCCGAGCAGGTGTTCCTCCCCTTCTCCACCTCGCGCGCGCTGGAATTGATCACCCGCGGCAATATGAACTGTTGGGACCCCGCCGGCGGTGCCGCCCAGGATGGCGACAATTACTCGATCAACGCCCCGTGCGCCTGGATCCAGTACTGGGTCGAACTGGAGACCCCGGAGAAGGTCGAAGCGTACCAGCGCTACTTGACGAATTATTCCGATCAGCAGCGCGCCGCGGGCCGCTTCGAGCGCCCGACCAACGTGCGCCTGCGCGACGTGATGGGCTGGCTGGACTACAACGGCGTCGTGCCCGGCGACGTGCGCCTGCAGGTGTGGCTGGCGATGGGCTTCCTGCTGGTGTGCCTGGTCAATACCGTCGGCCTGCTGCTGGCCAAGTTCCTGCGCCGCTCCACCGAGATCGGCGTGCGCCGGGCGCTGGGGGCCTCGCGTCGCGCGATCTTCGCCCAGTGTCTGGTCGAGGCCGGGACGATTGGCCTGGCCGGCGGCGTGCTCGGTCTGGGGCTCGCGCTGCTGGGGTTGTGGGCGGTTCGCCAGCAACCGACCGGTTACGCCGAGCTCGCCCAATTGGACCCGGCCATGCTGCTGCTCACGTTCGTCATCGCGGTCGTCGCGAGCCTGCTGGCCGGCATGTTGCCGGCCTGGCGCGCCTGCCAGATCGCCCCCGCCATCCAGCTCAAGAGTCAGTGAGGCACACCATGGCCGATATCCGCCCCATCCTGTCGACCCTGCGTCGGCACAAGACCGCCGCCGCGCTGATCGTGCTCGAGGTCGCGCTCAGCTGCGCGATCATCTGCAACGCGGTATTCCTGATCAACGACCGGCTGCAGCGCATGGACCAGCCGAGCGGACTGGTCGAGTCCGAGATCGTCCGGCTGCAGCTGGCCGGTATCGGCCGCGACGACAACGCCGAGGCACTCAGCCGCGCGGACGTCACCGCATTGAGCGCCATTCCCGGGGTCAAGTCCGCCGCGCTGACCAACCAGCTGCCATTCGGCAACTCCTCGTGGAACAGCTCGGTCAACCTGATGGCGGACCAGCAGGTCCCAACCCTCAATGCCGCAACCTACCTGGGTGACGAGCAATTGCTGGAAACGCTCGGCCTGCGCCTGGTGGCCGGCCGCGACTTCAACCCCGACGAGTACATCGACTGGGAGGCGTTCAACACGCCGAACTCGGGCATCCAGGCGCACTCGGTAATCCTCTCCCGCGCGGTCGCCGAGCGGCTGTACCCGGGGGAGAACGCCATCGGCAAGCGGCTCTATACCTGGGGCAAGGATCCGATCCGGGTAGTCGGCGTGGTCGATTATCTGATCAGGCCCAATGAACAGGGCGGCTCATCGGAGGTCCAGCTGTCGCTGATCCTGCCGATCCGTGTGCCGTTCACGCTGGGCAGCAACTACGTGCTGCGCACCGATCCGGATCGACGCGAAGAAGTGCTCAAGGCCGCGGTGGCGACGCTCGAACAGGCCAATCCGAACCGGATCCTGATGGACCACGAGACCATGGAAAAGAGCCGCGCCGACTATTACGCGGCCGACCGTGCCATGGCCTGGTTACTGGCCGCCGTCATCATCGGCCTGCTGGTGGTGACCGCACTGGGCATCGTCGGGCTGGCCAGTTTCTGGGTGCAGCAGCGCACCAAGCAGATCGGCGTGCGCCGTGCACTGGGCGCAACCCGCGGCCAGATCCTGCGCTACTTCCAGACCGAGAACTTCATCCTTGCCACGGTCGGCATCGTGATCGGAATGGCGCTGGCCTACGGCATCAACCTGATGCTGATGGAGCGTTACGAGCTGGCGCGGCTACCGGCGATCTACCTGCCGGTCGGCGCGATCGCGCTATGGCTGCTGGGGCAGATCGCGGTGTTCGGGCCGGCCCGGCGCGCGGCCGCGGTGCCGCCGGCGGTGGCCACGCGCAGCGTTTGACTGCGGCCTCCAGTACGCTTGCCCGATGCCCACCATCCTCGTCATCGATGACAACCCCGCCGTCGCCACCGCGCTGGAGGTGCTGTTTTCGCTGCACGAGATCGACACCTGCGCGGCAACCAGCCCCGAAGACGGGCTCGCCTTGCTCGACCGGTCCCCGGTCGACCTGGTCGTGCAGGACATGAACTTCCGCGCCGACACCACCTCTGGCGAAGAAGGCATGGCGCTGTTCGGCCAGATCCGCGAGCGTCACCCGGACTTGCCGGTGATCCTGCTGACCGCGTGGACGCACCTGGAATCGGCCGTCGACCTGGTCAAGGCCGGCGCCGCCGACTACCTCGCCAAGCCGTGGGACGACCGCAAGCTGCTGGCCACGGTAAACAACCTGCTGGAGTTGTCGGAGGCGCGGCGTGAGCTGCGGCACCACCGCCAGGGTGAGCGCCGTCGCCGCGATGCACTGGCACGCGACTATGATCTGTGTGGGCTGGTCTACGCCGATCCCGCCAGCGAGAACGTGCTGTCGCTGGCCTGCCAGGTCGCACGCTCCGACCTGCCGGTGCTGATCACCGGCCCCAACGGCACCGGCAAGGAGAAGTTTGCCGAGATCGTGCACGCCAATTCAGCGGTGCGCGACGGCCCATTCGTCGCGCTTAATTGCGGTGCGCTACCGGGCGAGTTGATCGAGGCGGAGTTGTTCGGCGCCGAAGCGGGCGCCTACACCGGCGCGAACCGTGCCCGCGAGGGCAAGTTCGAGGCCGCCGACCGCGGCACGCTGTTTCTCGACGAGATCGGCACGCTGTCCCCGGCTGGCCAGGTCAAGTTGCTGCGGGTGCTGGAAACCGGCCGCTTCGAGCGCTTGGGCGGCAACCGCGAGCGCAGCGTCAAGGTGCGCATCATCAGTGCGACCAACGCCGACCTGCCGGCACTGATCACCGACGGCCGCTTCCGCGAGGACCTGTACTACCGGCTCAACGCGATCGAGCTGAAACTGCCGGCGCTGGCGGACCGGCCTGACGACATCCTGCCGCTGGCGCGCCATTTCCTGCCGCCAGGCAAGCAACTCGATACCGGCGCCGAGCATGCCCTGCTGGCCCACGCCTGGCCGGGCAACGTGCGCGAACTGCGCAACACCCTGCAACGTGCCGCGCTGCTGGGTCGCGGCCAGCGCATTGTCGCCAACGACCTCGGCCTGCCCCCACCTGCGGCCGGCAGCCCCACGCGCGGCGCTGCAGCCATCGTGAACGATGAACCCGACCGCAGCCAGATCGAAGCCGCGCTGGAGCGCAATGGCGGTGTACTGGCGCAGGCGGCGAGCGAGCTGGGACTGTCGAGGCAGGCGCTGTATCGCCGCCTCGACCGGCTCGGCATCAAGCGCGACTGAACCGCCATGAGCTGGCTACGGCGACTACCGATCAGCCTTGTCTTCACCTTGTTGGCGCTATTGCATGCCGCCGGCGTCACCGCGCTTGCGCTGTGGTTCACGCACTGGCTGCCGCAGCCGTGGATGGCCTGGGCGCTGTCGCTCGCCATTGATCTGCCGTTGCTGGCGTACCACGTGCGGCGTGTCTTCGCGCCGATGAAGTCGCTGTTCCGGGCCCTGGCCGGGACCGTCGCCAGCTACCGCGACGGCGACTACAACTTCAGCCTGGTATCGAACGTGCATGGCGAACTGGGCGAACTGGTGCAGGCCCACAACCACCTCGGCGACACCCTGCGTGACCAGCGGCTGGCGCTGGTGGAGCGCGAGCTGTTGCTGGACACGATGGTGCAGAACACGCCGGTGGCGATGCTGCTGGTCGACCCGTCGCGCCGGATCGTCCACGCCAATCTCGCCGCCCGCACGCTGCTCGGCGAAGGTCACAAGCTGGAAGGGCAGTCGTTCGACGCGTTGGTATCGCGAATGCCCGACGCACTGCGCGACGCCCTGGAACGCGGCGGCGACGGGATATTCACCGTCAGCGATGACCCGGGCGACATCAACCAGGGCAGCGACAACGGCAACGAGGAGATCTATCACCTGAGCCGGCGTGAGTTCCGCCTCAACGGCCGCCGCCACGAGCTGGTGCTGTTGCGTGCGCTGACCGCCGAGCTGCGCCGTCAGGAAGTGCAGACCTGGAAGAAGGTGATCCGGGTCATCAGCCACGAGCTCAACAACTCGTTGGCACCCATCGCTTCGCTCGCCCACTCGGGCGCCGAGCTGCTGCGACGTGGCCAGTACGAACGGCTGCCGACCGCCTTCGCCACGATCGAGGAGCGGGCCCGGCACCTGGAAGGCTTCATCCGCGATTACGCCCACTTCGCCAAGCTGCCCGCGCCCCGACGCGAGCCGGTGGCGTGGTCGCGCTTCATCGAGCAATTGCGCAGCCAGGTGGATTTCGCCACCGACGAAGGCGGCATCGACGGCATCGCCCGCCTGGACGCGGCGCAGCTGGAACAGTGCCTGCTGAACTTGCTGAAGAACGCCCACGAGTCCGGCTCGGCACCCGAAGATGTCCGCCTGTCGCTACGCCGCATGCCCCAGGCGTGGCGC
This sequence comes from Lysobacter sp. A421, assembly GCF_054052145.1. Classification (NCBI taxonomy): domain Bacteria; kingdom Pseudomonadati; phylum Pseudomonadota; class Gammaproteobacteria; order Lysobacterales; family Lysobacteraceae; genus Lysobacter; species Lysobacter sp. A421. Next base: position 112,457 of record NZ_JBSVRL010000004.1, on the reverse strand, counting down.
ATCGACGTGCTTGACCGCGGCAGTGGCATGAACGAGGCGGTGCTGGCCAACGCGCTGTTGCCGTTCTATTCGACCAAACGCCATGGCACCGGTCTGGGATTGGCCCTGGCACGCGAAATCGCCGAAGCCCATGGTGGCCGCGTCGCGCTGCTGAACCGAGAAGGTGGCGGGCTGTGCGTGACGTTGCTGATCCCGGACGCAAGGAGTCCGTAGCTGCCCATCTGCGTATGGCCACAGGGAGCGGTCAACCCGCGAGGGGCAACTCTACTTTTTCTTCGGCCGCTGCCAGCCCTCGACCACCGACTGCCGCGAACGCGCGACGCTGAGCTTGCCCGCGGGTGCCGTGCGCGTGATCACCGAACCGGCGGCAATCGTCGCCTGCTTGCCGACCGTCACCGGCGCGACCAGCGAGGTGTTGGAGCCGATGAAGGCGCCGTCCTCGATCACCGTGCGCGATTTGTTCACCCCATCGTAGTTGCAGGTGATGGTACCCGCGCCAACATTGACGCCGCTGCCGATCACCGCATCACCGAGGTAACTCAGGTGGTTGGCCTTGCTGGACACGCCCATGGAGGTGTTCTTGATCTCCACGAAATTGCCGACGTGGGCGCCGTCAGCCAGTACCGTGCCGGGGCGCAGCCGGGCGAACGGTCCAATCGTCGCCGCCCCTTCGACCACCACGCCGTCAAGGTCGCAATGCGCACGCACCTCGGTACCCGGGCCGAGCTTGACGTTGCGCAGGCGACAGAACGGCCCGATGCGCACGTCATCGGCCAGCTCGACCGTCCCCTCGAACACCACGTCGACGTCGATCTCGACGTCACGACCCACGCTGACCTCCCCGCGCACGTCGACCCGCGCCGGGTCGGCCAGTCGCGCACCGGCCACGCACAGCGAGCGGGCGGCACGCAGTTGGTAGGCGCGTTCAAGTTGCGCCAGCTGCCACGGATCGTTGGCACCCTCGACCTCGATAGGATCGTGGACGTGGACCATCTCGGCGGCGCTGAACTCCTCGGCCGCCGCGGCAAACACGTCGGTCAGGTAGTACTCGCCCTGTGCATTGTCGTTGTCCAGGTGCTCCAGCCAGCGACGCAGCGGCTCGCCATCGGCCACAAGGATGCCGCTGTTCACGGTGCGGATCTCGCGCTGCTCCTGGTCCGCATCTTTCTGCTCCACGACCCGGGCCACGTTGCCCTCGGCATCGCGGATGACCCGCCCATATCCGTTCGGCTCCTCGAGCTCGGCCACCAGGACCGCGAGCCTACCGGACACCGCAAGCAAACGACGCAGGGTCGTCAGCGTGATCAGCGGCACGTCGCCGTACAGGACCAGCACCCGCGCATCCATCGGCACCGCCGGCATCGCCTGCTGCAATGCATGCCCGGTGCCCAGGCGCAGGGACTGCTCTGACCAGGTCAGGTCCGACTGCAGGGCGAAAGCATCACGCAGCTGCTGCCCGCCGTGCCCAAACACCACATGGATGCCTTCCGCGTTCAACGCCCGGGCGGTATCGATGACGTGACCCAGCATCGGCTTGCCGGCGACCTGCTGCAGCACCTTGGGCCGTGCCGACTTCATGCGTTTGCCTTCGCCGGCAGCGAGGATAACGACGTGCAATGGGGGGGACATGCGGACTCCAGGTTGCAACGTGGTTTGCAGCCGCAATTCTATCCGGCCGGAGCGATCCAGGGCGAGTGACGCTCCTGCTAGGATGCCGCGGTGCCCAACCTGTCATCGCTCCCTGCTCGTCGCACCCCGCCTGCCGCGCGCCAATGCGGGGTCGTGGCTGTGCCCCGTGCGGTCATTGCTCCATGAGCCTGTCGCGCGAAGGCAGGCACTACCTGATGATCGGCATCGTCCAATGGCTGCTCGATTGGGCGGTAATGGTGGCGCTGAGCCATTACGGGATGCCGGTGGAGCCGGCGAACGTCGCCGGCCGGATCAGCGGCGCGCTGCTGGGCTTCTGGCTCAACGGCCGGATCACCTTTGCCGGCGACCACACCACCGTCGGCAAGCGGCAGTTCTTCCGGTTCCTGCTGATGTGGATGTTGACCACCGCGATCAGCACCTGGTCGCTTGGCGCGATCAACCAGATGGCCGGACTGAAATGGGCGTGGTTGGCTAAGCCGGGGGTGGAAGTCGTGCTCGGCGGCGTCGGCTTTTTGCTTTCCCGGCATTGGGTGTATCGACGCTGACGCGGCTGGTTGGCGCATTGTTAATGCGCCCTACCGTCCCGGACACGACGACGCCGGCACGGGGCCGGCGTCGGGCATTGCTGTCGCGGGAATCGCTGCCTAGTGCTTCATGTTCTTGCGCAGCCGCTCCAGTGCCTGCAACTGGACGGTAACCTCGGCCAGTCGCGCCTGCGCCTCGGCAATCTCCATCGGTTCGCCACGGCCGGAAAGAATCCGCTCGGCCTCTTCCTTGGCGGCGCGAACGGCGGCTTCGTCGATGTCCTGGGCGCGCACGGCGGTGTCGGCCAGCACGGTGACCACTTGCGGCTGCACTTCCAGGATCCCGCCGGTGACGGCGAAGTCCAGTTGCTCACCGCTCGGCAGGGTCACCACCACCTTGCCCGGCTTCAACCGGGTGATCAGCGGGGCGTGCCTGGGCGCGATGCCGAGCTCGCCGAGCTCGCCGGTCGCCACCAGCATGGTGGCTTCGCCGCGGAAGATCTCTTCCTCGGCGCTGACGATGTCACAACGGAACGTGCTGCTCATGGACATTCTCTTTGTTCAATGAATCAGGCTGCTTCGCCGATGATCTTCTTGCCCTTCTCGACCGCGTCCTCGATGCTGCCGACCATGTAGAACGCCTGCTCCGGCAGGTGGTCGTACTCGCCATCGACGATGCCCTTGAAGCCACGGATGGTGTCCTTCAGCGGCACGTACTTGCCGGGCGAGCCGGTGAACACTTCGGCGACGTGGAATGGCTGGCTGAAGAAGCGCTCGATCTTGCGCGCGCGCGATACCGCCTGCTTGTCTTCTTCGGACAGCTCGTCCATGCCCAGGATCGCGATGATGTCCTTCAGTTCCTTGTATTTCTGCAGGGTCTGCTGGACGCGCTGGGCGGTGTCGTAATGCTCGTTGCCGATCACGTTCGGATCCATCATGCGCGACGTCGAGTCGAGCGGATCAACCGCCGGGTAGATACCCAGCGAGGCGATGCTGCGCGACAGCGCGACGGTGGAGTCAAGGTGGGCGAAGGTGGTCGCCGGCGACGGATCGGTGTAGTCATCGGCAGGCACGTAGACGGCCTGGATCGAGGTGATCGAGCCGGTCTTGGTCGAGGTGATGCGCTCCTGCAGCACGCCCATCTCCTCGGCCAGGGTCGGCTGGTAGCCCACCGCCGACGGCATGCGGCCGAGCAGCGCGGATACTTCGGTACCGGCCAGGGTGTAGCGGTAGATGTTGTCGACGAAGAACAGCACGTCGCGGCCCTTGCCCGACTCGTCCTTCTCGTCGCGGAAGTACTCGGCCATGGTCAGCCCGGTCAGCGCGACGCGCAGGCGGTTGCCCGGCGGCTCGTTCATCTGGCCGTAGACCATCGCGACCTTGTCCAGGACGTTGGAGTCCTTCATCTCGTGGTAGAAGTCGTTGCCCTCGCGGGTACGCTCACCCACGCCGGCGAACACCGACAGGCCCTCGTGCGCCTTGGCGATGTTGTTGATCAGCTCCATCATGTTGACGGTCTTGCCGACGCCGGCGCCGCCGAACAGGCCGACCTTGCCGCCCTTGGCGAACGGGCACATCAGGTCGATGACCTTGATGCCGGTTTCCAGCAGGTCGTTGGCCGCGGCCTGCTCTTCGTAACTCGGTGCCTCGCGATGGATTTCCCAGTTCGCGGTCGCCTCGACCGGACCGGCTTCATCGATCGGCCGACCCAGCACGTCCATGATGCGGCCCAGCGTACCCAGACCGACCGGCACCGAGATGCCCTTGCCGGTGTTGGTCGCGATCAGGTTGCGCTTCAGTCCGTCGGTTGAGCCCAGCGCGATCGCACGCACCACGCCGTCACCCAGCTGCTGCTGCACTTCCAGCGTGATCTCGGTGTTGTCGACCTTCAACGCGTCGTAGACGCGCGGAACGGATTCGCGTGGGAACTCGACGTCGACGACGGCACCGATGATCTGAACGATCTTGCCCTGGCTCATGATGTTTCCTCGTATCTCTGAATGCTGCTTGCGGATCGCAGGTCGCGGCCGCGGGATGTTGGATTGGAACCGTTGTGATGCCGGTCAGACCGCTGCCGCACCACTGACGATTTCGGAAATTTCCTGGGTGATCGCCGCTTGCCGTGCCTTGTTGTAGACCAGTTGCAACTCGTCCATCAGCTTGTTCGCGTTGTCGGAGGCGGACTTCATCGCGACCATGCGAGCGGCGTGCTCGGAGGCCACGTTCTCCAACACCGCCTGATACACCAGCGACTCGATGTAACGGGTCAACACGTGATCCAGCACGGTCTGCGCATCGGGCTCGTAGATGTAGTCCCAATCGTGCCGGGACACCGGCGCGTCCGATGGCGGCAGCGGCAACAGCTGCTCGAACGTCGCCTGCTGGGTCATGGTGTTGACGAAATCGTTGTAGCAGACGAACACGCGGTCGATGTCGCCGCCGCTGTACCCGTCCAGCACCACCTTGACCACGCCGATCAGCTGCTCCAGCTTGGGCTGGTCGCCCAGATGGGTGACGGTGGCAAGCATGTTGACCTTGACCCGGCGGAAAAACACCGAAGCCTTCTGGCCGATGGTGACCACGTCGACCTCGACGCCCTGCTGCTGCCAGTTGCGGATCTCGCCCAGCAGCTTGCGGAACAGGTTGTTGTTCAGCCCACCGGCCAGTCCGCGGTCGGACGACACGATGATGTAACCGACGCGCTTGGGATCTGCGCGCTCGGTCATGTACGGATGCTGATAATCGGAGTTGGCCTGGGCCAGGTGCCCGATCACCTGCTTCATCACCCGCGCATACGGCCGCGATACCTTCATCCGCTCCTGCGCCTTGCGGATCTTGGAAGCCGAGACCATCTCGAGCGCGCGCGTCACCTTGCGGGTGTTCTGCACGCTCTTGATCTTGGTTTTGATTTCACGTCCGCCTGCCATCGTCTTGTCCGCCTTACCAGGTGCCGGTTTTCTTGAACTCTTCGATGCCCTGCTTGAAGGCCGCCTCGATCTCGTCGTTCCACGCGCCGCTGGTGTTGATCTTGCCGATCAGCTCGCCCTGGGTGTTGGCAAAGTGCGCGTGCAGGCCTTCCTCGAACGCCAGCAGCTTGTTCACCGCGACGTCGTCAAGGTAACCCTCGTTGACCGAGTAGATCGACAATGCCTGGTTGGCGATCGACATCGGCAGGTACTGCTTCTGCTTCATCAGCTCGGTCACGCGCTGGCCGCGCTCAAGCTGCTTGCGGGTCGCCTCGTCCAGATCGGAAGCGAACTGTGCAAACGCCGCCAGCTCACGGTACTGGGCAAGCGCGATGCGGATGCCGCCCGAGAGCTTCTTGATGATCTTGGTCTGCGCCGAGCCACCCACGCGCGACACCGAGATGCCGGCGTTCACGGCCGGACGGATACCGGCGTTGAACAGGTCGGTCTCCAGGAAGATCTGGCCGTCGGTGATCGAGATCACGTTGGTCGGCACGAACGCGGACACGTCGCCGGCCTGGGTCTCGATGATCGGCAGCGCGGTCAGCGAACCGGTCTTGCCCGTCACTTCACCGTTGGTGAACTTCTCCACGTATTCCTCGGACACGCGCGCGGCGCGCTCCAGCAGGCGCGAGTGCAGGTAGAACACGTCACCCGGATACGCTTCGCGGCCCGGTGGGCGCTTCAGCAGCAGCGAGATCTGGCGGTACGCCACGGCCTGCTTGGACAGGTCGTCGTACACGATCAGCGCGTCTTCGCCGCGGTCCATGAAGTACTCGCCCATGGTGCAACCCGAGTAGGCGCTGATGTACTGCATCGCCGCCGACTCGGACGCGGTCGCGGCGACCACGATGGTGTGGTCCATCGCGCCCTGCTCTTCCAGCTTGCGCACGACGTTGGCGACCGAGCTGGCCTTCTGGCCGATCGCGACGTACACGCACTTGATGCCGGTACCCTTCTGGTTGATGATCGCGTCGATCGCCATCGCGGTCTTGCCGGTCTGGCGGTCGCCGATGACCAGCTCGCGCTGGCCGCGGCCGATCGGGATCATCGAGTCGACCGACTTGTAGCCGGTCTGAACCGGCTGATCGACCGACTTGCGCCAGATCACGCCCGGGGCGACGCGCTCCACCGGCGCGGTCAGCTTGGCGTCGACCGGACCCTTGCCGTCGATCGGCTCGCCCAGCGCATTGACCACCCGGCCCAGCAACTCGGTGCCGATTGGCACTTCCAGGATACGGCCGGTGGTCTTGGCCACGTCGCCTTCGCGCAGGTTCTCGTAGCCGCCCAGCACCACGGCGCCGACAGAGTCGCGCTCCAGGTTAAGGGCCAGCGCGAAGATGTTGTTCGGCAACTCGATCATTTCGCCCTGCATCACGTCGGCCAGGCCGTGGATGCGCACGATGCCGTCGGCCACCGAGGTGACCGAGCCTTCGTTGCGCGACTCCGCGGACAGCTTGACCTTCTCGATGCGGGTCTTGATCAGTTCACTGATTTCGGACGGGTTGAGCGTGGTTTGCATGGGTGTTTCCCTTGTGCCCGGCGCGCGCGCCGGAAGTAAACGATGATTCGTGGATGCGACTGGGGTCGGTCAGTGGGCCAGGGCCGATTGCAGCCGCGACAGCTTGCCTTTCAGCGATCCGTCGATGACCACGTCGCCGGCGTCGATCACCGCGCCGCCAATCAGCGACTCGTCGATCGCGGTTTCCAGCTCGACCTCGCAGTCGAAACGTTTCTTGAGCGCGACCCGGATCAACTCCAACTCGCCTGCCGGCATTTCGCTGGCCGAGGTGATCCGCGCCTTGACGAGGTTCTCCGACTGCGCGCGCAACTGCTCGAACAGCCCGGCGATCTCGGCCAGCAACGGCAAGCGGTTGTTGTCGGCAAGCAGCCCGATGAACTGCCGGAACTCCTGGTTCGCGCCGTCATCGGCCAGCAACGCGATCGCGTCGCCGGTCGACAAGCGTGGGTGCTTCAACAATGCCTCTACCGTCGGGTCGGCGGCGACACGGGCGGCGAGCCCGAGCGCTTGCGACCAATCGGCGGCGTGGCCGTCATTGCTCGCCGCCGCGAAGGCGGCACGCGCATAAGGGCGGGCGAGGGTCACGTTCTGGCTCATCGCTTGTGGCCTCTGGTCAGTGGCTGGCTCAAAGCTGGCTGGCTCAAAGCTGGGCTGCGAGTTCGTCGAGCAACGCCTTGTGGGCATTGGCGTCGATTTCGCGATGCAGCAGCTTCTCGGCACCGCTGATCGCCAGCGACGAGACCTGCTTGCGCAAGTCTTCGCGGGCACGGTTCTGCGCCGCAAGGATCTCCGCGTCCGCCAGCGCTTTCTGGCGCGTGGCTTCGACCATCGCATCGGTCCTGGCCTGCTCGATGATCTGGTTGGCGCGATGGTGCGCCTGCTCGATCACCTCGTTGGCCTTGGTCCGGGCTTCGCGCATGGCAGCGTCGACGCTGTGCTGCGCTTCGGCCAGGTCGTGTTGGCTGCGCTCGGCAGCCGCAAGGCCTTCGGCGATTTTTTTCTGGCGTTCTTCGATCGCCCGGTTCAGGGGCGGCCAGATGAACTTCATGGTGAACCAGATGAGCAACGCGAACGAGAGCATCTGGCCCAGGAAGGTCATGTTGATATTCATGACAGCTCCGTAGGGACGCTGCGGGCACGAAGGCCCGGGAGAGCCGCCCGGAAACCCGGACGGCTCAGGGAGTCAAAACCGTGGATCAGGCAGCACCGACCGCGCTCAGCAGCGGGTTGCCGAAGGCAAACAGCAAGCCAACCGCCAACGCGATGATGAACGGGGCGTCGATCAGGCCGGCCAACAGGATCATGCGGCCCTGCAGCATCGGCACCAACTCGGGCTGGCGCGCGGCCGACTCGAGGAACTTGCCACCCATGAGCGCGATGCCGAGGCATGCGCCGATGGAGCCCAGACCGACCATCATGCCGATCGCGATCGCGGTCATGCCCTGCAAACTGGCGATAAATTCCATGGTTTTCTCCTACTTGTATGTGTGATTCGAACTGGCGGAAGGATGAAGCAATGAGGAACTGGGAAATCGGGAACTGAAAAACGGGAGTTGCCGGATCAATGACTCTCGTAGGCGCTGGCGATATAGACCACCGAGAGAATCATGAAGATGAAGGCCTGCAGCAGCACGATCAGGACGTGGAACACCGCCCAGGCGAAGTTGAACAGTACGCCCGGCACGAACATCAGCAGGCTCCCGCCGAGCATGCCGGCGATCAGCATGAACACCAGCTCGCCACCGTACATGTTGCCGAACAGTCGCATGGCCAGCGATACCGGCTTGACCGCGTACTCGATGACGTTCATGCCCAGGTTGACCGGCAGCAGGATCGCCCGGGTGACCTTGCCCTCGGCATGGAATGGCGAGGTCAGCAGTTCCTTGCCGAAACCGAAGCCACCCTTGGCCTTGATCGAGTGGTAGAAAATCAGGAAGAACACGACCAGCGAGATACCCACGGTGGTGTTCAGGTCGGCAGTCGGCACCCAGCGGAAGTAGGTGTGGCTGGCCACTTCGGCACCGGCGACCACCTGGATGGCCATGCCGGGGGTATCCAGCGGCAGCAGGTCCATCGCGTTCATCAACACGACCCACATGAAGATGGTCAGCGCCAATGGCGTCAGCGAGCTGCGATCACCGTGGAAGTTGTCTTTGACCTGGTTGTCGACGAACTCCAGGATGATCTCGACGAAAGCTTGCCCCTTGGAGGGCACGCCGGAGGTCGCCTTGCGTGCGAAATAGCCGAACCATGCAATGAATATCAGCCCCAGCACCAACGACACGGCCCACGTGTCGATGTTGAAGCCGCCGCCTACCAACTCGATCGTGTTCTGCTCGAGATGGTGCTGGATGTATTCGTTCAGGCCGCCAGAGCCGGTCTGTTCACTCACGAAGGACACCTTTCCGTTTCAGGATTTGGGCCGGCACGAAGGCCAGCGTCGCCGCTACTACGCCGGCCAACATCGGCAGCGGCGGTAACTTCAACCCGGCCAAGCCGAGCGTGAATACTGCAAACACCACCAACCACTTCAACAAAACGCCTGCCAGCAACCGTCCCATGACCGCGCCAGCCGGTTGAACCCCGCCGCCCAGCGCAACCAGTGCCGCCACCACGCTGCCGACCGCAACAGCACCACCACCGACAAGGGCGCCGAACGCCGATGGCGCACCCTGCATCAGGAAAATCAGCGCAACCAACACCGTCACGCCAGCCTGGAAGGCGATGACGCGCGATGCCAGTCGGCGACCTGCGAACATTGGATCTTGCACGCTTGCCTGTCGTCCGGGGAGTGGGCATGAAGAACGCCCGATGAAGCCGCCGAATTATAGAGGGCGCGGATGGTTGCGGCAACTGCTAGCGGTCACCGTCCCCCAACAAGACCCGGATCCGCATTCAGCTTCGAAGGTCGGGCGTCGTGGAATCCACCTGAATGGGGACCGGGATATGGTGGAAAGCGGGGCAACTGCGCGGCTGCGGAACCTTTGTCGCGGGCGCGGGTCAGTATCTCTGCCCGACCCCGTCGTCTCTCTCTCCTCGTCAAGGCAAAAAAGTAGCGACGGGCTCGAAGCCCCGGCCTGATCCGCCGGGGCTTCATCTTTTTCACCGGGCTGGACGACGAGCGCCGGTCGGCTCAGCCTTTCTTCGACGCGCCCTTCTTCGGGATATACAGATCGGTGATGGTGCCGTCGAACACCTCGCTGGCCATCGCCACCGACTCCGACAGGGTTGGATGCGGATGGATGGTGTGGCCGATGTCGCCGACTTCGCAACCCATCTCGATCGCCAGCGCGATCTCGGCGATCAGCTCACCTGCGTGTACCCCGACGATGCCGCCGCCGACCACGCGCTGGGTCGCCTCATCGAACAGCAACTTGGTGAATCCCTCGGTACGACCGATGCCGATCGCGCGCCCGGACGCCGCCCACGGGAACTTGCCGACACCGATCTTCAGGCTCTTGTCCTTGGCCTCGGTTTCGGTCAGGCCGACCCAAGCGATTTCCGGGTCGGTATACGCCACCGATGGGATCACACGCGCCACCCACTCCTTCTTTTCGCCCGCGGCCACTTCCGCGGCCAGCTTGGCCTCGTGGGTGGCCTTGTGGGCGAGCATCGGGTTGCCGACCAAGTCACCGATGGCAAAAATGTGCGGCGCACTGCTGCGCATCTGGCGGTCGACGGGAATGAACCCTCGATCGGTCACCTCCACCCCGGCCTTCTGCGCATCGAGCTTGCCGCCATTGGGCGCGCGGCCGACGGCGACCAGCACCCGGTCGTAGAGACCGGGATCGGGCACGCTGCCACCTTCCGCTGCCGGCTCGAAGCCGACCTTCAGGCCCTTCTTCTGCGCCTCGACCTTGGCCGCCTTGGTCTTCAGGTGGACCGTTACGCCCTGTTTCTTCAGCCGGTCGGCCAGTGGCTTGACCAGGTCCTTGTCGGTGCCGGGCATCAACTGGTCCATGAACTCGACCACGGTGACTTCGCTGCCCAGCGCGCGATAGACCGTTGCCATTTCCAGTCCGATGATGCCGCCACCCACCACCAGCAGCTGTTTCGGGATATCGGCCAACTCCAGCGCGTCGGTTGAATCCATCACCCGCGGGTCGTCCCACGGGAAGCCCGGCAGCTTCACCGCCTGGCTGCCGGCGGCAATGATGCATTGCTTGAAGCTGACCAGCTGCGGCTTGCCATCCTCGCCCTGGATCTCCAACTCGTTGGCGGAAATGAAGGTGCCGACGCCCGTGATCACGCGCACCTTTCGCTGCTTGGCCATGCCGGCCAGACCCTTGGTCAGCTGACCGACGACGTTTTGCTTGTAGCCGCGCAACTTGTCCAGCGCGATCTTCGGCTTGCCGAAGTCGATCCCGAAATCACCCGCATGCGCGGCCTCGTCGACCACTGCAGCGGCGTGGAGCAGGGCCTTGGACGGGATGCAACCCACGTTGAGGCAGACGCCGCCCAATTGCGCGTAACGCTCGACCAGCACGGTATCCAGGCCCAGGTCAGCGGCCCGAAACGCCGCGGTGTACCCCCCCGGTCCCGCGCCAAGCACCAGCATCGCGCATTCGACATCGGCTTTACGGCCAGACGCGGGCGCGGCTGGCGGCGCGGTCGGTGACGCTTTTGGAGCGCCCTCACCCGCCGCGCTGCGCGCGTCGACCTCTCCCGCGGGCGGGAGAGGTGACTTGTCGCCGGTGTCGGCGGCCGCCGCTTTCGCATCCTTCGGTGATGCGTCTGCCTTGGCATCTTCGCCCTTGCCGTTGCTCCCGGCCTCGCTCCCACCTTCGGCCTCGGTTTCAATCACCGCGATTACGGCGCCGTCGGCCACGGTATCGTCGACCTTGACCCGCAGCTCCTTGACCACCCCGGCGACGCTGGATGGCACCTCCATGGTGGCTTTCTCCGACTCCAGCGTGACCAGACCCTGATCGACGGCCACCGTGTCGCCGACCGCGACCAGCACCTCGATCACCGGCACGCCGTCGTAATCACCGATGTCGGGAACCTTCACTTCAATCTGTGCCATGGCTGTGTCTCCTTATTGGCCGCGCGAGGGGTCGGGCGCAGCGGGATGTTGATTGGATTCGGGAAAGATCGAGTCGCGTGCGTCGTTGTTCGCCAGCGTCACGCGCTCGGCCGCCGTCAGGACGGTCTCCGCTGCCTGGGGGTCCGGGCTCGAAATCCGCTGACCTCGCAGCAGGGCAATAGCGTCCTCGCCGCTGAGGCCGAACACGCTGCGCAGGTGGAGGTCGCGCTGCGGCAATGGAATCTCGATCCCGTGGCGCTTGAATGCGGTGTCCAGCTCCCACAGGTAGGCGGCCTTGATCGCGGCGTTGCGCTTGGTCGCCTCCTCGGTCAACCACACCGCCAGCAGGTATTCGACCGCGCCATCGCCGAAATCGGCCAGCCACACCTGCGGCCGGTGCCGGCCCTCCATCGCCAAGGTGAACGGCACCTTGGCGGCGGCTTCCAGAGCGGCCTTCTTGACCAGTTCCTTGTCGACCCCGTAGGCGACCTTGAACGGCACGCGCATGCGGCGCAGGACGTCGCGGTGGGTCCAGTTGACCACGCGCCCGGTCATGAACTCGGCGTTCGGCACCAGGATGTCGATGTTGTCGTTGGTGATGATGCGGGTCGCGCGCATGTTGATGTCGCGCACGGTGCCGCGCACGTCGGCATCGAGCTCGATGAAATCGCCGACCTTCAGTGACTGATCGAACAGCAGCACCAGCCCGCCGATGAAGTTGGCGAAGATCTCGCGCAGCCCGAACCCCAGGCCGATACCGAGCGCGCCGGCAAACACCGCGAACTCGCCGATTGGCACGCCGGCCAGTTGCAGCGCCAGCATTACCCCAATCAGCAACAGCAGGTAGTGGGCGACCCGCGCGACCGTGTACAGCGCCGCGTGGTTGACGTTCTGGCGCTGCTTGCCATAACGGACCAGCGTGCGTCGCAACAGCATCGACACCAGCAGCGCGCCCAGCACCGCCAGCACCGCCGCGACCAAGCCGCCAACGGTCAGCTGGAAGCTCGACAGACTGATCAGCTGATACTCAAGAATGGGTTGCAGGCCCAGCCAGCCCTCCCGCGTGGCCGCATCAACCGAGTCGACCACGCGGCCACCGGCGTGCTCGATCCGCTCCGCGGGCGTGCTGGCTTGCACGGCCTGGCTCAGCCAGCCTCGCGCACGGATCGCCCGGGCCCGGTCACAGCAGCATCCGGCGCATGTCGGCGAGGATCTTCGCCATATAGCTGGTGAAACGTGCGGCAGCGGCGCCGTCGATCACGCGGTGGTCGTAGCTCAGCGACAGCGGCAGGGTCAGGCGGGGGACGAACTCCTTGCCGTTCCAGACCGGTTTCATGTCCGAGCGCGAGACACCGAGAATCGCCACTTCCGGGGCGTTGACGATCGGGGTGAATGCAGTGCCGCCGATGCCGCCCAGCGAGCTGATGGTGAAGCAGCCGCCGCTCATCTGGGCCGGACCAAGCTTGCCATCGCGCGCCTTGGCGGCGAGCTCGCCGGTCTCGGCGGCGATCTGCATCACGCCCTTGGTGTCGCAGTCGCGCACCACCGGTACCACCAGTCCGTTGGGGGTGTCGGCGGCAAAGCCAATGTTGAAGTACTGCTTCAACACCAGGTTCTCGCCGCTGGCGTCAAGGGAGGCATTGAAGTCGGGGAACTTCTTCAGTGCACTGACGCTGGCCTTCATCAGGAACGCGAGCATGGTCAGCTTGGTCGCGCCGCCCTTGGCAATGGCTTTCTCGTTTTCCTTGTTGAGGCTGACGCGCAGCGCTTCCAGCTCGGTGATATCGGCATCGTCGAACTGGGTGACGTGCGGGATCATCGCCCAGTTGCGCGACAGGTTCGCGCCGGACAACTTCTGGATGCGGGTCAGCGCACGGGTTTCGGTCGCGCCGAACTTGCTGAAGTCGACCTTCGGCCACGGCAACAGGTCCAGGCCGCCACCACCCGCCGCCACACCACCGGCACGGCCTCCCTGCATCGCGCCCTTGACGAACTGCTGCACGTCCTGCTTGCCGATCCGCCCGCCCCGCTGGCTACCGGTCACCTGCATCAGGTCGACGCCCAGCTCGCGTGCAAACAGGCGCACCGCCGGGCTCGCGTACGCGACTTTGTCCGGCAGCAACTCATCGGCATCAAACACCACCGGCGGGGAGCGCTGCGTCGTGCCCTGGCCAGCCGCTTCAGTGTCGCGCGCGTCGGCGATCTCGCGTTGCGCCAGCTTGTTGGGCGTGCCCACCTCGGTGGGCGGTACGCTGGTCGCCGTCTCCGCCGCCTTGGTGCGCTGCTCCGGTGCGGCAGGCTCGGCACGGGGCGGCTCGTTGTTGGCGGCGGTTTGATCGGGTTCTTTGGCGCTGTCGGCAGCTGCCTCGGCAACTGGTTCGATCAGCGCCACCACGGCCCCTTCGGTGACTTCGTCGTCCAACTTGACCTTCAGCTCACGGATGACCCCGGCAAAGGGAGAGGGCACTTCCATCGTCGCCTTGTCCGATTCCAGCGTGACCAGACCCTGGTCGACTTCCACCGTATCGCCGACGGCAACCAGCACCTCGATCACCGGCACGCCGTCGTAACCACCGATATCGGGGACCCGTGCTTCCTTCAACTCAGCCATGTTCGGCTCCGCCATGCGCGAAAGCCATATTGTGGCTGTTGCGGGCCGTACGCGCCAATGTTTGGCCCACCGCGCGCGACACTTCACCGCACTACCCGAGCCACTCCGACGCCCGGGCCGAACGGCTGCCGCGCAGACGCCAGCACGCGGTGCAGCGGCGGTTCAGGACCAAAAACATTGCTGTGCCAATGGGTTGCCGCAGGGTTTCAAGAAAGTTCCCCGGCCCTGGCACGGCAAGCCAAGTGATGTTCATTCCCGGCTGGCTAGGGTGGCGCGGCCTGGCCAGACAAACGGCCGGGCTCCCCCACAAGTCACAAGAACTTGGAGAACCACATGATTCGTTTTCGCCATTTGAGCATCGCCCTGTTGGGCACCATGGCCGTCGCTCCAGCCGTCGCTTTCGCGCAGGACGTGGACCAGCAAACTGTCCAGGACAGTTACGCCACCCAGACCACCAATACCGACGCGAAGCCTTGGGCGATCGTGGGCGGTTTCGCGCTGAGCGAGCCGACCAGCAACCCGACCATCGCCGGCGAGCGCAGCAAGCTCGACGGCGGCACGGCAGCCACCCTCAGCGCCAGCTACTACGTCACCGACAACATCGCGGTTGAAGCCTGGGGCGCGGCGGACAAGTTCGACCACCGCGTACGCAACGCCAACGGCGGCAAGATCGGCAGCGTGGAATCGCAGCCCTACGCGGTCAGCGGCCAGTATCACTTCGGTACCAGCGAGCAGGTGGTGCGCCCGTTCGTCGGCCTGGGCTACTACGAGGCCAATTACGACGGTGAAACCGCCGAGCCGACCGGTGCCCTGGCGGGCCAGCGCATCGGCGTGGAAACCGCCAAGGGCGCCATGGCGACCGCCGGTGTCGACGTCAAGTTGAGCCCGCGCTGGTTTGCCCGTGCCGACGTGCGCTACCTGCACGGCGATTCGGACGTGATGCTCGATGGCCAGAAGGTCGGCAATGCCGAACTGAACCCGGTCGTGGCAGGACTTGGTCTGGGCGTGCGCTTCTAATTAGTCGGTCAGCCGACACTCTGCGTCTCCGGTCGCGGCCCTACCAGGCCGTGACCGGATTGGCGTGCTGCAGCACTGATGCGCCGTCTGCCAGCCAAGGTCGCACCGCATTCACGGCGCCTTACCGTCGGATCGCTACGGTAAGCCACAGGCGGTCCCATCCACACTCCGCCAGGAGCCCCCATGACCACCAAACTCGAAAAGCCCGTCCGCCGGGAGATCATCGTGGATGATCGCGCCTACACCCTGACCATCGACCCATTGGGTCTGAAGTTGGTCGAGAAGGGCCATCGCAAGGGCCAGGAGCTGCTCTGGACGGATCTCGTCAATGGCGATGCCGCCATTGCCGCTGCGTTGCAGGGAAGTCTCGCCGGCAACTGAGGCATCGTTCGATGTGGCGGTTTGCAACGCGATTTTACGTTGCCATGACAAGGCCGGACTGAATTGTCGCGGCACGGAGAAAGCCGTGCAGAACCCACCCCCTATCGCGTCCCCTCAACCCCGTTCGTCCCTGGCTTGCTGCCAGGCCGGCATTGGATCGATGGCAGCGTTGACCTTCTCGCTGCTGGCGATATCCATGGCGATTGGTTGCAAACCGGCGCCGGCACCGCACCCCGACACGTCGGCGGCGACGCCCAGCCGCCCGGTCCCCACGCTGGGTCCGGACGATGCCGTGCCGCGAGTTCCCGGAAACGCGAACTCCGCCCCGCCCGGCTCCAGCCACCCCGAGGTACCGGCCGAGATCTCGGCCAGCAACCCGACCGACCCCTTGCCGCTGACGGGTACCAAGACGGCCCCCGCGGAGCAACCGAAGCCCGACGAGCACTGAGCTGACTGGCGCATTGTCAATGGCGCCCTACGGGTGCTCGGCTTCGGCGTGCACCCGCTCGCGGCGCAGCATGTACAGCCCGCTGGCGACGATGATGCCCGCGCCCAGCCAGGTCACCGCGTCAGGCAGCACGCCCCAGATGCTCACGTCGAGCAGCACGCCCCAGACCAGCGCGGTGTATTCCAGCGGCGCCAGCAACGACGCCGATCCAGTCCGGAATGCCTCGGTGATCGCATACTGGCCAATCGCGCCGGCCAATCCGACCCCAGCGATCACCCAGCCATCTTCCAGCCGCAGCGGCACCCAGTTTGGCCATGCCAGCGCGCCGGCGCCCAGGGCCAGCATCACCAGCAGCCAGACGATCATCGACGCGCTTGAATCGGTCCGCGCCAGCACCCGCACGGTGATCGCGCTGACCGCATAGCCGGTGGCCGCGAACAGCACCGCCAACGCCGCCCAGCTGAGCATGCCCTCGCCGCTGGGGCGCAGCAGCACCAGCATGCCCAGCAGCCCGATCGCGATCGCGGTCCAGCGGCGCGGGCCGACGTGCTCGCCCAGTATCGGCACCGACAAGGCCGTGATCAGCAGCGGCGCGACGAAGAAGATCGAGTACGCGGTGGTCAGCGGCAGGCTGCGCAAGGCGAACGCGAACGACGCCATCATCGCGATGCCGATCGCGCCACGCAGCAGGTGCAGCGACCAGCGCACCCGCAGCAGCGGCGCCAGGCCGGTAGTCGCCAATACCCAGACCAGGATGAACGGCAGTGATGAGGCACCACGCAACGAGGCCACCTGCATCGCGGGATAGATCCCGGCCAGCTGCTTCAAGCCCGCATCCATCAGCGCGAACGCTGCAACGGCCACCAGCATCATCAACGGCGCCGGCAGGCGGGGCGGCAAGGCAGTCATGGGGGACGTTCATCGGACGGCGGGCCGCCAGCATAACCGGCCGAGACCCGTCGCCCGGCAAGTTTTCCTACCCTGCGCTACCCTTCCTCATCATCCATTCCCGGAGCCCGCCATGCCCTCCTTCGACATCATTTCCGAAGTCGACAGCCACGAACTCACCAACGCCGTCGACCAGGCCAGCCGCGAGCTCACCACGCGCTTCGACTTCAAGGGCGTGGATGCCAGTTTCAGCCTTGACGACGAGGTGGTCAGCCTCACCGCGCCCAGCGAGTTCCAGCTCCAGCAGATGACCGACATCCTGCGCGCGCGCCTGATCGCCCGCGGCATCGACGCCCGCTGCCTCGAGTTCGGCGACGTGGAAACCAACCTGGCCGCCGCGCGGCAGAAGGTCACCGTCAAGCAGGGCATCGAGCGCGAGTTGGCGAAGAAGATCCAGGCCACCCTGAAGGACGCCAAGCTCAAGGTCGACAGCCAGATCAATGGCGAGAAACTGCGCGTCAACGGCAAGAAGCGCGACGACCTGCAGGCGGCGATGGCGCTGCTGAAGGGGACCGAGTTCGAACGCCCGCTGCAGTTCGACAACTTCCGCGACTGACGTGACCGGCGACGTCGCCCTTGCTGACCCGCCCCCCATTGACGTTGCCCGCCGCCAACCATGTCCGCCGACATCCCTGCGATGACTCATGAAGACCCGATCACCGCGACCCGCAACTGGCTGCAACGTGCGGTGATCGGTCTGAACCTGTGTCCGTTCGCCAAGGCGGTGCAGGTCAAGGACCAGATCCGTTACGTGCTCAGTGAGGCGGACACGCCCGATGCGTTGCTGGAGGAGTTGGCGGCGGAGCTGAACTGGCTCAACGATACCGATCCTGATGTGGTCGACACGACTCTGTTGATCCACCCGCGGGTGCTGGCTGACTTCTACGACTACAACGACTTCCTCGACCAGGTCGACGTCGCCATCGACGCGCTCGGTCTGGAAGGTGAGATCCAGGTCGCCAGCTTCCATCCCGATTACCAGTTCGCCGGCAGCGACATCGACGATCCTGCGAACTGCACCAACCGTTCCCCTTACCCGATGCTGCACCTGCTGCGCGAGGCCAGCGTGGAGCGCGCGGTGGACGCATTCCCGGATCCGGATGCGATTGTCGAGCGCAATATCGACACGCTGGAAAAGCTGGGTGTCGACGGCTATTGGCGGCTGCTGGAGGCGTAGGGTTTCGTCTTGTGGTGTGGTGCCGCCGCCGCCCGAAAAGCATCGCCGCCGCTCGATTGTGAATCGGGGGAACTGCTGCATCCTTGAAAAGCTCGCTTCGGGGGGAGCGCCGCCCTGGATGGGTATTGCTCCTCGGCTCGGTCGGCCATCCATGGCCGACTCGCCGCCGCGGACATCCATGTCCGCTCTACGCAATACCCATCCAGGACGCCGCATCGGCCAGTGATTGGCGTGGGGTTTGTCGTCATCCCCGCGAAAGCGGGGATCCGAGGACTTTAGGTGGGTTGATTGCAACGTTCCCGGGTTGCTCGCTTTGCTCGACCGCAGCACTTGCTTCTTCACCCCAAGCCATCGACCGATCAGCGGGAGGCGGGGTGTGGGGGTATTGCGGAAAGCAGGCCATGGGTGAGCGGGGCCCGTTTGCGCGGCATTGCCGCGCGGGCCACGTGAACGCCCGGCGCGCTGCGCCGGGCCGGACCGCGAAGCGGGCCTGCGACCCCGAGTCAGGGTAGGACGCCCTGACCGAGGGGTGGAGCAATTGCCCCCACGGCCCGCCTCCCGCAGCGCGAAGACAACCGAAGCCGCTCTTTTGGCTTTTGTCGCTAATCAAGTCGTCAGAAGCAATGGCTCTGGATTCCCGCCTTCGCGGGAATGACGAGCAAGATCCGGGTTGTTTCAGATCTTTCCCAGCGCTGTTCTGACGCCTATCCGTACCGCATCGATATCAACCAGCAGCGCCAAACAACCGGTCCAGATCGTCCGCTCCCAGCACCCGCCACTCCCCCGCAGGCAGCCCGTCCAACTCCAGGCCGCCGACGCGGCTGCGGTGCAACGCCTCGACGTGGTTGCCGACCGCAGCGAACATCCGCCGCACCTGGTGGTAGCGGCCTTCGGTCAGGGTCAGGTGTGCGGCGCGCGGGCCGGTCACTTCCAGAAGCGCGGGTGCGAGCGTTGTGGTTTCCGATTCCAGCAGCAAATCGCCGCTGGCGAACACCGCCGCTTCATCGCCACGCAGGTCCTCGGCCAAGGTCGCATCGTAGACTTTGGCGAGCCGGGCCTTGGGCGAGACGATCCGATGCAGCAACTGGCCGTCATCGGTCATCAGCAGCAGTCCGCTGGTGTCGCGGTCCAGCCGGCCTACCGACGACAACGATGGCGCACGCAGCCGGAAGCGCGGCGGCAGCAGGTCGTAGATGACCCGGCCGCGGTCCTTGGTCGAGCAGGTGTAACCAACCGGCTTGTGCAGCATCAGCGCCAGACCAGCAGGCGGGTCCAGCGGCTCATCATCGACCCGGATCGTGTCCCGCTCGACCTTGTCGTCCGCGTACAGCACCTCGCCGGCCGCATCGGTGATGCGTCCCTCGCGGAACATCAGCGAAACCTGCTTGCGGCTGCCGTAACCCAGGTTCGCGATCAGCTTGACCAGTTTCACCGGGACTGCCTGCGCAACTCGCCGCGATTGAATGGCCTCGGCTTCGGTTCCGGCTTGGCGGGCAGCGCTTTTACCGCCTCGATGATCTTGAAACCGTCGTTCTGGGCCACCGTGCGCACGCTGCCGAAGCTGTCGTTCAACACTGATTCGTATGGCAGGTGGCGGTTGGCAACCAGCCACAGCCGGCCCCCGGGCTTCAGCGCCTCGGCCGCGACGACGATGAAACGACGACCGATGTCCGGCCGGTCGGCCCGGCCCTGGGTGTGGAACGGTGGATTGCTGACGATCACGTCGTACTGCTTCGGCAGGCCGGCGGTGACGTCGTGCCAATGGAAGCCAAGGGCGGCTGTCGTTTCCACTGCGGTGAGGTTGGTGCGGGCCAAGTCCAGCGCGCGCCCCTCGGCCTCATACAGGTCGATTGCGGTGATCCCCGGGCAACGTGCAAGCAGCTCTGCCGACAGGTAGCCGAACCCCGCGCCCAGATCGGCGGCAACACCGGTCAGGTTGCCCGGCAACTGCCCGGCGAGCAAGGCCGAGGCCGGGTCGATGCGATCCCAGGCGAATACCCCCGGACGACTGGTGAAGCGGTCGTCGGCGATCCGGCGTGGTGCATCCAGGCCCTGCCATTGCGCCAGCAGCGTGGTGTCGAGCGACGCCGCGCTGTCGTCCACGTGCAGCGGCGCGGTCCAGAACACCCGGCACTTGTTTTTGGTCAGGTTGCCCAGCGCGCCCGCCAACTTGCCCAGGTCGTCCTGGGCGGAGCGCGCACCCTCGTTGTTGCTGGCGCAGGCAACCACCCGCCCGCCGGGGGCGACATGCTGGACCGCGCGCGCATACAGCGCGCGGGCCTCGTCTCGCTGGCGCGGTGGCAGCACCAGCACCAACGGGTAGCGCGTGTCATCGTCGGGCTCGACCAGTGCCAGGCCCGCGTGCTGCAGTGCGTCGGCGTCGGGCTTGAAGCTCTGTTCGCACACCAGGCCGGGCAACGGCCGCTGATGCAAGGGCTGGCCATCCCGGGCGCGCAGGAACAAGACGCCACCGCTGTCCGGCCACGACAACAGGCCTTGCGCGAACGGCAACAACAGGGTTTCCAGTGCGGGATCGTCGCTAGCCACGTCGCTTATTCACTACTTGGGGAAGGCGCGCAGTCTAGCGCGGCCCAACCATCACGATCCTCCCAGTCAGGCAGCGGTGCGCGCCACACCCCCATTTTTCGCCACGGCAACGGAGTGTTCATTGCCACGCAACACTCGTCCAGCCATTCTGGGGTCTGGATCCACACCGGAGCAGCACGTATGCGCGCACTTTTCGTTGGCGGCACCATCGACAACAGCGAGTTGGACATCGACGGCGAGCCGCCGATCCATTACCCGGAAAATACCGGTGCCGGTCGGCCACGCTACCGGCTGCATCAGATCGGAAAGCGCGATGGCGCTGTGGCTTATGCGGTCTACGCCGCGCCCGAGATGGCCGCCGATGAGGTGAAGCGCATCATCGACGAACGCGACTACGCAAGGCGCTTTTCCGCCACCGAGCAGATATCGCAGCAGTAGCCTCGGCGGCCACCCCGGAGCGTCATTTCCACCGTGCCCGGCCAGCGGAGGCCGGGACCGGGCCAGTCCGACACCAACATCACCCTTGCAGTTCGCGCAAGGTCACCGAAGGCGGCGCGTCCAGCACCTTGCGGGTGGCAAACATGCCGGCCGCCAGCGCCGCCAGCATGCCCAACAGGGCGCCCACGGCCGCCATGCCCCAGTTGGCCTGCCACGGCAGGTCAAACACGCGCACGGCGATCACGCCGGCCAGCACCGAGGCGGCCACCGCAGCCACCACGCCTGCCAGCAAACCGATCGCGGCAAACTCGGACGCCTGCGCCAGCCGCAGCTGACGCCGGCTGCCGCCCAGCACCCGCATCACCCCGCCCTCGAGCAGGCGCTCATCCTGGCTGGCGCTGACCGCTGCCATCAGTACCAGCAGCCCCGCCAGCACCGAGAACCAGAACACCACCTCGACCACGGTCGAGACCTGATCGGCGATATCCCGGACCTGGGCCAGCACCGCATCGATATCGATCACGCTCAGATTGGGAAACCGGGCAACCAGATCCGCGGTAAAGCGCGGGTGCGCCGGCGATACGCTGACCGCGGTGATGTGGCTGGCGGGAAACCCGTCCAGCGCGCCGGGCGAGGCGATCACGAAGAAATTGGGCCGGAAGCTCTCCCAGTCGACCTCGCGAAAGCTGGTGATGGTGGCGCCCAAGCGCTGGCCGGCAATGTCAAAGACCACCTGGTCGCCGATCTGCCAGCCCAGCGATTCGGCATAACCCTGCTCCACCGACAACTCCGGCGCGGCAGTAGGCGTGGCGCCCCAGAAGCTGCCGGCGACGACGCGGTTGTCATCGCGCAACGTGGCGGCGGTAGACAGGTTGAACTCGCGATCAGCGCGGCGGCGTGAGCGCCCGCGGTCACCGTCAGCGGCTTCGCTGGTGTCGGGGCCTGCATCGTCGCTCGACCTGTCGGCAAGGTAATCCTCCCCGGAGACCGGTTCGCCGTTGTGCGTAAGCAGGCGCCCGCGAACCATCGGGTACAGCGTCGGTGCGGCAAGGCCCTGGTCGGTGATAAATGCGCGCACCGGATCGACCTGGCTGTCCTGCACGTTGATGATGAAGCGATTGGGCGCCTCGGCGGCCAGTTGCAGTTGCCAGCGGTCGAGCAAGTCGGTACGCACGAAGGTCAGCAGCAACAGCGCCATCAACCCGAGCCCGAGCGAGGCGATCTGGGCGATGCTGGTGGCGGGGCGACGGCTGACGTTGGCTAGCCCATAGCGAAAGCTCCCGCGCAAGCGCGAACGCAGCCGCCGCAGCAGCACGATCAGCCCCCAGGCCAGGATCGCCAGCACCGCGAAAGTGACCACGATGCCGACCAGCATCGCGGTGCCGAGTACGGCCGAACCGGCTTTCCACCACAGCAGCGCGCCCAGGCCGATCAACCCGGCCAATGCCACCAGCCAGGCACTGGGCTCGGTCGGGTCGAGGTCGCGACGCAGCACCCGCAGCGCCGGCACCCGGCGCAAGGCGAGCACCGGCGGCGCGCCGAACGCGAGCAGCACTAACAAGCCGACCCCGTAACCCTGCAACGCCGGCAGCCAGCTGGCGGGCGGAATGGTCATGCCGAGCACCGGCGCCAGCCACAAGCCGACACCCCATTGAAGTGCGAATGCCACGGCAACGCCGATGGTACTGGCGAGCAGCCCGAGCAGCACCAGTTCGCCGATGTGGACGCCGGCCAGGACGCTCTGGCTGGCACCGAGACAGCGCATCACCGCGGTGCCCGACAAATGCCGTTCACTGTGCTGGCGTGCGGCCATCGCCACCGCAACGGCGGCCAACACCACCGACACCAACGTCGCCAAGCCGAAGAAGCGGCTGGCGCGATCCAGCGCGGAGCGGATCTCCGGTCGTGCATCGCCGGCGGTTTCGAGTCGCTGGCCACGGGCCAGCGCCGGTTTGGCCTCGCGTACGAAGCGCTCGACCTCGCCCGCCTCGCCGGCCACCACCAGGCGGTAGCCGATCCGGCTGCCTTCCTGCACCAGGCCGGTCGCCGCCAGGTCATCAAGATTGAGGAACACCTTGGGCGCAACGTTGAAGTAGTCCAGCGCCGCGTCCGGCTCGGCGACTACCAGTGCCGACAGGGTCAGTTGCAGTTCGCCGAGGCTGACCCGGTCGCCGATATCTGCGTCGAGGACGTTGGCGCCGGCGCGACTCAGCCAGACCGTGCCCCGCGCGGGCACTGCCGCTGCATCCCGCTCGATGCCATCGGCCGCGACGATGCGGAACGTCCCGCGCAACGGAAAACCGTCGCCGAGCGCACGCAAGTCACCCAGCCGCAGCCGCGCCTCATTGCCGTCGCCGACACCGACACCGATCATGGTGTTGAGCTCGACCGTGTGGGTGCGCTGCAATCCGGCCGCCGCCTGTTCGATTGCCGCACCGATCGGCGCATCGCCACGCACCACGGCGTCACCACCGAGCATCCGGTTGGCCTCGATCGCCATGGCACGGTCCGCGCGATCGGTGATGAAACCGACCGCGGTCACCGCCAGTACCGCCAGCACCAACGCGGCCAGCAGGATGCGCACATTCCCCGACCTGAGGTCACGGCGCATCTGTCGCCAGGCCATCGCCAGCAGCTTGACCGGTCCCAGACCGGGTCGGGCATTGATTGAGGCGCCGTTGCGAGGCCGGCTCACGCGACGACGCGCTCGTCGGCGACCAACCCGCCGCCATCCAGCCGCAGCCGGCGGCTGCAACGTGCAGCCAGGTGGTCGTCGTGGGTGACCAGCACCAGCGTGGTGCCGGCCTCGGCGTTGAGCGCAAACAGCAGGTCGATGATCGACTGCCCGGTGTGGCTGTCGAGATTGCCGGTCGGTTCGTCGGCAAACAGCAACGAGGGCTCGGTCACGAACGCGCGCGCCAGTGCCACGCGCTGCTGCTCGCCGCCTGACAGTTGCCGGGGGTAGTGGTCCAGCCGCTCGCCCAGGCCGACCTTGCGCAAGATGGTCTGCGCCGGCACTTCGACCTCGGCATCGCCGCGCAACTCCAGCGGCAGCATCACGTTCTCCAATGCCGTCAGGGACGGCAGCAGCTGGAAGTTCTGGAACACGAAACCGACCTTCTCGCCCCGCACCCTTGCCCGTCCATCCTCATCCAGCGTCGACAGCGACTCGCCGTCGAGGGTGACGCTGCCGCTGCTGGGGATGTCGAGACCCGCCATCAACGACAGCAGGGTGCTCTTGCCGGAGCCCGACGCGCCGACAATGGCGACCGTGTCGCCTTGGGCGATGGTGAAACCGATGCCATCGAGGATCGTCAGTGGCCCGGAGGGCAATTGCACCCGCTTGCCGAGCCCGATAACGTCGAGCGCGGCGGGTACGGAAGTGGCAGGCATTGATACGCTGGCAAGCTGCGAAACGCGGTGATCGGCCATGATGGATCCTGTGGCGGCGCCCTTGCCGCGCGCATGGCGGCAGCGACAGGAGACGGATGGATGAATGGTTTGGCGAGCAACGTGACGTGCCACCCGAGGCACAGATATGCGGCATGGCGGGGTTTGATTCAATGTGCCATCGGTTTGGCCGCGATATTGCTGGCCGCGGTGGTACTTGCCAACAGTCTTCCCGCTCATGCTGCGCCGGCCGCTCCAGTTGGTACTGCGGGGGCGGATGACAGCCGTACGGTGCTGGTGATGGGCGACTCCCTGTCGGCCGCCCATGGCCTGTCCGCCGCCGAGGGCTGGGTCGCCCTGACCGCCGACCGCATCGCCGAGCGCAAACCCGGCTGGCGGGTGGTCAACGCCAGCATCAGCGGCGAAACCACCGCAGGCGGCGCGGCGCGGATCGTCGATGCGCTGGTACGCCATCGTCCCGAGGTTGTCGTGATCGCGCTGGGTGCCAATGATGGCCTGCGCGGGCTGCCGACCGACCTCACCGCAGCCAACCTCGCCCGCATGATCGGTGCCGCCCACGGCGCCGGCGCGAAAGTGCTGCTGATCGGCATGCAGATGCCGCCGAACCTGGGGGCGACCTATACCAAGGCATTCGAGCAGAACTACCGCACCCTGGCCGAGCGCTTCGATGTCGCCCTGCTGCCGTTCCTGCTGGAGCCGATTGCCCTTGATCGCGACGCCTACCAGGCCGACAACCTGCACCCGGTGGCCGCCGTGCAGCCCCAGTTGCGCGACCACGTGTGGACGAAGTTGGCGCCGTTGCTCGACTAGCGTCGCGATGTGACCGTCCCCTTGACGATTACAGGGACTGCTTGCCGGTGAGGATGGGATAGGGGTTGATCGCGGTGCCTTCCCACCAGCGTTTCTCGGGGCCGAGCACGAAGATCGCGAAGTGCAGGTGCGGGGCGTCCTCGCTGGCGTTGCCGGTGCTGCCGACGTAGCCGATCACGTCGCCGCGCTTCAGCACCTTGCCTTCCTCCAGACCGGCGGCGTAGCGGTCCAGGTGGGCGTAGTAATAGGCGTAACGGCCACTGGGTTCGAACTGGTAGATCGTCAGCCCACCCGGGACGCTGGTAAACAGTTTTTCCACCTTGCCAGCGGCCGCCGCCAGCACTGGCGTGCCGCGCGGCGCCATGATGTCGATTGCCTCATGCACCCGGGCCTGCCCGCGGGCGTCGTCGAAAGTGTTGTCGAGCTGGGTCGGTTTGATGCCCTGCACCGGCACAACCAGTTCCGCGCCGGTGGTGGCCTCCGGTGGCGTCGGTGTTGATGTCGATGTCGATGTCGATGTTGTGGGTGTGGTTGGAGTTGCGGTTGGGAGTGATGCCGCGGCGGAGAGCGTCGGCGACAACGGCGGTGCATCGAGCCGTGACGCCGGCGGCGCGACCGGTTGCCGCACGGGCGCGGTCGACGACGACGCGGTGGCCAGCGCGGATGGCGTTTGCGTGGCGGGTGCGGGCTCAGCATGCTGGCTGCGTTCGCGCTCGAACATCACCGCTGCGTCCGTATCGGCGTCGTCCCAGGTCATCACGAAATACACGGCGTTGGCCCCAATCAGCAGCCCGGCGAGGAACACCAGCAGCGCTTTCATCGGCCACCCCTGCGCTTGGTGACCAACCGCATCGTCGTGGTCATTCGCGCAACACCGCCTGCGTCCCCGGGGCCACCGCCTCGGCCAGCGCGCGGGCGCTCCAGTTGGTCATGCGGATGCAGCCGTGCGACTGGGTCTTGCCGATCGTCGACGGCACCGGGGTGCCGTGGATGCCGTAGTGCTCCTTCGACAGGTCGATCCAGACCACGCCGACCGGGTTATTCGGGCCGGGTGCGATCTCGGCCTTCTGGTGGCTCGGATCGGCATCCCAGAACAGGTCGGGGTTGTAGTGGAACGGCGGGTCCTTGGCGACGCCCTTGATCGTCCACTCGCCGATCGGCAGCGGGTCGTGCGAGCTGCCCATCGTGGCCGGCCATTGTGCGAGCGTCTTTCCGGCGTCGTCGACCAGCATCACCACCGCGTCGGACTTGTCGACCACGACCTTGCCGCCTTCCGGCAACGCGGTCGTGGCGACATTCGGCACCAGCCAAGTGGCGCCCGCTTCAGCCGCGGCGCCCGGGTTGAGCCGCTGCAGCAGCGCCGGGCTGGCGTGGAAGCGTTCGCCCAGCGCCTCGAGCGCGGAACCGTAACCGAGATGGTCGAGCGCGGCCTTGGCTTCCATGTCGGTCGGGATATCCACGAACGGTCCAGCGACATCGGCGGCGGTCACGGTGTACTGCATCAGCGCATCGTTGCCGTCACCGTTGAGCGCGGCCCAGGTTTCGGTATCGATCGTGCCGGTTGGATCGAGCTCGCGGCTGCGCTGGAAGCCTTCGATCGCGCGGCGGGTGTTGGAACCGAACGCGCCATCGATCTCGCCCGGCGAGAAGTGCGCGCGGTCGAGCAGGATCTGCGCACGCAGCACTGCCGCGCTGGCGGCGTCGACGTCGGATCCCACGGGGGCCTGGATGGTGGCGTCGTTGACACTGGCGGCATCCAGCCGATCGGTTTCGGTGACCCGCGTTGTCGATGCCACTGCCGGCGCCTTGGTGTCCTGCGTGTCCTGCGCGCTTGCGACCAGCGGAGACAGGGCCAGCGCACAGGTCAGCACCCACCATCGGCGTGGGTGGACATGGATGGAGGTGGACGGATGCGGGTCTGAAGTCACGGCAATCTTCCGTTATCGATTGCCTTCGATCCTGCTGGAGCCTTGTTCGCGGTTGCGTGAAAACCGATCGCCAGCCTTGCTCGCAACTGAAGCGATCGCCCCGTCCGGCTCACCCTCACCCGCACAGCCGAGGAAGCGCGAGCCCTTGAGCCACTGCATGTCGGGGTAGTAGGCGAACAGCAACTGGCCGCCCTTGAGGCTGTCGATCACCTCGCGGACGACGCCGCTGCGCACCGCCGGACAACCGAAGCTGCGACCCAGCCGTCCCTGCCGCAGCGCCTGCGCCGGGTCGACGTAATCGGCGCCGTGGATCACGATCAAACGCTCGCGCGCATGGTCGTTGATGCCGGGCTCCAGGCCATCCATCCGCAGCGAGTAGCCGTGGCCGCCGATGTAGGTCTCCGCGGTGCTGAACAAGCCCAGGCTTGATTGCAGGCTGCCCTCGATGTTGGAGAACTCGGTCGCGAGGTTGGCCCCGCTGTGCTTGCCGTGGGCGACGTGCTCGACGTACAGCAGGCGCGCATCGGCCAGCGCGAACACCCACAGCCGCGGCTCGGTCGATGGCCGCGAATAGTCGATCACCGCCAGCCGCTGGACCGGGTCCACCGTGCCACTGCCGACCGCGCACTGCTGCGCCTGCACCGCGAGTGCCAGCACCCCCGGATCGGCCTCCGGCGCGGCGCGCGCGAGGCGTTCGGCGAGCGTGGGTTGCGGCGGCACGGGCACCGGCGGCGGCACCACGGTGGACGTCACCGCGGGCTCGACCGGTGGGGCGCTGGTGCAGCCGGGCAACAATGCCACCAGCAGCACCGTGGACAGCCATGACACGCGGCGGACCACCGGGCGCGGCGACGCCAGCTTTGTCGAGCGCGAATACATGCTTCACATTTTATCGACACGGGCATTTACGCGACTGAACAGCGCTGAACGAAGTCAGTCCAGCGAAACCAGCTTCTGACCGGCCGCCTTTTCCCAGCCTTCCCAGGGGTCCCTGCGCAGGCTTTCCGCACGCCGCAGGGCGCGCGCCATGGTGTAGTCGGCCCCCGATTGAGCGCGGCCGAGTTCCTCCCAGCGCAATGGCATCGCCACCCCCGCGCCGGGGCGCGCGCGCAGCGACCAGCTGGCGACACTGGTCGCGCCACGCCCGTTGCGCAGCCAGTCGATGAAGATCACCCCGCGCCGCTTGGCCTTGGACGCGGTGGCGACGTACTTGCCTGGCGCGCGGGTGGCCATCGCATCGGCGAACGCCCCGCAGAACGCCTTGACCCCGGCCCAGTCCGGCCCCGGCGCGATCGGCACCACCACGTGCACGCCCTTGCCTCCCGTCAACCGCAGGAAGCTGGCCATGCCGATCTCCGCCAACCGGTCGCGCACGTCGCGCGCACCGACGCGGACCTCGCTCCACGCCACGCTCTCGCCGGGATCGAGGTCGAACACCAGCCGGTCGGGGCGTTCGATATCGTCGATCAGCGCCCCCCACGGATGCAGCTCCAGCGTGTTCATCTGCACCAGGTCGAGCAGACCGTCGGCGTCCTCGATGTAGACGTAGTCCTCGTGACCGCCGCCCTTTTCCCTGATCGCCACCGCGTGCACCGCGTCACCCAGGGCGTTGGCATGGTGCTTCTGGAAAAAGCACTGGCCGCTCAGACCTTCGGGGCAGCGCAATAGTGAAAGCGGACGTCGCGCGACCTCGGGCAACAGCCGTGCGGCGACGGCGCGGTAATAGTCGGCGACCTGCTGCTTGGTGATCTTCTCCGCCGGGTAGACCAGTTTATCCGGGCTGCTCAGCCCGCCAGTGCCCTTGGTTTCCACTTGCTTTTCCACGTCCTTCACCTCTTTGTCCTCGCGCAGGCGCAGGAAGCTGGCCTGGCGCAGCAGACCCTCCTTGCCCCATCCGCGGAATGCCAGTTCGGCCACCAGTTGCGGCGCGACCCAGGTCACCTCGCGCGGTGAAAACGGGATGTGGCCGGGCAAGGTCACCGTCGGCTCCTTGCGTGCCAGCTTGCGCAGGCGTGCGGTCATCGCGCGCAACTGCGCATCGGTGAAGCCGCTGCCCACCCGGCCGACGTACTTCAGCTGCCCCGACTCGCGGGTCGCCATCAGCAACGAACCAAAACCCACCCGCGACTGCTTGGGCGCAGTGAAGCCGACGATGACGAACTCGTCGGTCTGCGCGTGCTTGGCCTTGAGCCAGCTGCGCGAGCGTCCCGGCGTGTAATGCGCATCGATCGCCTTGCTGATGATGCCTTCCATCCGCTGGGCCTTGCTGGCGGCGAACACCTCGGCGCCATGGCCGACGATGTGCCGGCTGTAGGCGAGCGTTCCGTCCGCCCCGATGCTGGCCAGCAGCTTTTCCAGCAACGCCTTGCGATCCTCCAGGCGGGTGCCGGCAAGGTCGACCCCGGCCAGCGTCGGCAGGTCGAACAGCACATAGCGCAGGGTCGCGTTGGCGGTGCCCTCGATCGTGTGTTGCAGCGCGCTGAAACTGTTGCACCCTTTCGCATCGAGCGCGATCAACTCGCCATCAAGGCTGGCTTCCGTCATGCCGAGCGACTCCAGCGCGGCGACGATATCGGGATAGTCGGCGGTCCAGTCCAGGCCGTTGCGCGAGCGCAGACTGGCCTTGCCGGCGTCGATCCGGGCCAACAGCCGATAACCGTCCCATTTCAGCTCGTGCAGCCAGTCATCGCCGGCCGGAGGCGACTCGCGCAGGGTCGCCAATTGCGGGGCGACCTTGGTGTCGCCGTGCAGCGGCCTGGCGCCGGCCAGCGCGGTGGCGCGCGCGCTCCAGTCGATCTTGCGTCGGCGGGGCGAATTCTTCGCGGACTTCTTCGCGGGCTTCGCCGGAGCCGAAGGTCGCCGTCCCTTCCAGCCCGGCGGGGTCGCGCCCTCGACCAGGTCATCGGATTCCAGGTCGGCCGCGTGCTCGTCGTTGCGCTTGATCAGCAGCCACTGCGGCTTGCTCGCCGGCTTGGCGGTGCGCACCAGCTTCCAGCCGCCGCCGAGCTTGCCACCATGCAGGACGAAGTCGATCTTGCCGGCCGCCAGCGCCTCCAGCGGGTTGCCATCGCAACTCCAGACGCCGTGGTCGAACACGTCGACGTGGCCCGCACCGTAATGACCCTCGGGGATGTCGCCCTCGAACGAGGCGTACTCCAGCGGGTGGTCCTCGACCTCCACCGCCAGCCGCTTCTCGCCGACCCGCAGCGATGGCCCCTTCGGCACCGCCCAACTTTTCAACGCGCCGTCCATCTCCAGCCGGAAGTCGTAGTGGCGGACGCTGGCATGGTGCAGCTGGACGACGAAGATCGGCCGCTTGCCGCGCCGGCGCCGGGCGTCATCAGCCGGCTCGGGCGTGGCGTCGAGTCGGCGCTTGCGGGCGTAGTCGCGCAGGCTCATGCGGACGGCGGCCTAGGCGGCCTGGTTGCGTTTTTTCACCGTCTTCTTCGCCGCCTTCTTCGCCGCTTTCTTCGCGGCCTTTTTTGCCGGGTTCTTCACGGCGGATTTTTTGGCGGTCTTGCCGGTGGCCTTCTTCGCCACCGACTTCTTCGCCGGGGTGCGTTTGTTCCTGGCGATGCTTTGCTGCAGCAACTCCATGAAGTCGACCACGTTGGTGGCGGCGTGCTCCTCGACCTCCGGTTCCTCGTCGCCGTGGTGGACGACGCCCTTGTCCTTCATCCGCTTGGCGATGACCTCGTGCAGGCGATGGCGGAATTCGTCCTGATAGCTTTCGGGCTCCCAGTCGCCCGACATGGTCTCGATCAACTGCTCGGAGAACTTCAGCTCCTTGGGCGTGATCCGGTAATCCCCGGCCTTGCCTTCGGGGATGCGGTACTCGTCGATGTCGACCAGTTCCTGCGGGTAGCGCATCATCAGCAACAGCAAGGCATTGCCCTGCGGCATCACCGCGCACAGGCTCTCGCGGGTGCGGATCACGACCCGCGCAATACCGATCCTGCCGGTGCTGGCCAGCGCTTCGCGCAGCAGCACGTAGCCCTTCTCGGCCTTCTTCGCCGGCACCAGCACATACGGTTTCTCGAAGTACTGCGGGCCGACCGAGGCGACATCGACGAACGCCTCCACCTCGATCGCATCATGGCTTTCCGGTGCCGCCGACTTGATGTCGCCCGGGTCCAGCACGACGTAGTTGCCCTTGTCGTATTCGAACGCCTTGACGATGTCCTTCCAGGCGACCTCCTCGCCGCTGTCCGCATTGACCCGCTCGTACCGGATCGGGGTGTTGTCCCGCGCGTCGAGCATGCGGAACGAGATGTCGGTCTTGCGTTCACCCGACATCAGCGACACCGGGATGTTGAGCAAGCCGAACGACAACGTTCCAGACCAGATGGGGCGGGCCATGACGGGCTCCTGCGTGGCGACGGACGGTGGGCCATGGAGTATTGAAAGTCCGGCGTGACGCGCGTGTCGAGTCCGCCAGGCGCAGGCAATCGCTTCGTGCGGCCCCGTTCACTACGACGTTGCGCTGTCGAAGCTAGGGTTGGACTGGAACCCCACTCGAGCTATCAACATGTCCCGCATCGCCTATCGGGTCCACACCGCACCTGACGAAATCACCCGCCTTCAACAACTCATCGCGCAGCTGACCGGCGGCTCACAGGTCGCATTGCAGATGGAAGACGGCACCGAGGTCCTGGGTATCGTGGTGGTGCAGCCCAGCGCCCAGGCGTTCTTCGATCACGATGGCACCGAAGGCACCAACGCCATGGTCCGCCTGGTCCAGCCCGCGATGTACCAGCCCGAGCGCGCCGGCTGGCGTGACGTCTGGGTGGACCGGATCCAGTCCATCAACCGGATCGACCCATGCCCGATCGAACCATGCCCGGTGTTGCCAGGCTGATCAGTGCGACCTGCGAGGTTTCCGGACGGGTCGGGGCGCGGCCGCACCCAGCAACATCCGGGTAACGCCATTGGTCCAGCCAAACCCGTCCTGCAACGGGTACTCGCCGCCACCGCCGCCGTGAATGCCATCGGGAGTGGCGGTAATCATGTATTTCTCGACCAGCTTGCCTTCGCGCCGGTACAGACCGGTGACGGTCGCCAGCCAGCGCCGGCTGATCTCGCGCGACAACCGGGTCTCGCCATAATCGGCCAGTCCGCGGATCGCCAGCCACTGCAGCGGTGCCCAGCCGTTGGGCCGGTCCCATTGCTCGCCGCTGAAGTTGCGGGTGGTGGCCAGCCCCCCGCTTTCCAGCAGGTGCTGGCGCAGGCTCAGCGCCACGCGGCGGGCTTGGCCGGGGTTGGCGATGCCGACAAACAACGGCGTGGCCATGGCCGCGCTCAGCAGCTGGCGCGGCACGCCGTCGGCCCAGTCATAGTCCAGGTAGGTGCCGTGCAGGTCGCTCCACAACCAGCGATCAATCGCATGGCGCCGCGCCCGGGCATGGTCGTCGAACTCGGCGGCACCGGCCTCATCGCCCGCCGCCGCACTGAGCTCGGCAATCTGCTCCTCCAGCTTGTGCAGGAAGGCGTTGAGATCCACCGGAACGATCGCGGTGGTGCGGATGCTGCTCAGCGCACCATCCGCGCCGCACCAGCGTGAGCTGAAGTCCCAACCCGAGGCCGCCGCCGCGCGCAGCTCCCGATAAACCTCGTGAGCCGGACGCACGCACGTACGCACGGTGCTGACGTCTTCCAGCCATGACTCCTCGCGCGGCGTATCGCGGTCATCCCAATACCGATTGAGCAGCGTGCCGTCTTCCAGCCGCACGCAATGACGATGCGCTTCCCCGGGGCGCAGGTCCTCGCAGCCGCTCATCCAGTACGCATGCTCGCGGCGCAACCGCGGCAGGTAGGCCAGCGCCGAGCGCACGCCCTGCTCCTCGAACAATTCGGTCATCAAGGCAAAAACCGGCGGTTGCGAGCGGCTGAGATAGTAGCTGCGGTTGCCGTTGGGTACGTGGCCGTAGCTGTCGATCAGGAAGGCGAAGTTGTCAGCCATGTGCCGCAACAGGTCGCGGCGCCCGCTGGCCGCCAGCCCGAGCATGATGAAATAGGAATCCCAGTAATACATCTCCGCGAACCGCCCGCCCGGCACCACATAGGGGTTGGGCAGCGGCAGCAGCGAGGAGCGCACCGGGTGCTCGCGCGGCTGCCGGTTCAGCACGTCCCACAGGCCGTCGATATGCTCCAGCAGCGGGCGCTCGGGATCGGCGACGTACTCGCTGTGGTGCGGAGGCTCGGGGGTGAAGTATTCACCGACGAAGTCGGACAGATCAAAATCCGGCGTTCCCTGGCGCGCCCGATAGGCTTCCAGGATGGTCTCGGGTGCATCACGCGGCGCGCAGTCGACGAAGGTCTTGCTGTCGGCAAATACCCGTCCGCCCTGCACCGCCACGAACAGTTCCTGGTACCGATCAGCCGGGGTCAGGGTATCGGCCGGAGCGATCTGCGCGACCCGGGCCTGGCTGCGTTGCTCATCATCGATCGCCGCTTGCGGCGGCGGGGAAGCGTGATCCTGCGGTCGCATGCATGCTCCGTCCGGCGAGGAGTCCCCCAGCCTAGGGCGGTAACCGTCAATGCAGTGCGACAGACACGTAAAGAAAAACCCGGCCGAGGCCGGGGGCACTCCCAAAAGAAAACCCGGCCGAGGCCGGGTTTTCCTTGTATCTCGTGTGGTCGCCGAGGCGACAACAGTTGATCGACGCTTAGACAGCTTCTACCGCGTCAGCCTGCAGGCCCTTCTGGCCCTGGGTGACGGTGAAGGTGACCTGCTGGCCTTCCTGCAAGGACTTGAAGCCCTGACCCTGGATCGCGCGGAAGTGAACAAACACGTCCTCGCCATTCTCACGGGAAATGAAGCCAAAGCCCTTGGCATCGTTGAACCACTTGACGGTACCGGTTTCACGGTTCGACATTTTCTTGCTCCTTGGAACAGTTTTTTTGAAATACCGCTTGCGCGGCGGTTGTGCTGATTGCAAGGAGTAAGCGAGGTGCAACGATGTAGCGGATCAAGGATCTACAGCATCGGGCCACGATTCACGGTGACCCTGACAAACAGCAAGCGCACCGTAGCGGCACTGGCGATGGATTGCAATACCCCTGTCCGGCTCGGGCGCGTTTCGTTCACAATGGCATCCCAGTGATCACTCCCGAACCACGCTTGGCCGCCATTTTGGCCGTCAGCCCGCCCATCCAGAGCCATCCTCATGACTGACCCGCAGACCCCACCCGACCGCCTTGCCGCCAACCCGCGCAGCCCGTACTACGACGCAGAGCCGTTCGAGCGCGGCATCGGCATCCGCTTCAACGGCGAGGAAAAAACCAACGTCGAGGAGTACTGCGTCAGCGAAGGCTGGGTGCGCTTGCCGGTCGGCAAATCGCTGGACCGCCGCGGCAATGCGATGACGATGAAGTTCAAGGGGACGGTTGAGCCGTATTTCATGGATGCCGAAACCCCGCCAGCGGAATGACATGCCCGGGGCGGCGGCCGATCAGGCTTCCGGCCCCGACCCAGCGCTCAAGCCATCGCGGTGTCCAGCACCATCATCAACACGAAGCCCACCATCAATCCGGTGGTGGCGAAGTTCTCGTGACCCTGCCGGTGTGATTCAGGGATGATCTCGTGGCTGACCACGAACAGCATCGCGCCAGCGGCGAAACCCAGCCCCACCGGCAGCAGCAACGGCATGCTCATCAGCAGGCTGGCTCCCAATACCGCGCCAACCGGTTCGATCAAGCCGGACGCCATGCCGACCCACACCGCACGCTTGCGGTCGTAACCCGCCGCAATCAGCGCGATCGCCACCACCAGCCCCTCCGGAATATCCTGCAACGCGATGCCGGTTGTCAGCGCCAGCCCATGCTGGAACTCAGACGCATAAGCGGCGCCGATGGCCAGGCCTTCGGGCAGGTTGTGCAGGCAGATAGCGAACACGAACAGCCAGGTACGCTTGAGCCGCGTTGATGCCGGCCCTTCCGGACCCTTGATGAAGTGCTCATGGGGGATCAGCCGCTCCAACGCCATGATCAGCGCGGCGCCCAGCAAGATCGCCGCGCCCACCATCCATCCGGCGCTCCAACGGCCCGCGCCGGCGTCACGCGCGGCCTCAATCCCCGGCAGCACCAGCGAGAACGCACTGGCGGCCAGCATTACCCCGGCGCCAAAGCCCAACAAGGCATCTTGGGTGCGCTGCTCGATGCGGCTGGCGAACCACGCCGGCAACGTGCCGACCGCCGTCGCGGCCGCGGCCACCGTGCCGCCAGCCAACGCTGCGAGTACCGGATTTGCCTCAAGCGTGGACAGGAGCATCGTCGCCTCGTTGGTTCATTCCCGACCGCCTTGCGGATGAGCCGACAACGGATGGCGGCGACGATGGTTGCCGGAGCCTGCCAGCGAGCTTGCAGCGTACGACGGTTCACGGGTTGGATAAAGTTCACATTGCCAGCTTCCGGGGCCCGGGTCCTTTACGCTGGCAGTCCTGCCCCCAAGGCTTGACCCATCCGATGCAGCTGCGAACCGTCAACACGACCCGCTATGTCACCCCGTTGCGCGAGGGCGGCTCGCTGCCGGCCGTAATCGAAGCCGACGACGAGGGCATGTATGTGCTCAAGTTCCGCGGCGCCGGCCAGGGCCCCAAGGCATTGGTGGCCGAACTGGTGGCCGGCGGCATCGCCCAACTGCTGTCGTTGCCGATCCCCGAGATCGTGCTGGTGGACCTGGACCCCGAACTGGCTCGCACTGAACCCGATCCCGAGATCCAGCACCTGATCCGCGCCAGCGCAGGCCTCAACCTGGCACTGGACTACCTGCCGGGCGCGATCAACTTCGATCCGGTCGCCGACCAGCCGGCAGCCGACCTGGCCTCGCGCATCGTCTGGTTCGATGCCTTCACCAGCAACGTCGACCGCACCTGGCGCAACACCAACCTGATGACCTGGCACGATCGGCTGTGGCTGATCGACCACGGCGCGGCGCTGTACTTCCACCACGGGTGGGACGGCTCCACCGCCAATGCCGGCAGCGCCTTCCCGATGATCAAGGAGCACGTGCTGCTGCCGCTGGCCGACTCGATCGCCCATGCCGATCACGAGCTCGCGCCCCACATCACCCGCGAGGTGCTGGAGGCGATCCTGGCCGCCGTCCCGGACAGCTGGCTGATCGGCGACGGCCGGCTGGCCGAGCCGGATGCGCACCGGGCCGCCTACGTCGAGCACTTCCTCCAGCGGCTGGCGCAACGCCAGCGCTTCGTCGAGGAGGCCATCCGTGCACGACGCTGAACATGCAGCAATGGACCCGCGGCCCCTGCACACCTACGACTACGCGGTGATCCGGGTAGTGCCGCGGGTGGAGCGCGAGGAGTTCATCAATGTCGGCGTGGTCCTGTCGTGCCCGGCGACCGCGTTCCTGCAGGCCCGCATCGAATTGGACGAGTCCCGACTGCTCGCGCTGGCCCCGTCGATCGAACTGGCCTCGGTGCAGCGCCACCTGTCAGCGTTCACCACGATCTGCAGCGGTGGGCCAGGCAGCGGTCCAATCGGGGCGCTGCCGGCGCGCGCACGCTTCCACTGGCTCACCGCACGGCGCAGCTCGATGATCCAGACTTCACCGGTGCACCTGGGCCGCTGCACCGATGCCGCGGTCGCGATCGAGCACCTGCTGGCGCAGATGGTGCGGGTGTTGCCGAAGCCGCCGGTCAGGCCTTGAGCTTCCAGCCGGTCTTGAATATCCACCACACCGCGACCAGACACGCCGCCAGGAACCCCAGGATCACCGCGACACTGATCCCGACATCGACGTCCCCCGCTCCGTAGAAGCTCCAGCGAAAACCACTGACCAGGTACACCACCGGGTTGAACAGAGTGATCGTCTGCCACACCGGTGGCAGCATCTTGATCGAGTAGAACGCACCGCCCAGGAAGGTCAGCGGCATCACCACCATCAGCGGGATCACCTGCAGCTTCTGGAAGTCGTCGGCCCACAGCCCGATGATGAAACCGAACAGGCTGAAGGTAACCGAGGTCAGCAGCAGGAAACCCACCATCCAGAACGGATGGGCAATCTCGTAGGGCACGAACACCCGTGCAGTGATCAGGATCAGGATGCCGACCAGCACCGACTTGGTCGCCGCCGCGCCGACATAGCCCAGCACCACCTCGACATAGGACACCGGCGCCGACAGCAGCTCGTAGATGGTGCCGGCCCATTTGGGCATGTAGATCCCGAACGAGGCGTTGGAGATGCTCTCGTTGAGCAGTGACAGCATCAGCAAGCCGGGAATGATGAAGGCGCCGTAGCTGACCCCGTCAATGTCACCCATGCGCGAGCCGATCGCCGCGCCGAACACCACGAAATACAGCGAGGTCGACAGCACCGGCGAGGCGATCGACTGGGTGATGGTGCGGAAGGTACGCGCCATCTCGAAGCGGTAGATCGCGCGGACACCGTGGATATTCATGCGCGCGCCTCCGCGGTTTCCACTGACCGGCCCGCATTGGAACGCACCAGGTGGACGAAGATTTCCTCCAGCGAGCTCTCGCTGGAGTGCAGGTCCTTGAAGTCGATGCCCTGCTCTGCCAGCTGCCGCAGCACGCTGGCGATGCCGGTGCGCTCGGACTGCACATCGAAGGTGTAGACCAGCGACGCGCCATCGGCCGCCAGTTCCAGCGGCAGCGCCGACAGGCCCTCGGGGATGCGTTGCAGCGGCTCCTGCAGGGTCAACGTCAGCTGCTTCTTGCCGAGCTTGCGCATCAGCGCGGCCTTGTCCTCGACCAGGATCAACTCGCCCTTGAGGATCACCCCGATGCGGTCCGCCATCTGCTCGGCCTCCTCGATGTAATGGGTGGTCAGGATGATGGTGACGCCCTGCTCGCGCAGGCGGTGGACCATCTGCCACATGTCGTGGCGCAGCTCGACATCGACGCCGGCGGTGGGCTCGTCGAGGAACAGGATCTGCGGCTCGTGCGCCAGCGCCTTGGCGATCAGCACGCGGCGTTTCATGCCGCCCGACAGCGCCAGGATCTTGCTGTCCTTCTTGTCCCACAGCGACAGTTCGCGCAGCACCTTCTCCAGGTGCGCCGGGTCGGGCGCCTTGCCAAACAGGCCGCGGCTGAAACGCACCGTCGACCACACACTCTCGAACGCATCGGTCGACAGCTCCTGCGGGACCAGGCCGATCTTGCCGCGTGCCGCGCGGTAGTCGGCGACCACGTCGTGGCCATCGGCCAGCACCGTACCGCTCGTCGGGTTGACGATGCCGCAGATGATGCTGATCAAGGTGGTCTTGCCGGCACCGTTGGGGCCAAGCAA
Organism: Lysobacter sp. A421; assembly: GCF_054052145.1. Lineage (NCBI taxonomy): Bacteria > Pseudomonadati > Pseudomonadota > Gammaproteobacteria > Lysobacterales > Lysobacteraceae > Lysobacter > Lysobacter sp. A421. Next base: position 73,787 of record NZ_JBSVRL010000004.1, on the reverse strand, counting down.
CGCGAAGATCTCGCCCTTGCGGATGTCGAGGTTGATGCCCTTCAGCGCCTGGAAACCGGAGGCGTAGGTCTTGTCGAGGTTGCGGACGGAGATGATTGGTTGCACGCGTGTTCCCGTGGCGGCGCCAGTGACGGTGATCGTAGCGCCATGTGGAGTGCAGGTTAGCGGGCTGCGGGCTGCGGTTAAACCCCGGCCCGGAGGAAGCAACATCCCGCCCACGGGACACTCGGCGTCGCCCGGCTCAAACCGCGGTTCAAACTGCGGCTCAGACCGTCGGCTCAGACCAGATCCTGGCCCTTGCGTCGCGCCGCCCGCGCATCGCGATACACGCCAACGCCCATCACCACCATCGTCACCAGCACGATCAGCGGCCACACCAATACGTAGGCCGTCATCAGGATGTCACGCATGCAGCACCTCCGTTGTTGTCCATGTCGTCATGCCTGCGCGCCGCCGTCATCGGTCTGGAATGCGGTAACGCGCTGCTTGATGAGCTCGAAATCAAACTCGTGCGGGTTGCGCATGCTGATCACCGTGCATACCAGCGTGCTGACGCCATAGGCGTTCAACGAACTCAGCAGCACCGTGTAGTCGCGCAGGAAGCCCAGCATGAACGGCATCAGTCCCAGCGCCGCAAGCCCGCCGACCGCAAGGCCGATGCGTTTGCCGAAGAATCCGAACGCCATCAACCCCAACACTACGCCGGCCCCCAGCGCAGCGAAGACCTCCAGGACCAGCGCGACCACGCCTTCAATCGGTACCAGCTCGAAGCGCGACACGATGAAGAACACCAGCGACACCGCCACGGCGGTGGTAAACGCACGATTGGTGACCCGCTTCCAGTAGAAACTGGCGATCACCGGGAACACGATCGACCCCCACAACGCGCCGACAAACACCAGCAGGTCGAGGATGTCGATCCGGAAGCTGGCGAAGGCCAGGCCGGCGGTGGTCGCCACGACCATGGTGATCCGGCCGACCCACAGCATCGTGGCCGGGTTGACCTTGCCACGTGCGAGGTTCTTGCCGTAGATGTCGGTCATCATGATCGACGACAATGCCGCCAGGTCGGAGTCGGCCGTGGACGACAGCGAGCCGATCACCATGATGAAGAAGATGCCGATCATGAACGGCGACAGATAGGTCGACGCCATCTGCGGGATCAGGTTGTTGTGGTCGCCGTCGGCGGGCCCCATGCCGATCATCAGCGCGATCACGCCGATCATTCCCAGACCGATCACCGTCGCACCGTAGCTGACAGTGGCCATCAGGAAGGTCGGTTTGATCAGGTCCTCGCGGACCGCGAACAACCGCTGGGCAATGGTCTGGTTGCCAATCGCGTACGCAAGCACGGCGACGAAGTACGGCGCACCCTGCTCCAGGAATGCCTGGCGCGAGAAGAAGCTGCCCTGCTCGGCACTGATCCGGTCCCAGCCCTGGGTGAACACTTCCGTCCCGCCGGCGCTGAAGAACACCAGCGGGATGATCAGTGCCGCCGCGCCCAGCATCGCCGCGACCTGGATCACATCGGTCAGCAACGAGGCGCGGAAGCCCGACCACAGCGTGTATGACAAAGTGCCGATCCCGGCAATGAGCACGCCATGCACGAAATCCAGCGGCGACAGTATCGCCACCAGCGCGCCGGCGGCGGTGAAGTTGGCCATCAGGCTGATGATGCTGCCGACGATGTTGGAACCGGCCAGGATCAACTGGCTGGAGCGGCCGTGCCGGGCATGCATGATCTCGGCGAGGGTGTGCGCTTCGGGCGCGACCTCACGGAAACGGCGTCCGAACGGGTAGATGAAGAGAATCATCAACGCGCCCCACAAACCGTAGTGGATCGGCCCGGAAATACCGTACTTGTAGCCCGACGTGGCCGCCGCATAGAACGATGCCGCCCAGATCCAGGTCGCGGTCATGCTGGCCGCCGAAACACCGAAACCGACCGAACTGCTCGATGTCATGTAACCGTCGACGTTCTCCTTCTTGTGCCCGATCCGGGTGGAAATCAGGAACGTGCCGCCGTAGAAGGCCAGCATCAACAACAACACGGTGGACGTTTGCAACTGATGGAACTCGAACGCGGGAACGGCCAATGCTTCCTCCGATGACAGCAGGCCGAGGGCCGCTGGGTGAGACGCAGGAGCCAAACCAAAACCGAACCACACAAGCGCCGCAAAGGCGCACGTGGGATTGGAATCAAGTCCGTGATGACAGGGAATGACCACCTGTCCAGCTGCGTCATTGAGCAACCCGGCCCTGCCGCAGCGGGCAGTCATGTGCGCGGATCGCAACGATGTGAAAGGCAAACCTTAACAGAGCGCGGCAGCGAACTCGAACCCGGTGGCATTGCCCGGAGCCCACGCAGCCATGTGCAACGATAGCCGCATGATTTCCTTCATCGTCCCGGCCCATGACGAAGAGCGGTTGATTGCTGCCACCCTGGACGCGATTCGCAGCAGCGCGAGCGCCATGGGTGGGCGGTTCGAGGTCATCGTCGTCGACGACGCCTCCAGCGACCAGACCGCCAACATCGCCACCGAGCATGGCGCGCGGGTGATCCACGTCTCTCATCGACAGATCGCCGCTACCCGCAACGCCGGTGCAGCCGAGGCGCGCGGCGAATGGCTGTTCTTTATCGACGCCGACACGTTGATCAACCCCGACTACCTGGCTGCCGCGCTCGCCGCGATGCGGCGCGGAGCGGTCGGCGGTGGCGCGGGCGTGAAGCTGCTCGGCAAGGCGGCGCTGCACGAGCGGGTCGGGCAGGTGATGCTGATCCATATATTCCGCTGGGTGGGCGTTACCCCGGGCTGCAGCCTGTTCTGCACCCGCGCCGCGTTCGATACGGTCGGCGGTTTCGATGAGACGTACTACGCCGGCGAGGATGTCGCGATGGGCCGTGCACTGGCCCGACACGGACGTCTGGTGATCCTGAAGGAGGTGGTGATGACCTCGGCGCGCAAGTTGCGCACCCATACCCTGGGCGAACAGTTGCGACTGCTGGCGCGGTTCCTGTGGCGTGGCCGGAAGATGCTCCGGTCACGCCACGAACTGGGCATGTGGTACGGCAAGCGGCGGGACGAGCCTTGAATGCGACCGGCGGAAAACTTTATGTAAAGCATGCTTGACATATGCGATGCCCGCTCCTACTGTCAGTGTCAAGCACCCTTTACACAAACGGAGCCGCCCATGCACCCGCTGATCCCACTTGCATTGCTTTCCCTGTTGGCGTTGCCCGCAGTCGCCCGGCCGGCCGCCGAAATGGCGGTGTCGACCGATCGGGTGGCGGTGTCGGCTGATCAAACCTTCACCATCGGCACCTTGCGCGTGCAACAACACGGCGCCAGCGGCCAGCCAGTGGTCCTGATTCCGGGCTTGGCCAGCGGAGCATGGGTCTGGGACGACACCATCGCCCACCTGCGCGACTCCCACGTGGTCTACGCAGTGACCCTGGCGGGCTTTGACGGTGTGCCCGCGCCGCAGGGTGATGAAAGCTATTTTGATCGCGCTGCCGAATCACTGGTCGAGCTGATTGACTCGCGCAACCTCGAGCAGCCGGTGCTGATCGGCCACAGCCTCGGCGGCACGCTGGCGCTGGATATAGCAACCCGCCACGCCGACCAGCTGGCCGGCGTCGTTGCCGTCGACGGCCTACCCGTGTTCCCCGGGTTCGAGCAGCTGGCTGCCAGCGACCGACAGGCCCATGCGAAACAAATCGGCGCGCAGATGGCGGAGGCCAATGCCGAGCAGTTCCAGGCCATGCAACTGGGCTACATGCAGACCATCGGGGTGATTGATCCGGCCCTGGCGATGAAAACCGCGGCCTTGTCTGCGCGCAGCGATCCTGCCGCGACTGGGCGCTACGCCGCCGAAGACCTGGCGCTCGACCTGCGCGACCGGCTATCGGCCGCGACGGTGCCCATCCTGGAGATATCGCCCTACAACGCACCGGACTTCAGCGCCCCGCCAATGGTGATGAGCGAGACCGAGAAGGTCGATTACTACCGGCAACTGCTCGCCGGCGCGCCGCAGGTGGACGTGGTGTCCATCTCCCCGTCCCGGCACTTCGTGATGCTCGACCAGCCACGGAAGTTCCTCGAGACCGTGGATGACTTCCTCGCCACACTGGTGTCGCCATGACTGTATGGAACAAGCTGACCAATCGCCGCTTCATGCTGGCTCTCGGCCTGGCTGCGACCAGCGTAGGCATGGCACTGATCCTAGGTGGATGGCTGATCGACAGTCAGACACTGCTCCACGGGGGGTTGATCTGTGCCGGCACCGGCGCAATCTGGCTGGTGTGCGCACGCTGGACCACCACCGACCGCATGCGCACTGTTGATCGGCGCTATGCGCGTGAGTTCTTCCTCGCCATGGGAAGCTACATGGCCATCATGCTGCTGGTCTGGCCAATGCTCGAATACGTGCAGGGCACAGCGGCGCGGACCCTGATCGCCCTGTCTCCGATCCTTCCAGTGGTGTTCATCGGTCGGTCGGTGATGCGTCGGGTTCGCGACGGCGATGAGCTGGAGCAGCGGGTATTCCTGGAGGCTGCGGCCATCGCCGGGTTGACGGTCGGCGTACTGAGCATGGCCGCCGCTTTCCTGCAGACCGCGGGTCTCGTTCAAATTCACGCCGGCTTGATGTGGGTACTTCCCGGCCTGTTTGTCGTATTCGGCATTGCGCTGTGGTGGACCAAACGACGGTATCGCGAAGAATGAAAAACCACCTGCGCACGTTGCGTAATCAACAAGGGTGGTCGCAAGCCCACCTGGGCGAGCAACTGGATGTGTCGCGACAGACCATCATCGCGATCGAGACCGGCAAGTACGATCCCAGCCTGCCGCTGGCGTTCAAGATTGCGCAGTTGTTCGACTTGCCGATCGAATCGATCTTTATTCCCGGGCCGTGACCGGATCAACCACGGCAGCGATCAGCCAAACGGATCGCTGCCCGGACGCAGTTCGATGTCCAGCGCGTGCGCCAGTTCCTGCATCGCCTCGTCGTCGCTGCTCAGGGTGATCCAGCCCGCGTGCATGTCGTCTTCGCCGGACGGCCCGCTGGCGGCGTTCCAGGTCCACAGGCTGTAGCCGTATTCACGCAGCCGGTCATAGGCCACCGCCATCAGTGATGGCACGTCGGCGTCGGCCAGGAAGTCCTCGTCACTGGCATCCTCCACGCCCCAGTCGACGCTGAGGTTCCAGCGCGCGGCCAGCTCGGTGATGGTATCGATGAACGACACCGCATCGGCTTCATCGACGTAGAACCCGGCCTTCCAGTCGACCACGTCCTTGAGCAGCCAGACCGGCTCGGCCTGGTCCGGGTCGGCCTCGTCCAGCGCTTCGCGGTACTCGGCGAACTGCTGCAAGGCCGAGTCCTCGTCGCCGGGGTTGATCAACAGCAGCAGTTGCCAGACCAGCGCCTCGGGTGTGTCGTCGGCATCCGGGTCGATGCCGGCGCTGGCCCGGGAGCTGTTGGCGAAGTTGTCGTCGGGGTCGTATTCGGGGTCGTTGGCATTCATTGGAGTGTTCCGCGAGGGGGCCGGGGGAATCGTGACACGCCCGGTGGTGGACGCAACGTCATCTCGCTAGTCGCCGCCACCCGGGGGATCCGCGCAAACGGCCGCGCGCGCCAGCAACAGCACGCGTTCGCGCTGGTTGCGAGTGAGCGAAGCAGCACGCTCGAACTGGTGGCGCGCCTCGTCGTGGCGACCAAGTTTCCACAGCAGGTCACCACGCACGGCCGGAAACAGGTGGTAGCGAGCGAGCAGTGGCTCGCTGTCCAGTGCATCGGTCACCGCCAACCCCGCCGCCGGGCCGTAGGCCATCCCCACTGCCACCGCGCGGTTGAGTTCAACCACCGGCGACGGCGCCACCACGGCGAGTGTTGCGTACAACCCGGCGATGCGTTCCCAGTCGGTGTCGGGGGCGGTCGGTGCCCGCGCATGGCACGCCGCAATGGCGGCCTGTAGCGCATAGACGCCGTGCTCGCCGCCGATTCTTTCGGCGAGCTCCAGCGACGCGAAGCCACGGCCGATCGCCAGCCGATCCCAGCGGGCACGGTCCTGCTCCAACAACACGATCGGCTCACCCGATGGTCCCAGCCGCGCTTTGGCACGCGAAGCCTGGATCTCCATCAAGGCCAACAAGCCGTGCACTTCCGGCTCACCCGGCGCCAGCCCGGCCAGCACCCGGCCCAGCCGCAGGGCCTCGTCGCACAGCGCCGGTCGCATCCAGTCATCGCCGGCGGTCGCCGAATAGCCCTCGTTGAAGATCAGGTAGATGACCCCGAGTACCGATGCCAGGCGTTCGGGCAACTGGTCCTTGCGCGGGACCTCGAACGGCACCTGCTTGGCGGTCAGGGTGCGCTTGGCGCGCACGATGCGCTGGGCGATGGTCGCCTCCGGCAGCAGGAAGGCACGCGCGATCTCATCGGTGCCCAGCCCGCCAAGCAGGCGCAGCGTCAGCGCGACCTGGGCATCGGTGGACAGCACCGGGTGGCAGGCCGTGAACACCAGCCGCAGCAGGTTATCGCCAATGTCGTCGTCCAGGCGTCGGTCGCTGTCCGGGCGGTCCATGTCGCGGCCCTCCAACTCGTGGCCGAGCTGCTCATGCTTGCGCTGCTGCAGCTGGTGGCGGCGCAGGCGGTCGATAGCGCGGTGCTTCGCGGTCGCCATCAGCCAGGCACCGGGGTTGTCGGGCACACTCGATTCCGGCCAGCGCTCAAGCGCAGCTACCAAGGCGTCCTGCGCCAGCTCCTCCGCTATCCCGACATCGCGCACCATCCGCGCGAGGGCCGCGATGATCCGCGGCGCCTCGATCCGCCAGACTGCCTCAATCGCGCGGTGGGCGTTACGTCGTGGGTCGTGATCGGTCATGACAACCGATCAGAGCACCGCCGCCGCCATGCCACAAGTGCGGACCGCGAACCCACCAGGCCGGACTGGTCAGGAATCGCTATGAAGGATCTCCCAGAGAAGGTCGTTTACCGGATTCCTGCAAGCCTGGTTACACCGCCAATCGTTCACGCAGCCTTTGCTCCTGCTCGCGCAATCCGGGAGTGAACTCGGCGCCAAAATCTTCCGCCTCGAAGACCTGGCGGATCTCGATCTCGCAATCTCCCTCGTGCGGATTCGGGCAGCGCTTGACCCATTCGATCGCCTCCTGCAACGAGTGCACCTGCCACAGCCAGAATCCGGCAACCAGCTCCTTGGTCTCCGCGAACGGACCATCAATGACCCGCCGCGAACTACCGGAAAACCGTACTCGTGCGCCCGTGCTGCTGGGCTGCAAGCCCTCGCCGGCAAGGAGAATGCCCGCCTTCGCCAACTCCTCGTTGTAGCGGCCCATCTCGGCCAGCCGTTGCTCGTCCGGCATGACGCCGGCCTCGGACTGCCGGCTCGCCTTGACCATTACCATCACTTTCATGTCGTTTTTCCTCACTCGTGGATGAGGCACCCAATGGAGCCGCGGCTCGGTCACCAGGTGCGCTCTTGCAAATACGACGAACCGGAAGGCGGGGAATCGACAGGAGGGCAAAACTTTAAACTGGAGACCCAGCCACGGCGCACACGCCTGATCTCCGGCATGATGCAGCCGACTCCCCACAGGACGAATTCATGCAATTCCTGCTGCTTGTCTACAACGACGATACCGAGATCGACGCATTGCCCGAGGGCGAGTTCGATACCCGGATGCGCGACTGTTTCGTCCACGCCGACGCGTTGCGCGCCCGTGGCCAACTGATCGAATCGCAGCAACTCGAGTCCGCCAGGAAGGCCCGGTCGGTGCGTATCCGCAATGGCCGCACCACCGTCGTCGATGGTCCTTTCGCCGAAACCAAGGAAGTCCTGGCAGGCTTCAACCTGATCGAAGCAGACAGCTTGGACGAGGCCGTCCGCATCGCGGCGGAGCTTCCCTGGGCACGCACCGGGTGCATCGAGGTTCGCCCAATACGCGACATGGCTGCCGTGAGCCGGCAGGTCGGCGCCTGAGGCTGCGCGCTATGGCCGCAGCAAGGCCCGCTCGCTGCACCAAAGCTCGCTCGCGCTGGCGACCAACGCCTGGTACTTGCGTGGCGGCACGGTCTCGGTAATCGCGTACGCGGACAGCGCCGTGTCGCGTTGCGCGGCAAGTGCAGCCAGGGTGCCGTTGGCGTTGATCAGCCGCGCGACGATCGGCTGCGTGGCGCCTTGGCCTCGACGCAGCACCACCCCGACTTCCCGGTTCGCCAGCCGCACCGGGGTTCCCGGCGGAAATACACCGATCTCCCGAACCAGCAGGATTGCCAACCCTTCATCAACGGCCTTGCCACGCTCCAGGAACAGGCTGCGCAGGGCGTGCCGCGCATGCACCGCTTCGCGATAGGCACGTGGGCGCACCATCGCCGAATAGATATCCACAATCGCCAGCTTTCGCGCGCCACGGCTGATCGCGTCGCCCGACAGGTGGTTGGGATAGCCACTGCCATCAATGCGCTCGTGGTGTTGCAACACAGCGGCCAGCCAGACCGGATCCTCCACCCCGGCCGCTTGCAACAGCTCAACGCCGGCCTGCGGATGGCCGGCAATCACCAGGCGTTGGTCAACTGACAGCTCCGATTCCTGTCGGTTCATGGCGGCGGCAAACGGACCCATCGCGACGTCATAGCTCAATGCGGCAGCGACGACCGGCAGGCTCTCATCCTCATCCCAACCACGCGCGCGCACCAGCAACTCGCACAGGGTCGCCGCATGCAACAGCCGCGCCACATGGCCGTCATCGCCGACTTCCAGCTGCATCGCTGCCAGAGCCGCATCGGCGTCGCGCGCGACCAGGCCGCGCAGGCGCCGCGCAAGCTCAAGCAACTGCTCGCCCAAAGCGTCGCCCTCACGCATTGCCAGGTGCCGGTGCAGCACTTTCAGCTCATGGCGCAGCACTTGCATTTCGCGAAACACCGGAGGCTCCGGCTCGGCCGGGGGGCCCGCCGGCGCAATCTCGTCGAGTTGCAACGCCTCATCGGCCTGGTCGGCGGCGTGATCGAACTCCGCCACCAGCACGCCTGCGTTGGTCTCGGTGTCGGGCACCAACATGCCGCGCTCCAACACCACACTCAGCTGGTCCGGGCTTGCCAGCACCATCCCCTGCACGAACAACAGCTTGCCCTCGCGGTCGTATACCGACCACGGCAATGGCAAACCAAGCTCCACTTCATCTGCAACGACCGGACGCACGTGCACCCCCAACGGCCCGCCGGATCGCCGGGCTTCGGTACGTTATCGGTCGTCTTGGCCGGAGCTTTAACTTCCGCTCGGCGCAAGGGTTGCTGGCCGCACCCGGGCCGCCAGCAGTAATCCGAGCACGGCCAGGCTGCCGGTTATCGCAAATCCCGACAGATACGCCGCAATCGGCGAACGTGCCAGCAAGGCGGCGAACAGGGACCCGCCCACGGCCAACATGGTGGCGGTGAACAAGGCGTCGCACAGCTGCAACGCCGAGGCATTGGCGCCCTGTCGCTCCGGCGGCGACAGTTCCAGCGTCAGTATCGACAGGCTGGGATACACCGTGCCCATGCCCAGCCCGGCAACCACCCAGCCGGCCATCGCGACCTGGAGCGGCACCGCCGGCATCACGGCCAGTGCGACGCAAGCCACGCCCAATGCGATCAACCCCATGCCGACCTGCAACAGGCGCGCTGGCGAAGGATCGATCAGCCGTCCACGATTCCACGAGCCCAGCGACCAGCCAATCGCGCCGATGGTCAATGCCAGCCCGGCCCAGGTCGGCGACAGGCCGCGCTCGCGGGTCAGCAACAACGGCAGGAATATCTCGGTGCCAAAGAAGGCCGCCGAGGCAATCCCGCGCAAGGCGATGACGGACGGAAGCCCGCGGCCGGCGCGCAAGGTGCCGGCGGGGAGCAGCTTGACCATGCTGGCCAGCAACCCGACACCGGCAGCACCCAACAAGACGATCGCCAGCCAGTCACGTCGTTGGCCGGCGTAATGCAGCAGCAACGCGCTCACCGCCGCGACCACCGCCCAGGCGATCCGTTGCCGGTTGCCGCTGGCGTCAATGGACGTTTGCTGCGGCAATGGACCCATGCCACGCAAGGCCGGCAACACCATGGCAGCGGCCAGTGCGGCAACAAAAGGGACCAGCAGGAATACCCAGCGCCAACCCAGGTGCTCGACTATCAGGCCGCTGATGGTCGGCCCGATGATCGCCGGCAGCACCCACGCCGCCGCGAACGCGGCGAAGATTGGCGCGCGCATTTGCGGTGGATAGGCCCGTCCCACCACCACGTACAAGGCGACCGACATCAGCCCGCCGCCAAAGCCCTGGATCACCCGCCCCACCAACAGCACCCACATCGTCGGCGCCAGGCCAGCGATCACCAGACCGATGCCAAACCACACGATGCCGTGTTTGAGCGGCGCGCGCGGGCCGCTGCGATCTGCCCAGGGGCCGCTGGCAACCATCCCGACCACCGCCGCGGCCAGCGTGCCGGCAAAGGCCATCGCGTACAGCGACAAGCCATCCAGCGCCTGTGCCACCACCGGCATTGCGGTGGCCACGGCCAGCGCCTCGAACGCATAAAGCGCGACCAGCGATACCGCGCCCAGCGTCAGCGCCCGATAGCGCGGGGCAAACAAGCTCTCCGGAGCTGTAGTCACCGGTCGCCGGTGTGCGTGGCGGCTCCACGGAATGCGGTGTCGGCAGGGAATTGGGCCCGCGCAGGCAGCGACGACGGGACCACCGTATTCGGCGACTTCGGCGTCGACTGGTCCATCGCCTCGGCAGCGCCACGTTGTGCGGCCTTGTGCGGGATCCGCCACAGCTCGGCGGGGTCGTAATACGACGAGCCCCGGGTCCAGCGCGAATTCCCCGACTTGCCCTCTTCGGCAATCTCCAGGCGATTGTCACCGCGGGTAGCGTGGAGCGGCGTCCACAAGCCTTCCGTTGCGTTCGCGGACAGACACACGAAGTAGGTTTGCGCATCGACGGCATCGGCCGGCTCAACGGTGTGGCTGGCACCAAACTTGAGCAGGGTGTCCGGAAACATGTGGAGTGCCAGTCCGGGGGAGTGGATATGGGCCATGGTGCTGGGTCCTGGTAACAAGGCGATCATCGGATCGCGGGGGCTCGTGGCACGCACCACTGGTGAGGGTCGTGGTCGACAACCGATGGTAATGGTTCCGTTCCCGCTCGGCACACTCCGCACAATCACTGCCGGCGGGCGCTCCTATAATGACGGGCTCGACGGCACGGCCGCCCTCGCCCCTTGCAGGCGCCCATGACTCCCCCTACCCCGCGCGAGCACGCACCTGACGTTCGCCTGCCGCTATGGCGCGGTCGCGGCCTGATACTGCTCGGCATCGCGCTGTCGGCGCTGAACTTGCGCACCGCAGTCACCTCGCTGACCCCGCTGCTGGACAGCCTGGGGCAGACGCTGGATTTCGGCCCGACCATGACCGGGGTGTTCGGCATCGTGCCCACCGCGGCGTTTGCGGTGTTCGGCGTCGCCACCCCGGCCATCGCCCACCGTCTGGGTCTGGAGCGCACCGCCTTGCTGGCGATGCTGCTTGCCGCCGCCGGGTTGCTGGCGCGTGGTTTTGTCGGCGGGACCGGTCAGTTGCTGCTGACATCGGCGATCGCCCTGTCGGGCATGGGCATTGGCAACGTGGTGTTGCCGCCGCTGGTCAAGCGCTACTTCGCCGATCGCGTTGGCTGCGTCAGCGCGATGTACATCACGATGCTGCAGATGGGCACCATCCTGCCTGCGCTGACCGCGGTACCGGCCGCCAATGCGCTGGGTTGGCGCGTGTCGCTGGGCGCGTGGTCGCTGGTCGCGGTCGCCGCTGCGTTGCCCTGGGCGATCACCTTGTACCAGGAGCGCCACGGCCGCTCCGCCAAAGCCCATGCGCTGGCATCGGTCCGCGACCAGGCGATCACGGCAGACGATGCGGCGCCGGAACTCGCCGCTCCCCCGGCGTCCGGCCGCGTCTGGCGGTCACCGGTGGCATGGGGAATGGCTTTGATGTTCGGCATGACGTCGCTCAACAGCTATTCGATATTCACCTGGTTGCCGGCCGTGCTGGTGGATGCCGGCGGCAGTCCATTACTGGGCGGCACGATGGTCGGGCTGTACTCCGCGTTCGGCCTGGTCAGCGGCTTCGCGATGCCGGTCATCGCGGTGCGGGTGCGCAACCCCTTCCCCATCGTGATCCTGTGTTGCCTGCTGCACCTGTCCGCGTTCGCCGGGCTGCTGCTGGCGCCGATGACCTTGACCCTGCTGTGGGTCGCATTGCTGGGGCTGGGGCCGAGCACGTTTCCGCTGGCATTGACACTGATCAACCTGCGCACCCGCACCCCCGCGGGCTCGGCCGCGCTGTCGGGTTTCACCCAGGGCGTGGGTTACGCGTTGAGCTGCGCCGGTCCGCTGCTGTTCGGCCTGTTGCACGATGTGTCCGGTGGCTGGCTATGGCCTTTTGCGTTCCTGAGCACGAGCCTGCTGGCGCTGGCCGCTGGCGGCTACCTGGCGTGCAAGCCGCGGATGCTGGAAGACAGCTGGTAGGCGCGGCAAACCCGTCACCAGGGCAGTTCACTGCCATTGGCATGCCAAAACGTGCCGGTCTGCTCCAGGCCGAGCGTGTCCAGCCGTTCGACCAGCTGCCCGGCCGCATGCTCCGGACTGACCTCACCACTGCCGCCCACCATCTCGGTGGCGACGAAGCCAGGATGCAGCAGGAACACGGCGATGCCGCGCGGGGCAAGGTCCACGGCCAGGGATTTACCGATCGCGTTGACCGCCGACTTGGACGCGCGATAACCGTAGCGACCGCCTGAGCCGTTGTCGGCCACCGAGCCCATGCGGCTGGTGATGATGCCGATCTTCGCGCCTTCGCCCAGATGGCCCAGCAACGCCTGCGTTACCCGCAACGGCCCCATCGCATTGACCTCGAACTGCCGGCGCATGTCTTCCCATCCGGCCGCGTCGATGTCGCCCAGTGCCTCGCGGGTCATGATGCCGGCGTTGAGCACCAGCACGTCGATGCGCGTGTCGCCCAGTCGCTGCGCCAATGCGGTCAGGGCCGCATCATCGGTCACATCGACCCCGGCCTCGACCTGCGCACCGGTCGCCTGCAGCGCATCGCTGGTTTGGCGGCAGGCCGCAATCACACGATCGCCACGGGCAGTGTAATGACGGGCGAACGCAAGACCGATGCCGCGATTGGCACCGGTGATCAGGACGGTTTTCATGTCGGACTCCTTGTTGTCATGCCACAGCCATGGTGGCGCTGCTGCCGACAATCAAGGCGGACACGCTGGCGGCCGCGCGACCACGGCGCTCCATGGCGGGCTCAACCGCGCTTGAGCAGCAATTCCAGCATCCGGCGGAAGCGCGCCCCGTACGGCGGATTGAGCAACCCGCCACCGTTGAAGCGGGCCTGATGGAACACCGGCTTGAGGTGGGAAAACCGCAGGAACCCGGCTTCACCGTGATAGCTGCCCATGCCGGAGGCTCCCACGCCGCCAAACGGCAGGCCGTGCTGGGCGATGTGGAACAGCGTGTCATTGACGGTAACGCCGCCGGCCTGGGTTCGGGTCAGCACCTGGTCGACACGGGAGCGATCCTGGTCGAACACATACAGTGCCAGCGGGTGCGGCCGCGCGCCGATGTAGGCAATCGCTTCGTCCAGCGAGTCATACGGCACCAATGGCAGCAGCGGACCGAAGATCTCCTCACGCATCACCGCCATGTCGTCGATGACCCCACTCAGCACCAGGGGCGGCAACAGCCGGCGGGCGGGATCCGCCGGCACCGCGCTCAACGGATGGACCCGCGCGCCGGCCGCCACCGCACCGTCGCGCAATGCGGTCAGGCGCTGGTACTGGCCGTCGGAGATGATGCTGGCGTACTGCCCATTACGCTCCAGCTGCGGATACATCCGCGCCATCACGTCACTGGCAATGTCGATAAACTCGCCAATGCGCGCGCGCGGCAGCAGCACGTAATCGGGCGCGATGCAGGTCTGGCCGGCGTTGACCACCTTGCCGAACACGATGCGCTCGACCGCATGCTCGAAGCGCGCACCGGGGCCAATGATCGCGGGCGACTTGCCACCCAGCTCCAACGTTACCGGGGTCAGGTTGGCACCCGCCGCACGCATCACGTGACGGCCAACCGTGGTCGAACCGGTGAACAACAGGTGATCGAACGGCAAGGCGGAAAACGCTTGCCCTACCGACGCATCACCGTTCACCACCGCCACCTCGTCGTGCTTGAAATAGCGGCCAACCTGCTCGGCGAACAGCGCCGAGAAGTGCGGCGTGGCTTCGCTCATCTTCAACATCACCCGGTTGCCCGCTGCCAGCGCATCCAGCAACGGTCCAACGGCGAGGTACAAAGGGTAGTTCCACGGCACGATAATCCCGATCACGCCCAACGGCTGCGGCCGCAGCTCGGTACGCGCCGGCAGGAACGCCAGGCCGGCCCAGCCACGCCGCGGCCGCATCCAGCGGCGGCCATGGCGCAAGGCGTGGCGGATGCCCGACAAGCCGGGGTAGATCTCCAGCAGGTCGGTCTCCTGTCCCGGACGCTGCCCGAAATCGGCATCGATGGCATCGGAAAAAGCTTGCCGCTGGTCCTGCAGCATCGACTGCAACGCTCGCAGACGCCCGGCGCGAACCGGCCACAAGGGCAACGGATCAACCGCTTGCGCCGCTCGCATTCGCTGCAATATCCCGTTCATGGCCGGCGCCTGCTCGCTCATGGCTGATCAGAAGCTGGCCCGGAACTCCACGCCCCACATGCGCGGCAAGGTGATGGACGCGTACGGAGTGCCGAACACCGCGGTGCTCATGTTGCTTACGCCGGTGACGTAGCGTTTTTCAAACAGGTTGTTGACGTACAGCGCGACACCCCAGTGATCGCTCGGGGAGTTCCACTCAACGCGTGCATCGGTGCGCTGCTGGCTGGCGCCGACATCGAAGTTCGGACTGACCTGGCAAGTGCCTTGCAACTGGGAGTCGCGGTTGCAACGCGAGTCGCCCCGGAATGCGTGGTTGACACTGGCCTCGACGGTACCTCCCGCCACCTCGCTCCACGTATAGCCGAGCCCCGCGGCGAAGGAGAACTTCGGCTCACCGGTGGGTTGGCCCGACAAGTCGATACCAGACGGTGCCACCGCGTCGCTGTAGGTCGCATCGATATAGGCACCGGTGAAGCTCATTCGCAGCGCTTCCACCGGCTTCCATTGCATCTCGACCTCAAACCCCTGGGCCTGCTGGTCGGTGCTGTTGACCAGGTAACGCGGCACGCCGGAGCCGGCGGTATTGGGGTCGAGCGTCAGCGACTGGCGATTGCTGTACTTGTAGTAGTACGCCGTGCCGTTGAGCAGCAGGTTGTAGTCGGGAAAGACGGTCTTCATGCCAGCCTCGTAGTTCCATACCTCCTCTGGTTCGAACCGAGAACCCACCTGCACCGCGTTGTAACCACCAGCCTTGTAGCCCTTGGTCACCGAGACGTAGCCCATCACGTCCGGGCTGAACCGGTAGTCCAGCACCACGCGCGGGCTGAGGTCACTCCAGCGGTTACTGAGCTGGACCGGCACCCCGACCGCGTCGGTGAAGATGATGTTGTTGCCAAACATCGCCAGCGCGTACTGCGCTTCCGGTGGCAGCATGGCCAGCACCCCGGCATCCGCCAGCCCCTGGACCGTGGCATCGAACGCATCCGCCCGACGCGGCATGTTGTACCAGGAGAAGTCTTTCTCATCGCGCGTGTAACGCAGGCCGGTGGTCAGGTTGAGACGGTCGCTCAGGTGCCAGATCACGTCTCCGTACGCGGCGTAGGCCTTGAACTCACCGGCATTGCTGATTGCCTCCGCCCATGAATGACCCAGCAGCGAAAACGGCAACCCCATTGCGGCCAGTCCATCGCTGATGTCGGCCAGCGGATGGCCCGCGCCCATGACGTTGCCGGCCAGGGTGTCGATGCCATCGGTGAAAACGTTGGTCTGGCTCGTTTGGCGCGCATCCTCGGTGTAATAGCTCGCACCAGCGACCCAATCCATCAGCCCGGTATTGCCGCTCAGCTTGAACTCCTGGTACCAGCTGCGGTTGCTCTCCAGGTTGGCGGTATCCAGGTAACTGACGATGTGGTTGGTACCGTCGTAATCGCCACGATTCTCGGTATCGAACTGCCGCCACGCCGTGGTCGACTCCAGGTGCCCCCACATGAAGGAATGGTCGACCTTCAGTGTGACGCCGTCGTACACCCGGTTCTCGGTTGCCCCCACGGCATCGTTGTAAAGCGGAGCGTGCAACGGGTTCACGTAGTCCACCGGATTGGGCGGATAGGGCGGACGCTCATACGGGTCATCCGACAGCGCAACAAGGCCGATCGCCGGCTTGGGCAGCTGGTCGAGCTCCTCGTGATCCCATGACAGCAGCGCGCGGGTGTTGTCAGTCAGGTTCCAGCGAAACGTCGCGCGGGTGCCGAAGTCATCATCGGCGCCATAGCGTTGCCCGCTGGCGGCATCGGTGATCCAGCCATCGCTGGTGTTGCTGTAGGCGCTGACGCGCAGCGCCATGTCGTCATTGATCGGCGCGTTCAACAGCCCATCGAAATACTGTCGGCCGAAGTTGCCAAATCGCGCGCGTGCACGGCCCTCGAACTTGTTGCCCGGTGGGTTGGTGATGATGGAAATTGCGCCAGCAGCCGCATTGCGACCAAACAATGTGCCTTGCGGCCCCTTCAGCACCTCGATCCGCTTCACGTCGTTGAACGCGAGCAGGGCGGCGCCGGAGCGGGCGGAGTAGACGCCATCCACATACACGCCGACCGCCGACTCGGTACCGATGCCAAAGTCGTCGGTGGAAATGCCGCGCAACTGATAGCCCGGCTGGGTTGGCTGATCACCGCTGACCACCAGGCCCGGTACGAACAGGCTCATCTTGCTCAGGTCGGTCGCCGCCAGCGCATCGACCTGTTCGGCAGTGATGATCTGCAATGGGATCGGTACCGATTGCATGACCTGTTCGCGACCCTGCGCAGTCACCACCACCGTATCGAGCAACGTGGCCTGCGATTCCCGCGGTGCGGCATCGACCGTCTGGTCAGCAGCCACTGGATCGTTCTGTGCCGGTAATGGCTCGGCGGCCACGGCGCTGGTGCAGACCAGCACGCCGCCAAGTCCCGCGAGCACATGGCCGAGACCGACCGTCAACAGGCGCTGGCGCAATGGCCGTCCGTCGCTCCGTGATTTGTGTGTCATGAGCCTGCGTGCAGCACGTGGTTGTGTGGTCATTGCGGTGATCTCCCCAACATCATGTGGTGGCGTCGATGCGCCGTTTTCCGCGTCATGCCGACGCTGATACGCCGCGTCAGGGCTGCGTCTGGCAGTTCCCGGGTTGTGCGGCAATCCATGCCCGGATCAGCGCCACGCCTTCTTCGTGTGAGGTGCTTCGCCCCAACTCCGGCATCATCACGCTCGGTTCGGTGGCCACCATGCGGTAGGTCAGGATCGACTCATCCGGCTTGCCCGGCACGATGTCGAACCGGTGGTTGCCGGTGCCACGACCGGCGGCGACCGGTGGCTTGCAGATACCGATATGGCGGTCATTGGGTTGGTCGATACCCAGCGACAAGCCCGTGGTGTTGGCCGACCCTTCCGGGTTGTGGCAATGGCTGCAGTTGATATCCAGATAAGCGCGCGCACGCGCGTCCAGAGGCGCCGCGGGATCGGACCAGTCCGCATTGCGCGGCGCCTGCGTGGCATCCGGTGCCCCCGTCAGGTAGCCGACCCTGGTCAGGTATTCCAACTGGTTTGCCGCCCCGTCGACGTAATCGAAATCACGATTGAGGTGCCGTGCCCTGGGCCCAATCGGATGGATCTGCCGATCCACCCAGTCCTGCGCATGGCAGCTGGCGCACTGGCTTTCGTCGGGCACCACGTAGGTAAAGTCCTCGTGCGCGCCCTGCCCACTCACCAGGGTCAGCGGCACCAACGCGCCGGTACGGGCCAAGTTGGCGTCAGTCTGCGCGTCGTTCCAGACATAGGGGATCGCATCCCAGCCATCCGGGCGACGCACCAGGATGCGCGTCTCGATCATGCGCACCTGATCCAGCTCCAGGCCACTGGCGTTGGCCGGCGTGTCGTGGGTGCGGGCGACATCACTGAACCCGCCCCCCACCGAGCGCGGGTAGTAGAACGTCTTGCTGATCACGGTGCCGACCGGAAAGTCGAAACTGTCGCTTGGCTCGTACGTGGCCTGGACGCCCTCGGGCATCCAGATCGTTCGCAGCTTGTGTGCGTAGTCGGTGAACAGCGGCGTATTGAGGTCGTATGGCACCACGCCATCGTTGAGCTGCAGCCGGTCGCCGCGCACCTCCACCACATGCCACTGGCTCAGCAGCTCCGGCTGTCCGTCAGCGTGATAGGTCACTGGCGCCATGCCGCGCTGGCAGGCCGCCAACATCAACAGTCCGCCCAGCAACACGACACGATTCAACCAACCATCTGGGCACAAACGGTTTCGCATTGTCGGCGCCCTATGCCGTCGGCATCGGGTCGAGCACCACCGCCGGCAGTTTCGGCAGGGTGCAATCGTACGGCGTGGTGTCGGTACTGGGGCTCTTGTATCCGTTCGGCCCATCGGCATTGATCACGCCGACATCGCCGTTCTGTACACAGAACCGGTCGTCTGGCGGCGGCAGCCCGTCCACCAATGTCGCTGTATCGACGTAGCCATCCCACAGGATGTCGGGGAAGTGCCCGTTGATGCCATATACGGCGGTCTTCAATGCCTTGAACTCGAGCCCGTCCGGCGACTCGCCACCACCCTTGAAGGTGTTGTCGTAGATGTAGATGCCCTTCGGATACGGGTTGTAGTCATCCGCCACGCCACGGTCAGTGTAGTAATTGGTGGAGAAATAGCTGGAGATGATGACGTTCGCTGTCCGGTGGTCGGCAATGTAGTTGTCGAATATCTCCACCTTGTCGTTGGAGTTCACCACCACCCCCGAACCGGCCGGGACACTCGCCACCGCGGCACCCTTGGCGGCGAAGTTGCCCAGGTTGTTCTCGAAGATCTTGTTGTTGAACACGCGGGTGCTGTGACCGGACTGCTCGATATTGGGCATGTTGAACACCAGCACGCCGCCGGTGTTGTTGGTGGCGACGTTCTCGTAGACATCGGCGGCGATCGAGTTCTCGATCTCGATGCCGGCCACGTTCTGCTCGGCACGGTTGCGCCGGACGATGATGTTCTCCGACTGACCGACATAGATGCCCGCATCGGAGGCGGCGATCGCCACGGAATCCTCGATCAGTACGTTTTGCGTCTTGACCGGGTACAGGCCGTACGCGCCGTTGGTGGTCTTGGGACCGCCCGTCCATTCCACCCGCACGCCACGGATGGTGATGTTGCGGCCCTGGTTGATCTTCACCGCATCGCCCTTGGTGTCCTCGAACGCGATGTTTTCCAGGGTGAAGTCACTGGCATTGACCAGCAGGCCTTCCGGGCCAACCACCTGGCCCTTGAACGACAGCACGGTCTTGTCCATGCCGGCACCGCGGATGGTCACGCCATCGGTACGGAGGCTGAGACCGCGCGTGAGCGAGTAGTGACCGGCCGGAATGTCGATCACGGTGCCGGGCGTGGCATCCATCAATTGCTTCTGCAGGTCCGCCTGGAAACTGGCATCGGCGGCGCTGGGTGGTGGCGCTTCCGGTTCGCTGCCGCATCCGGCGAGCGCCGTGCACATGGCGATGGTGACAAGCAAATGGCGCATGGTCGCTGTACTCCCCGTTCAAACGATATGTCGGCCGTGCCGCCGAGATCGCGGCGCATACCCGACTGTCCCGCAATCGCCACCACGGGGGGAGGGCCGGACAGCCGCATAACGGGGGGCAAATCGGCCAACACGGCCGAAATGATGCCGGCTTCAGGCCGCCTGGCGGGCCTGCTGCGGCGCGAGCCCGGTCCAGCGCTTGAAGGCACGGCGGAATTCACGCGGGTCCTCGAAGCCCACCTCGGCACCGATCTCGGCCACGCTGAGCGTGCCGGCCTGGAGCAATTGCAACGCACGCTCGGCGCGCACGCGGTCGTGGATCTCGCGGAACATGCGCCCGCTTTCCGCTAACTTGCGCCGCAGGGCGCGTTCACTGAGATTGAGTGTGCGTGCCACGTCGGTGAGCTTGGGCGGCTGACGCAACTGGCTGCGCAACAAGCGCTCCACCGCAGCGACGACTTCCTGATGCGGCTCGCCGCCGTCGGGCGTACGTTGCTGCTCGCACAGCGCCAGCGCCTGTTTCGCCGTCAGCGGGTTGTAGCCGGGCAACGGGTACCCCAGCCAGTCGATGCCGAGCACCAGACGGTTGCGCTCGGCACCAAACTCCAGGTCGCACTGGAACACGTTGGCGTAGCCGGCAACATGATCCGGTTCCGGATAGCTGAACTCCACACGTAGCGGCCGCAGCTGCGGACTGACCAGCTCGCGCGAGATCATCACCGAACTGGCAAACAACTCCTCACAGAAAAATGGCAGCAATTCCAGGTCGCCAAACAGCGGCGTGGCGACCAGCGCCACCGCTTCCTCGCTGACCGCCTCGAAGGACAGGTCGAGCAAACAACCGCAGATCTTGTGATAACGAATGCCCGACTGCATCGCCTCGCCGAACGTGCGCGAGGTCATCATCGCCAGCCCGAGCAGCCCGAAGCCCCCGATGGTGCCGTCACCGCCAATGCGCAAGCCGGCGTCAGGCACGTCCAGCGCCTGCAATGCGCGTCGTATGAAAGTGCTGGCCTGCCGGTACGACACGCGCAGGGCGGGGTCGGCAATCTGCGCTCGGTCCAACGCCAATCCGGCAAACCACGGCGCACTGTCAACGCCATGGGTGTCGGCCAGCTGGGCCAGGAACAGCAGCTTGTTGGATGGGAATTCTGCGGCGGTATACCGGGCTTCCTCATTCGGATGAAAGCCGATGCCGAGATTCGGGAGGCCGATCATGTCGGCAGGTCGTGCCATCGTGTACTCCCTCCAGCGCATGCGCCCGACCGTAACCGGCCGGCTGTGACCAGTATCAATCCCCTTTCTACCACGGACGTGCCAGCAGCTGTCAGCATTCACTGCCGCGTCGCCGTCGCCGCCTGCCATGTCCCAGTCCTGGCGCCACCGGCAACGACAATCAAGGCGCTTGGCTGGTGGTCCGACGGGCATCGCATGTTTTGGGTTCGCGGTGCTAACACCAAACTGCCGGACTGCATGTCCGTTCGGCAATCATTTCCACAGCGAGCAAGGCTTCAGTATTCTCTGTCTGACAGGTCATTCGTCTTCTCGTCAAAGATCAACGAAGGATCGCCAGCGGCCTGCTGCTCTTCAGCGGTGCCGGCCAAAGTGCAGAGGGAATATGCACCAACTTGAGGGGAGATTTCCGGATGACTGGGACATCGAAGCGGAAGGTATTGAAGCGCACCGGCTGGACGCTGCTGGGTCTTGCAGCAGTCTTTATGGCAGCGGCATTCGTGGCACTGTCATGTGCGCGGGTCGAGATGACTGCCGGTGGTGCTCACACCCGATTACTGGTGCCTGTCGTGCGCGGCGCCATTGGTGTACGCGTGTACTCGGGTACCGGAGAGAACGTCGCTATCCCCGGCTTTCTGGCCGGCCCGGTGGTTCGCCGCGGCATTGATGGAACCTGGTCGGCGACCTGGTTCTGCGAGAACGCGATACAGCACGCGAAAGGCCACGAGGATGCATTGCAGGTCGCATGCGCCGGCAAGACGCATGACTTTCCGCTGGCTACCGCTCCCGTAGCGGACGCTGTCGCGCCGATGCCAGGCGAGCTGGTGGTGCTCAGCGATATCGAGGGCAACAGCGAGTTCCTTGAGGCTGCGCTACGCAAGCTTGGCGTAGTCGATGCATCCGGCGAGTGGGGCTTCGGCGCCGGTCATCTGGTGATACTCGGCGATTCGGTGGATCGCGGGCGCGAAGTCTTCGCGGTCCTGTGGCGCCTGCACGGGCTTGCGGCGCAAGCGCATGCGGCAAGCGGCGCGGTGCATGTGCTGCTTGGCAACCATGAGCAATACCTGCTGCGTGGCAATATCTCGCGGGCCCACCCCGAGTACCGCTACGCCCTGCAACAACTTGGCGGCTATGCACAGGCGTTTGCCGATGACAACGTGCTTGGTGAATGGTTGCGCGACCAACCGGTAGCTCTGAAGCTCGGCCGCGTGTTGTTCACCCACGCAGGCATTTCGCCGGAGGTGGTGAATTCCGGCCTTTCGGTCGACGCACTGAACCATGCGATGCGCGATTACTGGCGTACCGCCGGCTCGGCTGCCGAAAACCATTCCGCTGCACTGGACGCAGTACTGGGGCTCGAAGGCGTCACCCAGTATCGGGGTTATTTCCGCGCATCCAAGGACAAGTACCCGGCCGCGACACAGGCGGAGGTGGAGCAGATGCTCACGCACTACGATGCCGAACGGATTGTCGTCGGCCACACCCTGGTCGAAAAGGTCACGTACCCGTACGACGGACGGGTTGTCGCCGTCGATGTCAATGATCCGGATGCGCAATCCGAAGTACTGGTGTTCAGCCATGGCGAGCCGCGCGCCGTCGACATCGGCATCCCGCGTGGGTTGCAACCGGACGCCTCCAGGCGACTGCGCGGGTTCAGCCTGTTCGACGCAGGCGATCGCCACCTGCTGGCATCGATATATCGCGCCAACCGTGCACTGTCGCGCATCCCTTATCCGTATTGACGCGTGTAGCGAGCACGCCTCAATCCGGTAACAATGGCTCGATACCCCCACAGGAAGCACTCCATGATCCAGCGTTTCGATACCGGTCCCCGCATGTCCAAAATAATCATCCACAACGGCGTGGCCTATCTCTCCGGGCAGGTGCCCAAGGACGCCAGCGCCGACATCACCGGGCAGACCGAACAGGTGCTGCAGGCCATCGATGATCTGTTGCAGCAGGCTGCGACCGACAAGGCGCACATACTGCGTGCGGACATCTACTTGGCGGACATGGCCGATTTCGGTGCCATGAACGAAGCCTGGGAGAAGTGGGTACCGCAAGGCGCGACGCCAGCGCGTGCCACGGTGCAAGCCGGGCTCGCCAGGCCGAACCTGAAAATCGAGATCGTGATCATCGCCGCGGTGCCGTGATCAAGCGGATCCACACTGTCATTATTCACGGCCGCGTCGCGGTCGCGCCGCCACCAACCCAGGGCAACTCCAATGGCCATGTCGGAAAGTGATATCCAGGCAGGCTGGATCTACCAGACCAGCCACCAACAGCAACGATTGGTGCTCGGCTGGGACCGTGACGGTCGCGTCGTCTACTGCTCCAAGGGCAAGGACGCGGAGGCGCCGTTCCAGAACTGCCACGTCCGCATCACCACCCGGAAGTTCGCCCAGCGCGCCATTGGAAAGCTGCGCCAGGTCGACGACGTGCAGCCTTATATCGTGGCCAACAAGGCGACCACCGTGGTGGTGCCGCCCGCGCGCCCACGCCCCGGCAACGTCAACCCGGGCGTGTGAACAGGCGTTCGGCGCTATAACAGGACATCGCAAGCATGGATAGAACGCCTGCCGAGTGTATGTAAAAATTACTTGACATGCTTTCGAGGCAAGCCTAGGCTCTCGCATGTAATGTTTCTTTGACATTACGCGATCGCCTCACTGGAGCCTAGTCATGAGCATCACGTTCCGCGAAAAGAGCCTGTGGCTCTTGCTGGTCAGCCTTTGCGCCGCGTTTGGCATCTACTTCGCATTCGCTCTGCCGAATGCGTCGCCGCAGGTCAAGCCCACGGAGATTGCGGCGTTCATTGGCATAATTGTTGTGCTCGTTGTCGTTCAAATCATTGGCCACGCCCTGCTCGGAATTGCGAGCCGTCGCGAACTCGCAGCGAACATACAGACCGACGAAAGGGACGCATGGGTTCGTCTCAAGGGTACCCAGCTGGGTTCCTACGTGTTGGCGGTTGGCGTTTTCTTCTCGCTCTGCGTGGGGGTGTTCGTAAGGGGCAACTTCGCCTTCGTCCATGTGTTGCTGGCGTTCTGGGTCCTGGCACAAGCTACGGAGTACGCGACCCAGCTGGTTTTGTACCGGCGGAGCTGACCCATGGGAAAAAAGACACGCAAGCTCAGCAACAAACTGCGCGAGCTGCGGCAGAGTCATGACGATATGACGCAATTGGACCTCGCAAACCGCGTAGGCATCACGCGCCAGACGGTCATCTCCATTGAGGCAAATCGCTACTCACCGTCCTTGGAGGTGGCATTCATGATCGCTCGAACTTTGGGGCTAGGAATCGAAGATGTGTTTCAGTTTGACGGCGATGCGGGCCAACATTTCGCTGCAGCCGACCGCCATCCCACTACGCGGGCTCCCGGCGGCTGAGGCCAGGCGTTAGGCCTCATCTCACTTTGGTAGCAACCATGAAAAACAATCAGTTTTCTATCATTGGCTTAGTTTGTTTTGCTGCCGTAGCAACAGCATGCTCGGCCTCTGAGCCGAAATCTATTTCTGAATGGACTGTTCGACCTTCTTCTGAATTATCAATACCTCGTGCAGCCCATCAAACCACAGCCATATCCCCGACTCTAGTGCTGGTGACTGGCGGATGCAGCGGTAGTGGATGCACTCCGGTTGAACGGTCTGCCGAACTGGTTCATATCGAGACTGGGCGTTCTGAAGTTACGCAACCTATGAACGAAGCCCGAGTTGCACACGCTGCAGCGTTACTCAAGGATGGCAGAGTCTTGGTTGCCGGAGGATGGACTGGCGACATGGCAACCGCTTCCGCCGAAGTGTTCGATCCACAACATCGTTCTTTCTCGCCCGTTCAAGCAATGGCGACAGCAAGAATGGACGCTACTGCGACACCGCTACTCAACGGGTCCGTACTGGTCACCGGCGGCGCAAGCGCTACCAATCTTCCTATTTCTCATGCAGAGGTTTTTGACCATACACAAAACCGATTTGTCGCAGTAGGCGCCATGCATGAGGCCAGAGCGCATCATGCTGCTGTCCGCATGCAAGACGGACGCGTGTTGGTTGTTGGCGGTCAACGTGGACGCAACCTCGCGACCAACTCGGCTGAGATCTACGACCCGGCCACAGAAGCATTCACTCTGTCAGGATCCATGCGACTGCCAAGGTGCAAACATGCAGCTGTTCTACTTAAAGATAGCCGTGTGATGGTAATCGCGGGATCCAGTGATTGCGATGATCGCCGCCGCCTCGCACAAACGGAAATCTATGACCCAAGCACAGGGCAGTTCACCGCCGGGCCACCCCTATTGAACCCTCGGTACAAGATAGTTGATGCCACCACTGTACTGCCTTCCGGGGAAGTTGTTGTAGCGGGCGATGCAACCGACGTTGAGATATGGACACCTGGAACACCCGCATTCATAAAGGCAGGCGAAAGTATCGACAATGGTCTTGCCTTCAGTACCGCAACCCATTTACCCAATGGGAGTGTGCTCATACTAGGTGGCTACGACAACGACATTCGCCCGACCGCACAGGCATGGGTCATCAGCCGCACCAGAGCAGCGGATAATCCCAATTGATGCTTAACAATTCATTCAAGCCGAAACCGCTTCGCGGTTCGGCTTAACTCAGGCGCTAGGTAGCAGGGGAAAGCATGTCGCGAACTGATGCACGACGCAGGCTGATATTTGCTTTTTCACCACTCGCACTTGTCGCTATCTGTGCTTCCATCCAGCTCATAGCGGGACGCTACGTCGGTGTATGGGCATGGGTTCCAACCATGCTTGGCTTCTGGCTGGTCATTGCGTTTCTGCTGCACAATTACCCAGGCTCGCGGCCGCGGCAGAGATTTCAGCGCGCTTCTGGTTCACGGTTTTGGTCAATTCTCGCACTGTTGGCTGGCTTGCTCTCCTTGCATGGCTTTCTAGGCAGCTGGACCCTACTGGACAACACCCAGCTAATTGCCGCATGGCTTGTATTCGCTTTAATCAATCCGTGGTTCGAGGAGTCATACTGGCGTGGTCTGCTCATTGACTCCACGGCTTCGTGGGGCAAACTCGCTAGCTTGCTGTATTCATCGGTATGGTTCGCTGCGAGTCACCCGCTCGTCTGGGGGATCTACTCACTCCCACTTCGCAAGCCCGAGGCAGTTGGGGCACTCTTGCTCGTTGGGCTAATCTGGGGCTTGGCGTATCAGCGCACTGGCAGTTTGCGTTGGTGCGTGGCCGGGCACATCCTAGCCAACCTGCTCGGGCTTGCCGCCCTCGTTCTGCTCAATATATATGATCCAACCATTAGGTAGCGAGCTGCTGCCTAACAATTCGTTCAAGTCGGGTTAACTCAGTTAGGGCTTATCGGGGGCGCCGCTGGTGTTGCACTTACTTTTTTAACCCGCGGTGCCTAACGCCTGAGTTAAGCCATAGACGGAACTCTACGTTACTGCGTGTGTGCCGACGCTGACGCAATCCCGACTGGCATCCATTGCGGGTCAAATGTCCACCGAAGAGCAATCGGGGTTGCCAGCTCCGCATTATTTCCATGCACAGCTCCCAAGGTTAGCTGAGAGCGCCAACGTAGCGCGGGCGGCGCGTGGATTTTCAATACTTCTACCGCGCGTCGGAACGCATCCTTCATCTTGTCGTTCTCGTTGCTGCCGAGGCTGAGGAACAGATCGTTCTTCAACGATGGGCTTTCCTGCAAGAAGTGATCGAGCCGTATCACCATTTCACTATCATCGCGCCACAAGGCCGGACTATTTGCAAAGTATGCATTGAATAGCGGTGGATTTTCTGTAAGCGCGTACACGACGAAAAGGCCACCCCGCGAGTTTCCCGCAAGTATCCGTGTGGATGAGGTGCGATAGCTTCTGTCGATTTCCGGTATAAGCTCGCCCCTCACAAATGCAAGGAATTTATCAGCGCGTCCTTCGGGGCTATTTTTGTCATCAAGGTCTTGCTGCATTCCAGGAGGCGTGTAGTCGCGCTGCCGTCCTTTGCCGCTGATGTTTGGAATGCCGACAACGATAACTTCCGGTGTTACGCCAATCCGTGCCATCAAGGCGGCCGATGCTGCGGTGTGCAGATCCTCCGAGGATCCATCGAGAACATAGATCACCGGGTAACGCTGTTTGGGCGCGTGATTATAAGATTCTGGCAAGTGCACCAAGTATTGGCGCTGCTCTCCAAGCGTATCCGATGAGATGGTCTCTTGCTCAACCGACGCATCAAATACTGGGCGTTCAAATACATACAAACTCGCAAACCAAGTGATGACCGCGGTAAGAACCGCCGTTAACGGCAAGGCCGCAAATATCCATTTCTTCATGAGCTTGTGTCTCGATATTGCGAATGACGGACCAAGCCTAGTGCCGGCTAAAGTTAGTTGGCTACCAGCGTGCGACAAAATGGCCGAGCGGATGGATAAAGCGGTGAATACGGCGACGAAGGGTCGTGCTGCCTAACAAATCATCCAAGCCGACGCCGCTTCGCGCCGCGGCTTAATTCAGCAACTGTCTTGTGATTAGTCGGGTCAAGCCTAATCAGACCCTCCGCACGCCGCTCCAGCGATAGCCCGTGGCTGCAGCCGACGGTCGGCGCAATGGCTTGTGCACTTTGCGTCCAGCCCTCGTCGACCCTAGGCTGGCAGGAATCCCCCTGCCGGTTTGCCTGCCATGTCCCACCAGCCCACTCCCACGTTGCTCTCGTTGGCCCTGTCCGCACTGCTCGCCGTCGGCCTTCCCGGCTGCTCGGCCGAGCAACCGGCAACCGACGCCACCACAGACGCTGCCAACACGGACACCGCAGGTGCCGGGGCAGCCGCCCAGACCGATGCCAAGGCCCCGGTGTTGGGCCGCTTCGGCTTTGATGCCGCTGGCATGGACCGCGAGGTAGCGCCGGGCGACGACTTCTTCGAGTTCGCCAACGGCACCTGGGTCGACACCACCGAAATCCCGGCCGACCGTTCCAGCTTCAACAGTTTCACCCGCATCCTGATCGACAACGAGAAGAACGTCCGCAAGATCATCGAGGACGCCGCCGCCGACACCGCGGCCACGGGTGAAACCCGCAAGATCGGCGACACCTACACCGCGTTCATGGACCAGGCCGGAATCGAGGCCAAGGGCGTCTCGGCGATCCAGCCCCGGTTGGACGCGATCGCCGCGATCAGCGACAAGCTCGCGCTTGCGACCGAGTTGGGCAGCCAGCTGCGCGCCGATGTCGACCTGCTCAACGCCACCGATTACTACACCGACCGGTTGTTCGGCCTGTGGGTCTCGCAGGACATTCACCAGCCCGACCGCACCGCGCCCTACCTGGTACAGGGCGGACTGGGCATGCCCGACCGCAGCTTCTATCTGGGCGATGGCCGCATGATCGAACTGCGCAAGGCGTACCAGGCGCACGTCGCCAAGGTGCTGGAGCTCGCCGGGATGGATGAGGCCGCCGCCAAGGCCGAGCGCATCGTTGCACTGGAGACCGCGATTGCCCGCGCGCACGCCACCCGGGAGCAATCCAACGACGTCGAGGCCGGCGCCAATGCCTGGACCGCTGCCGACTTCACTGCCAAGGCGCCGGGTCTGGATTGGGAGGCGTTCCTGCAGGCGGCCGACCTGGGCGAGCAACACGATTTCATCGTCTGGCAGCCGGACGCGGTTGCCGGCATCTCGGCGCTGGTGGCCTCGCAGCCGCTGGACACCTGGAAGGACTACCTCGCGTTCCATGCGCTCGACCGGAATGCCGCTTACCTGCCCAAGGCCTTCGGCGACGCGCACTTCGCGTTCCACGGCAAAACCCTCAATGGCACGCCGGAGCAACGCGCGCGCTGGAAGCGCGGCATCAGCGTCACCAACGATGCACTCGGCGAGGCGGTCGGCAAGCAGTATGTCGAACGCCATGTCAGCGCCGCGACCAAGACCCGCGCCGAGGCGATGGTCGCCAACATCATCGCCGCGTTCGGCAAGCGCATCGACGCGCTGGAATGGATGAGCCCGCAGACCAAGGCCGAAGCCCGCGCCAAGGTCGCCGGCCTCACCGTCGCAGTCGGCTACCCGGACACCTGGCGCGACTACACCGCGCTGGAGGTGAAGCCCGACGACGCGCTGGGCAACGCACAACGCGCAGGCCAGTTCGAGTACCAACGCAACCTGGCCAAGCTCGGCCAAGCGGTCAACCACGACGAGTGGTACATGCTGCCGCAGACGGTCAATGCGCTGAACGTGCCGCTTGAAAACCGGCTGATCTTCCCAGCCGCGATCCTACAGCCGCCGTTCTTCGATCCCAATGCCGACGACGCGGTGAACTACGGCGCAATCGGTGCGGTCATCGGCCATGAGATCAGCCACAGCTTCGACAATCTTGGCGCGCTGTTCGACAAGGACGGCAAGCTGCACAACTGGTGGACTCCGGACGACCTGGCCCGCTTCGACGACGCCGGGCAGGCACTGGCGCAGCAGTTCAGCCAGTACCAGGCGTTCGACGATCTGTCGGTCAATGGCAAGCTGACCCTGGGCGAGAACATCGCCGATGTCGCCGGCCTGGCCACCGCCTACGACGCTTACCACCTGTCACTGGATGGCAAGCCGCCGCAGACGCTGGAAGGCTTCAGCCCCGACCAGCGGTTCTTCCTCGGCTTCGCGCAGGCGTGGCGCGGCAAGTACCGCGAGCCGGCGTTGCGCAACGCCATCCTCACCGACGTCCACGCCCCCGGCCGATTCCGCACCCAGACCGTGCGCAACCTGGATGCGTGGTACCCGGCGTTCGAGGTCGAACCAGGCCAGGCGCTGTATCTGGCGCCGCGGGACCGGGTAAAGATCTGGTGATCGGAAGAAACCAGATGAACTTCGCCAGAAAACTGCTTGCCCGTTTCAAGGGCAATGCGCGTGCGGCCTTCGTCGCCGGACACGCTGCCCAGGCTTCCCGCGCGGGCAGCGTCGAGCCAGCCGCCGCCCGCGCATCGGTCACCCCCGGGCTGGCAGGGACATTCACCAGCCACTCGTTCACCAGCGACGCCGGCACCCTTGACTACAAGTTGTACATCCCCAGTGGTCACCTCGGCGCCAATGGTCCACCGGCGCCGCTGGTGGTGATGCTGCATGGTTGCAGCCAGTCGCCCGATGATTTCGCGGCAGGCACACAGATGAACCGGCTCGCCGATGTGCATGGCTTCCTGGTCGCCTATCCGGAACAGTCGGCCGCGGCGAACATGAACCGGTGCTGGAACTGGTTCCAGCCCGAGCACCAGAAATACGGCCGCGGCGAACCGTCACTGATCGTCGGCATCACCGAACAGGTCGCATCAGACCATCACGTCGATCCGGAACGGATCTTCGTCGCCGGCCTGTCCGCGGGCGGCGCCATGGCCGTGATCCTGGGCGAGTGCTATCCCGACATCTTCGCCGCGGTTGGCGTGCATTCCGGCCTGGCGTTCGGCGCCGCCGATGGCTTGATGTCCGCGTTGTCTGCGATGAAGTCCGGCGCCAGCGGGTCGCGCAGCGGTTCAGCCGTGCAACGCGATGCGCACCGACCGGTACCGACGATCGTGTTCCAGGGCGACGCCGACCACACCGTGGCCCCAAGCAACGCCGATCTGATCGTCCGCGACGCGACCGCATCCGCCATCGAGCCGCTGACCGCGACCACCGAGAAAGCCCTGATTCCCACTGGGCGCTCCTACACCCGCGAGGTGTTCAGCGATCCCGCCGGGCATCCACAGGTCGAGTACTGGCGCATACACGACGCCGACCATGCATGGAGTGGCGGCAGTCCGCAGGGTAGCTATACCGATCCCGCCGGGCCCGATGCCTCGGCGGAGATGGTGCGGTTCTTCCTCCAGCAGGGCTGAGATGGCCTGAATAAATAGATTCGGAAGAACACGCTTTTCACGTCGTCAAACCTATGGATGGGAGACTGGGTTGCGCTCCCTAGATCTTGAAATCGTCATAGGCGACTTGCTCCTCGGCAATGCCCAAACGGGTCAGCAGGCTTCGGGTGGCAGCAAGCATCGCCGGGGGCCCGCAAAGGTAGAACTCGCAGGACTTCAGATCAGGATGCTTTTGCAACAGCCCTTCATCGGTGGCTTCGTGCACCAACCCCCTGATCAAGCCTGCGCCATGCTCTGCGGCTTCGGACAGCACCAGGTGCCATGTGAAGTTTGCATGCTTCCTGGCCAGCGTCTCCATCTCCTCGACATAAGGCGCCTCCCGCATGTTGCGCGCGCCGTACCAGAAATGGATGCGCTCTTCCGCGCCGGCTTCAAGCAGCGAGTGCACCATCGCCCGCAGGGGCGCCATCCCGGCCCCGCCGCCAATGAATACCTTCTCCTTGGCGCCGGGCTTTATCGCGAAGTCGCCGAATGGACCGCTGAAGCAGACATGGTCGCCCGGCTTCAGTGAGTAGAGATAGGTCGATCCCTTACCGGCGGGCTGTCGCCTCTTGTCCTGTCGCCCGGGGCTGAACCGCGCAAGCAGAGTCACATTCCCGGCCGTCTTTTCCATTGGAAGAGACAGTGAATACGAACGGCGAACCGGTTCCTTGCAGACCAGATTTTCGGGCAGGTTCAAACCGGACCAGTCCTCACGATGGTGCTCCGGATGATCCAGGTTGTTCCGTTGCAGGCGGTAACCGGGAACATGGACCTGCAGATACGCGCCAGGCTGGAACTCCGGTCCCAGCGGCACCTCCGGCGCCAGTACGAACTCACGCAGGAAGGGAGTCACTGCCGTGACGCTGACCACCTTGGCGACGCGTTCGGTCCATAGTGCGGCGCCCCCGGCCACCTCGATCTGGCCGTCCGATTTCACCGGCAGGTTGCAGGCCAGCCGATAGCCAGACCTGAGACGGCTCTCATCAATATGCATTCGATCGGCACTGGTCGGAGGCGGTGCATGGCCACGCACACGCACCACGCACAGCCCGCAACTCTGGCCACCCCCACAGTTGGAGGGCAGCTGCAGTCCGTTGCGTCCCAGCGCGAGGTACACCGTGTCACCGGAGTGCGATTCCACGGAGCGCAACTTGCTCCCGTCGGCGCCGTACACCGTCAGCTCGCGCCGTGGCCGCCAACGGGCCGGAATGAACTCGCCAAGACGGAAGCTGGCGATGAACAGCCAGATGCCGGACAACGCAAGCCACAGCCCGCCCGCACCAGCCATCACGATGAGCGGGTTATTGAAATCCTGCTGCCTCGTGTAATCCATGAAGTGCAGCATCATGGCGAAATCAAACAATCGCCACGTGTCATTCCGTCGCTCCAGGATGGCTCCGTCCTGGCCTGACAGATACAACGTGGTCGCATCATCATCGGTGAACGCAACGCGCCATATGGGCCTGGTGTGACCACGGACCTCCCAGGTGACTTCCGGCATGAGTTCCGGCAACGCGGCGTGTCCATCACCCACGTAATCCCGGGCGGCAATGGCGGCGACATCCGCCGCCGTCACCGGCACCGGGCTTCCGTCCCGGATATCCGCAAGCCAGCTGCTGGTGCCGTCGCTCAGGCGATAGACCGGCTGCGCGGCCAGCCAGTGGGACTCGACCACCTGGACCGGACGATTTTCCCCGGCGACGATGATTGCCGGGGAGATCGCCGCTTCCGGCCACGGTCGCGACTGGGCCGCGGGTGCCAGATGGTGCAGGTTGTTCACGGTCGCGGTGTCCAGCAGGCTCATGACCAGCGCGCTTGCGGTCCAGATCACGAATTGCAGACCGATGATCAGGCCGACCCACTTATGCAGTTTCTGGATCCAGGGAGTCATGCCGCCGACCTCCTGCGAAAACTGTAGAACAGCAACCACACACCGCTGAGCATGAACAGGAGCCCCACGGATGCAGCAACGCGAAGCAACGTGTTGTTGACGTCCGAGCGCTGCTCATAGTCCATGATGTGGAGCATCCAGAGGAAGTCGAACACCCGCCAATAGGTGTGCCGGGTGGCCAGCAGTTCTCCCGTCTGTGGCGAGAAGTACAAAGCGGTATTGCCGCTGTCTCCGAACTTCGCCTGCCACATCGGCACCGGTCGAGTACCCACCTCTTGCGGCGCCTTGTCGAGCAACTGCAGCGATTCCAGCAATCCATCGCCCTGATAGGTCGACAGCGCCAGTTGCCGCGCCTTTTCCTCGTCAATCGGACCGAGCAACCGGCCAGTGCCTGCATCGACCAGGTCCACGCCTCCGGCATGGTTGACCTCGTAGACCGACTCGCCAAAAAGCTGCTTGAGACGAAAGCCGTTCATCGCCGGGTACCGCGCGGCAATGACGGCGGGATCGATCAGGGTGCTCTGTTTCGGGAGCGGCTGGACCGCCACGTGATTGAGGTGGTCGCCATGGATGAAGTCGATCGACATGGCGGTCATGTACAGCCCGCCTATCGACCACAGCAGCGCCTGCACGCCGATGACCAAGGCGATCCACTTGTGGGCCCGACGGGCCCAGAATGCGGGTTTCATAGTTGATTCCTGACGGATGCCGCGAAGAAGGGAACGTCACCCTCTCCGGCTTGTTCGCCGGAGAGGGTTGAGCTGATCACCAGCGGTAGGTGAACTTCGCGTTCCAGCGACGACCGAGCAGGTCGTAGCTCATCGTGTCGGTGTTCGCATCGGTGTAGCTCTGGATGAACGGAGCCTGCTTGTCCCAGAGATTGTCGACGCCAAAAACGATGTCGGAAGACTTGTTGAACGAATACTTTGCCTGCGCGTTGTGATAGCTCACGCTCGGCGCATGGTCTCCGATATCTCCCTTCGAGGCGTTGATGTCATCCGCCTTGCCGATGTACTGGATGCTGTAGGAACCCGACCACGGCCCCTGCTCCAGGGTCAGCGAGCCGAACGAGCGCCACTGGGTATAGCTGCCGCGACCCCCGGTGATTTTTCCGGCGTACTGGATCTCTTCCGCGGAGGGAAACGGACGCACGTCGTAATTCTTCAGGTAGGACGTATCCAGGCTGAAGCTCGCCCGCAAACCCGCCAGGTCGAACTGGTAAAGGGCCCCCATATCGATGCCTGAGACACGCTCACTGGCCGCGTTCACCGGCTGGGCAGACAGGTAGTTGATCTCGCCGGTGAGCGGATTGCGGGTGAAGTTGGACGCGCTGCAAAACTGATGGGCAAGCCCGGGCGTGTTGTAACAAACTGCCAATTTGGTGGATCCGGGAATTCCCTGGATCGCGTTGTCAATCTTGATGTTGAAGTAGTCCAGCGTAAGGGTGAGGTCGTCCACGAATGTGGGCATCCAGACCGCACCAACCGTCAGCGTTTCCGCATCCTCCGGTTTCAGATTGGGATTGCCGCCAACCGTGGTCTGGATCGCTTTGCCCAGTTGCGTATAGCCCGCTGGCACGCCCGATGCTTGGCAATTTTGATAAACCACCGAGGAGGAAGGCAGGCTGGCCCATCCGCTGCAGGGATCGGTGGTAGTCAGGCCCCCTTCCGAAACGCCGCCAAACAGCTCCGGCACATTGGGAATTCGAAACGCCGTTGAATAGTTCGCGCGCATTTTCAGCGATGGCACGAGCTCCCAGTCCAGACCGACCTTGTAGTTGGTGTCTGCTCCGAAGATGTCGTAATCGGAGTAGCGAAACGCCGTGTTCAACGTCACAGACTGCGCGAGGAACTTGTCCTGGAGGAGCGGGATCGCGATCTCCACGAATGCCTCTTTCGCGGTGTACTCACCAGCGATTGGATCCTGCCGGTTGGTGTTGGCCATGCCAAGCACGGTCAGCGGATCCGGGTCGCGCCACCCGCTTTCGCGGCGGACTTCCACGCCAGTCGCCATGCCCACCCAACCGGCAGGCAGCTCGAACAGCTGGCCGCTCACGTTCGCGGTGAAGCTCTTCTGCTCGTTTCCACCTACGTCGCGCGAGGTGTACAGAATGTAGTCGAGCACCTCTTGGGAGACATCGCCGTACCCCAGGTAATCACCGCACGGGACGGCTGCACCCGGTGCATTGCTGCACAAGGACGTGTCCATGGTGTTGTCGAAGCGATCCAGGTTGGCGACGCCGGTGGAACCGTCGTCGCCCGTGTTGCGGCCCCAGTTGATCGCCATCGACCAGTCCCAGTAGGTCCCGATGCCACCCTCCACGCCGAGTACCGTGCGAAACGTGTTCACGTCCTGATAGAACTCGCGGTTGCCGCCTTCTTTCAGGCTGCGCCGCTGCAACAGGATGTCCTGTCCGGTGGGGTTGGTCGGATGATTTGCTGAGATATTGATTGGGCGGTAGATCCCGAGCGTGCCGGGCGTCGCCAACTGATCTGACTGGCGGTTGGTGTACATCAGCTCGGCAAAGCCCCGGACATTGTCCGTAAGTGCGTAGTCGCCGAACGCGCTGAAGCTCAGGCGCTTGATCGGATTGACGGCATTGAGCGCCGGATAGGAGTTCTGGTTGTGCTTCTCCGGCGAATAGGCCTCGTAGAAGTCACCGTCACCGTTGGGGTCCTGGTTGAAGTTGATACGCGTGCCATCGGGCAACAGCGCACGACCACCGATGGTGCTCGAGCTGCCCACGCATTCGAGCTTCCCGTTGACTTCGCCCAAGCCGCACGGGGCGCGGTCGGCCATGTTGACCGCGCCACTCTCGGAATAGTTGATAGCAGCCATCAACGAGCCTCGATCCGAGTTCACACCCCACGCCACATCCACGGCGCCTTCTTCGCCGTCCTGCTGGAACGTTTGGCCATAGCTGACGGATGCTTCGACTCCTTCGAAATTCTTCTTGGTAATGATGTTCACCACGCCAGCCACGGCGTCGGCACCGTAAATGGCGGACGCGCCGTCCTTGAGCACTTCGATGCGCTCGATCAGCGCCACCGGAATAATGTTGAGGTCGACCGAGCTGTTGGCTCCGGTGCCGCCATTCACGATCCGGCGGCCGTTCAACAGGACCAGCGTGCGGTTAATGCCCAATCCACGCAGATTGACCTGCGTCGTCCCGTAACCGTTGCCGGCCCAGTACGCGTTGGTCTGGCTGCCGGCAAATCCGGCCGATGCAGGCAAACGCTGCAACAGGGTTTCGACGGAAATGGCACCCGAGCGCTCGATGGTCTCGGCATCGATGACTGTTACCGGGCCGACGCCCGAAATCGCCGCACGCTTGATGTGGCTACCGGTGACCGTGACGGCATCCAGTGTGGTCGCTGATGATGGCTTCCCTTCGTCTGCGGACTGGGCGGATGCGGTGGCGACGATGCCGGCGGACAGCAACGCGCCGACCGCCAGCGCGAGATGATTGCGCTTACAGAACATGGTGAACTCCCAAACGGTAATTTTCAGAACTTGTCGGCAAAAGGTTGGGGCGGCGTTGAGAACCAGGACCCGCAACAAAGAGGCCGCCACGAAGGCAGCCGGACAAGATCAACCAATGGGAGGTCGAAAGAGCGAGGACGATGCACCTTGAGCGACCGTTGTCAGGTTGCCAGAGACCTGCACGAAACCGATCCAGAAGGCGTCGGTCGAGATACCTCTGGCCAGTGCCAGGGTAACGAAGCCGCAAGCACACTCACACCCGTTATCGCTGCAACCGCAGTCTTCGTGCGAAGCGTCGGAAGGAGTGGTCGAGGTGCTGTCTTCACAGTCCGACACGGCAACCGCGTCCGGTGCGTGATCTGCCCCTTCATGCCCCGCGCTGGGGACATAAGTGTCGGCATGGTGGACAGCAGCGACCGCCATCGTGCTCTTTTGCCACGCCATTGCACTGCCGTCGAGGCAGAACGCCAGGACGACCATGCAACGAAGCAGTAGCGAAAAATTGCGCATCGGAAGTAGCGGAACCTCAGTTGTCTATACCACCAAGTACCACGACCCAAGAGAGGGTGTCAACCAAACTCCACATGAAGTCTCCAAATCCGTGCGATTGGTTTCTACGTGTCTTCCACAAGATGTATAGACATGCCATGCTGAGTTCATGGAAAAGCCACAACCCGAATACGCAAAGCTGAAGCAGTACATCCTCGGCCAGATAACGAGCGGTGTCTGGCCACCACACAGTCGGATCCCGAGCGAAAACGACCTGGTGCTCCAGTTCGGTGTTTCACGGATGACCGTGAACCGCGCGATCCGCGAGCTCAGCGATTCCGATGTGGTCATCCGGGTGCAGGGAGTCGGGACGTTTGTCGCCGTCCCGAAAGTCGAGTCGCCGATGTTCGAAGTCCGGTCGATCCGCGACGAGATCCGCGCGCGCGGGCAGCTCCATGTGGTCAGCGTTCTGGTGCGCGAAACCATCGAAGCACGGGCACCGTTGGCGCGGGAATTTTCCTTGCCGGCAAGCACTGAACTGTTTCATTCGCGGCTACTTCACCTCGCGGACGGCAAGCCCCTCCAGCTCGAGGATCGCTTCGTCAATCCCGCCAGCGCGCCGGAGTACCTGGAGGTCGATTTCACGCTCGAGACCCCGCACGAATACCTGACCCGCACGGCACCGCTGGAGCGGACCGAACACACGATCGAAGCCGAGCTGGCCAACAAGGGCACCGCCAAATTGCTGCAGATCAGCGCGGGCGATCCGCTGCTGACCTTGAGCCGGCGGACCTGGTCGCGCGGGCGGGTGGCCAGTTTCGTACGTCTTGCGCATCCCGCTGCCAACTACCGCTTCGTTGGCACTTTCCACGTGGGCAACGCGCCCCATTCGTGATGGAGTTATCGATGGATACTGGTCTCAGCCCGGCTGTCTCGGGCCCGCGCACTGTGCGCAGTCCCCGGGGCACCACGCTGTCCTGCAAGTCATGGTTGACGGAAGCGGCCTACCGGATGCTCCAGAACAACCTGGACCCTGAAGTCGCCGAGCGTCCCGACGAGCTCGTGGTCTACGGCGGCATCGGCAAGGCGGCACGTGATTGGCCCAGCTTCGACCGCATCCTGTCCTCTCTGCGGGCACTGGAAGCCGACGAGACCCTGCTGGTCCAGTCGGGCAAACCGGTAGGCGTATTCCGGACCCATTCCGACGCGCCACGAGTCCTGCTGGCCAACTCCAACCTGGTCCCGTATTGGGCGAACTGGGACCACTTCAATGAGCTCGATCGCAAGGGACTGATGATGTACGGCCAGATGACGGCCGGCTCGTGGATCTACATCGGGTCCCAGGGAATCGTGCAGGGAACCTACGAGACTTTTGTCGAACTGGGACGTCAGCACTACGAAGGAGACTGGTCGGGAAAATGGATCCTCACCGCTGGCTTGGGGGGGATGGGCGGTGCCCAACCACTGGCGGCGACCCTGGCCGGCGCGAGCTGCATCGTGATCGAGTGCGAGGAGGCGCGGATCGATTTTCGATTGCGCACCCGTTACCTGGACCGAAAGGCCCATTCCATCGAGGAGGCGCTGGAGATCGTCGAAAACGCCACGTCGCCGGTGTCGGTGGGTCTGCTCGGCAACGCAGCGGAACTGCTGCCCCGCTTTGTCGAACTTGCCCGGCTAGGGCGAGCCACACCGGCGGCGGTCACGGACCAGACCTCGGCGCACGATCTGATCAACGGATACCTTCCCTCCAACTGGTCGACGGCGCAGTGGCAGGCCGCACGCACCGATGCTTCCGCGCACAAGGCATTGCAATCAGCCGCCGCCGCTTCGTGCGCCGAACACGTGCGCGCAATGCTCGATTTCCACCGCATGGGCGTGCCGACGATCGACTACGGCAACAACATCCGCCAGGTCGCCCTGGAGCAAGGGGTCTCGGACGCGTTCGACTTCCCGGGCTTCGTCCCGGCCTGCATCCGGCCGCTGTTTTGCCAAGGCAAGGGACCCTTTCGCTGGGTGGCGTTGTCGGGGGACCCCGAAGACATCTATCGCACGGATGCCAAGGTCAAGGAGTTGTTCCCCGACGATGCCCACCTGCACCACTGGCTCGACCAGGCGCGTGAGCGCATCGCATTCCAGGGCTTGCCGGCACGCATCTGCTGGCTCGGCCTGGGACAGCGCCATATCGCCGCCCTGGCGTTCAACGAGATGGTGCGCACCGGCGAGTTGAAGGCTCCCGTGGTGATCGGCCGGGACCATCTCGACTGCGGCTCGGTGGCCAGTCCGAACCGGGAAACCGAAGCGA
Source organism: Lysobacter sp. A421 (assembly GCF_054052145.1). Classification (NCBI taxonomy): domain Bacteria; kingdom Pseudomonadati; phylum Pseudomonadota; class Gammaproteobacteria; order Lysobacterales; family Lysobacteraceae; genus Lysobacter; species Lysobacter sp. A421. The sequence goes on along the minus strand of NZ_JBSVRL010000004.1, from coordinate 34,761 downwards.
TGCGCGATGGCTCCGACGCGGTCTCCGACTGGCCGCTGCTCAACGCGATGCTGGCGGTTTCGGGAGGCGCTACATGGGTGAGCCTGCACCATGGCGGCGGCGTCGGCATGGGCTTTTCCCAGCACTCCGGCGTGGTGATCGTCTGCGACGGGACCGAGGAGGCCGACAAGCGGCTGGCCCGTGTGTTGTGGAACGACCCCGCCACCGGCGTCATGCGCCATGCCGATGCCGGCTACGACGAGGCACTGACGTGCGCCCGGGACAACCACCTCAACCTGCCATCGATCACGGGATGACCAACGCATGCCCATGCTGACCCCCGGACAGATTCCGCTGTCCCAGTTGCGTTCCATCGCCCTGCAGTTTGCTCCGGTTTCCCTTCCGCCGACGGCAAAGAGCCGGGTCGACGAGGCGGCCCGCACGGTCGCGGCCATCGTCGCCGCCGGCGCGCCGGCCTACGGGATCAATACCGGATTTGGCCTGCTTGCCAGCATCCACATTCCGCCCGACCAGCTGGAACAACTGCAGACCAACCTCGTGCGCTCGCATGCCGTCGGCGTCGGGCGCTTGCTTGACGACGACACCGTCCGCCTGATCCTCGCGCTGAAAATCGCCTCGCTGGCGCGCGGGCATTCCGGGGTGCGCTGGGAACTGCTGGAAAGCATGGTTGGGCTGTACAACGCGCAGGTCTGGCCATGCATCCCGGCCCAGGGCTCGGTCGGCGCCTCCGGGGATCTGGCCCCGCTGGCCCATCTGACCCTGGCCCTGATGGGCGAGGGATCGGTCCGCATCGACGGCGAAGTCGTGCCCGCCGATGAGGGTTTGCGCCGCGCCGGTTTGACACCGATCCGGCTGGGCGCCAAAGAGGGCCTGGCGCTTCTCAACGGCACCCAGGTTTCCACCGCCATCGCGTTGGTCGCCCTGTTCCAGGCGGAACAGGCGTTCGCCGCCGCGGTGCTGGCCGGCGCCTTGACGGTCGATGCCGCCCGCGGCTCGGACACGCCATTCGATGAGCGCATCCACGCGTTGCGCGGCCAGCCCGGTCAGATCCACGTCGCCCGCCTGTACCGCGACCTGCTCCATGACAGCGCCATCCGTGAGTCCCATCGAACCGGTGACTCCCGCGTGCAGGATCCTTACAGCCTGCGCTGCCAGCCGCAGGTGATGGGCGCGTGCTGGGATCTGTTGAAGCAATCGGCGAACACCTTGTTGATCGAGGCCAATGCGGTTTCCGACAATCCGCTGCTGTTTCCGGACACCGGCGAAGTCCTGTCCGGCGGAAATTTCCACGCCGAGCCGGTCGCCTTTGCGGCCGATCAGATCGCCATCGCGACTTCCGAGATCGGCGCGCTTTCAGAGCGCCGCATCGCACTTCTGGTTGACGCCCACCTGTCGGGCCTGCCGGCATTTCTGGTCGAAAACCCGGGCATCAACTCCGGTTTCATGATTGCCCATGTGACCGCGGCAGCACTGGCCAGCGAAAACAAGACCCTGGCGCACCCCGCCAGCATCGACTCGATCCCGACATCGGCCAATCAGGAAGACCACGTCAGCATGGCCACGTTCGCGGCCCGCAAGGCGGGCGATGTGGCGATCAACGCGCGCCGCATCGTCGCCATCGAACTGCTGGCGGCATGCCAGGGAATCGACTTCCTGCGCCCGCTGCGCTCCTCTGTCCGGCTAGAACAGGCGTTCGACCTGATACGCACGGTCGTCCCCCGGTATGACGAGGACCGCTACTTCGCCCCCGAGATCGCGGCGGCGGACACGCTGATTGCCAGCGGCCAGCTCGCTGAGCTGGTACGCACCGAGTTTCCGGACGAGCTGGGCTGATGGACTTATGAACTGATGGAAAGCTGGCACGGTCGCATCGATGACGAAGCGGACCCCGAGACCTTCCGCTGGCACCAAGTCGTGCGTCCAGTGGAACGCCACGCCGCCCCGGGCGTCGCTCTGCTGGGATTTGCCAGCGACGAAGGCGTGCGCAGGAACAACGGCCGGATCGGCGCGGCACAAGGCCCATCGGCATTGCGACAGGCCCTGACCAACCTGCCTGTCACCCACTCGCGCCCTCTGTATGACGCAGGTGACATCGCCTGCACCGACGGCGATCTCGAAAGCGCGCAACAGCGCTACGCCGACCGCATGACTGAACTGCTCGCGGATGGCCACTTCCCGGTCGGCATGGGCGGTGGGCACGAGATCGCTTTCGCCAGCTATCTGGGATTGGCGAACAGCCGCGATCCCGGTCGCATCGCCATCGTCAACCTGGATGCGCACTTCGACTTGCGCGACAGCCCGATCGCCACCTCCGGAACCCCGTTCCGCCAGGCCATCCAGCACGCCGAAAAGCATGGCATCGCGCTGGATTACTTCTGCCTCGGGGTCAGCAACGCCGCCAACACACGTCGCCTGTTCCACACCGCACGGGAGACCGGCACGCGGTTCCTGATGGATCAGGACATGACAGCGGCCAACTCCGCCGCGCAGGTCGAACAACTCCTGCAGTGGCTACAACCGGCCGACTCGATCTATCTGACCCTTTGCCTCGATGTCCTCCCGCACGCGGTGGCGCCCGGCGTCAGCGCTTCCAACGCCCGGGGCGTGGCCATGGAGGTGCTGGAACCGTTCATCGCCGCCATTGTGGGAACGGGCCGGGTGAAGGTCTGCGATATCGCGGAACTGTGCCCGCCACTGGACCGGGACAATGCCACGGCCCGGGTCGCTGCCCGCCTGATACACGGACTGGTGCAGTGAATACCCATTCACCGGCGGCTTCGCTGAGTGTTCTGCGATCCTCCCAGACCGCCGTCGACCGGCGGTTCATGAAATACCCAGCAACGCCAGCGTGTTCTGGTTAAAGTAACCGACCATGTCGCTCCAGCACCTACTACTGCGTGTCCTGCTCTGCATCGCCCTGATCCTCAATGGATCGGGACTCGCGGTGGCGGCGACACAGATGCAGGTGCAACATGCGGCCACGGTCGCTTCGACGACGCCGGATTCAGCGTCCACTCCGGACGAGCACACGACCTGCGCAGAGCACTCGGCACCGGCAACTGCTGCGACCGAGGCACCGCTTGGAGACCACCCTGCCACGGCGGATTGCTGCACAGGTACGGCATGCGATGTCGCTTGCCCGGCAGGGTTGCTGGCGACGCTGACGGTACCGGTGCAGGAGTGGCGAATGGCGCCGCACGTCCTGGCAGCTCGGCCGGCCCTGGCCGACCATCCGGCCCCCGCGCTTCACAACCGATACCGACCTCCGATCCGTTGAGTCCGGGTGCCCTTGTCCGGCGCCCGCTTCTGCCTGCCTGACGACGCGCTATCTATCGATGCCGACGCGGCAGATGCGGAGATGTTCCGCCCTCCAGCGGAGCTCCGACTTCCCCGAATTCACGGAGTGTTTCCATGTCCACCGATTCTTCCGGGCTCCCCCCGGCGGCGCCCTCCCGACGTCGTTTTGTCACCGGGCTGGCCGCTGGCGGCCTCGCTGCCGGCATGGGGCTTTGGCGCTTGCCGGCGCTTGCCGCCAGCGGCGCTGCCCAGACCCTGCAGACCCTGAGCGGCACCGACTTCGACCTGTCCATTGGCGGCTCGATGGTCGATTTCACCGGCCGCGCCCGCCCGGCCGTCACCGTCAATGGCACGTTGCCGGCGCCGCTGCTGCGCTGGCGCGAAGGCGACACCGTGACCGTACGCGTGGCCAACCGCCTGCGCGATGCGTATTCGTCGATCCACTGGCACGGCATTTTGCTGCCGGCCAACATGGACGGCGTGCCCGGCCTGAGCTTCGACGGCATCGCGCCGGGCGAAACGTTCACCTACCAATTCCAGCTGCAGCAGTCCGGCACCTACTGGTACCACAGCCACTCGATGTTCCAGGAGCAGGCCGGGCTGTACGGCCCGATCATCGTCGAGCCGCGCGCGCCGGCCCCCTACCACTACGACCGCGAGCACGTGGTGCTGCTGTCGGACTGGACCGACATGGATCCGACCGCGCTGTTCCGGCGCATGAAGAAGAACGCCAGCTACGACAACTACTACCAGCCCACCGTCGGCGACTTCGTGCGTGATGCGCGCAGTGAAGGTCTGTCGGCCACGCTGCGGGACCGGATGATGTGGGGGCAGATGCGGATGACGCCGTCCGACATTTCCGACATCAACGGCCACACCTACACCTTCCTGATGAACGGCACCGCGCCGGCCGGCAACTGGACCGGCCTGTTCCGTCCGGGCGAGAAGGTCCTGCTGCGCTTCATCAACGGCTCGGCAATGACCTATTTCGACGTGCGCATCCCGGGCCTGAAGATGACCGTGGTCGCCGCCGACGGGCAGTACATCCACCCCGTCACCGTCGACGAGTTCCGCATCGCTGTGGCCGAGACTTTCGATGTACTGGTCGAGCCTTCGGGGGCGGATGCCTTTGCGATCTTCGCCCAGGACATGGGCCGTACCGGCTACGCGCGCGGCACCCTCGCAGTGCGCCAGGGCCTGCAACCACCGGTGCCGCCGCTGGACCCGCGCCCGTTGCTGACCATGGACGACATGGGGCATGGCGGCATGGACCACGGCAGCATGGGTCACGGCAGCGCGGGTGATGCCGACACAGGGCATGCGGCCATGGGGCACGCCGGCCACGACATGCAGGCGATGTCCGGCATGGACCACTCGGCGGGCGGCATGCAGCAACACCCCGCCAGTGAAACCGGCAACCCGCTGGTCGACATGCAGGCGATGTCACTGGCACCGAAACTGGACGACCCCGGCATGGGGCTGCGCGACAACGGCCGCACGGTACTGACCTACGCCGCGATGAAGAGCCTGTTCGACGATCCGGACGGCCGCGAGCCCAGCCGCGAGGTCGAGCTGCACCTGACCGGCCACATGGAGAAGTTCGCCTGGTCGTTCAACGGCCAGAAATTCGCCGATGTCGAACCGCTCCGCCTCAACTACGGCGAGCGCATGCGCATCGTGCTGGTCAACGACACCATGATGGGCCACCCGATCCACCTGCACGGCATGTGGAGCGACCTGGAGGACGAGAACGGCGACTTCCATCTGCGCAAGCACACCGTCGATATCCCGCCGGGCACCAAACGCAGCTATCGCGTCCGCGCCGACGCCCTCGGCCGCTGGGCCTTCCACTGCCACCTGCTGTACCACATGGAAGCGGGAATGATGCGCGAAGTGAGGGTCGAGGAATGAGTCGGTCTCTTTTCACCTCCACCACGGTGATGGCGCTCGCGCTGGGTCTGGCTCTGCATGGCACTGCCGCTGCCCAGGATCATCACGACCACGCCGAGCCGACGCCGGTTGACCATTCGGCAATGAACCACGGCGACGATGCCAGTCAAAAGGACATCGACCACGCGGCCATGGATCATGCCGCGATGGGGCATGGCAGCACGGATCAATCCCCACATCACCCGGCCACTGCATCACCTGCCAAGACTTCCGATCACTCGGGCATGGACCATGGCGCGATGGACCACTCGACCATGGATCACGCCGCGATGGGGCATGGCGCGCCACCACAGACGGAACCGATCACGCCGATTCCCACGGTAACCGATGCCGACCGTGCGGCCGCATTCCCGGTGCTGACGCTGCCGATGAATCATGCGCCCGAGATCAACCGCTACGTGGCGTTCAACCGTCTGGAAGCCTGGGATGCCCAGCCAGGCACGGGACAACTCTGGGAAGCTCAGGTCTGGGTGGGCAGCGACCTCAACCGGCTGTGGCTGCGCACCGAGGGCGAGCGCATCGGCGGCAAGACCGAAGCGGCCGAACTGGAAGCCTTCTACGGACGCAGCGTGTCGACCTGGTGGGACGTCCTGGCGGGCATCAAGCACGATTTCAACCCGGGTGGCTCGCAGACCTGGGCGGCCTTCGGAGTGCAGGGCCTGGCACCCTACAGGTTCGAGGTCTCGGCCACCGCCTACGTCGGCGAGTCGGGCCAGACGGCGGCCAACGTGGAGGTCGAGTACGAACTGCTGCTGACCAACCGGCTGATCCTCCAGCCGCTGGTCGAGGTAACGGCCTTCGGCAAGGATGACCCGGCACGAGGAACCGGTTCCGGGTTGAGCTCTGTGGAGGCCGGTATACGCCTGCGTTACGAGATCGACCGGAAATTCGCCCCGTATATCGGCGTGGTCCACGAACGTGTGTTCGGCAACACGGCGGACTTCCGTCGCAGCGAGGGCGAGGACTCCCGCGATACCCGCCTGGTCGCAGGCGTGCGGATCTGGTTCTAGCCGCGGCGAACAACCACTGCAGCCTCCACCCACGAGCCTTCACCTATCACGATACAAGTGAGAAACACGCATGAAACGCAACCAACTCGTATTGACCATCATCGCGCTAGCCTCTGCGCATGCTCTCACCGCCTGCGCGCAAGCGCCCGACAACAACACTGCGCCGGCATCGTCGCCGACACTGTTCACCCACTCCGCATCGGACGTCTCCGCGCAAAGTCCGGTGCCCGCCCAGTCAGCCCTGCCGTTGATGGTCGTCAGCAAGAGCCCCAATTGCGGCTGTTGCCAGTTGTGGGTGGAGCACATGGAACACGCCGGATTCACGGTCCAGGTCGTGAATACCCACAACGTGAATGCGATCAAGGAGCGGGTGGGCGTTCCGTATGGCAAGGGCTCCTGCCATACCGCGGAAGTGGACGGCTATTTCGTCGAAGGCCATGTCCCGGCGGATGACATCAAGCGGCTGCTGACGGAGCGGCCGGAAGGCAAGGGGCTGGTCGTGCCCGGCATGCCGGCCGGCTCACCGGGAATGGAGCTGCCCGACGGCCGCGTCCAGCCCTATGTCGTCGAACTCGTCGCCCACGACGGCAGCACGTCCGCGTTCGCCCACCACGCGGATTGACACGCTCAGTCGATTGCAGCGCGCTGCCTCGGCGGTCCCTGACCGGAGTCCGCCGCAGGCTCGTGCTTGCGGTCGAAACAATGGCGACCGGCCGCGTGATTCCACTCGACCCCGCCCCGTGGCTGACCGACTGCAGTGCGGGCGGTGTCGGTGCTGAAGTTCGCGCAGAGACGATAACCGCGCTCACCGGTGACCTGGTAGTCGTACGTCGCGCCGTCCACCGGGTCGCGCGGGACCTGCTGCCCCGGCAGGCTTGCCAGGGTAGCGATATCCGGTGGCAGTGCGTCGTGCTGCCGTGCATACAAATCGACCAGTTGGACGATTTGCTGCAGGTCCTGCACCCGCTTGCTGTCCAGAGTCACCTCGCGCTGCGCCGAGGGTGAGCGCATCACCGTGATCGCCGCCCCCACGGTCAACACAACGACGACGGTGGCGACGATCGCCAACCAGCGACCCGCCCGCGGCTGCCCGCTACCCACTTGCTGGCCCGCACTCATGACGGCTTCTCCTCGCGGCGCAGATCCAGCAGGTAATAGCCGAAGATGGTGCCGGAAATCACGCCCACCACCAGCACCTTGAGCACGAAGCGCACCGACAGCTCTCCGCTCAGCAGGCTGTAGACCAGGGTGATCAGGTCGCCGATCAGGATCCCGGCCGCGAGAAACAAGGTCAGGTAGGTCAGCCAGCGACGCACCAGCGACTGCCGGTTAACCGGGCTGCGCGCCAGCTCCTTGCCCAGGTGGCGCGCGACAAACAGGAACACCGGGAACGCGATCACCAGCGATGCCACCGACCAGCGCATGGACTGGTCAATCTGGCGAACCGCGTAGCCCGAATCGGCCGGATCCGGGAACGCCCGGTTGATAAAGTCGAACAGCAGCCCACCCAAGTGATACGCCGACACGTACAGCGTCGCGAACAGGACCAGGTAGAGGAACGCTTCGCGCGCCGAGAGATACGGTCGCGGCCGCGGTACCGGCACCGGAAACTCGACATCGGCATACGCAGCCAATGCGCTGTGCGACTGCTCCGGCGGCCATCCGGCCGAAGTGAGGGCGGCCTCGATCGCATCCCTGGACTCCCCCTTGGCGAGGGCGTCGCGTACGAACAGCTCCAGATCGTGCGTTGCGTTGGCCAAGGTGATCTCCTGAAGTCAGTGGTGTCCAGCCGTGCAAACTAGCAGGGTAGTCCGCGCGGAGTCGACAACCAGACACGATTACCCCCGCTTCGTCGCCGTAGTTCCGGTTTCGTCGCAATCCTTGTCGCTCCCACAGCCGGGCTCGCTATGCTCCGACCCAGTCCAAAGCCGTGCGGGAATCACCGTGATCAGAAGCACCTTCTTCGTCCTCCGCCTTGCCATCGTCTGGATGCTGGCGATCTTCCTGTTCGCAGGACTGTGGTCCGAACTGCCGCTGATTGGCTGGCTGGAGTGGCCGATCGTGCTGGGCGGCATGGTCATCATGGCGTTGGTGGTCACCGGCGCGATCTCGCACCTGGGGCGGGTACGGCTGATCGCCGGGCACATCGACAAGGCCACGCTCGGCAACCGCCAGCGACGGCAGGTCGAGATCCCGCTGGAAGCCGGAGAAGCCTTTGACCTGGTCGATGCGGCGATCCGGGAGTTGCCGCGCATCCAGAGCGTCGAAAGCGCGCGCGACAGCCTGCAGGTCCGGGCCAAGGTCAAACGTCCCGACATCTACGGCGAACGTCCACTGGGACGCTGGAATCCGATGTTGTGGTTCGGCATCCCACGCAACCAGATCCTTGCGACCGTCACCCCTGGCGACGACAGCGGCAGCGTGACCCTGATCTGCGAGCCGGAAAGTCCCGCCTGGAGCGACTGGTTCCTGGTCGACGACGGCACCAACTTCGAAAACGCCGAGGCGATCACCCGCGCCATCACCCGCCGCATCGCCGAGGGCCGTCGCAACGAGCAGGCCGCCGCCGCCCAGACCTCGACCGAGAAGGAACTGACCGTCGCCAAGCTCAGCCTGTTGCATGCACAGGTCGAGCCGCACTTCCTCTACAACACGCTGGCCAGCGCGCAGTTGCTGACCCGCAGCGACCCGCCGGCGGCAGACGACATGCTGGGCCATCTCATCCAGTACCTGCGTCATTCGCTGCCGCGCACCGATGACGAGCTGTCGACCCTGGGTGCGGAGCTGGAACGCGCATTGGCCTACCTGGAGATCCTCAGGATCCGCATGGGCGCGCGCCTGTCGGTGCAGGTCGATGTACCCGAGAACCTGCGCGCCACGCCATTGCCACCGATGATGCTGCAAACCCTGGTGGAGAACGCCATCAAGCACGGGCTGGAGCCACGGACCGGCGGCGGCACGGTGTGGATCCGCGCACGCCGCAGCGAGGAATCGGTGGCGGTGACCGTGGCCGACGACGGCGACGGTTTCAACACCAAAACCAGTGGCACCGGCATCGGCCTGAAGAACGTGCGCGAACGCCTGCGCCTGATCTACGACACCAACGCAGCGTTGACGGTGATTGCCAACTTCCCCGCCGGCGTCGCCGCTACCCTGACCGTCCCTGCCGGCACCGCACAGGACTCCCGCCATGTCTGATCCGGGCAACACCGGTACCTGCATCGTTGCCGAAGACGAAGCGCTGCTGCGCCAGTCACTGCTCGACCAGCTCCGCCACGCATGGCCGCAACTGCAGGTGCTGGCCGAATGCGAGGACGGCGCCAGCGCGCTGGAGGCCCTGGCAGAGCACCGGCCCGACGTCGCCTTTCTCGACATCCGCATGCCGGGTCTCAGCGGCCTGGAGGTCGCGACGGCCGCCGCGGAAGTCAGCCCTGACACCCAGATCGTGTTTGTCACTGCATACGACCAGTACGCCATCGACGCCTTCGAGCGCGGGGCGATTGACTACCTGCTCAAACCCATCACCCCGGCGCGGCTGGCCGCCACCGTCACCCGCTTGCAGGCGCGCACCGGCAACAACGACGCCGCCACGCTGGCCGCACTGGTGGAACGGCTGGGCCCGGTCCGCCCGCGCGACGACCTGCCCCCGCCATTGACCTGGATCACCGCCAGCGCCGGCCGCGAGACCCGTCTGATCCTGGTCGATGACGTCGCCTACTTCCGCGCCGACCACAAGTACACGACGGTGATGACGGCCGAGGGCGAAGCCCTGTTGCGCACGCCGATCAAGGAACTGCTCACGGTGCTGGACACGACCACGTTCAAGCAGATCCACCGCTCCACCATCGTCAACCTGAAGGCCATCGCCGGGATCGTCCGCGATGACAGCGGCCGCGGCGTCGTCCGCCTCAAATCGCGGCCCGAGACCCTGGCCGTCAGCGCACCGTTCATGACCCTGTTCCGGCATATGTAATCGAGGTGATTTATGAAATTCATGGCCCTGGTCTATTTCGTGCTGTCGTTGTTCGGCTGCGACATCGGCGGCAGTACGTATGTCACCCGCGCCACCGTCGACGGCACCGACACTCTCTATAGCCAGGCCACCACTCAGGCCGGCGTGGCGCGTTTCGAATGCCTGCGCAGCGCCAGCGGTGCGTGCCACTACACCGTGTTCCCGCGGGAGTGTCCGCCAGCGTCCGGGCCGACGAGTCCGCAGCTCGAGCGCTGCGAATCCAAGCCAATCGAGCGCTTCACCGTCGCAAAAGGCGAGAGCCGCCAGATCGCAGGCCTGCAGGGTTTCCGGTTGTGCGTGAGTGCCGGAGACGAAGTCCCCGAGCTGGGTTGCGACCCGCCCAAAGCGATCGCGAAGCAATGACCGGACAACGAAACCTCGTCCCTTTGGTCATGCCTTCACCGGAGGCCGCACCATCCAATCCGGCCAACGATCGCATCACGTCATTCCATGACATCAGCTTCTGGCGATTGTGCTGGTGTTCCCTGTTACTGCTCATCGTGCCATTCGGGTTGTTCGCCCAGGAAGCAACGGGGGTCGGTCTGGCACCATTCCACGCACCCGACCCGGTCAACGGCGTCCAGATGCCCGGCTTCGTGTTCTACCCTTCGGAACAGCCGGTCGAAACAACCACGGCTGTCGGTCCCTACAACGTCGCCGCCGCGTTCGATGCACCGCCATTGTCAGGGGCGAAGCCGCTGGTAGTGATTTCGCACGGCAACGGGGGATCCAACCTCGGGCATCACGATCTTGCGAGCTACCTGGCCGGCCACGGCTTCATCGTCGCCACCCTTGAACACCCCAAGGACAACTTCCACGACCAGAGCGGAGTCGGCACCTCGTCGGTGCTGGTCGGCCGGCCGATCCAGATAGCGGCATTGATCACCGTGCTGCTGGAAGACCCGCGCTGGGGCCAGCTGATCGACACCGATCGCATCGGGGTGGCGGGGTTCTCGGCAGGCGGCTACACCAGCTTGCTGATGGTGGGCGCCGTACCGCGATTCGAGCGTTTCATCAGCTATTGCAACAGACACCCCACCGACCGCGCCATATGCGATGCGGCAGATCGGATCAAGGCAAAGACCGCCAGTAAATCACGGACCATCGCCGACTTCATGCAAACCCAGCAAAACGACCTGAAGCGATGGGGCGACACCAAGGATCCGCGCGTCAAGGCGGCTTTCGTCATGGCGCCGTTGAGCCTGATCTTCGACAATTCCGGGATCGCGGCGATTGACCGTCCGGTATTCCTCTACTACGCCCAGAACGACCGCGTGCTGCTGCCATCGGAGAACGCGCTGCACATCAAACCGCTGATCCGCACGCTGACTGACAGCTCCATGGTGCCGGGGGCGGATCATTGGGTGTTCATGTCGCCCTGCTCGCCCGAACTGGCCAGGGATGCCGCCGAAATCTGTAGCGACCCTCCGGGCGTCGACCGCGACAAGGTGCATCGGCAAACCAACGCCGACGCGCTGGCGTTCTTCCGGCTGACCCTCAATGCCGGCAGTGACTGAGGGTCGTTGCCCATCGCGAACGGGCTATCGCGTCCGAATCCGGCGCGCAACGCCCCGGCCGCTCCACTAACCTGCCCGTCCACCCTCACCTGGACGCCGCCATGGCTTACCGCATTATCGGGCTCTCGCCCGCCCCGTTTGAACACCTGTTCGGACTGCCCGACCTGCAGTTGGCAGAGCATGGCGCCCAACGCTGGATCGCGGACGCGGACTCCCGTCTACCCGACCGGGTGGAGATCCGCGATGCCGCGCAGGGCGAATCGCTGATCCTGGTCAACTACGAACATCAGCCCGCTGCCACCCCGTACCGCGCGGCTCACGCGATCTTCGTGCGTGAAGGCGCCTCGACCGCTTACGACCGTACCAACGTCGTTCCCGACGCTCTGCTTACGCGGATGCTGTCGCTGCGCGCGTTCGACGCGGCCCACATGATGGTGGCGGCCGAATTGGTCGATGGGCGGGACACCGAGTCCTCCATAGCGCGGCTGTTCGCTGACCCACAGGTGAGCTATCTCCAGGCCCATTACGCCACCCGGGGATGCTATGCCGCCCGGATCGAGCGAGTACCCGCCGTTGCCTGATAGCCCTGCCCGTTCCAGCGCGCCGCAGCCCATGCCTCGCGGCGGGCCGCGTCGTGGAACGTCCAGGCGACGAACCGGTTGATCCTATTAGCGCGTCACCTGCTGACCACCATGGTTCTCCTTCATTCGCCGCTCAACAGGCTTCATTAATCCGAATTGATGACATAGGATTACCCCAGGATCAGGAAGACGATGGGTGGCATCTTTCCGGGGAGGGAAATGCGCCTGCGCCGATAGCGGCAACTCATCCGTGTCCGACTGTGCGATCGCCAATACATCACCAGGGGAAATCACGCGATGAAACTGCGCTCGGTACTGCTGGCCGCTCTGGCCTTGGCTGCAACTGTTGTATTCCAGGCGCAGGGCGCTGCGGAAGAAAACCCGATTGGTGAACTTCCGTGGCAACTCGGCCCCGCCAAGGCGACCATCGCCAATCGCGCAACCATCGCCTTACCCGATAGGTATGCCTTCCTTGGCGCAGGAGACACCAGAAAACTCAACGTCCTGCTGGAGAACCCAGCAAGCGGAGTCGACGAGTACACCATCGCGCCGGACGACCTGAGCTGGATTGCATTCTTCAATTTCAGCGAAACCGGCTATATCGAAGACAACGAATCGCTGGATCCCGACGAGATTCTGATCTCGATCCGCGAGGGAACCAAACACGGGAATATTGAGCGTCGCAAGAATGGCTGGGACACGATGCAGATTCTCGGCTGGAGCTTCAAACCCCAGTACGACGAACAGCTCAAGACGCTCGAATGGGCCGTTCTGGCCGAAATGGAAGGGTCTGGCAACCAGATCGTGAACTACAACACCCGGCTGCTGGGTCGTCGCGGCGTCATGGAGGTCGTGTTGGTTGCCAGTCCCGACGACCTGCACGCCTCGATTGCCGAGTTCAAACAGCTCCTGCCTGGCTATCACTACAACGCCGGCGAGAGGTATGCGGAGTACCAGCCCGGCGACCGGGTGGCTGCCTACGGCCTCGCTGCCCTCATCACCGGAGGCGCTGCCGCAGTCGCATCAAAGAAAGGTTTTTTCGCCGCTATTGCCGTGTTTCTTGCCAAGGCCTGGAAGCTGGTGATTGTGGCCTTCATCGGGATCGGCGCCGCTCTGCGCAAGATTTTCGCCGGCAAGTCGGACAAGCAGTCGTAAAGGCCCATCGCCTTGGAGGTCATTCTCGTGCTGGGCGCCTTCGCGCTCTACCTGCAGGACTCGATGATGCTCCTGCATTACGACGAGGCGACCTTCCTGCAGACAAGGAAAGGCTGGACCACCTCGATCGGGGCTGATGCGCAGCTGGTCGGCCGCCACCTGTTTGTACCCAATCCGCTGACGCCTACGCGTGCGGTATTCCGTACCAGCTGGCTGGACCAGGCTCACGCCCAAGACAAGGAGCACTGGCCGGCCTTGCGTCATTTCCTCGCGGCACTCGAATCATTAAAACCGGTGTGCCACGCCATGTTCACGCTGCTCTTCGTCGTGCTGCCGTTGCTGCTGTGGTGGTATCCCCACCCACTGGCACTGCTCGCCTTGTTGGCCCTGATGTACCTATGCGCCAGTTTGCTGGCCTGGCAGATGTGGCGCTATCGTAGGGTGTTGGGACTGGACCGGCGGAGCGTACTGGCGTGGGGATTCGAGGCTCTGGCGTGCCCGCCGCTTGCCATCAACCTGGTGCGCAAGATCTGCCTGCATCGCGGCCTCCATGCGGACCCGATCCGGGCGGAAACGCACCTGTGCTCGCCGATCGAATCACGCCTCCTGCGTAACCAGATCGACAAACGCCTGACCGACGCCCTCTCACTGAGCAGCGAGGACGATCCGCACTACCCCGCATTGCACACCTATCGTCAACGGTTTGAAGGAAAGCAGTCATGACTGGTGCCGAAAGCGTGGTGATCATCCTGGCCGGCATACTGGGCTACTGGCTGGTTGCCGTACTCGTCCCATACCTGCGACGGGACGCGTCGCCCGATGAGCCGGTGATCCCGGCCGAGCCGGACAATGACCCAACCCGTCCTTGGCATGAAGTCCTCGGCGTCGATCTGCAGGCCGACCGGCAAGAGATTTCTGAGGCCTACAAAAGACAGATGAGCCAATACCATCCGGACAAAGTCCAACAACTCGCCCCTGAAATCCGAGCTCTTGCCGAGCAACGATCGAAAGAGATCAATCAAGCGTTCGACACGGCAATCAGACTGCGGAAGTGACTGCCTGATACAGATCCACGCCAATCGAGCGCTTCGCTATCGCAAAAGGCGAGAGCTGCCAGAGGCGATGGTTAAGCTATGACGTCTCGCCTCGCTGCTTGCAGGGACCTGATAGGGTCTTGACCCTTCGAATCACCAAGGACGACAGCCCGATGAAACCCCTCATGATGATTTGTGCCGGCACGGTGCTGGCGCTTGCGGGTTGCGCAGCAACTCCCTCAAACAACGCGGCGGTCTTGGAGATCGGCGACGAGGAAATCCAGAACTACTGGATCCCGACAAGCGAAATCGTCTCGACACGGCTGGAAATGGCGGACGTCAGGGTCAGGGCACGTTCCGGTGCACCGCGCGCGATGGCGCATACCGTCGAGGTCACCTACGTCATCGGCGCCGATGGCAAGGTTCGGGGCGCACGCGTGGTTTCCACCGAGCCGGCAAGCGCCAACGGGCAATGGGCGGTCGCCGGAGTGTCTGCCAGCTCATACGAACCCGCGCCCGGCAACAGCGCTCGCGTCCCCGTCCGCATGACCCACACGATGACGATGACCCTGCTGGACGCGCCGCCCGCCACCCATTGAGCGCAAGTGCCTAACCGCGCGGCGCTTTCCAGCGCGCCGCCGCCCATGCCTCGCGGCGGGCCGCGTCGTGGAACGTCCAGGCGACGAACCGGCTTTGCTTGCTGCCCTGCGCCATCGCTACCTCACGCACTTCCTGTGCGCCCGCCTTCCGGAGTTGGCGGCGCACGTCGGCCAGATGCTCGGACTTCGCCACCAGGCTGCTGAACCACAACACCTGCTGCGCGATGGCGGCGCTCTCGCGGATCATCCGACGGATGAAGGAGGCTTCGCCGCCGGTGCACCACAACTCGGTCGCCTGGCCGCCGAAGTTCAAGGACGGGCCGTCGCGTCCCGGCGCCGGTTTGCCGAGCTGCTGCCACTTGCGCCGGCTGCCGCTCGCGGCCTCCTTCGCGGAGGCGTGGAATGGCGGGTTGCACAGGGTCAGATCGAACCACTCATCGGGACGCAACAAGCCGGCGAATACCTCACCTCGCCCGGGCTGGTGACGCAACTCGATGGCCTCGTCCAGACCGGGATTCGCCTGCACGATGGCGGCGGCCGAGCGCAATGCGATGGCATCGACCTCCGAGCCGACAAACCGCCAGCCGTACTCGCCATGGCCCAGCAGCGGGTAGATGCAGTTGGCGCCCACGCCGATGTCCAGCGCGTATACCGCCGAGCCGCGCGGGACGACGCCGCCATTGGCCTCGGCCAGCAGATCCGCCAACCCGTGCAGGTAATCGGCCCTGCCCGGGATTGGCGGACACAGGTAGCCGTCGGGGATGTCCCAGTGCGCGATGCCGTACTGGGTCTTCAGCAGGGCGCGGT
Source organism: Lysobacter sp. A421 (assembly GCF_054052145.1). Classification (NCBI taxonomy): domain Bacteria; kingdom Pseudomonadati; phylum Pseudomonadota; class Gammaproteobacteria; order Lysobacterales; family Lysobacteraceae; genus Lysobacter; species Lysobacter sp. A421. The sequence continues at coordinate 18,799 of NZ_JBSVRL010000004.1, read as the reverse complement.
TCAAGGCGCGCACCGCTTGCGGATTGCCGAAGTCCAGGCTCGTCTCGCCCGCGGGCGTGGTGATCAGGAAGGCTGACAACTCCGGGCAACCGGCCGTCAACAGCGCGAAATCGTAGCGGCCTTGATGGCGATTGCGCGGGTGCAGCCCGACAGGCGCCGAGCCGGATCGTGGCGGCGGCATCAACCGTCGGCCCTGCGATAGCATTCCCGGCAGCCTTGGTACCCAACGTCACCGATTGCAGCGCTCACTGGTCGTGATCCCCGGAAGCCGTGTCGTGCTCCACCGCGGCGCCGAGCCGGAAGCGACAGGCGTCGCCGCCACGCACCAGGCATTCCAGGTGCTGCACCTGGTGCCCACTGGCTGCCTCCATGAAAGCGATGTCGAAACGGCACACCTCCGGATGATTGCGGGCCAGTTCGTGGAATACGCAGTTGTAGGCTTCGACCTGCATTTCGCCGTCGCGGCGGATTGCCTGCGCCTCGTAGCCCAGCGCGTCCAGTTGCTGCGCCAACGTCTTCGCAGCGTCACCCGTGTCGTTGGCGGTGTCGGTAGCCGCAGCCTGGTGACCCAGCTCGCGTCCCATCTCCACCAGCATCGTTTGCACCTGCGCGGGCCCGGCGTCGGTGTACAACCGTTCCAGCACTTTGGTTGCGATCAAACCGTAATTGCGCGGGAACAACTCGCGCCCCGCCATCGTCAGAAGGTACCGCGCCTGAGGGCGGCCGCCGCTCGCCCGCGCCACGCCGTGACACACGAATCCACCCGCCAGCAACGCAGTGAGGTGCTGCCTCACTGCGTTGTGACTGATGCGCAGCGGTTTGCACAGCTCTTCGACCCCGAGGCCCTGCCCGGCCGGCAACAGCGCGCGCAACAGCTTTTGCTGGGTGGCGCCGAACCGGTGCAGGCCGCTCATGACTCAGCTCACCTTGTCCGGGAACTGTTTGGCAATCGCGCCCGCCAGCGCATCGGCGATTACGTCCATGTGCGCCTGCATGGCGACCCAGGTCTGTGCTTCGGCATCCATGTCGCCGGCCATGATCTCCCGGGTCTGCGCGTCGTGATGGGCGGCGTGGGCGAGCAGCAGCCCGTTAACCGCGTCGACCGGCAGGTTCGGATTGGCGCCGGCCAGGAACGTGGCGATCTCGCCAGCGTTGGCGACCAGGTCATCCATCGCCGCGCTCGCCCCGGCGGTATCACCTTGGAGGTTGGCGTCGGTCAGCGCCTTGACGCCACCCCAGTGGCCACCGAGCAGGCGCAGCATTTCTTCACCGGCGGCGGCCCCATAGAAACCCGCCACCGCGTCGGAGAGTGCCTTGGCGTTGTCGACGACCGCATTCGCAGCGAGGTCTGCGGCGGCGGCATCATCGGCTTTCACGGCGAGCGCATAGTTGCGCGTCGCGACCACGTGGCCGTGCCACAACCCGCGCAGGGCCGCTTGCAGCTGCGGCGCTGCGGGCGCGGCCTCGGCCTGCGTCGCGGTGGTTGCCGCCAACGCGGCGGGTGTCGTCGTTGCGTGCTCGTGCGCCTGGACAGGTGAACCGGCGCACGCGAAGCCGGCCAAGGCGAGGGAAACAACGGTCGAGAGCAGTAAGGGTTTCATGGTCAAGGCTTCCAGTGTCTGGCCGCAGGAGTACGGCAACACAAAGCGTGCCCGGTTTTCACAGTAACTCAATTTGAATATGTGTAAAGCTCATGCAGCGTCGAAATTGCTGCATCTTGCTGGGGTGAAACGGCTGGCACCACACCTGCAAGAGGCAGCGAACGTAGCAACGTGTCTTCAGGCGTCGCGGCGCGGAAGCGTCCAGTCCGGCCGGATGAAGTGGCAGGTGTAGCCCTCGGGATAACGCTCCAGGTAGTCCTGATGCTCGGGTTCGGCTTCCCAGAAGTCGCCTACCGGCTCGACCTTGGTGACCACCTTGCCGGGCCACAGGCCGGAAGCATCGACGTCGGCGATGGTGTCCTCGGCAACCCGCCGCTGCTCGTCGGAGGTGGTGAAGATCGCCGAGCGGTAGGAACTGCCCAGGTCATTGCCCTGCCGGTCCGTCGTGGACGGGTCGTGGATCTGGAAGAAGAACTCCAGCACCTCGCGATAGCTCAGCTTCGACGGGTCGAAGGTGATCTCGATCGATTCGGCATGGCTGCCGTGGTTGCGATAGGTCGCGTTGGGCACATCGCCGCCGCTGTAACCGACCCGCGTGGAGATCACGCCGTCATAGCTGCGAATCAGATCCTGCATGCCCCAGAAGCAGCCGCCCGCCAGGACGGCACGTTCGGTACTCATTTCACGTCCTCCACCTGGTCCAGCCAGGCCTCGTAGCCCGCCGCCGCCATGTCATCGCGGTGGATGAACCGCAGCGATGCGGAGTTGATGCAGTAACGCAGCCCGCCATGGTCCGACGGGCCATCGGGGAACACGTGCCCCAGGTGGCTGTCGCCGTGCTTGGAGCGCACTTCGACGCGCGTCATGCCGTGGCTGTCGTCGTGCACCTCGTTGACGTGGGCCGGCTCGATCGGCTTGGTGAAGCTGGGCCAGCCACAATCGGAGTGGAACTTGTCGGACGAGGCGAATAGTGGCTCGCCAGACACGATATCGACGTAGATGCCCGGCGCCCGGTTGTCCAGGTACTCGCCCGTACCGGGCCGCTCGGTGCCACTTTGCTGGGTGACCCGGAATTGCTCCGGCGAAAGCTTCGACAGGGCATCGGGGTTCTTGCTGTACACACTCATGGGCTTCTCCTGCAAGCAACTCCCGGGCGCAGGCCGACAGGCGCGTCGGTTGCGGGGGAACCCTACCTAGATGGTGGCATCCGCATCAATTCCAACACCCGACTTGATCAGCCGATTTGCGTAGGCACAGTATGACGGCACGCCGTGCAGGCGCCACTCAACGGCCGTCAAGCCCCTTGCGGCCTTTACAGCAACCACTCGATCGGCAGCACCGACATCACCGCCACCGCGGCACGATCGAGAAAATTGGTGCCCGGCTCCTCGTCGTGCACGATTTGGTGACCGTCGCGCATTTCCACCCACTGCAACTCGCCATCGTCGCCAATGCGGAGACGATAGGCATTGGCCGGAACCTGCCGCGAAAACAGGTCCTCGATCTGGCCGGCCAGCACCGGACTGTCGATCACGAAACCCATCTCGGTGTTGAGTCGATCCGAGCGCGGATCGAAGTTGAACGAACCGATGAACGCGTGCAAACCATCCAGCGAAAATGTCTTGGCATGCAGGCTGGAGGCGGAACTGCCCGGCAGACCGCGATCCCTGAGCTGGGATGACACCGTCTTGCGCTTCATCTCCCACACGGTGACCCCGGCCTCCAGCAGCGGCTTGCGGCGCTTGGCATAACCGGAGTGCACCGCGGCGACGTCCGTGGCCTCCAGTGAGTTGGTGAAGATGCTGACCTCGACACCCCGCCCGACCAGACCGGCGAAATAATCGACCCCGTCCGCACCGGGGACAAAATACGGCGACACCAGGTACATCTCACTCATCGGCGTGCCGATCGCCTCACGCAGGCGCGTGGTCAGCAGGCCATCATCTCCGGCGCGCCCGAGTCCCTTGGCCGGGTCGTCACTGACCAGCCGCGTCGGCGCCCATTCGATCGGCAAACGTGCGGCCAGCAAGTCACTCACGAACGCAGACGAGGTGATTGCCTCCAGGTACTCCTGCGCCGCCGGATCGCGCGCCACCGCCACGGCATCCTGGCTGAGCTTGTCGAGCAAGGCCGGATCGGCCGGCGCGAGGATGCGATCGGCCGGGTAGGACGAGGCACTGGCCCAGTAACGATCGAAATCACGCGATACGTCGTCGACCACCGGCCCGACCGCAAGCACGTCCAGGTCGGCGAACAGCAGCTCGCCGTCCACATCGAAGTACTCGTCGCCCACGTTGCGGCCGCCGATGATCGTGGCCTGGTTGTCGGCAGTGAACGACTTGTTGTGCATGCGCCGGTTCAGCCGTGCGAAATCAGTGAGGTAACCCAGCCAGCGCAAATCCCGGTTGACGAACGGATTGAACAACCGCACCTCGATGTGCGGATGCGCGTCCAGCGCGGCCAGCCGCCGGTCCAGACCAACGGTGTTGTTGTCGTCCAGCAACAGGCGCACGCGCACGCCACGGTCGGCAGCGCGATGGACAGACTCGAACAGCAACGTGCCCGACAGGTCGTCATGCCAGATGTAGTACTGGATATCGAGCGTGCGCTCGGCCGCATCCGCCAGCAGGAAGCGCGCGGCGAACGCATCGCGCCCCTCGATCAACGGCACGACGCCGGAAGTCCCGGGATGGGCCGCGACGCGGGAGGCGATGGCACGCCCCAACCGGGTATCGGCCGTGTCCGTCAACGTGGTCGAGACGCTGCGCCCGCCGAGATCGGGAAGCTCTTCGTGGCCCCACAATAGGATGCTGATGGCCAGAAGCACCGCCGCCAGCAGGATCCAGCGCGCGATGGGCTTTCGCGAAGGCCGCTTAGTCCCGGCCTGTGGGTTTGATATAAATTTCTCCATCATTTACATCAAATTTACAGGACGACAGAAGATCGGCTCACGCTGCCTGCTTGTTCTGCATTTCAGGCAGGAGTCTTGTCGGCGCGTGACGTGAGGAACGCTAGAAATCCAGCCGCCAGCAACACGGCGGCGCTCACCACGAACGTGGTCGCATAACCACTCGTGTCGAACAGCACGCCGCCGACCGTCGAGCCCAGCGCAATGGACAGCTGGATCACCGCCACCATCAGCCCGCCACCGGCCTCGGCGTCGTCCGGCAGTGTCCTGGCCACCCATGACCACCAACCAACCGGCGCAGCCGTGGCCAGTAGACCCCAGAGACCGAACAGCACCGCCACGCCAACGAGCCAGCCGCCGAACGCGACCAGCGCCCCGGCGATCACCGCCATCAGCAGTGGAATCACCACCAGCGTGCCGTAGAAATTCATCTTCAGCGCGGTACCGATGACCGCCGTGCCGATGAGTCCCGCGACACCGATGATCAACAGGATGAAGGACAGCGTGGTCACGTCCACCAGCGTCACCATCTCGAGGAACGGCCGCACGTAGGTGAACAGCACAAACTGCCCCATGAAGAAGGCGCCGACCGCCAGCATGCCGAGGGTGACCAGCCGCCGCCTGAGCAGCCTGAAGACGTTGCCGGAGCCCGCCGTGCGCGGGCCGGGCGGCATCGACGGCAGGCTGATCCATTGCCAGACAAGCGCGATCAGCGCGATCGGGACCAGGCACAGGAACGCGCCGCGCCAACCGATGACGCCGCCCAGCCACGCACCCAGTGGCGCGGCCACCACGACCGCCAGCGCGTTGCCGCCGTTGAAGATGGCCAGCGCCTTGGGCACCTGGTCGCTCGGCACCAGCCGCATCGCCACCGCCGCAGACAGCGACCAGAACCCGCCCACGACCACACCGATCAACGCACGGCCAATCATGTAGGTCAGGTACCCCGGCGCCAGCCCGACGATGAGGCCCGAAGCGCACATGAGCCCGGTCAACACCAGCAAGAGCGTCTTGCGGTTCATGGTGCCGGCGAGCGTCGAGATGGACAGGCTGGTCAGCACCGCGAAGGCGCCGGAGATGGCGATCCCGTAGCCGGCCCAGCCTTCGCTGATCCGCAGATCGGTGGCGATCGGCGTCAACAGGCTGACGGGCATGAACTCCGAGGCGATGAGCGCGAACACGCACATCGTCATCGCGAAGACGCCGCTCCAGTAAGCGGGTTCCGCCCCGGCCTGCTCCGCCGTGGGCGTGTCGCTGGCGGGGTTGCCGGGGTTAGCGGGATCGGCGGATGTCCAGATTGCCATCGATGGACGTGTGCGTATGGATGACGACGTAGGGCTTGTCCATTGTTCACTCCTCGTGGGGTGGGACCAAACAGTCTGCGACTGACGCACTGCGCTGATTAGATACTTTGACTTCATTGCACCTATTAGCTGAACTTATAAAAAAATAGACCGGTGGAACTGCCGCCATGGCCAGGCGCAACCTCGAGGGGGCGTGCGTCTACGTGGTGCTGCGGTAGCTCAGTCGACCAAAGTCCGACAGGCTGCTAGAGGCGGATGAAGTCGAGCAACGGGCTGAAGTCGTGTTCATCGGCGGCGCGCACCGCCGCCAGATAGCGCGCGCGCACGTCGGCCGCTGGCAATGACGCGCCCCAACTCAGTGCGGGCGCACCCTTGGCGCGCAGGAAAAGGTCGGCCATGGCGCGCGACGTGCGGCCGTTGCCGTTTGGGAAAGGATGGATGAAGGTCAGGCGGTGATGCAGCCGTGCGGCCTGCTCGTCAAGCGGATAGCTCCCGTATTCCTGCCAGCCAGCGACCTCGTCGAAGAGCTGTCGCACTGCCATCGTGATGCGCGCAGGATCGATCCCGATGTTCCGCTCGGTCGTCCGGTACTCGCCGGCCCACGTCCAAACTTGGCCGAACAACCGGGCATGCAGCTCGCGAAGGAACAGGTCCGACGCGACCTCGGCACCTGGCCGGACCTGCGACTCGGCCAACTTCATGCCGGCGATGATATTCATGGCCTCCGCGGCATTGAGGTCGGCCCGCGTCGCGACGAACGATGGCTTCAGCCCTTGGGCCTCGTCGGGGTCGAGCGGCGTCTGCCCATCCTCTTCCGGGTCCATCCAGGACCGCATCGCATCGGGCGGTGTGCTCAAGTCGGATCCCAAAGGCGCTCGTCGGGGAACTGCTGCTCGATCTCGCGCACGAGCTGGCTCGGCAGGTCGTCGAGCGATACCGCCTGGTTCTCCATCGCCATCGTGTGCAGCGCCCGGCTCTTGAGCCACGAGGCCGCCAGCTGCATCCGCCGCTCGATGACGGTCTGCTCCAGCGGGCGCCGTGGCACGAGGGCGACCACGAGCTCGCAGTCGAGCGCCTCGGCGGCGCGCGCGAGCGACTCGATGGTGAGCTTGCCCTGCGCCTCGCCACGCTCGAGCTGCATCACCCGTTTCTCGCCCACGCCCATCCGCCGGCCGAGCTCGCGGCGCGGCATGCCCAAGGCCTCGCGGATCGCGCGGATCCAGCCGCCGCGGGGCGCGGCGCGGGTGGACAGATTCAGGGGTCTAAGGGCGGCGAAGCGCTCGTCCAGCCGCTTTCTCGCCAGCTGTCGCATGGGACGGGTCGTGGTCATGGATCCTCCGCTATACAGATATGGCGGTTCAATGGTCACTACAGGAATAAAAAAGTTCCGCTTCGGTGGAGATGAAATGAACATTAATATAGCATATGAGCTCCTTGGGATGTCATAAATATGTAGCCTGGTGACCCCGTTTTTCTGACCCCGTTTTTCTATTAGCTCCACTCATCAATAGACCGGTGGAGCCGCGGCCATGGCCAAACGCAACCTCAAGCCAGGGCGCTGGCATCGTCCAGGCTGGCGATATCGGTCGCAGTCAGCGTCAGTCGGGTGGCGCGGATCAGGCCGTCAACCTGCTCGACGCTGGTGGCGCTGGCGATCGGCGCGGTCACGCCTTCACGCGCGATCAGCCACGCCAGCGCGACTTCCGCCGCCTTGGCATTCCGCGCCTTGGCCACCGCGTCGAGCGCCGCGAGGATGCGCAGGCCGCGCGCATCGAGGTACTTCTCGACGCCGCCGCCGCGCACGCTCTTGCCCAGGTCGTCCTTGCTGCGGTACTTTCCGGTCAGGAACCCCGACGCCAGGCTGAAGTAGGTGATAACCCCCAGCTGTTCGGCCATGGCCACATCGCGCAGCTCGCCGTCGTAGCCCGCGCGATCGTAGAGGTTGTACTCGGGCTGCAACACGTCGTAGCGCGGCAGGCCAGCGTTGCCGGCAACATCCAGGGCTTCCCGCAGCTGCGCCGCACTGTGGTTGGAGGCACCGATGGCGCGCACCTTGCCCTGCTTGATGAGGGTTTCGTAGGCGCGTAGGGATTCTTCCACGGGCGTCTGCTCATCGGGATAGTGGCTGAGGTACAGATCGATGCGATCGGTCTGCAGCCGGCGCAGCGAGTCCTCTGCGGCGCCCACGATGCGCTTGGCCGACAGGCCGCTGCGATCCGGCCCCAGCGGCGAGCCGACCTTGGTGATGAGCACGACCTTGTCGCGGCGCGAAATATCGGCCTTGAACCACTGCCCAATGATGGTTTCCGATTCACCGCCCTCGTTGCCCGGCACCCAGGCCGAATACGCATCGGCGGTATCGATGGCGTTGAGTCCCGCACCGATGAAGCGATCCAGCATGGCGAACGACGTGTCCTTGTCGGCTGTCCAGCCGAACACGTTGCCGCCAAAGACCAGCGGGGCGATCTGCAGGCCGGTCTTGCCCAGGGTGCGTTTGGCCGGGGGAGTGGCGTTGCTTTGAGTTGTCATGATCCGGTTGTTCCTGTTGTGCGGAGAGGCTGGCCGGCGGCGCCGGTGACTGCGATGGTCATGGGGATTCGCTCCGTTGATGGGGGGATGCGACCAGTGTAGGACTTACACCAATTCCTCTTGGCCGCCTCCCCCTCGCGCGAGGGGCTCAAGCACGTCACCAGCCGCTGGGGCGTGCTGGTGCTGGAGACCCGCGTCCGCCGCTTCGCCTATGAAGTGATCCCGCCGCGCGTGGAATACCGGCTGACGCCGCTGGGCCGGGAGGCCGCGGAGAAAGTCAGGGCGCTTGCGGACTGGATCGAAGGGAGCCTGCGCCGGATCCTGCAGGCGCAGGAGCAGCGGAACCGGGAACGCGCGCAGGCGTAAGACAGCATGCAAGCGCGCACCTCCGGCACTACGAACAAAGGCGGCGAACAAAGGGGCCAGAGGAAATATCGGATTCAAACAGATATCTCCTCTGGCCCCTTTGTTAGTGCCATCCACTCTCTTGCTGCGAGAAGATGACCGGGAGCACCACCGATCAGCCTGGCGCAAGGTCCGCCTTCGGCCAGCAGCGCGCGTTCGCCAACGCCAACTAATCCGACTCGCGACGCGGGTTCGGCTTGAATGAGCTGTTAGCCGGCAGCGCCTTACTCATCCTTGAGTTTGCTATTGGGATGCCCGTGACAACTACCGTCTGGCGCTCATCCACTAGAAATCCGTGCTTGGTGAAGAACCCCTCTGCGGAAAGGCTCACAAGAGCGGACAGCTGCGACAACTCGCGCTCGGCCGCAACTTCATGGACATGCTGGATAAGTGCGCTTCCGATGCCTCGTCCAGAAGAGTCTCCTGATACGAAAAAGTGATCAATGTAGCCAGACGCCTGGAGATCCGCGTAGCCAACTACTCGACCTTCAATTGTCGCAACGAACGGACGCAGGGCCGTGATCTTGCTTATCCACTTCTGCTGGTCGTAGGCAGCAGGCGCCCAGGCATCGAGTTGTTCTTTCGTATAGAAGTCGCAGGCAAGCGTATGAACGGACGACATGAATACACGCCGAAGTTCCATTTCCTCGCCCGGAATGAAATCGCGGATAAGCATGCTCTACTGGCTAACACCTTATGTCTTGAGTTTCCCCTAGCCTAAGCGCCGAGAGCCCGGCGTGCGCGCCCGATAACGCCTCGGTGTCAGACCACCGTAATTCAGCAGGGGCCGTACGCCGGATCTCGCGCCCTGCGCCCGAACAGTTGATCGAGGTTTCCCTCGAACCGATAAGCGTGGGCCTCAGGCGCGATGCTCTCGACCGGCCAACTGTAACGGAGAACGGACATGACGGCAGTAGGGATCGATGTGGGTAAAGGCGCTTTGGATATTGGTGTGGATGGACAGACCGGCGTCGCCCGGTTTCCCAACACCCGAGCCGGGATTGCCAAGATCATCAAGCGCCTGGTGGCGTTGGGTGCGTCCAGGATCGTGGTGGAAGCCACCGGCGGTTACGAAGAGCCGCTGTTGGACGCCTGCTGCGATGCCGGGCTGTGGATTGCACGGGTGAATCCGCGCCAGGCCCGCGACTTCGCGCGTGCCACTGGCGAGCTGGCCAAGACCGATGCCATTGATGCGCGTTTGTTGGCGTTGATGGCCCGGATGTTCGCAGATCGCCTCCGCCGGTACGTCGCCCCGCCGCCGTGGCAGCGCGAGTTGCGCGACTGGCTGCGCCGACGGGGCCAGGTGGTCACCCTGCTACAAGCCCAGAAGCAACAGGCGGCGATGGCATCGCCATCGGTTCGTAAGCTGGCCACTCGCACCATCGCCGCATTGGTCCGCGAGCTGGCGGCGATCGAGCGCACCATGAAGGCACTGATCCAACAACACGCCACGCCCGCGCTGCGCTCCAGCAAGGGACTCGGTCCCGTGTTCCAGGCGACCGCGCTGGCGCTGCTGCCCGAGCTTGGTCATCTTGATCGCCGGCAGATCGCCAAACTCGCCGGCGTGGCACCGATGAACCGTGACAGCGGGCAGGGCCAGGGCAAGCGTCGCATCCGTGGCGGGCGCGCCCCGGTACGCGTTGCGCTCTACATGGCCACGCTGTCGGCCGTGCGCTGGGATCCGATGATGAAGGCGCACTACCAGCAACTGCGTGCACGCGGAAAGTTGGGCAAGGTCGCGCTGGTGTCCTGCATGCGCAAGCTGCTCGGCATCATCAATGCCAGGCGGCGCGATGAGCTGCGTGCGGAGGGTCTAATTATGGCTTGACCCGACTAATCACAAGACAGTTGCTGAGTTAAGCCGACCTGCGTAGCGGAGCCAACAACATGGCAAGCTTTACCTGCCATGTTGTTGGTGTAGCGAAGCGGGTTCGGCTTGAACGAATTGTTAGAGCCCTGCGAGCCACGGCTTCAGTGACGGAGAGACTACCGTAAATGCTCCGCTCCAATTGTCGCCGGGGCCATGGCCATTCGGGTCGAATTTGAGCACGCGGCAGTTCGGGTCTGCCAAGTCCAAGCGGTAGTGGATAGCGCAGCCGACATGCAAGAGAGGCAGCAGTGCTACTGGCCAAGTCCAGGTCGGATCTTCGGGGTCTGGTGTGCGCCAAGTGCGATACAGGTTAAGCGCTGTGTCGCCAAGATCAGTGATGTGCCCAGAACTGATGCCGAGTAGCCCGTACTTCGGCCCAAAGCCGCCGTTGCCGCGGGCAGCGTACAGCTGCAGCAAAACAGCCGGAAGTTTGTGGCCCAGTTCGCTTTCAGCAGCGTCGATCTCTCTTAAGTAAACCCGACCCCGTTCTTGCAGGTGAGACGGCCCGCACACGTCGCAGCTAGTTATCCGCGCGAACATGTGTCGCCAGAAAGACTCCCGTTACCGAATCCTTTTCGGACATGACATGCGTCGGGGTTCCTTGTGCGACAACATGTCCGCCGTCGCGACCGGCGCCTGGACCCATGTCGATAATCCAGTCGGCGCGCGCGACGACATCGAGGTTGTGCTCGATCGCGATCACGCTCGAGCCGTTGTCTACGAGCCGGTCCATCAGGGCGATCAGCCGGGCGACATCGGACATATGGAGGCCGGTAGTTGGCTCGTCGAGGACGTAGGTCTGGCCGCTGTTCTGGAGTTCGGTCGCCAACTTGATCCGCTGACGTTCGCCACCCGACAGCGTGCTGAGCGGTTGGCCGAGCGTAAGATAGCCCAGGCCCACTTCGACGACGCCCTCGAGCGGATCGCGTACATCGGGCTGGTCGTCGAAGAACGCGATCGCGCCTTCTGCAGTCAAATTCATCACCGCATCAATCGCCATGCCGCCGTATGTCAGCGCGAGTACGTCGTCGCGGAAGCGCCTACCGTGGCATGTCTCGCAAACGCTGGTGATCGAATCCATGAACGCGAGGTCGAGGGTGACTTCGCCAAGACCACGGCATGCCGGGCAGGCGCCCGTCGAGTTTGCGCTGAACAACGAGGCGCTGACGCCGTTCTCCCCAGCGAACAGGGCCCGGATCGGATCGAGCACGCCCGTATAGGTCGCCATGTTCGATCGAATCGAGCCCGTGAGCGCCCCTTGATCAACACAGACGATATCGGGGTGTTGGCGTATCAGCACGCCGTTTATCAGGCTGGTCTTGCCCGATCCAGCGACGCCTGTGACCACCGTCAGAACACCGCGCGGAATGTCCACGTCGATCGCCGCCAGATTGTTGAGTCTGGCCTTGCGGATGCGGAACGCGCCATCAGGCATTCGCACCTCGGTCTTCAAGGTAACACCGCCGCGCAGGAACCGGCCAGTCAGCGTTTTCGCCTTGGCGAGCGCAGCCACGGTTCCCTCGAAAACCACCGTGCCTCCGTGCGTTCCTGCACCCGGCCCCATGTCGACCACATGGTCGGCGATGGCGATGACGTCCGGGTCGTGCTCGACCACCAGCACCGTGTTGCCTTTGTCGCGCAGCCCGACGATCAACCTATTGAGCTGATGCACGTCGCGCGGATGGAGGCCGATGCTCGGTTCGTCGAGGATATAGGTCATGTCGGACAGACTGCTGCCGAGATGACGGACCATCTTCACGCGCTGCGATTCGCCGCCCGACAGCGTCGAGGTCTGCCGGTCGAGGCTGAGGTAGCCGAGCCCGATCGCGACAAGACTTTCTAGATGTGCGACGGTCGCCGCCACGATCGTCACAGCCCGCGGATCGCCGATGACGCGGACAACCGGGATCAGGTCCGCGACCGACAGCGCCGCAAACTGGCCGATGTGGCGGCCTGCGATCCTCGAGCTGAGGATTCTGCGATTGAGCCGATAGCCCTTGCACTCCGGGCAGCGGCCGCGCGTCGCGACCCGCGCTACCGCCTCGCGCTCATCGGGTTTCAACTGCTCTGGCGACTTCTTAAGGTACCCTCGGGTGAAGCGATCGACGACGCCTTCATACTTCGAACTGTTGTACCAGTCGGCGGGCGGATCCTTCAGCACCATCGGCGCTTGGTGCATCAGCAGCCGCCATTCGGCTTTGGTGTAGCGGGCGAGTCGCTTGTCGTTGTCGAATAGTCCCGAATTGACGTAGCGTTTCCACCGCGCGCCACCGACATTGAAGCCGAGGAAGGTGAGCGCGCCCTGGTTCAGCGACTTGGTGCGATCGACCAGTTCTTCCCCGTCGACGGCCACAACGGTGCCGAGGCCCAGACAGGTCGGGCACATCCCTTCAGGATGGTTGAACGAAAAGACCGAAGATTCGCCCACGGGAGGCGATCCGATCCGCGAGAACAGCAACCGCAGCAAAGCATAGATGTCGGTCGCGGTGCCAACGGTCGAACGCGCATTGCCGCCGATCCGTTTCTGATCGACGATGATCGCCGGCGACAGGTTTTCCAGCGCATCCACATCGGGCTGACCGTAATGCGGCAAGCGGTTGCGAACGAAGGCGGGAAAGGTCTCGTTCAACTGACGTTGCGATTCAGCGGCAATCGTGTCGAAGACCAACGAAGACTTGCCCGACCCCGAGACGCCGGTGAACACAGTGATCAGCTTCTTCGGGATATCAATACTGACATTGCGCAGATTGTTCTCACGCGCACGGACGACCCGCATGACGTCGTTTCGATTTGGACGAGGAGCCGTCATCTAGCGTCGCGCGCGGTGCTTGGCTGCATCTGAATGCCGCTTGTCGTAGAACTGGTCAACCACGTACATCCAGCGCGTCCGCTTGACTGAACTGTCAGGTTGTACGTTACACAAGTGAGGCTCTTGGGCACCAGCAAGGGCAACGACCGCACCTTTGCTCACTTCGTATTACAAGTTGTGTAATGCAACGCTGGAGTTAAGCGGCGGCGTAGCCGTCCGTTATTGCTAGTACCCGAGACGAACGGCTTTGATTTCGGTAAACGCTGACAAGCCAACATGGCCATTTTCTCGGCCATAGCCCGATTGCTTGAAGCCCCCGAAGGGCAGCGTCGCTTCTCCGCCGCCCCCGTTCACGATCACTTGGCCGGATTCCAGCAGCCGGATAAGGGTGTGGGCTGTTCGCATGTCGCGGGTCCAGAGTTTGGCCGACAAGCCGTACTGGGTGTCATTGGCCAATCCGGCGACGGCTTCCAGTGGCGCCCCGTCGTCGAAAGCATTGACCACTAGAACGGGCGCGAAGATTTCCTCGCGCGATGCGCGCATGCCCTGCACGGTGTCTACAAGAATCGTTGGTTCGAAAAAATAGCCGGGCCCAGTGCGAGCCCGTCCGCCACGCATGGCCCGGGCGCCAGCCGCGACGCTGTGCTGGACGATGTCAAGGGCCCGGGCACGCTGCTGCGCTGAAATCATCGGCCCCATGTCACTCGAAGCGTCATAGCCCGGCCCGATACGCAACACATCCATTGCCTGCCGGAGCCGTTCGAGAAAAGGCTCATAGACCGAGCGCTGCACGAAGACGCGGGAGCCGGCTGCACAGTACTGGCCGCTTTTGAAAGTGATCTCGGCAACGATTGCCCGCGCGGCCTTGTCCAGGTCCGCGTCGGCGAACACCAGCACCGGCGACTTTCCGCCGAGTTCCAGCACCACTCGCTTGAGATTGCTGTGCGCGGCCGCCGCCATGATCGATTTGCCGACGGAAGTTGAGCCGGTGAAGCTGATCATGTTGACGTCGGGGTGTTCCGCGAGCGCCTGGCCTGCCGATGCGCCGATACCGGTGACAATATTGACTACGCCGTCCGGGATGCCTACTTGGTGGCACAGTTCGCCGAGCCGCAAGGCCGTCAATGGCGCCAATTCTGCAGGCTTGACGACGGTCGTGCATCCTGCGGCCAACGCGGCGGCAACTTTTTGCAACACCATGAGGAAGGGCGCGTTCCATGGCGTGATGATGGCGGCGACGCCGATCGGCTCGCGCAGGAAATAGTCCATCGCTGGCACACCCGTCGGTTGCATTGATACCTCGCCAGCCACCTTGGTGGCCCATCCGGCGTAATCGCGCAAGGAGCGGATGCCCAACGGCAAATCGCCGCCTTCAATTGAGCGTACGGTATGACCCGCGTCCAGCGACTCCATCAGGGAGAGCTCCACCTGCTCTTGTTCAATGGAATCGGCGAGGGCGAAGAGCATCGCGGCGCGGCGGGAAGCGGGCAAGCGCGACCAGGGTCCCTGGCGAAAAGCCGCGCGCGCGGCCGCCACGGCATCGTCGATGTCCCTGTCGTCACCTGCCGCCACCGCGGCGAGCTGGCTACCATCGGCCGGGTCGTCCACTTGTAAGATCTTCCGCGAGCGCGACTGTCTCCAGCGCCCACCGATGAGGATCTGCGGCGTCTGCGCGGCAAGCTTGGCGCGCAATGCCGCCCGTGCCTCACTGGTGTCTATCGATTCGATTTCGCCCATGACATGCCCAACAGACAGTTGACCTGATCAACATTTGACCCAAATCGGTTGATAAAGTCAACTAGCTACTTAACCGCAGCAGAGCCTTTCACCACCCGGCGCAGAAGCCGGCTGAGTTGCGTTCGTTCCTTCGCCGTTACTCCCCCGACCATTGAAGCGGCCACCTCCGATCGCAGGTGCTCTGCTTGTTCGTAAGATACCGAACCCTCGGGCGTAATGCGCAGACGCCCGCGCCTCAGGTCCGGTTCGTTTGGCAGGCGCGCGATGTCGCCTCGTTCCAGCAGCACTTTGACAACACGCGCGATCTGCGCCTTGTCACGGCCGCTCTCGCGAACGATGTCGCTCTGGGTGCACCCGGGGTGGCGCGAAACAAAGCGCAGCGTCCGCGCCTCCATTGCGGCCAACCCGATCCCGGCGTCCTTCAAGGCACGCTGCATGCCTGCGGTTGCCTGATGTGCAATCGCATTGATTAAATCCAGTATCTCGATGTCTTGATCAAGCGGCATGTCATTCCTATCAAGGCGCGGGGCGTTCAGGGTGTTGGTCCAGCGAACTCGTGCGCCGCCCTTCTAAACCCCATTGCTCAGTAACGTGGTTAGGCTGACTTTACAGTGATTGCACCAAGCCTTTACCCGTCAGATGGGCGTTGACGGCCGCCAGGAGCGGAGGGGCGAGCGCATGCGCCTATTGCAACGACGCTATGAATGGAGCGTCCGTGGCTTGAGCTTGGCCGCGAATAGCGAACATGTGTTTCCTGATGCCTAGTGAACGCACATGTCTCCAGTGGACCTGCCACGCGTGACGTGATTGGCGCAGCCGCCAAACCGATCGGACGCTTCCCTGGAGCATTGCCCCAGAACCTTGGCGTTGAACTCCGTACCGAAGAACGGGGTCGGGTTGAGTTACCGGCCCTTACTGCACGAAAGAAGTAAACCCGACCCCGTTCTTGGGGCGACAGCAAGTGCCATTCCCTGTACGTTTTCAGTCTTCATGAGGCGGGCAGCTTCAGCGTCAATCGCCGCCGTCCCAGGCGGCGTCGACTCCGGCGGAGAAGTTGCGCAGCTGGTAAGCATGACCAAGACAAATAGTGAAATTATCAGTCTCATGCGGATAGCCCTAACGCCTGAGCTCAGCCGCCGACAGACCGCATAGCGGGATGGCGGTCGGCTGCAGCGATTTGTTGGGCGCCACTTCGAGCAACTGTGGCATCTTGTGCTGACATTAACCCAAAAGTCGCTGCTACTTTACCAAAGCAGCGCCCGTGCGTTGATTTGCTAATTCCGCTTCGAAATTTTCGCGTGCCTCTTTCGCGTAGCCGCGACATCCTGTGGGGTCAGACCAATGCATTCACATCGCCTTGTTTGCGATTGGCCACGCGTGCCCAGAAATGTACCGCGCCGGGATGCGGATTGAGCGCGATATCGCAAGGCAACGTCGCAACCATCGCGAAGCTGTGCTCGAAATCCTTGACGATGTCCCGGTACTTTGAATTCTCAACCAATTTGTAGCCGGGCGCCGACAGGCTACCGATGTCCACCATGTGCAGACAGCGCTTGTCCTCGCACGACATCCACGTCAAGGTCATATTGCCCTTGGTGTGCCCGGGTGTTGCATGTGCGGTCAACATCAGGTCACCAAGCTGCAAATGCTCGCCGTCTTTCATCGTGCGCACCACATTCACCGGCGGGAATGGAAACTTGTCGCCGTATTCCGGGTCGCCGCGACCACCGCGTTCTAGCGCTGACGTATCCGCGGCACTCGCAATGACCTGTGCGCCCGTGTCATGCGCGAGTTGCGCGATGCCGCCCGCGTGATCGAAATGCGCGTGTGTATTGAGGAGAGAGTTCCTACGCAAAAGTGGACACTCTTTGGTTAGGCAGCCAAGGCTTCGAACTCGACGGGAGAGCGATAGCCCAGTGCTGAGTGTAAGCGCTTGCTGTTGTAGAAATCGATGTAGCTGCGCACGGCAGCTCTGAGCTTGGTCTCGCTGGTGAAGTTCTGGCGGTGGTACATGTCGGACTTCATGGATTTGTTCCACGATTCCATGTGCGCGTTATCGGTCATGCGATGCGGGCGGTTCACGCTCTGCACCAACCCGGCGCTGGCCAGCGCCTGCTTGAAATCGCTGGCCAGAAACTCCACACCGCGATCACTGTGCAACAGCGTGCCGGCGGGCGGCTTGCGTTGGCGCAAGGCGGCGGCCAGCGCCCGACGGGTGAGGCGAGCCGTTCGGTCCGAGCCCAGCGACCAGCCCAGCAACCGTCGCGAGTAGCGGTCCATGACCGTGGCCAGGTAGCGCCACGTGCTCGACACTTTCAAGTACGTCACGTCCGTGACCCACACCTGATCGAGTCGATCCACCTTTAGCTCATGGACGTGATTGTCGACGCTGGAGAAGAAGCGATCCACACCCGGGCAGCGTCGATACAGGTCGGCCAAGCAGCCTCGCACGGCGTTGTCTCGCATCAATCGCTCGATCCGACGGCGTCCGACCGGCTCGCCCTCGTTTTGCAGTTCCCTGTGCACGCGCGGGCTGCCATAGGTCTGCCGACTGTCATCATGGATCTGGCGAATCTTCCCGAGCAGGCGCACATCCTCCAGGGTCCGTGGGCTGGCCGATCGCGCCATGCGTAGAACCCGCTCGTGCTGACGCCATACAGTCGGCACAACAACCTCACGGAGTGGAGGTCCTGCTGCTGCTTGATGAAAGCGAAGACGTCACCTTTCGACCGGAAGTGAATGCGATCGCTTTTTTTAAAAGGTCATGCTCGAGCTTCAGCCGCTCGTAGGCCTTCTTCACGCGGCGCAGCTCCTTGAGCTCTGCCGCCACGGCCTTATCCACCGCCACACCCTTCGTCATGATCACACCCTCGCGCGCCTGTTTGCGCCAACGAGACAGCATGAAAGGATGGATGTAAGGCGATGCAGCAACATCCTGTACCGCGACTCCGGGCAACTGGCTCAAACGGACGGCTGTCGCCTTGAAATCATCGGTATATCGGTAGGTGGTTCGCGGACCTGGTTTGGGCATGGTGAGGACTCCTGAAGTGGTAGTTCAGGGTGTCCACTAAAGCGTAGGAACTATCCTATCCGTTCGGCTTGAATGAATTGTTAGGCGCCAACCGACGTTGCGACCCTGGTGGGTGCCCACGCGCCAAGTGTGCGATCTAAAGTGACCCGATCGCAATCGCCACCAAGCACGTGAAGCCGATCAGAAACGCCGTAGTGCGCTGCCACGTCCTCGCTGCTCGATCCGTCGCCAGAACGTAGCCCGAGACAAGGACAAGTACCAGCAGGCCAGCCAGCGCCGCGACAAGCGTCCACGTGGCCGCGTGCCAGATAAGCGGATTTTCGGGAAACGTAAAGAGGACGCCAACTGCAGCCGTAGCGACGCCGACGGCGACCAGAATGAGTGAGCTTGTGGATACGAACTTGCGCATTGCTGCCCTTGGCGCCTAACGTTTGACATGAGCGGCAGCCGAAGGGCGCAGCCCTTTGGATGTCCGCTCGATGGAATGGTTGGGCGTCACTGGCGATCCAAGCAGCCACATAACTTCTTCATGATTGATCTACCAAACACATGGAAGGCACGGCGTTGCCCTTGAAGCGGGGCAATTGCACGTCCGAAAACGGCGA
>NZ_JBSVRL010000003.1:0-337566 GCF_054052145.1 Lysobacter sp. A421 | reverse complement strand
GAGATCGAGATCGTCGGTATCCGTCCGACCGTGAAGACGACGGTGACCGGTGTTGAGATGTTCCGCAAGCTGCTCGACCAGGGCCAGGCGGGCGACAACGCCGGCCTGCTGCTGCGCGGGACCAAGCGTGACGACGTGGAGCGCGGCCAGGTGCTGTGCAAGCCCGGTTCGATCAAGCCGCACACCCAGTTCGAGGGTGAGGTGTACATCCTGAGCAAGGACGAGGGCGGCCGTCACACGCCGTTCTTCAAGGGCTACCGTCCGCAGTTTTACTTCCGCACCACCGACGTGACCGGCGCCTGCGAGCTGCCTGAAGGCGTGGAGATGGTGATGCCGGGCGACAACGTGAAGATGGTGGTCGAGTTGATCAACCCGATCGCGATGGACGAAGGCCTGCGTTTCGCGATCCGTGAAGGTGGTCGTACCGTTGGCGCCGGCGTGGTCGCCAAGATCATCAAGTAAAGCCTGGTATCCAGTAAATATTTGGTAATACCGCGTCATCCCGCTGGGTCGGGGTGGCGCCTACCGCGAAAAGAGGAGCAGGAAGCACCTCGTGTTCGCCCGACAGGGAAATGTCGCGTGACAAGATCGTTGGCAGTGCCGGATATTCCGGCGCTGCTTGACGGCATCATGGCACGCGCTTTATACTTTTCTGTCTGGCAGGCCGGGAAACCGGCCTGCCTTGCTTTTCCAAGGATTTCCGCCCTCGGATTGTCTACCGCGGGCGGGGTCGTTTCCATCGGGGTTCGGTGCACCTAGCCACCGGCCCGTCGCTCTTTAAACCAAGGAACACCGTCATGGCGGACCAAAAGATCCGGATTCGGCTGAAGGCATACGATCATCGTCTGATCGACCGTTCAGCCAGCGAGATCGTCGAGACGGCAAAGCGGACCGGCGCGCAAGTGCGTGGCCCGATCCCGTTGCCGACCAAGATCGAGCGCTTCACCATTCTTACTTCTCCGCACGTCGACAAGGACGCGCGTGACCAGTACGAGACCCGCACGCACAAGCGCGTGCTCGATATCGTCGACCCCAACGACAAGACCGTGGACGCGCTGATGAAGCTCGAGCTCGCGGCGGGCGTTGACGTACAGATCAAGCTGACCTGAGGACCTGACCATGACGGCGAAGAAATATTCGTTGGGCATCGTCGGCCGCAAGGCCGGCATGAGCCGGTTTTTCACCGAGGATGGCAAGTCCATTCCGGTGACGCTGATCGAAGCGACCCCGAACCGGATCACCCAAATCAAGACCCCCGATACCGATGGCTACAGCGCGGTGCAGGTTACCGTTGGCGTACGCCGTGCGGCGCTGATCAACAAGCCCGCGGCTGGTCACCTGGCCAAGGCCAAGGTCGACGCCGGCCGAGGCTTGTGGGAGTTCCGCGTTGCCGACGACAAGCTCGGTGACTTCAACGTGGGCGGCGAGATCAAGGCCGACATCTTTGAGGTCGGCCAGGTGGTCGATGTCCAGGGCGTGACCAAGGGCAAGGGCTTCCAGGGCACGATCAAACGCTGGAACTTCGCCATGGGCGATGCCACCCACGGTAACTCGCTGTCGCATCGCTCGCCTGGTTCCATCGGCCAGCGCCAGACGCCGGGTCGCGTGTTCCCGGGCAAGAAGATGTCCGGTCACATGGGCTTCGTGCAGCAGAGCACCCAGGGCCTGGAAGTGGTCAAGGTCGACGCCGAGCGCGGCTTGATCGCGATCAAGGGCGCAGTGCCAGGCGCGCCGGGCGGCGATGTGATCGTCCGTCCGACGACCAAGGGAGTATGACGATGGAACTTGCCATCAATAACAGCAGCGAGAAGTTGTCGGTGTCCGACGATATCTTCGGTCGCGAGTTCAGTGAAGACCTGGTCCATCAGGTCGTCGTTGCCTACCGCAACGCCGGTCGCAGCGGTACCAAGGCGCAGAAGACCCGTTCGCAGGTTGCCGGCACCACCAAGAAGTCGAAGAACCAGAAGGGCGGTGGCGCTCGCCACGGCGCGCTGACGGCTCCGATCTTCCGCGGCGGCGGCGTGACCTTTGCGGCCCAGCCGCGAAGCTTCGCGCAGAAGGTCAATCGCAAGATGTACCGTGCCGCAATGGCGTCGATCCTGTCCGAGCTGCATCGCCAGGGCCGGATCACGGTTGTGGAGAAGCTCGAGCTGGACTCGCCGAAGACCTCGGGCATGATCGCGATGCTCAAGGGCCTGGAGGCTGGTCGTCGCCCGTTGCTGGTCACCGAGGATGCCACCGAGAATCTGTACCTCTCGGCGCGCAACTTGCCGTATGTCGAGGTTCGTGACGTGCAGGGCCTGGATCCGGTTGCGCTGGTTGGCGCCGATACGGTCGTGGTCACCACCGAGGCGATCAAGAAGATTCAGGAGTGGCTGGCATGAACGACGCCAAGCTCTACAACGTGATTCGTGCGCCGCGTGTGTCCGAGAAGACCGCGCGCCTGCAGGAAGTTTCCAATCAATACGTCTTCGAAGTGGCGACGACGGCAACCAAGGCTGACATCAAGGTTGCGGTCGAGAAGCTGTTCGACGTCAAGGTCGAGGCGGTCAACGTGCTCAACGTGAAGGGCAAAGCAAAAGCCTTCAAGTTCCGCATGGGCCGTCGCCCCGACTGGCGCAAGGCATACGTGACGCTGGCCGATGGCCAGTCGATCGACGTTATGGCCAAGGCTTGAGGATCGACCCATGGCATTGATGACATTCAAACCCACTTCACCCGGCCGTCGCTCGATGGTTCGGGTGGTGACGCCCGACCTGCACAAGGGTGCGCCGTACGCGCCGTTGCTCGAGAAGAAGAGCAAGACCGGTGGCCGCAACCATCACGGCCGGACCACTACCCGGCATATCGGCGGTGGTCACAAGCAGCACTACCGCATCGTCGATTTCAAGCGCAACAAGGAAGGCATTCCGGCGCGCGTGGAGCGGATCGAGTACGATCCCAACCGCACCGCCCACCTGGCCCTGTTGTGCTATGTCGATGGCGAGCGTCGTTACATCATTGCTCCCAAGGGGCTGAAAGCCGGCGACCAGGTGATTGCGGGTCGTGATGCACCCATCCGCACCGGCAACACACTGCCGCTGAGCAACATCCCGGTGGGTTCCACCGTGCATTGCATCGAGATGAAGCCGGGCAAGGGCGCACAGATTGCACGCGCTGCCGGCGCCGGCGTCCAGCTGGTCGCACGTGAGCAGGGCTACGCCACGTTGCGTCTTCGTTCTGGCGAGATGCGCAAGGTTGCAGTCGATTGCCGGGCCACCATCGGCGAAGTCGGCAACGATGAGCACAGCCTGCAGAAGCTCGGCAAGGCCGGCGCGAAGCGCTGGCGCGGTATCAGGCCGACCGTTCGCGGCGCGGCGATGAACCCGGTGGATCATCCGCACGGTGGTGGTGAGGCCAAGGCTGGCCAGGGCAACCCGCATCCGGTCACCCCATGGGGTGTGCCGACCAAGGGCTACAAGACGCGGCACAACAAGCGTACGCAGCAGTTCATCGTTCGCGATCGCAGGAGCTAATCGGCAATGGCACGTTCACTGAAAAAAGGTCCGTTCGTTGACCACCACCTGATCAAGAAGGTGGAGGCCGCGGCCAACAACAAACGCCCGATCAAGACCTGGTCGCGTCGCTCGATGGTGTTGCCGGAAATGGTGGGTTTCACCATTGCGGTGCACAACGGCCGCAACCACATCCCGGTGCTGGTCAACGAGAACATGGTTGGCCACAAGCTCGGCGAATTCTCCCTGACGCGCACCTTCAAGGGTCACGTCGGCGACAAGAAGAGCCGATAAGGAGATGACCATGGAAGCTAAAGCCATCCTGCGCAGTGCGCGCATCTCCGCCCAGAAGGCCCGGTTGGTTGCCAACCAGGTGCGCGGCCTTACCGCCGAGAGCGCTGTCAACCAGCTCAAGTTCTCGGACAAGAAAGCAGCCGACCTGATCCGCAAGGTTCTGGAGTCTGCGATCGCCAATGCCGAGAACAACCAGGGCGCCGATATCGACGAGCTCAAGGTCACCACCATCATGGTTGACGAGGGTCCGACCCTGAAGCGCTTCATGGCGCGGGCAAAGGGTCGCGGCACCCGCATTCTCAAGCGTACCAGCCACATTACTGTGGTCGTGGGCGCCGGCAAGCAAGGCGGAGTCTGATTATGGGTCACAAAGTTCATCCCACCGGCATCCGCCTGGGTATCTCCAAGGATTGGAATTCCAAGTGGTTTGCCGGCAAGAAGCAGTACGCCGAGTACCTGATCGCCGACCTCAAGGTCCGCGAGATGCTGCGCAAGAAGCTGGCCCAGGCCGGAATTTCGAAGATTCTCATCGAGCGTCCGGCCAACAACGCCCGCGTGACCATCCACACCGCCCGTCCGGGCGTGGTGATCGGCAAGCGTGGTGAGGATATCGACAAGCTGCGCAAGGAAGTCAGCGACATGATGGGCGTCCCGGCGCACATCAACGTCACCGAGGTCCGCAAGCCCGAGCTCGACGCGCAGTTGGTGGCCGAGTCCATCGCGCAGCAGTTGGAGCGTCGCATCATGTTCCGCCGCGCTATGAAGCGTGCGGTTGGCAATGCGATGCGCCTGGGCGCGCTGGGCATCAAGGTCAATGTCGGTGGTCGGCTCAATGGTGCCGAGATCGCGCGTTCGGAGTGGTACCGCGAGGGTCGCGTGCCGCTGCACACCCTGCGCGCCGATATCGACTACGGCTTCGCAGAAGCCAAGACGACGTACGGCATCATTGGCATCAAAGTGTGGGTCTACCGGGGCGAGATCTTTGATTTCTCCCAGGTTGGCCAGGAAAAGCCGGACGACAGTCCGCGCAGTGATCGTGGCGAACGCCGCGACCGTGCGCCCCGTCCGCCGCGCGAACAGAGGTAACGGATCATGTTGCAACCAAAGCGAACCAAGTACCGGAAGGTACACAAAGGCCGCAACGACGGACTGGCATGGAGTGGCAACGCAGTCAGTTTCGGTGAGTACGGACTGAAGTCGACCGCGCACGGCCAGATCACCGCGCGCCAGATCGAGGCCGCACGCCGTTCCATCAGTCGCTACGTCAAGCGTGGCGGCAAGATGTGGATCCGCGTGTTCCCCGACAAGCCGATCACCAAGAAGCCGATCGAAGTGCGTATGGGTAAGGGCAAGGGCAGCGTCGAGTACTGGGTCGCGCTGATCCAGCCCGGACGCGTGATCTACGAGATCGAAGGTGTGGCAGAGGACGTGGCGCGCGAAGCGTTCCGCCTGGCCGCCGCCAAGCTTTCGGTCACCACCACTTTCGTGACGCGGACGGTGCGCTGATGGAACTCAATAAACTGCGAGAGAAGTCGGCTGACGAGCTCAAGGCCCATTTGACCGACCTGCACAAGGAGGGCTTCGCCCTTCGCATGCAGCAGGTTACCGGCCAGCTGACCAAGACCCACGAGACCCGTCGGGTGCGTCGTGAGATTGCCCGCGTCAACACCCTGATTGGGCAGGCTCAAGCGAGCCAGTCCGATTCGGGCGAGAAGAAGTAAGGACCCGCCATGACCGACAACAATACAGAGAAGGCGCTGCGCACGGTCGAAGGACGCGTGGTCAGCAACAAGATGGACAAGACCATCACCGTGCTCGTCGAGCGCCAGGTCAAGCACGCGTTGTACGGCAAGTACATCCGTCGCTCGTCCAAGCTGCACGCACACGACGCGGATAATTCCTGCAACGAGGGCGACGTGGTCCGGATTTCCGAGATTGCGCCGATGTCGAAAACCAAGAACTGGCGACTGGTGGAAATTGTCACCCGTGCGGCCGAATAACGAGGAGGGCTGAACCATGATCCAGATGCAAAGCTATCTCACCGTGGCCGACAACTCCGGTGCCAAAGAAGTGATGTGCATCAAGGTGCTCGGTGGCTCCAAGCGCCGTTACGCCGCGATTGGCGACGTCATCAAGGTGACCGTCAAGGACGCGATCCCGCGGGGCAAGGTCAAGAAGGGCGATGTCTATGATGCCGTCGTGGTGCGTACCCGCAAGGGTGTGCGCCGTCCGGATGGCTCATTGATCCGCTTCGACGGCAATGCCGCGGTCCTGCTGAACAACAAGCAGGAGCCGATTGGCACCCGTATCTTCGGGCCCGTGACCCGTGAACTGCGTTCCGAGAAGTTCATGAAGATCGTCTCGCTCGCCCCAGAAGTGCTCTGAGCGGAGGAATTGACATGAACCGTATCAAGAAGGGCGATCAAGTAATCGTCACTGCCGGCAAGGACAAGGGCAAGAAAGGTGATGTGGTGCGAGTGGCAGGGGACAAGGTCCTGGTGTCCAACGTCAACATCATCAAGCGCCACACCAAGCCGAATCCGCAAGCCGGCCAGGCTGGCGGCGTGATCGAGCGTGAGGCGCCGATCCATATTTCCAACGTCATGCTGTTCAACCCGGCTTCCGGCAAGGGTGAGCGCATCGGTATCAAGGTGCTGGAGGATGGACGCAAATTGCGTGTGTTCCGCTCCAGCGGTGAGGCGGTCGACGCCTGAGGAATGCTGAAATGACACGGCTTGAAAAATTTTACAAAGAAGAAGTGGTACCGTCGCTGACCGAGAAGTTCGGTTACACGAACCCGATGCAGGTGCCGCGCGTCTCCAAGATCACCCTGAACATGGGTGTCGGCGAGGCGGCCACCAACAAGAAAGTGCTCGAAAATGCCGTCGCCGACATGGCGAAGATCTGCGGGCAGAAGCCGATCGTGACCAACAGCCGCGTGTCCGTGGCTTCGTTCAAGATCCGCGACGGCTGGCCGATCGGCTGCAAGGTCACCCTGCGCCGGGCCAAGATGTTCGAGTTCCTGGATCGCCTGATCAACGTCTCGCTGCCGCGCGTGCGCGATTTCCGTGGTGTGTCGGCCAAGTCTTTCGATGGCCGCGGCAACTACAACATGGGCGTCAAGGAGCAGATCATCTTCCCGGAAATCGATTACGACCAGGTTGATGCGCTGCGCGGCATGGACATCGCGATCACCACGACCGCGAACACCGATGCCGAAGCCCGCGCACTGCTGGAAGCGTTCCGCTTCCCGTTTCGTACCTAACTGATTCGAGGATCCACACATGGCAAAGACCTCCATGGTCAACCGCGACATCAAGCGGGCCAAGCTGGCCGCGAAGTATGCGGTCAAGCGCGAAGAGCTGAAGAAGATCATCTCCAGCGTCAGCGCCTCGTACGAGGAGAAGGAAGAGGCGGTGGTCAAGCTGCAGAAGCTGCCCCGCGACTCGTCCCCCAGCCGGCAGCGCAACCGCTGTGCCCTGACCGGGCGCTCGCGCGGCGTCTACGCAAAGTTCGGCCTGGGTCGCAACAAACTGCGTGAAGCCACCATGCGCGGAGACGTGCCGGGGCTTCGCAAGGCCAGCTGGTAATTGATTGTCAAACGGGGCCGATAAGTCTGCTAGACTTACCGGCTCCAAAAAGTTCCACGCGTCACGGCGGTCCAGCCGCGGCGTCACAACTGAATTCGCAATTGAGCGGATATCGGTGCACTCATCAGGTAATTACACATGAGCATGACTGATCCCATCGCCGATATGTTCGTCCGCATCAGGAATGCGGCGGCGGTCGGCAAGCCCACGGTGAAGATGCCGTCGTCCAACATCAAGGTGGCCATCGCCAAGGTCTTGAAGGACGAGGGTTACATCCTGGCTGCCAACGTCAGCGACATCGGCGGCGGCAAGAACGAGTTGCAGATCGAGCTGAAGTACTACGAAGGCAAGCCGGTGATCGAGCAGCTCAAGCGCTTCTCCCGCTCCGGGCTACGCCAGTACCGCGGCAAGGACGACTTGCCCCGGGTCCTGAATGGCCTTGGCGTGTCCATCATCTCCACCTCGAAAGGCATCATGACCGACACCCAGGCGCGCCAGCAGGGCGTCGGCGGTGAAGTCCTGTGCTTCGTGGCTTAAGGGAGTAACGAACCATGTCCCGAATTGCCAAGAAGCCAATTGCCCTTCCCAAAGGTGTCGAGCTCAACGTCCAGTCTGACAGTGTCACCGTCAAGGGGCCCAAGGGCTCGTTGACGATGGCCAAGCCGACCGATATCGAGATCAAGATCGAAGACGGCCACGCGCTGCTCTCAACCCAGGATGTCGAGCGTATCGCGCTGACCGGCACCCTGCGGTCGATCATTGCCAACATGGTGCAAGGTGTCTCCGAAGGCTTTGAGCGCAAGCTTGAGCTGGTCGGCGTTGGCTACCGCGCCGCGATGCAGGGAAAAAACCTGAGCCTGTCGCTTGGTTTCTCACATCCGGTAACGTTTGTCTCCCCCGACGGCATTACCATCACCACCCCGACCCAGACCGAAGTTCTGGTGCAGGGCGCTGACAAGCAACGCGTCGGTGAAGTGGCGGCCAAGATTCGCGGTTTCCGTCCGCCGGAGCCCTACAAGGGCAAGGGCGTGAAGTACGCCGGGGAAACCATCATTCGCAAGGAAGCCAAGAAGGCGTAAGTTCGCCGCGGACCCGTCCGCAAGTACCCGGTCATTCGTGGCAGGGCTTCTGAACAAAATCGCTCCCTTGGTAGTTTTTCGAGAACCCAGACTAATGAACAAGAATACTGCCCGCCTGCGTCGTGCCAAGTCGACCCGAAGCCACATCCGCAAGCTCGGCGTGCCTCGCCTGTCGGTGCTGCGCACCGGCCAGCACATGTACGCCCAGGTCTTTACCGCCGACGGTTCCGCGGTCCTGGCTGCGGCCTCGACCACCCAGGTCGCGGTTCGTGAGGGCTTGAAAGGCCTGAAGAATGCCGAAGCCGCCGCCAAGGTGGGTCAGGCGATTGCCGCCGCCGCCAAGGCTGCGGGTATCGAGAAGGTCGCCTTTGACCGCTCGGGCTATCGCTATCACGGCCGCATCAAGGCGTTGGCTGACGCCGCGCGCGAAGGTGGACTGCAGTTCTGATACGGCCCGCCCGTAACACTCCTGCCGACGCGGGTTGCGTCGGGCGTGCCGGCGGGTTTCCGTTGTCACGCACAGCCGGATCGACTCAACAACGATAAGCGGCCACGCCGCAAATTATTTTCCATTTTCAGGAATCAAACATGGCTAACGAACGTGATTCGCGCGGACGCGGCAGGCGCGAAGAAATAGACGACGGAATGATCGAGAAGTTGATCACGGTCAACCGCGTCAGCAAGACTGTAAAGGGTGGCCGCCAGTTCACCTTCACCGCATTGACGGTCGTCGGTGACGGCGCTGGCAAGGTCGGCTTCGGTTACGGCAAGGCCCGTGAAGTGCCCATGGCGATCCAGAAATCGATGGAATATGCCCGCAAGGACATGAAGCACGTCGACCTCAACAATGGCACCTTGTGGCATTCGGTGAAGTCCGGCCACGGAGCGGCTCGGGTCTACATGCAGCCCGCTTCGGAAGGTACCGGGGTAATCGCCGGTGGCGCGATGCGCGCCGTGCTCGAGGCGGTCGGGGTGAAAGACGTGTTGGCCAAGGCCATTGGTTCCCGCAACCCGATCAACCTGGTTCGCGCGACGCTGATCGGTCTCGGCCAGATGCATTCGCCCGCCAAGATCGCGGCAAAGCGCGGCAAGAAGGTCGAGGATCTGCAACATGGTTAAGTCGACTGATAACAAAACCGATGCGCCCAAGGGCGGTACCGTCAAGGTGCGCCTGGTCAAGGGACTGCGCGGGACCCAGGGACGCCATCGCCTTTCGGTGAAGGCGCTCGGGCTGCGCAAGATCAATGACATGCGCGAACTGAAGGACAGTCCCCAGGTCCGTGGCCTGATCAACACGGTCCATTACCTGGTCCGGGTCGAGGAGTAATCATCATGCGTCTCAATACACTATCGCCCGCAGAGGGTGCCCGCGAAGACCGCAAGCGCGTCGGGCGCGGTATCGGTTCGGGCCTGGGCAAGACCGCAGGCCGCGGCCACAAGGGTTCCTTCGCGCGTTCGGGTAAAGGCAAGATCCGGGCCGGTTTCGAAGGCGGCCAGATGCCAATGCATATCCGGTTGCCGAAGGTCGGTTTCCGTAGCAAGACCAAGAACGACACCGCCGAAGTGATGCTGTACCAGCTCGATCAGCTGGAGGCCGGCGATATCGATTTCGCGACCTTGCGTGCGGCCAAGCTGGTGCCGAGCACTGCCAAGCGGGCCAAGTTGGTCCTGAAGGGCGAAGTGGCCAAGAAGTTCGTATTCAAGGGTGTGCTCGCCACTGCCGGTGCCAAGGCTGCGGTCGAAGCGGCCGGCGGCAAGGTCGAGGAGTAAGTCGGGCATGGCGCGCAGCAGTAACGCGATGAGCGGCGTAGGCGGAGGGCTCGGGAAGTTCACCGAGCTTCGCCAGCGTCTGATGTTCGTGGTTGGTGCACTGCTGGTGTATCGCGTCGGCTGCTACATTCCCGTGCCCGGGGTCAACCCGGAAGCCATGCTGCGCCTGATGGAAACCCAGGAAGGCACCATCGTCGACATGTTCAACATGTTCTCCGGTGGCGCGTTGGAACGCTTCAGCCTGTTTGCGCTGAACGTGATGCCGTACATCTCGGCGTCCATCATCATGCAGTTGATGGTGCAGATACTGCCCAGCCTGAAAGCGATCCAGAAAGAGGGCGAATCAGGTCGGCGCAAGATCACCCAATGGTCGCGGCTGGGTGCAATCCCGCTGGCGGTTTTCCAGGCTTGGGGCATCGCCACTGCATTGCAGGCCGGAGGTGCGAGCCAGGGTATCCCGGTGGTCTACAGCCCCGGCGCTGGATTTGTGCTGACGGCGGTGATTTCCCTGACGGCCGGCACCATGTTCCTGATGTGGGTGGGCGAACAGGTGACCGAGCGTGGCATCGGCAACGGTGTTTCGCTGATCATCTTCGCCGGTATCGTCGCCGGGTTGCCTTCGGCCGTACTGAACATGTTCGAGCAGGTCCGCAACGGCGAGATGGGTACGCTGACCGCAATGTCGGTGGCCGCCATCGTGCTGGGCGTGACCTACTTCGTGGTGTTCGTGGAGAGCGGGCAACGTCGGATCACGGTTAATTATGCGAGGCGCCAGGGTGGCCGCAACGCATACATGAACCAGTCCTCATTCCTGCCGCTCAAGCTCAACATGTCCGGCGTCATCCCGCCGATTTTTGCCTCCAGCATCGTGATGTTCCCGGCGACCGCGGCCACCTGGTTCAGCCAGGGTGATTCCTCGTCGTTCATGCTCAAGGTCAGTCAGTGGCTGAACCCGGGTGAACCGTTGCATCTGTTGATCTATGGTGGCCTGATCGCGGGCTTTACGTTCTTCTATACTGCGCTCGTCTTCAACTCGCAGGAAACCGCTGACAACCTCAAGAAGTCGGGCGCCCTGATTCCTGGCATTCGGCCCGGCAAGGCGACTGCCGACTATGTTGACGGGGTCTTGACGCGGCTGACCGCGGCCGGCGCGGCGTATCTGGTGCTGGTCTGTTTGTTGCCGGAGTTGATGCGCGCGAAAATGGGGATATCCTTCTATTTTGGCGGTACCTCGTTGCTCATCGTTGTGGTGGTGGTAATGGACTTCATCTCGCAGATCCAGGCGCACTTGATGTCACACCAGTACGAGAGCTTGCTCAAGAAGGCAAATCTAAAGGGATCCAAGAGCGGCCTCGCCCGCTGATGGCTCCCTGGTCGTCCGGCACGGTGCCGGATGCCCGAGGCGACAAGGCGACCGGATTCAATGTCCGGATCGCTGATACAGGTAACACGGAGCACGGGGCTATCACACCCCGGTTCCAGCAGGGCGACTCGTGCGGTGTCTCGCGCGCGAGTGGGTTCGGACCGATCTGCGCGCCAGAGTAGCGCGCGGTGTCGGGGAGGGCGGCTTGACACCGCGCGCCTCGGCAGTTCGAACTCGTCGCCGGAGCATGGGCACACTCCCCATGCCGTCGCAACGCAACGCTTCGGCGTGGCGGGGCTTCCTATTAACCCGAGACCTTGATAAAATTTCCGATTCACTTTTTCAGTGAACCTCTCTACCGGGTTGTCAGGATCCGGTTGCCAAACCAGTTGGAGATCGCGTTATGGCGCGTATTGCGGGCGTCAACCTGCCTGCCCAGAAGCACGTCTGGGTCGGGTTGCAAAGCATTTACGGCATTGGCCGTACTCGTTCCAAGCAAGTGTGTGATTCAGCCGGCGTTACCGCGTCGACCAAGATCCGCGACTTGTCCGAGCCCGAGGTCGAGCGTTTGCGCGGCGAAATCGGCAAGTTCGTCGTCGAGGGTGATCTGCGTCGCGAGATCGGCATGTCGATCAAGCGCCTGATGGACCTGAGCTGCTACCGCGGCCTGCGGCATCGCCGTGGCCTGCCGCTGCGTGGCCAGCGCACCAAAACCAACGCACGTACCCGGAAGGGTCCGCGTCGGGCCATCAGGAAGTAAGGGGTAGATCATGGCCAAGCCAACCGCTACGAAAACGAAGAAGAAGATCAAGCGCGTCGTCACCGACGGCATCGCCCACGTCCACGCTTCGTTCAACAACACCATCATCACGATCACCGACCGCCAGGGCAATGCATTGTCGTGGGCGACTTCGGGCGGCGCGGGCTTCCGCGGTTCGCGCAAGTCGACCCCGTTTGCCGCCCAGGTGGCCGCCGAGAAGGCCGGCCGCGCTGCGCTGGACTACGGCGTCAAGTCGCTGGAAGTGCGCATCAAGGGCCCGGGTCCGGGTCGGGAGTCCGCCGTTCGTTCGCTGAACAACGTCGGCTACAAGATCATCAACATCATCGACGTGACGCCAATTCCGCACAACGGTTGCCGCCCGCCGAAAAAGCGTCGCGTCTGAGGAGCTGAAGAAGAATGGCTCGTTATATTGGTCCTACCTGCAAGCTCGCCCGTCGCGAAGGCGTCGACCTCGGTCTGAAGTCGCCGTCACGTGCACTCGATTCCAAGTGCAAGCTTGAGCAGAAGCCCGGTCAACATGGCGCGACGCTTCGTCGCGGCAAGATGTCCGATTACGCAAACCAGCTCCGTGAAAAGCAGAAGGTCAAGCGCGTTTATGGCTTGCTGGAACGCCAGTTCCGGAACTACTACAAGAAGGCTGCGGCCAAGCGGGGCAACACGGGTGAAATCCTGTTGCAGCTCCTCGAGACCCGCCTGGACAACGTCGTGTACCGCATGGGGTTTGCAGTGACCCGCCCGGCGGCTCGCCAGCTGGTCTCGCACCGCGGCGTTACCGTCAACGGCAAGTCGGTCAACCTGCCGTCCTACCAGATCAAGGCAGGCGATGCGGTGGCGCTGTCAGAGCGCGCGCAGAAGCAGTTGCGCGTGCAGGAGTCGCTGACCGTGTCGCAGCAGATGGACCTGTCGCCAGCCTGGATCGAGGTGGACGGCAAGAAGTTCACCGGCGTGTTCAAGGCGGTACCGGATCGTGCCGATCTGCCTGCCGACATCAACGAAGCGCTGATCATCGAGCTGTACTCGAAGTAATTCATCTGTTCTTGAGCTGCGGGCCCCAGGCCCCAGGCTCACAGGAGACTCCACAACATGACGGTTACCGCCAATCAGGTACTGCGCCCACGCGGTCCCCAGATCGAAAGCCTTTCTGGCAACCGCGCCAAGGTCGTCATTGAACCGCTCGAGCGGGGCTATGGCCACACCCTGGGCAACGCGTTGCGCCGCGTGCTGCTGTCGTCGATTCCGGGTTTTGCCATCACCGAAGTCGCGATCGAAGGCGTGCTGCACGAGTACACCACGGTCGAGGGGTTGCAGGAGGATGTACTTGAAGTCCTGCTCAACCTCAAGGACGTCGCCGTCCGCATGCACACTGGCGAATCGGCGACCCTGTCGCTGAACAGCCAGGGTCCAGGTGTCGTGACCGCGGCCGACATCAAGACCGACCACAACGTCGAGGTCATCAACGGCGACCACGTGATCGCCCACTTGACCAAGGACGCGTCGCTCAAGATGGAAATCAAGGTCGAACGCGGCTATGGCTACCAGCCGGCGACTGCGCGTCGCCGTCCGGACGAGGAGACCCGCACGATCGGTCTTCTGATGCTGGATGCGAGTTTCAGCCCGATTCGTCGCGTCGCCTATTCGGTCGAAGCTGCCCGGGTCGAGCAGCGTACCGATCTGGACAAGCTGATCCTGGACATCGAGACCAACGGCACGATCGACGCCGAGGAAGCCGTTCGCACGGCCGCCGAGATCCTGAGCGACCAGTTGTCGGTGTTTGGTGATTTCACCCAGCGCGAACGCGGTGCTCCGAAGACGGCTCCCACTGGCATCGATCCGGTCCTGTTGCGTCCTATCGACGACCTGGAACTCACCGTGCGTTCGGCCAACTGCCTCAAGGCCGAGAGTATTTACTACGTCGGCGACTTGATCCAGAAGACCGAAGTCGAATTGCTGAAGACGCCGAACCTTGGCAAGAAGTCGCTCACCGAGATCAAGGAAGTGCTTGCCCAGCGCGGCCTGTCGCTCGGTATGAAGCTCGAAAACTGGCCGCCAGCGGGTATCGCCTCGCACGGCATGATGGGCTAAACAGGAAACAAGACCATGCGCCACCAGAAATCAGGACGCAAGTTCAACCGTACCAGTGCCCATCGCGATGCGATGTTCACCAATATGGCCGCGTCGCTCATCAAGCACGGAGCGATCCGTACCACCTTGCCAAAGGCCAAGGAGCTGCGCCGCGTAGCGGAGCCGCTGATCACCCTGGCCAAGACCGATGGGGTGGCCAACCGCCGCCTTGCGTTCTCGCGCTTGCGTGACAAGGAAGCGGTCGGCACGTTGTTTGTCGAGCTGGGCCCGCGTTACAACGCGCGTCCAGGCGGCTACCTGCGCATCCTCAAGTGCGGGTTCCGCGCTGGCGACAACGCGCCGATGGCTTACGTTGAACTGGTCGATCGCCCGCAAGCAGTCGCGGAGTAATCGACCGGAGAATCGATGGGTGGCCTTCGCCGCCCTATCGATGACGTGAATACCCCGGCCTGCTGCCGGGGTTTTTGCGTTCAGCAGATATCACCGACGGTCGGCGTGCCACAGGGCTTTTTCGACCGTGCAGGTCGCGCTGGCGTGGATTGCACGTTGCATGGCGGCTGCAAATCCGTATTGTGTCGATCCATGACTATACCAACCACGTCCGTTTCGAAGTTCCGCCTCCGCTTCCTGCTCGGCTTTGTTGCTTGCGCCGGGCTGATCGGTTACGCGCTGTATACGCAGTTCCATGGTGGCTTGCTGCCGTGTCCCCTGTGCATCTTCCAGCGCGTCGCATTTGCTGCCCTGGGCCTGGTATTTATGGTTGGCGGCCTGCATGCGCCGGGTGGCGCCTTCGGGCGGCGCGCGTATGGCGTAATCGCGCTGGTGGTGGCAGGGGTGGGGATCGCGATCGCGGGTAATCACGTACGCCTGCAGCACCTGCCTGCCGATCAGGTGCCGGCGTGCGGCCCTGGCCTGGACTACATGCTCGAGGCAATGCCGATCAGCGGTGTCGTGCGTCGGGTAATGACCGGATCGGGAGAGTGCGCAGAGGTCGACTGGACGCTGCTCGGTTTGTCGATGCCAACCTGGAGTTTGATCGCATTCGTGGCGCTTGCACTGTGGGCGGTGTTTGTCGGCTTTCGGCGTTGGTGATGGATCGCCGGACGGCTGTTGGCTATGCGCATTGCAACCCGCGTCGTCGACGTGGATGATGCAATGCTGCCCTGCAATATAGCTGTCTGAGCCAATGCCGAGTCCCGACCGTAATATCCACCCCGTCAACTTGCCAGCCGACTGGACCCCTGCATCCTGGCGTGGGATGAAAGCGTTGCAGCAGCCGCGTTATGACGATGCCGACGAGCTGGCCGGTGTGCTGCAGGAATTGCGTGCGCTGCCGCCACTGGTAACGTCCTGGGAGATCCTCGCGCTCAAACAGCAAGTTGCCGATGCACAGGAGGGTAAATGCTTTCTGCTGCAGGGAGGTGATTGCGCCGAGACCTTCGATGCCTGCTCCTCCGAGGTGATTTCCAATCGGCTCAAGGTGCTGTTGCAGATGAGCCTGGTGCTGGTGCACGGGCTGCGAAAACCCGTGGTGCGCGTCGGGCGGTTTGCGGGGCAATACGCCAAGCCACGGTCGGCCGATACCGAAACCATCGACGGGGTGACCGTGCCCAGCTACCGCGGTGACATGGTCAACGCACCGGAATTCAATGCCGCCGCCCGGCGCCCCGATCCCCGCCGCATGGTCAAGGCGCATGCGCGCTCGGCGATGACGATGAATTTCGTGCGTGCGTTGATAGATGGCGGTTTTGCCGACCTGCGGCACCCTGAGTACTGGAATCTCGACTGGGTGGGGCATTCGCCTTTGGCGAACGAGTATCGACAAATGGTCGATTCGATCGGCGGTGCGGTGCGTTTCATGGAAACGCTGTCCGGCGGTTCGGTAAGGAACCTGGAGCGGGTCGATTTTTACACCTCGCACGAAGCGTTGTTGTTGCCGTATGAGGAGTCAGTGACCCGGCAGGTGCCGCGGCATTGGGGCTGGTTCAACCTCGGTACCCATTTCCCGTGGATCGGCATGCGTACCGCAGCGGTCGATGGCGCCCACGTCGAGTACTTCCGCGGCATCCGCAACCCGATCGCGCTGAAGGTCGGGCCGTCGACTACCCCGGACCAGTTGTTGCGGGTCATCGATGTGCTGAACCCCGAGAACGAGGCCGGCAAACTCACCCTGATCCACCGGATGGGCGCGGCGAATATTGCCGATAGCCTGCCGCCGCTGCTGGACACGATTCGACGGGATGGACGACGGGTGTTATGGGTTTGCGATCCGATGCACGGCAATACCGAAGCGACCACGAACGGCTACAAGACCCGCCGTTTTGCGAACATCGGCAGCGAGCTGGAGCGGGCGTTCGACTTGCATGCTGCCGCGGGCACGCGTTTGGGCGGCGTGCACCTGGAGCTTACCGGCGAGGATGTCACCGAGTGCATGGGCGGCGCACGTGATCTGACCGAGGTAGACCTGGAGCGTGCCTATCGCTCTACCGTCGATCCGCGCCTGAATTACGAGCAGGCGCTGGAAGTGGCGATGCTGATCGTGCGCAAGCAGGCGCGGTTGACCGCGGCAGGCTAGGCGCCTCGCCCCGACCCGTTCGGAACCATCATCACCAAAAAAGCCGCCCGGATTGGGCGGCTTTTTCATCGGCCCGGCACGAGAATGCCGGGCCGTACCGTGCACGGATGGGTCAGCCGCGGCTCGCGCGCTTGCGGTCGTTCTCGGTCAGATGCTTTTTGCGCAGGCGGATCTCCATCGGCGTGACTTCCACCAACTCATCGTCCTCGATGAAATCCAATGCCTGTTCCAGCGTGTACTTGATCGCGGGTGTCAGCTTGATTGCATCATCCTTGCCCGAGGCGCGCATGTTGGTCAGCGGCTTGGTCTTGATGGCATTGACCGTGAGGTCGTTGTCCTTGGAGTGGATGCCGATCAGCTGGCCTTCGTATACGTTGTCGCCTTCTGCAGCGAACAGTTTGCCGCGCTCTTCCAGCGGCCCCAGCGAGTAGGCAGGAGTGGCACCGGCGGAATTGGAGATCATCACGCCGTTGGAGCGCTTGGCGATCGCACCGACCGCGCGCGGACCGTAATGATCGAACACATGGAACAGCAGGCCGGTGCCCTGGGTCAGCGTCTTGAACTCATTCTGGAAGCCGATCAGGCCACGGGCGGGGATCATGTAATCGAGCCGCACGCGCCCCTTGCCGTCGGATTCCATGTTTTTCAGCTGGCCCTTGCGGATGCCCAGTTTCTCCATGACGCCGCCCTGGTGCTGCTCCTCGATGTCGACCACGAGTTGCTCGACCGGCTCCATCGTCTGGCCATCGATTTCCTTGATGATGACTTCCGGGCGCGACACCGCCAGCTCGAAGCCCTCGCGGCGCATGGTCTCGATCAGGACCGACAGGTGCAGCTCGCCGCGACCGGAGACGAGGAACTTGTCCGGGTCCGAGCCTTCCTCGACCTTCAGCGCGACGTTGTGCAGGGTCTCGCGCTCCAGCCGTTCACGGATCTGGCGGCTGGTGATGAACTTGCCGCCACTGAAGTCCTTGCGACCGGCAAACGGCGAGTTGTTGACCTGGAAGGTCATGCTGATGGTTGGCTCGTCCACGGTCAGCGCGGGCAGGGCTTCCGGCGCGTCCACCGCGCACAGGGTGTCGGAAATGCTCAGGCCCTGGACGCCTGAAATGGCGATGATGTCACCGGCCTCGGCTTCCTCGACCTCGACCCGCTCCAGACCCATGAACCCGAGCACCTGCAGTACCTTGCCCTGGCGCTTCTTGCCTTCCCGGTCAATGACGGTGATCGGCATGTTGGTGTGGACCTTGCCGCGCTGGATGCGCCCGACGCCGATCAGACCGACGAAGTTGTTGTAGTCCAGCTGGCTGATGAGCATCTGGAACGGGCCGTCCGGATCGACCTGAGGCGGCGAGACGTGCTGCATGATCGCCTCGTACAGCGGGGTCATGTCGCCGCTGCGAACGCTGTCGTCGAGCCCGGCATAACCATGCAGCGCCGAGGCATACACGATCGGGAAGTCGAGCTGCTCGTTGGTGGCGCCGAGTTTGTCGAACAGGTCGAACACCTGGTCGATGACCCAGTCCGGACGCGCGCCGGGGCGGTCGATCTTGTTAACCACCACGATCGGTTTGAAACCCATCGCGAAGGCTTTCTGGGTCACGAAGCGGGTCTGCGGCATCGGTCCGTCCATCGCATCGACCAGGATCAGCACCGAGTCGACCATCGACAGCACGCGCTCGACCTCGCCGCCGAAGTCGGCGTGTCCCGGGGTGTCGACGATGTTGATGCGGTTGCCATTCCAGGTGATGGCGGTGTTCTTGGACAGGATCGTGATGCCACGTTCCTTTTCCTGATCGTTGCTGTCCATCACGCGCTCGGCGAGCATGGTGCGTTCGGAGAACGTGCCGGACTGCTTGAGCAGGCAATCGACGAGGGTGGTCTTGCCGTGGTCGACGTGGGCGACGATGGCGATATTGCGCAGGCGTTCGATGGACATGGGGACGGGCGCCAAGGGCGCTTCTTTCGATAGGGAAGTCGACCAGTATATCCCTATGCAATGGATGCGCGAGGATTGATTGAGCGTGGGTTAAACTTGGCGGTCTGGCGTTCACCTAGACACGCCCCCACAGATTCCGGAGTGATCCATGACCCTGACCGCCACCTTTGATACCGAACGCGGCCCGATCCGCGTCGAGCTTGCCGCCGACAAGGCGCCGCTGACGGTTGCGAATTTCGTCAACCTGGCCAAGCGCGGTTATTACGACGGCCTGAATTTCCACCGCGTCCTGAACGACTTCATGGTCCAGGGCGGCTGCCCGCAAGGCACCGGAACCGGTGGCCCGGGTTACCGCTTCGAGGACGAGGCCAGCAACGGCCTGGGTCACGAGCGCGGCGTGTTGTCGATGGCCAACGCGGGTCCGGGCACCAATGGCAGCCAGTTCTTCATCACCCACGTGCCGTGCCCATGGCTGGACGGCAAGCACACCGTGTTCGGCAAGGTACTCGAGGGCCAGGACATCGTGGACAGCGTCAAGCAGGGCGACAAGATCAACGCGGTCACGCTTGAAGGCGATGTTGATGCCGCGCTGGCCGCCAAGGCCGACCGTGTCGCGGACTGGAACAAGACCCTGGACGCCAACGCGTAAGCAGGCGGCAAACCGATGGCGTGACGTCCGCGACGGACCACCGTCGCTGGCGTCCACCGCATGATCCGATTTTTTACGAGGTTGTTGCGATGCCCCAGTTTGCCCGCCGTATTGGTCGCGCCCGGCCCAGTGCGATCATGCAGGTCTCGGAGAAAGCCAAGCGCTTGAAAGCCGAAGGCCGCGATATCATCAGCTTCTCGATTGGCGTGCCGAACTTCCTGCCAGGTGAGCATGTCTACCAGGCCGCCCGCGATTCGCTGGCAAGCGACAGCGGCCAGTACGGCAGCAATCGGGGCTCGGATGCCTTGCTGGATGCGTTTCTCGCGCACATCGGCAAGATCGGATTGACCGGCTATACCCGTTCCAATCTCGGCGTCGGCATCGGTGCCAAACAGGTGCTGTACAACCTGGCCGAGGCGCTGCTCGACGAGGGCGACACGATCGCCTTCGCTGTGCCGTACTGGACCAGCTACCTGGACATTGCGCAGATCGTCAATGCCAAGGTCGAACTGCTGCCGTGCCCGCCGGAGCAGGACTACAAGCTCACCCCCGGGCAACTGGAAGCCGCGCTGGAAAAGAAGCCGCGGGTCTTCCTGTTCAATAATCCGTCCAACCCCACCGGCATGGTGTACGGCCAGGACGAGATCTCGGCGCTGGCCGATGTGCTGGTGCGTTATCCCGACACCTGGGTCATCACCGATGACATCTACAACCGGATGGTGTTTGACGGGCTGGGCTACCACAACTTCGTCCACGCCCGTCCCGAATTGCGCGACCGGGTGATCTTCGTCGACTCGCTGTCCAAGACCTACGGCATGCCGGGCTGGCGGGTCGGCCTGTTGGCCGGACCCGAGTCGGTCGCCAAGGCGGTGGCGACGCTCAATTCCAACCACATCACCAGCATCCCCGAGGCGGCCCAGGTCGCGGCGATCGCGGCATTCACCGGTCCGCAGGACGTGCCGGAAGCCAAGTGCAAGGAGTTCCAGGCCAAGCGCGACCAGGTGATGCAGGCGCTGGATGCGATTCCGGGGTTGGTGTGTCCGCGCCCGCAAGGGGCGTTCTATGCGTTCCCGGACGTCAGCGTGGCGTTTGGCAAGACCCATGCGCCCAGCGGCCTGAAAGTCGATGATGACCTGTCGTTGTGCAGCGCGCTGCTGGAGGCCAAGGGCGTGGCCTGCGTGCCCGGGTCGGCGTTCGGTGAGCCGCGTGCCATGCGTATCAGTTACACCTGTCCGACGCCGCAGTTGGCGCCGGGTTTGCAGCGTATCCAGGAGTTTTTTGCCGAATTGCGCTGAGCCGCAGGGTGGGCCGTGGCCCGCCATCTCCCACGCGGTGGGCCAAGGCCCGCCCACGATGCATTGAGGATACAAACCATGAAACAACCCGTCCGCGTTGCCGTTACCGGTGCTGCCGGCCAGATCGGCTATTCCCTGCTGTTCCGCATTGCCTCCGGTGAGATGCTCGGCAAGGACCAGCCGGTCATCCTGCAGATGCTCGAATTGCCGATGGAGAAGGCCCAGGCCGCGCTGAAGGGCGTGATGATGGAGCTGGAAGATTGCGCGTTCCCGCTGCTGGCCGGCATGGTTGGCACCGATGACGCCGAGGTCGCGTTCAAGGATGCCGACATCGCGCTGCTGGTAGGCGCGCGTCCGCGCGGGCCCGGCATGGAGCGCAAGGACCTGCTGTTGGAGAACGCGAAGATATTCACCGCCCAGGGCGCGGCGTTGAACAAGGTCGCCAGTCGCGACGTCAAGGTGTTGGTGGTCGGCAACCCGGCCAACACCAACGCCTATATCGCGATGAAG
Organism: Lysobacter sp. A421; assembly: GCF_054052145.1. Taxonomy (NCBI): domain Bacteria; kingdom Pseudomonadati; phylum Pseudomonadota; class Gammaproteobacteria; order Lysobacterales; family Lysobacteraceae; genus Lysobacter; species Lysobacter sp. A421. The sequence goes on along the minus strand of NZ_JBSVRL010000003.1, from coordinate 316,145 downwards.
TCGGCGCCCGACCTGAAGCCGAAGAACTTCACTGCGATGCTGCGGCTGGACCACAACCGCGCGCTGTCGCAACTGGCCAGCAAGGCCGGTGTGTCGGTTGGCGATATCGAGAAGTTCACCGTCTGGGGCAACCACAGTTCGACCATGTACCCCGATTACCGCTTCGCCACCGTCAATGGCGCGTCGCTGCAGGACAAGATCAATGATGCCGACTGGAATGCCGACACCTTCATCCCGGTGGTGGCCAAGCGCGGCGCGGCGATCATCGAGGCGCGTGGCCTGTCATCGGCAGCCTCGGCGGCCAATGCAGCCATCTGCCACATCCGCGATTGGGTGCTCGGCAGCGATGGCGCCTGGGTGACGATGGGCGTGCCGTCCAATGGCAGCTACGGCATCCCCGAAGGCGTGATCTACGGCGTCCCGGTGACTACCAAGGCTGGCGAGTACACGCGGGTCGAAGGCCTGGAAATCGATGCCTTCAGTCGCGAGCGGATGGACAAGACCCTGGCCGAGCTCGAGGAAGAGCGGGCCGGCGTCGCCCACTTGCTGGGCTGAGCGCACCACACCTTGATGCGCAACGCGACCCGCAGAAGCCGCAGGTCGCAACCATGCCGCCACTTCCAGCCGGGAGGGGCGGCTACAAGAGGAACCGAGATGAGCGAGAACACCAACACCAACACCTTGCCAAAGCCGAAGAAGTCCGTGGCGCTGAGCGGCACTGCCGCCGGCAACACCGCGCTGTGCACCGTTGGCCGCAGCGGCAACGACCTGCATTACCGTGGCTACGACATCAAGGACCTGGCGACCAAATCGACCTTCGAGGAAGTCGCCCACCTGCTGGTACATGGGGCGTTGCCGACCACCGCCCAGCTGGCCGCCTACAAGACCAAGCTGCAGCGCCTGCGTGGCTTGCCGGCGCTGGTTACCGAAGCGCTGGAGCTGGTCCCCGCCAACGCCCACCCGATGGACGTGCTACGCACGGGCTGCTCGATGCTCGGCACGGTATTGCCCGAACGTGATACTCACGCAGCGCCCGAGGCGCGCGATATCGCCGATCGGCTGATCGCCAGTTTCGGTTCGATGCTGTTGTATTGGTGGCAGTTCACCCACAACGGCCGCCGGATCGACGTGGAGACCGGGGACGACTCGGTTGCCGGGCACTTCCTGCACCTGCTGCACGGCGCGCCGCCAAGCGCGCTGCACGCTGACGCGCTGGACAAGTCTCTGGTGCTGTATGCCGAGCACGAGTTCAATGCCTCCACGTTCGCCGGCCGCGTGATTGCCGGTACCGGCTCGGATATGTACTCCTGCCTGACCGGTGCGATCGGCGCGCTGCGCGGACCCAAGCACGGCGGCGCGAACGAGGTGGCGATGGACATCATCTCGCGCTACGCCACCGCCGACGAGGCGGAGGCGGACATCCGCGCGCGAGTGGAACGCAAGGAGATCGTGATCGGCTTCGGTCATCCGGTCTACACCGTCGGCGACCCGCGCAATCCGATCATCAAGGAGATCTCGCGCCAGCTGTGCGCCGAAGGTGGCAATCAGGTCCTGTTCGACGTGTCCGAGCGCATCGAGAACCTGATGATGGACACCAAGAAGATGTTCCCCAACCTGGATTGGTACAGCGCGTCGGCGTACCACATGCTGGGCATCCCGACCGCGATGTTCACGCCGTTGTTCGTGATCGCCCGCACCACCGGCTGGAGCGCGCACGTGATCGAGCAGCGTGAGGACGGCAAGATTATTCGTCCCAGCGCGAACTATGTCGGGCCGGAAGATCGCGACTACGTGGAGATCAGCCAGCGCTGAGGGTGGTTGTGCGGTGCCCCCGCCAGTGCCTCGGCATGGGGCGTTACACATGAAATGGAAACGCCGCGCAATCGCGCGGCGTTTCTGCTTCTGGCCAGTCCAGGTTGGCAGCCAGTCCGGTCGGCCGGTCGGCCGGTCGGCCCGGCTCAGCTCAGCTCAGTCCTTCGGCCTTGAGCGCCGCTTGCACGCCGGCATCGGCTTCCATCCGCGTCTTGAATGCGGCCAGGTTGTCCAGACCTGACAGGTCGATGCCAAGTCCGTCGGCCCAGCGCAGGGTGATGTACAGATACGGGTCGGCGAAGCTGCGGAAACCCGTCAACCACTGTTTGCCGTCGAGCTGCGTATCGGCGCGCTCGAACAAGCCGCGCAGCCGCTTCTTCGCAGCGTCCTTGACGGCATCGTGCTGGCTGGCGTCCGCATGGAACGCGCCCGGGCTGAACAGCGGTACGAAGGCGGGGTGCAGGTCCGCATTGACAAACGCCAGCCAGCGCGTCGCCTGGGCACGCTGCCGGGCACTGCCATCGCCGGCCAAGCCGGCATCGGGGTAGCGATCGGCGATGTAGCCCATGATGGCGGCATTCTGGGTCAGCTGGAAATCACCCTCGACCAGAGCGGGTACGGCGCCGACCGGGTTGATCGCCCGGTATTCCGGCGACTTCATCGCCTCGGCGGTCATTACCTGGAATTCGAATGGCTGGCCGGTCCATTGCAGCGCAATGTGGTCGGCGGTAGAGCAGGCACCGGGCTTGGTATAGAGCTTCATGCGATCTCCGGAGTGGGAATAAGCGAAAGATGGGCCGATGCCGTGGCACCGACCCGTCTGTTGATTATCCGCCGTGGATCGTAATCCTGCGTTACGGGCCGCCCGCGAACCGGGCGCCGTCAGGAGCCCTGTGGGGCCAGGTTCTGTACCTTCAGGAAGGTGTGGTCACCGATGGTGGCGACCTGGTAGGCATTGCGCCAGTTTGGGCTGGCGATCGCGAGCGCGGCAAAATGGCTTGCCCCGGGTACGATCTCGCGGCGCTCGCCGGCCGGCAACGCCCAGTTGCGCTGTGCTTCCAGTGCAATGGTGACCGACTCGGCCCAGGCCTCGGTATTGCTCAGGCGCATGTTGGGTGACACCAGGGAGGGCGCGAACTGCTTACGCGCAGTCACCACCTCGCACACACTGTCGCCCCAGATGCCGCTGTCGCGACGGCGCAATGCCACTTCGGCGACCGCCTGCTGTCCCTGGATCGACTGATCACGGGCTTCCAGGTACAAGGTGGTGCTCAAGCACAGCGAGTCTGCGCTTTGTGGTGACAGTACCGAGGCCAACCACAAAATCCAGGCCAGTTTCATGACGAACTCCTTGCTCCGTTGCGCCGACGTGTCCTGTCCACCGCGGTAAAGCGGAGAGGGACATCGCTGGCATCGCGTACTGGGGAGGCTGCGGCTCTCTGGCGCGCTTTGCCCCTTCACCTGACCTCGCTGAGTGCGGGCCGGCGTGGGTGTCACCTGCGGGGTGACTCGAAAGTTGCGGCACGGTAGCGGTCATAATTTAAATCCAGCCTGAACAGCTATCCCCGTTCAGCTTGGAAAAATCATGATTCAGTCACGCAGGAATTGTCCAGAACCAGCACCAGCGACGTTCTGCGAGCGAATGCGGTCGTTGTCGCCAGGGGTCCTGTTCAGCTTTGTCACTTATGACAGCCGGCAGCAAAGCGACGTAAATGCGCGCTAAAAGGATGCGGCCAGCCGGCTTCCCTGTTCAATCGCCCGCTTGGCGTCCAGTTCGACGGCGCGGTCCGCGCCACCGATTACGTGCACCCGGCCTGGATGGCCGATCAACTGCGCTTGCAACGGCTTGAAGGGCTCTTGTCCCGCGCACACCACGACCTGATCGACCACCAAGGTCTGCTCGACATTGCCGACGCGGATCCGCAGGCCCTGGTCATCGACCCCGAGGTATTCCACCGCGCCCAGCATGTGGACGTGCTTGGCTTTCAACGTTGCCCGATGGATCCAGCCGGTGGTCTTGCCGAGGCGGGCACCCGACTTGCCGGCACTGCGCTGCAATAGCCAGACCTCGCGCGCGGCGGGTTCCGGCTTCGCGCGGACAAGACCGCCCCGATTGTCGGTGTAGGCCAGGTCGACACCCCATTCGTCTCGCCAACGATCCGCATTCAAGCTCGGCGATTCACCCTGATGGACCAGGAATTCTGCAACATCAAAGCCAATACCGCCGGCACCGATGATCGCGACCTTGCGTCCCACCGCCACGTGGCCACCCAGCACCTCCAGGTAGCTGACAACCTTGGGATGCCCGGCACCGGGGAAGTCCACTTTCCGCGGAACCACGCCGGTGGCCAGCACGATGTGTTCGAAATCGGACAGCGCTTGTGCGTCAGCGTGCGTCTGCAAATGCAACTCCACGCCGGTCAGCTCGATCTGGCGCCCGTAGTAGCGCAATGTCTCGTGGAATTCCTCCTTGCCCGGGATCTGCTTGGCGAGGTTGAACTGGCCGCCGATCTCGCTGGCGGCATCAAACAAGGTCACCTGGTGCCCGCGCTGGGCGGCGATCGTCGCGCACGCCAGGCCAGCAGGGCCGGCGCCGACCACGGCAATCCGCTTGGGCGCGGTGGTCAATGGATAGTTCAGTTCGGTCTCCGCGCAGGCCCGCGGGTTGACCAGGCAGCTTGCGCGCTGGTTGGCGAATACATGATCCAGACACGCCTGGTTGCAGGCGATACAGGTATTGATCTCGTTACCGCGTCGGGCCTGCGCCTTCGCCACCCATTGCGGGTCGGCCAGCAGCGGACGCGCCATCGACACCATGTCAGCCTCGCCGGCGGCAAGAATATGTTCGGCGGTTTCGGGCATGTTGATCCGGTTGGTGGTCACCAGTGGCACTGCGACCTCGGGCTTCAGGCGAGCGGTGATGCCGGCGAACGCGCCGCGTGGCACCGAGGTGGCGATCGTCGGCACCCGTGCCTCGTGCCAGCCGATGCCGGTGTTGATGAGTGTCGCGCCCGCAGCCTCGACCGCGCGTGCCTGGGCGACAACCTCGTCCCAGGCCAGTCCGCCGTCAACCAGGTCGATCATCGACAGCCGGTAGATCAGGATGAAGTCCGGTCCGCAGGCCTCACGGATACGGCGCACGATCTCCACCGCGAAACGCATCCGCCGCGTTGCATCACCGCCGAACGCATCGTCGCGCCGGTTGGTGCGCGGCGCGGTGAACTGGTTGAGCAGGTAGCCTTCCGAGCCCATCACCTCGACGCCGTCATAACCCGCATCGCGGGCGAGCCGGGCGGTGTCGACGAACGCGTCGATCTGGCGCTCGACCGCGCGGGCCGACAACGCGCGCGGAGTGAACGGGTTGATCGGCGACTTGATCCGCGACGGCGCCACCTGCAGCGGGTGGTAGCCGTAGCGGCCGGCGTGCAGGATCTGCAGGCAGATGCGGCTGCCATGGGCGTGCACGGCATCGGTGACCTGGCGGTGCTTGCGTGCCTGCCACGACCAGCCCAGCGTCCCGCCGAACGGCTTGAGCCAGCCGACGATGTTGGGCGAGAAGCCGCCGGTGACGATCAGTCCGACCCCGCCGGCGGCGCGCTCGGCAAAGTAGGCGGCGAGCTTCGGGAAGTCGCGCGCCCGGTCCTCCAACCCGGTGTGCATCGATCCCATCAGCACCCGGTTCGGCAGGGTGCAGAACCCCAGGTCGAGCGGCGTGAACAGGTGGGGGTAGAGCGGGTGCGGATCGGTGGGCAACATGGGAATACGTCGGCGTATGGATGCATCACGATGCCGGGAAAGCCGGTGCCCGGCAAGCCGCCGGAAGAGGCCGCGATTGCTCTGAGCCGGGAAAGACTGCATGGACGCACGGCAAAGGTCCATGCAAGCCGCGGCCATGCCGATCTGGCAAAATGGGCGGGTTCCCCAGATCGGATCCGTTTGCATGACTCAGCACGACATCCGTTCCACCGTCCGTCCGACCCCTGACCAGCCGATGCTCGACATCGCCGAGTACGTCGCCGGTTACCGGGTCGATTCCACCGAGGCCTACGACACCGCGCGCTACATGCTGCTGGACTCGTTGGCCTGCGCCGCACTGGCGATGGAGCACGAGGAGTGCGTGAAGCACCTCGGGCCGCTGGTGCCTGGCGCGCAGATGAAGGGCGGCGCCCGGGTGCCCTATACCTCCCATGAGCTCGACCCGGTCCAGGCCGCCTACAACATCGGCGTGCAGATCCGCTGGCTCGACTTCAACGACACCTGGTTGGCCGCCGAGTGGGGCCACCCGTCCGACAACCTGGGCGCGATCCTCGGCGTCGCCGATTACCTGGGCCGCAAGGCCGAGGCCGAAGGTGGCAAGGCACTGACGGTCAAGGACGTGCTGGGCTACGCGATCAAGGCCCACGAGATCCAGGGTGGCTACGCGATCAAGAACTCGTTCAACCGGGTCGGCCTGGACCACGTGATCCTGGTTCGCCTGGCCTCGACCGCGGTGGCCACCAGGATGCTTGGCGGCGACAATGAAGCGATCTGGACCGCGGTTTCGCACAGTTGGATCGACAACGGCATGTTGCGCACCTACCGCCACGCGCCCAATACCGGACCGCGCAAGAGCTGGGCTGCCGGGGATGCCTGCCGTCGCGCCGTCACCCACGCGCTGAACGCAGTGAAGGGCGTGGTCGGCTATCCAAGCGCGCTGAGCGTGCCGACGTGGGGCTTCTATGACATTGCCTTCGAGGGCAAGCAGTTCGAGTTCGAGCGCCCGTTCGGCAGCTACGTGATGGAGAACGTGCTGTTCAAGATCAGCTTCCCGGCCGAATTCCACGCCCAGACCGCGGTCGAGTGCGCGATGAAGCTGCACGACCAGGTCAAGGACCGTATCGACGACATCGAGCGCATCGAGTTGCAGACCCAGGAAGCCGGGGTGCGGATCATCGACAAGACCGGCCCGCTGCACAACTATGCCGATCGCGACCATTGCCTGCAGTACATGGTGGCCGTGCCATTGATCTTCGGCCGCCTGGTCGCCGACGACTACAGCGATGCGGTGGCCGCCGATCCGCGCATCGATGCACTGCGCGCCAAGATGACGGTCAGCGAGAACGAACAGTTCACCAGGGACTACTTCGACCCGGCCAAACGCTATATCGGCAACGCGGTGCAGGTGTTCTTCAAGGATGGCAGCAGTACCGAGAAGGTCTCGATCGACTTCCCGATCGGCCATCGCAAGCGTCGCGATGAAGGCATTCCGGTGTTGATGAAGAAGTTCGAGGCGGCCGTGCGCGGCAAGTTGCCAGCGGCGAACGCCGACCGCCTGGTGGCATTGGCGGCAGCGCCCGATGAGTTGGAAGCAATGCCAATCACCGAGCTGATGGCGTTGTTCGCTAGCTGAATAGCGGCTGAGGAAGATAGGCCGTCTGCGGAACTTGGGCGGATGTTAGGCGTTTGTTAACACCCCCTTCACGTGGCCGAACTTAACCTCCCCTCGATGGCGTCATACCGGCTGCCGTCTTGAACGGTACGGAATCACGCAGAAGCGGTTTCCTGATTAGAACCAATACGGAGATACCCCAATGAATAAGAAACTTCTCTGCGCCGCCTTGCTCGGTGGCTTGACTATTGCTGGCGCGGCCAACGCGCAAGACTTTGATGATCGCTGGTACCTCACCGGCTCGGCGGGCATGAATATCCAGGACAGCAATCGGGATACCGCCAACGCCCCATTTGCAGCGATCGGTGTCGGCAAGTACCTGAATCCCAACTGGTCGATAGACGGCGAGCTGAACTACCAGAACCCGAATGTCGAGCGCAACCAGGACTTGAACTGGAGCCAGTACGGCATCTCGTTCGACGTGCGCCGCCACTTCCTGGCAGAAGGCCGCAACTGGAACCCGTACGTCGTGATGGGCCTGGGCTACCAGCGCTCCGAGGAGGAGTACGCGCCGCAGGACGTGGGTAGCAACAGCCCCAACGGTCCTTTCGAGCGCGAAGATGGCCACGTAGCCGGTAAGCTCGGTTTTGGTGCGCAGGGTGACGTCGGCCGGGTGAAGATCCGCACCGAGTTGGCTTACCGCATTGATGCCGACGACGACAGCATTGGCGCATTCATGACCGACGACGCGCCGCGTGACGACGGTGCTGACTGGTTCGGCGACGTGTTGGCCTCTGTTGGCGTAGTCGTGCCGCTGGGTCCGGAACCGGTTGCAGCGGTTGCCCCGGCGCCGGTTGCCCCGAGCTGCGCGGACCTGGATGACGACGGTGACGGCGTCAACAACTGCGACGACAAGTGCCCGGATTCGCAGGCTGGCCAGACCATTGGTCCGGACGGTTGCCCGGTGCCGGTCTCGATCGACCTGAAGGGCGTGAACTTCGACTTCGACAAGTCGACCCTGCGTCCGGACGCGGTTGCGATCCTGAGCGAGGCGGTGCAGATCCTGCAGCGTTACCCCGACCTGAAGGTCGAGGTTGCCGGTCATACCGACTCCAAGGGTACCGACGCGTACAACCAGTCGCTGTCGGAGCGTCGCGCCACCGCGGTGTATGACTACCTGAGCAGCAATGGTGTCGACGCCTCGCGCATGGTGGGCCCGAACGGTTACGGCGAGAGCCGCCCGATCGCGCCGAACACCAACCCGGACGGTTCGGATAATCCGGAAGGTCGTGCGCAGAACCGCCGCACCGAGTTGAACGTGCAGAACTAAGCACGTAACAGCTGCAGGTGGCGCTTTGCACCACCGATGTGACACGCGAAGCCCGGCCAAGTGCCGGGCTTCGCTTTTCCCGGTTGTGTTAATAAAGCGTCATGGGTGTGTATCATCAGGCGCCAGCGGTGCGACCAGCCTGCCGGTGTGCACTGCCGTTCCACCGGTTCGGGCGAAAGCTCGACAAATTCCCCTGTAGTCTTTAGTAAGGAGTGTGAGTTATGAAGATTCGCCTGTTGAGCACGGCGTTGCTTGCCGGCCTGGCGTTTGCCTCGGCAGCAAATGCGCAGGATTTCGATGATCGCTGGTACTTGACTGGATCGACCGGGTTCAATCTCCAGGACACCAACCGTGGCACGAACGATGCCCCGTTCGTGACGCTGGGCGTGGGCAAGTTTGTCAGCCCCACTTGGTCGGTTGATGGTGAGTTGAACTACCAGAATCCCAATTTCGACGCCAACCAGGACATGAACTGGAGCCAGTACGGCATTTCGCTTGACCTGCGTCGTCACTTCCTGGCGGAAGGTCGCAACTGGAACCCGTATGCCTTGTTTGGCCTGGGTTACCAGCGCGCGGAAGAAGAGTACGACAACTTCCCCAGTGCGAACTCGCCCGGTGAGCGCAAAGACGGCAACCTCGCGGCAAAGGTCGGCTTCGGTCTCCAGGGCGACGTGGGTCGCGTCGGCGTGCGTACCGAACTGGCCTACCGTGCCGATTTCGACGATCAGAGCGTGGCAGCACCCAATGAAGACTGGTTTGGCGACCTGCTGGCCTCTGTTGGCGTAGTCGTGCCGCTGGGTCCGGAGCCGGTTGCAGCGGTTGCCCCGGCGCCGGTTGCCCCGAGCTGCGCGGACCTGGATGACGACGGTGACGGCGTCAACAACTGCGACGACAAGTGCCCGGATTCGCAGGCTGGCCAGACCATTGGTCCGGACGGTTGCCCGGTGCCGGTCTCGATCGACCTGAAGGGCGTGAACTTCGACTTCGACAAGTCGACCCTGCGTCCGGACGCGGTTGCGATCCTGAGCGAGGCGGTGCAGATCCTGCAGCGTTACCCCGACCTGAAGGTCGAGGTTGCCGGTCATACCGACTCCAAGGGTACCGACGCGTACAACCAGTCGCTGTCGGAGCGTCGCGCCACCGCGGTGTATGACTACCTGAGCAGCAATGGTGTCGACGCCTCGCGCATGGTGGGCCCGAACGGTTACGGCGAGAGCCGCCCGATCGCGCCGAACACCAACCCGGACGGTTCGGATAATCCGGAAGGTCGTGCGCAGAACCGCCGCACCGAGTTGAACGTGCAGAACTAAGCACGTAACAGCTGCAGGTGGCGCTTTGCACCACCGATGTGACACGCGAAGCCCGGCCAAGTGCCGGGCTTCGCTTTTCCCGATGACGTGTTTCCGATGTGCCGTGGTTGGTTGTCCGCGTTGAAGTGCACGCTTACACTGAGGCGCGTCCTGCGGGGTGCGTCCGGAGCCCCCGGTTATCCCAAGGAGATGAGTCATGTTGCGTGTTGCCGTCGTAATAGCGTTGTTGTCGTCCGCCGGCTTGGCGCACGGGCAGGATTCCATTGCCTGTGGGGCTCTGGTCGCGCCACAGGCGATGTCGGCGCAGCCGACCGTGATTGCACCGGTAATCGCCGAGTTCGGTGCGCCACGTCACCAGTTGGGCGCGCCGACGGGGGTGTTGTCCGAAGCTTTGGGTGAATCGCTGGCGGTCGACCAGGTGCTGTTCCGCCTCCAGGTCGAGCGTTGCGGCGTTGTCGCCAGCGTGGCTCCGGCCCCGCCGCCGTTGAGTCCGCCTCTCGCCGAAACCGGATCCGCAATTGGTGTTGACGCGCCGGTCGCCACCGTCGTCCCGGCCGCCACCGACACCGCAATGCCGACGGCAACCGATCCGGCTGCCTATAAACCCCGCACCGAGTTCGACAATACGCCGTGGCGGTTCAACATGAACCAGAACGGGGAGCAGATGACAGCGGACGCCTTTGCGGCGTGGATGGAGTCCAAGGGCGTGCGCGTGGCCAAGGGCGCGGCACCCAAACCGGTGGCGGCAGTGCCGGTCAGCGGTGTTGCGGTGGATGGCTCGATCGTGGTGCCCACCGGAGAAGCTTCTGCAGTGACGGCGCCCGAAACGGCAGCTTCCGAAGTAACCGATGCCAGCGCGACGCCAGCCGAAGCGCCCACCACTGAAACGGCGGTACCCGAAACGACATCGCCCGACGCCTCAACGTCGCCAGTTGAAGCGCCGGCAGAGGCGATTGAACCGGACGAGGGCGGTTAACCGTCGGAGTAATTCAAGCAACAGGCTTCACACTCGACAACGGCCGCTCATGCGGCCGTTGTTGCATTCGTCGGGATCAACCCTTGATGACGCCCAGCTCGCGACCGATGCCTGTGAAGGCGGCAATGGCCCGATCCAGGTGTTCGCGTGTATGCGCCGCGCTGATCTGGGTGCGGATGCGTGCCTTTCCCTGCGGTACCACCGGGAAGAAGAACCCGATCGCATAAATACCTTCTTCCAACAAGCGCTCGGCGAATTTCTGCGCCAGCGGGGCATCGTGCAACATGACCGGGACGATCGGGTGGGTGCCGGGTTGGATTTCGAAACCGGCGCTGTTCATCTGCTCGCGGAAGTACACGGTATTCGCGGCCAGTTGCTCGCGCAGGTCGCCGGCGGCATCCAGCATCTCGAACGCCTTGATGCCGGCGGCAACCACGTGCGGCGGCAACGAGTTGGAGAACAGGTACGGCCGCGAACGCTGGCGCAGCAGTTCGATGACCTCCTTTTTCGCCGTAGTGAACCCGCCCACCGCGCCGCCCATGGCCTTGCCCAGGGTGCCGGTGAAGATGTCGATCTTGTCCAGCACGCCCTTGACCTCGGCCGAGCCGCGGCCGGTGGCACCAAGGAAGCCGGTCGCGTGGCATTCGTCGATGTGCACCAGCGCCCCGTATTTTTCCGCTAGCGCGCAGATCTCGTCCAGCGGCGCGATGAAGCCATCCATCGAGAACACGCCATCAGTGGTAATCAGCTTGGTCTTGCAGCCGGCGGCATCGGCCGCCTGCAGCTGCTTTTCCAGATCGGCCATGTCGCAGTTGGCGTAACGGAAGCGCTGCGCCTTGCACAAGCGCACGCCATCGATGATAGAGGCATGGTTGAGGCTGTCGGAGATGACCGCGTCATCGGGCCCCAGCAACGGTTCAAACAGACCGCCGTTGGCATCGAAGCACGCCGCGTAGAGGATGGTGTCCTCGGCCCTGAAGAACGTGGCGATGGTCTGCTCGAGCTGCTTGTGCAGGTCCTGGGTTCCGCAGATGAAGCGCACCGAGGCCATGCCGAAGCCGTGGCTGTCCAACGCGTCCTTCGCGGCCTGGATCAGGTCCGGATGGTCGGCCAGACCAAGGTAGTTGTTCGCGCAGAAGTTCAATACCGTCCGGCCATCGGCCAGCGTGATCTCGGCCGATTGCGGGCCGGTAATGATGCGTTCGGCCTTGAACAGGCCCTGCTCGCGGATTTCGTCGAGGGTGTCTGTGTAACGATCGGTCAAAGACATGGATGTCTCCGTTTTTGTAGGAGCGGCTTCAGCCGCGATGAGGTGTCGGGACAGGTCGCGGAAGCCGCAGAGACGAGCTGTGTCGCGGCCATCCATGGCGCAGCGGAGCAGGCTTCGGATCGTCCGGCCCGGCCATCCTTGGCCGGGCTTTCGCGGACGCGGCAGATGCCGATAGGGCATCTGCCAAACGCGTCAGCTCACCCAGCTGAGCACGATCTTGCCGGACTTGCCGGCTTCCATCAGGTCGAAGCCCTGCTGGAACTCGTCCACCGGCAACTGGTGGGTCAAGGCCTTGCCAAGCGGGAAGCCGCCCAGCACCAGCTGGGTCATCTTGTACCAGGTCTCGTACATCTTCCGGCCGTACATGCCGTGCAGGGTGAGGCCCTTGAAGATGATCTTGTCCCAGTCCGCGCCGGCGCCCTGGGGCATGATGCCAAGCATCGCGATCTTGCCGCCGTGGTACATGCAATCGAGCATGTCGTTGAACGCGCGCGGGTTGCCGCTCATCTCCAGGCCGACATCGAAACCCTCCATGTGAAGGTCTTTCATCACGTCCTTGAGTGAAGTGTTGGCGACGTTGACCACGCGCGTCGCACCCATGTCGGCTGCAAGCTTCAGCCGGTAGTCGTTGACGTCGGTGACCACCACGTTGCGCGCGCCGATATGCTTGCAGATGCCGGCGGCAATGATGCCGATCGGGCCGGCGCCGGTGATCAGCACGTCCTCGCCGACGACGTCAAACTCCAGCGCGCAGTGCGCGGCGTTGCCGTAGGGGTCGAAGAACGCAGCCAGCTCGCTCGGTATCTGGTCCGGGATCGGCCACAGGTTGGTGGCCGGCATCACGATGTATTCGGCGAATGCGCCGTTGCGGTTCACGCCGATGCCGACGGTGTTGGGGCACAGGTGCTGGCGGCCGCCTCGGCAATTGCGGCAATGGCCGCAGACGATGTGGCCCTCGGCCGAGACGCGCTGGCCGACCTTGTACCCGGTCACGCCGGGGCCGACCTCGACGATCCGCCCGACGAATTCGTGGCCGATCACCAAGCCGGGCTTGATCGTGCGCTGGCTCCACTCGTCCCACAGGTAGATGTGCAGGTCGGTGCCGCAGATCGCGGTTTTCTCGACCTTGATCAGCACCTCGTTGGCGCCGGCTTCCGGCACCGGTACCTCCTCCATCCAGATGCCTTTGGTGGCTTCGCGCTTGACCAGCGCCCTCATGGTTTGCGGGATCGGGCGCTGGGTGGGTTGGGCTGCGATAGATGGCATTTCGGACCTGGCGGAGTCTGACGAGTGAGGCGCCAATTGTACCGCTGCGGTGTTATTCATCCGTGGCGTGACCGTTGGCGGTTGCCGACAGCGGCCTGCTTTGCCTATGGTCAACGGTTCGACCATGAATACCGGGGCCAACATGAACCTTCGAATATTGCCCGTGGCGCTGATTGTCGCGTTCGCGTCCACTGCCGCAGTTGCCGACGAGGGCATGTGGCAACCCAGGCAAATGCCCGAGCTGGCCGCGCAGCTGAAAGCGCGCGGATTGCAGATGGACCCCGCTGCGCTGTCCAACCTGGCCGGCAAGCCGCTCAACGCGGTCATCAGCCTGGGCGGTTGCACCGCGAGTTTCGTCTCGCCCCAGGGTTTGGTGGTGACCAACCATCATTGCGGCTACGGCGCGATCCAGTACAACTCCACCCCCGAGCGCGACCTGCTGGCCAACGGCTTTGTTGCCGGGACCCTGGCCGAGGAGCTGCCCGCCGAGCCCAATGCGCGCATCTACGTCACCCAGGACATCCGCGACGTGACCGACCAGGTCACCGCCGATCTGGAGGGTCTGGACGGCAAGGCACGTTTCGACACCATCGAGGCGCGCAACAAGGCATTGGTGGCCGAGTGCGAGCAACCCGGTGGCCTGCGCTGCAACGTCTACAACTTCAATGGCGGCCTGCAGTTCTCGCTGATCCGGCAGCTGGAGATCCGCGACGTGCGGCTGGTGTATGCCCCACCGGATTCGATCGGCAAGTTCGGTGGTGACGAGGACAACTTCGAATGGCCGCGCCACACCGGTGACTGGAGCTTCCTGCGTGCCTATGTGGGTGCCGATGGCAAGCCGGCGGCGTACTCGAAGGACAACGTGCCGTACCAGCCCGAGAGCTGGCTGACGGTGTCGCAACAGCCGTTGCTCGAAGGTGATTACGTGATGGTGACCGGCTATCCGGGGTCCACCGATCGCTACCGGCTTCCGGGTGAGGTGCGCGAGGCGATCGAATGGCGCTACCCGACGATGATCGCCTACTTCGGCGACTACCTCGCGGCGATTGAGCGCAACACCAAGGGCGACAAGGCGGCGGCATTGAAGTACGCCTCCACGGTGGCGGGCGTCAACAACGTGCTCAAGCTGTATCAGGGAAACCTGGACGGGTTTGCCCAGATGGACGATCCGGTCGGGTTGAAGCAGGCCCGCGAGCAGGCACTGGAGGCCTGGCTGGCCGAACGCGGCGCGCAAGGCAAGGCCCCCTTGGCGGCCATCGACGCGTTGGAGAAAGAGCTGGCCGGCGCGCGGGCGACCCGGGACCGTGATTTGTGGTTCGACAGTGCGGTTGGCGGTGGGCTGGGCGGGGTGGCCGTGAGCCTCTATCGCAACGCGATCGAGCAAGTCAAGCCTGACGCCGAGCGCCGTGTCGGCTACCAGGACCGTGATGCGCCACGTATCGCCGGCCGCCTGACCGCGTTCGACAAGCGCTATGACCCCAAGGTCGACAAGGCCTTGATGGCGCTGCGCCTGACACGGTATGCCGAGCGCGTGCCGGCGGTGCAGCGGGTACCGGAGCTGGACCAGTGGCTGGGCATCGGCGCCGATGACAAGACCATTGCCGGCCTCGATGCCAAGCTGGACACCTTGTACGCAAGCTCCACGCTCGACGATGTTGACGCACGCCTGAAGTGGCTGGAGGCCGACAAGGCCGCCATCGAAGCTTCCGATGATGCGGCGCTGGATTTTGCGGTGGCGATGATGCCGGCGTTGCTGCGGATGGAGGCCGCCGACGAAGCACTCAGCGGCCGGGTCTCGGCGCTGCGACCGCAATACATGCAGGCGATGATCGATTTCAACCAGTCCCAGGGCACGCCGGTCTACCCGGACGCGAACAGCTCGTTGCGGATCACCTTTGGCACGGTGCGCGGCTATTCCCCGCGTGATGGCGTCGAGATGATCCCGTTCACCACCCTGGATGGCATCGTCGCCAAGACCACCGGCGAGGAGCCGTTCATCACCCCGCAGGCCGAGCTGGATGCGATTGCCGCAGGCAAGGGTGCGCAGTACCGGATGGAATCGCTGGGTGACGTGCCGGTCAACTTCCTCAGCGACGTGGACACCACCGGCGGCAACTCCGGTTCGCCCACGCTCAACGCCAATGGCGAATTGGTGGGCCTGCTGTTTGATGGCAACTACGAAAGCCTCAGCGCCGGCTGGATCTTCAACCCGGAGCTGACCCGTTCGATCCACGTCGACACGCGCTACATGCGCTGGGTGATGGACGAGGTCGACCACGCCGACCGCCTGCTGGAAGAAATGGGGTTGCCACATGACTGATCATTGCCGGGTGGGATGCGGGCCATCCCCGCGCGTCGGCTCGGCCGGCAAGTCGATGCGGCTGGCGTTGCTGGTCGCGGTCGCGGCATCGTGCGTGACTTTCGCCCATGCCGACGAGGGCATGTGGTTGCCGTCGCAACTGCCGCAGATCGCCACCCAACTGCGCGATGCCGGCTTTGAAGGCGACCCGGCGGCGCTGGCCGACCTGACCCGGCCGCCGATGAGCGCGGTGGTCAAGGTCGGTGGCGGCACCGGTGCCTTCGTGTCCGCGGATGGCTTGCTGCTGACCAACCACCATGTTGCGTTCGGCGTGATCCAGTACAACGCCAGCGCCGAGCGTGACCTGATCGAGGAGGGCTTCATCGCCGCCGACCGTGCCGGCGAGCTGCCGGCCAGTCCGGACTTCCGGGTCCGGGTGACGACCGGCTTCGACAGGATCACCGACCGTATCGTGGCCAATGCGAAGGGCAAGCAGGGACGTGCCTACTTTGATGCGATCGACGCGGCCGAGAAGGCGGTTGTGGCCGAGTGCGAGCAGGTAGCGGGTAACCGGTGCAGCGTCGCCAACATGCATTACGGCGCCGATTTCTACCTGATCACCCAGTTGGAACTGCGCGACGTGCGGCTGGTCTATGCGCCGCCCGATGCGATTGGCGGGTTTGGCGGGGAGGTCGACAATTTCATGTGGCCACGCCACAGCGGTGACTTCACCTTGCTGCGGGCCTATGTGGGTCCCGACGGTCACCCGGCCGCCTACTCGACCGACAACGTGCCTTTCACGCCGCCGGCCCACCTGCAGGTCGCGACCGAGCCCGTCGTCGCCGGCGACTTTGCGATGCTGGCCGGTTACCCGGGCCGGACCTACCGGCACCGGATGGCGTCGGAGTTCGAAAGTCAGGTCGAATGGCAGCTGCCGTCGCGGGTCGCTCTGTACGATGGACTGATCACGACCATCGAGGCGGCCATCGGCGGCGACGCCGACGCCAGGGTGCGTTACGCATCGACGCTGGCTGGCCTGGAGAACGGTCTCAAGCGTGCCCAGGGTGAACTGGACGGTCTGGCCGTGAGCAACGCGGTCGCCGTGCGCCGTGCCGACCAGCAGGCCATGCTGGATTGGCTTGAAACCCAGCCGGATGCGGCGACGACCCGGGCCGACATCGTGGCAGCGCAAGCGGTCCTGGATGATGCCCGGGACGTGCGTGAGCGCGACCAGCTGTTGAGCACGATCATCCGGCGGACCCAGTTGCTCGATTCCGCCGTGACCTTGCAGCGACTCGCCCTGGAACGTGGCAAGCCTGACCCGCAGCGCGAGTCGGGCTACCAGCAACGCGACGAAGCCTTGATCGAAGGCGGACTGAAGCAAGTCCAGCGCCGTTATGTGGAGTCGGTGGAGAAAGCGGTCCTGGCGGACCTGCTGGCCCAGTACAGCGCGTTGCCTGCCGCGCAACACGTGGCCGAGTTCGACGCGGTGTTTGGCACCACGCCGGACGCGGTCAACGCCAGCCTCGACGCCATGTATGCCGGCTCCGGACTGGATCAGGAAGCTGCGCGGCTGGAGTGGTTCAATGCCGATCCGGACGCGGTACTCGACGCGGACGATCCGCTGCTGCAGGTCGCCGCGGCACTGATGCCGGCGATCATGCGCATGGAAGCCGAAGACAAGGCCCGCGCCGGCGAGTTGCTGCGCCTGCGTCCGGCCTACATGCGCGCGCTGATTGCCTATCGCCAGTCACGCGGCGAGGCGGTGTATCCCGATGCCAACGCCACCTTGCGGGTGAGCTACGGCCAGGTCAGCACGATGGAGCCACGTGATGGCGTGCGCTACCTGCCGTTGACGACGGTCGACGGCATCGTGGAGAAACACACCGGGCAGGCCCCGTTCGATGCGCCGGCGCCACTGCTGGAGGCGATCGCCGAGGGCGACTTCGGCAGCGCCATGGATCCGCAGCTGGGCACTCAGACGGTCAACTTCATGACCAACCTGGACACGACCGGAGGCAATTCCGGCTCACCGATACTGGATGCGCGCGGGCAGTTGATCGGCTTGCACTTCGACAGCAACTGGGAAGCGGTCAGTGCCAGCTGGATGTTCGATCCCCGCTACAAACGGGCGATCCACGTCGACCTGCGTTACATGCGGTGGTTGCTGGCCAAGGTCTACCCCGCGCCGTATTTGCTGGAAGAGATGAATTTGCCACGGGGCTAGACTTGGTATCGATTGCTGGATTTTCTATTTTTCTTCGGAGTGGGCGCATGCGTTATTCGGTGTTGGCCGCAGCGATTGCGCTGGCGGCGGTGGTAGGGTCGGCGACGGCCGGTGAGGGGATGTGGGTGCCGCAGCAATTGCCGCAGATCTCCGATGCGTTGCAGAAAGCTGGCCTGGAGTTGCCACCGGAGCAGTTGGCGAACCTGACCGGCGACCCGATGGGCGCGGTGGTATCGCTGGGCGGCTGCACCGCCAGCTTCGTGTCGCCGCAAGGGCTGGTGGTGACCAATCACCATTGCGCCTATGGCGCGATCCAGCTCAACTCGACGCCGGAAAACAACCTGATCCAGGACGGGTTCAATGCTGCAACCCCGGCCCAGGAGTTGTCCGCAGGACCCAACGCGCGCATCTATGCGCTTGATTCGATTCAGGAGGTCACCGCCCAGGTCCAGGCCGCGATTGACGCCGCTCCTGACGCGCTTGGTCGCGCCCAGGCGCTGGAGAAGACCCAGAAGGAACTGGTTGCCGAGTGCGAGTCCGCCCCGGGTTTTCGCTGCCAGTTCTACAGTTTTTCCGGCGGCAACAGCTACCGGTTGTTCAAGAATCTGGAGATCAAGGACGTGCGGCTGGTGTACGCGCCGCCCAACAGCATCGGCAGTTTCGGTGGCGACGTGGACAACTGGATGTGGCCGCGCCACACCGGTGATTTCTCGTTCTACCGCGCCTATGTCGGCAAGGACGGCAAGCCGGCGGCGTATTCGCAGGACAACGTGCCCTACCAGCCGCCGCACTGGCTGAAGTTCGCCAGCCAGCCATTGCAGATCGGTGACTTCGTGATGGTGGCCGGCTATCCGGGACGTACCGCTCGCTATGCCTTGGCCGAGGAGTTTGACCAGACCGCGCAGTGGACGTATCCGACCGTCAAGGCGCACTACCAGGCGCTGGTGGATCTGGTCGATGCGGCCGGTGCACGCGACGAAGCCATCAAGGTCAAGTACGCCAGCACCATCCGTGGCTGGCAGAACACCATGAAGAATTACGGCGGCCAGTTGGAAGGTTTCGAACGGATCGATGCCAGCAAGACCAAGCACGCCGAGGAGGCGGCGGTACTGGATTGGCTGCGCGGACAAGGTGCCGAAGGCGAGGGCGCGCTGGCGGCACACGCGACCTTGCTGGAGCTGAACGAGGCCGACAATGCCACCCGCGGCCGCGACCTGGTGTTTGGTCAGTTGCGCCGCACCGGAGTGATTGGCGCCGCGGTGGGCCTGTACCGGTTTGCGATCGAGGCCGACAAGCCCGACGCCGAGCGCGAGGCCGGCTATCAGCAGCGCGACCTGGTGAGGTTTGAGGGCTCGCTGGAGCAGATGGAGCGCCGCTACGACGCCGGCATGGATCGCCAGTTGCAGCAGTACTGGCTGCGCGAATATGTCGACTTGCCGCCGGCGCAACATATCGCCGCGCTGGACGCGTGGCTGGGCGGCAATGACGAGGCGGCGGTACAAGCGGCACTGGACCGGCTGGCAAAGACCAAACTGGGCGACCTGGACACGCGCCTGGCGTTGGTGAAGGCCGACCGCGCCACTATCGAGGCAAGTGACGACCCGGCCTTGCAGCTGGCGGTGGCGGTCATGCCGGCAATACTGGCCAGCGAGAAGCAGGCCGAGACCCGTGATGGCGATTCGCTGTTGGCGCGACCGGCGTACCTGCAGGCGGTGGCCGACTACAAGGCGGCCCAGGGCGAATCGGTATATCCGGATGCGAACTCATCGCTGCGCATCACCTTCGGCAACGTGCAGGGCTACACCAAGCCCGATGGCACCCGCCTGCCGCCGTTCACGACCCTGGAACAGGTGGCCGCCAAGGCTACCGGTGTGGAGCCGTTCAATGCCCCGCAGGCGCAGCTCGATGCGATCGCGGCGAAGAACCATGGCGGTCTGGCCAGTGACGAGCTTGGTACGGTGCCGGTCAACTTCATGGCTGACCTCGACATCACTGGTGGCAATTCCGGCTCGCCGGTAATAGACGCGCGCGGTGAGTTGGTCGGTTTGGTGTTCGACATGAACTGGGAGAGCGTCAGCTCCAACTGGGTGTTCGATCCGGCCATGACCCGGGTGATCGCCGTCGACGGCCGCTATCTGCGCTGGATCATGCAGGAAGTATTCCCGGCGCCACAGGTATTGCAGGAACTGGGCGTGCCCGAGCAGGTAGTGGACAAAGTAGTGGACAAAGTGGTCAACCAGACGCCATGAAGATCCTGCTTGCCCGCCACGGGGAAACGCGCTGGAACGCGGAAGGCCGCTACCAAGGTCAGGCCGATATTCCCCTGTCGGAGATCGGGGAGAGCCAGGCCCGCGCGTTGGGCGAGCGGCTGCGCGAGGTGTCCATCACCCGCGCGGTGGCCTCGCCGTTGTCACGCGCCCGGCGCACCGCCGAGTTGGCGCTCGGTGATCGCACCGGGATGTTGGCGATCGACCCGGACTTCAGCGAGATCGCTCACGGGACCTGGGAAGGATTGCTGGCCAGCGAGATCGGCGAGCGTGATCCCGACCGGTTACGGGCATGGCGGGACGCCCCGCACGAGGTGCTGATGCCGCAGGGCGAGTCACTGCAGCACGTATTCGACCGCGCCTGGCGTGCGCTGCTCCGCGCGGGCGATGGCCTGGGCGACGACGACACCCTGTTGGTGGTCGCCCACGATGCGGTCAATCGGGTCCTGCTATGCCACGTGCTGGCCATTCCGCTGCGCCGGCTATGGGGTTTTCGCCAGGCACCGACCACGTTGAACCTGCTGGAAGGTCCGGATATCGAACATCTCGACGTGGTCCGCCTGAACGATTGCAGCCACCACACCGCGCTGTTCGGTGAGGCCGTGCATCGCGCGCTGTAAGCGCGGATCATGTCCATCCCGGGCCATGCCCACCCCGTCTTGCGACCCGCGGCAATGAACCTGACCCAATGGCTCGAGCGGATCGAGCGTCTGCATCCCAAGTCGATCGACATGGGCCTGGAGCGTGTGCAGCAGGTTGCCGGCCAGTTGGGTCTGGGGCGGCCAGCGCGCGAGGTCATCACCGTGGGCGGCACCAACGGCAAGGGCTCGACCGTTGCATTCATCGAGGCGATTGCACGCGCCGCGGACTGGAAGGTAGGTAGCTACACGTCACCGCACCTGTGGCGCTACAACGAGCGGGTACGCATCGACGGAGCCTTGGCCAGCGATGCCGACATCGTCGCGGCGTTCGAGGCGATCGAGGCCGCCCGTGGCGAGGTATTGCTGACGTATTTCGAGTACGGCACGTTGGCAGCGCTGTGGCTGTTCGAGCGAGCCGGGCTGGACCTGGCGATCCTCGAGGTGGGCCTGGGCGGACGGCTGGATGCGACCAACATCGTCGACCCCGACGTGGCGGTCATCACCACCGTGGACCTGGACCACCAGGACTACCTGGGCAATGACCGCGAGACGATCGGCCGCGAGAAGGCCGGGATTGCCCGCGGATGGAAACCGCTGGTGCTGGGCGATGACGATCCACCGTCCAGCGTGCTGCGCCACGCGTATGCGATCGGCGCCTCGACGATCCGGATCGGTTGCGACTTTTTCGTTGACGTCGCCAGCACTGATCCGGCTGATGATGATGCTGCAGTCGATGCGGCTGATGCCGACACCGTGCCGCCCGGGCATTGGCGCTGGCGCGAAGTGGGCTGTCGAATCGACTTGCCATTGCCGCGGATGGCGGCCGCGGTGCAACTGCGCAATGCGGCCGTCGCGATCGCAGCGTTGCGCGCGCTGGAGTCGCCGCCATCGGCGGCCGCGATGATCCGTGGTGTGGAAACCGCAGACCTTCCCGGCCGCCTGCAACGTTTTGAACGCGACGGCGTGGAGCTGGTGGTCGATGTCGGCCACAACCCGCAGGCAGCGCGCGAGCTGGCCGGGTGGTTGCGCGCCGCGCCGCTGGCGGCCGCCGCCGCCACCCACGCGGTGTATGCCGCGTTGGCCGACAAGGACGTGATTGCGGTGGTCGGGGCATTGGCCGAAGTGATTGATCACTGGCACTTGGCCGGGCTGGTCGAGCAGGCTCCACGCGGGATCGCGGTGGAGGATTTCGCCGCGCGCCTGGTGGGCACCGAGGCCGCCTCGGGCAGCCGCCACGCCAGTGTTCCGGACGCTATTTCCGCCGCTCGCAACCAGGCACGAGCGGGTGACCGGATACTGATATTCGGTTCGTTCCATACCGCAGCGGCGGCGTTGGCCGCCTTGGACCCGACCGCCACCGCACCAGTCTGAACACCACCGGCCAACGCGCACGGCTGCCTGGCGGCACACGCGTATAATCGGCCGGGCTCTTCACTTCGTTGCTTGCGAGATCCGATGGAACCTGCCTTGAAACAGCGCCTGATCGGCGCCGCCGTGCTGGTCGCGATCGCCGTAATCTTTCTGCCGATGCTGATCAAGGGCCCGGCGCCAGAGAGCGGCGTGTCCGATGTTCCGCTGGAGATGCCGAATGCGCCCGAGGGCGAGTTCGAAACCCGCGAGCTGCCGTTGGTCACGCCCGCGGCTGCCGATGGTTCCAGCGTGACCGGGCTGGGTGCCCGTCCGGTGGACCCTGCCGATGGCGGCAACTTGCCGACGGTGGATACCCGGGCGCCAGATACCGGGCCCGCTGACAGCGGCACCGTCGATGCCGCACCGGCCGCGAACGGTAATTACGCCGTCAGCTTTGGCAGCTATGCCAGCGCTGGCGACGCCAAGCGGGTTGTAGAGGCGCTGCGCAACGCACAGCTGCCGGGCTACCAGGAGACCACGACCACCGGTGATCGCACGCTGTACCGGGTGCGAGTCGGACCGTACCAGTCACGCGCCGCCGCCGAGGCTGGCCGCCTGGGTGCCTCGCGTGTGCGTGACGACGTCGGCTCCAAAGTGGTCGTATTGAACGCCGATGCCGCCGAAGCGGAAAAAAAGCCGATCGCCGCGACCGGGCCAGTTGCTTCGAAGCCGGCGCCACCGCCGGCTGAAGAACCTATCCCGGTAGCCAGCAAACCCGCCGCCAAGCCTGCTTCACCTGAACCGGCTGCGACAAAACCGGTTGCCGCCGCCAAGCCCGCAGATCCTACCCCCGCAGATCCCACCCCAGCCGCCAGCGCGGTGGGCTTTGCCGTCCAGTTGGGGGCATTTGCCAGCCACGCGGATGCCACCAAGTTGCGTGATCGCGCGCGCGCGCTGGGTTTGAGTGCCTTTGTCGAAACCGTCACGACCGACAAGGGCCCGTTGAACCGGGTACAGGTCGGACCGGTGGCCGATCGCGCCGCGGCCGAGAAGCTCAGGGCGCAGGCGGCAGCCAAGCTGGGCATCACCGGTTTCGTCCATTCACACCCGTGAGGGCTGAGTGGTTGCTGCGATGAGTCCAATCGACTGGGTGTTGCTGGCAATTGTTGGCGTGTCCGCGCTATTGGGCCTGATGCGGGGCCTGATTGGCGTATTGGCGTCGCTGGCGGCGTGGGTGCTGGCGGGTTGGGCGGCATTCCAGTTCGGCGCGCAAGTCGCGTTGATGTTGGCTCGCGATGGTGAACCAGGCGCTGGCCACTTGTTTGCCGGCTATGCGCTGGCGTTCATCGTGGTGTTGCTGGTGGTTGGACTGGTGGGCTGGGCGGTGCGCAAAATGATCCATTCCGTCGGCCTGTCGGGACCGGACCGGATGCTGGGCCTGCTGCTGGGCATCGCGCGCGGGGCGTTTATCGCTTGCGCGCTGCTGCTGCTGCTCGGGCTGACCGAGTTGCCCCGCGAGAAGTCGTGGCAGGATTCCCAGCTGGTGCCGGTGTTCGTGCCGGGCGCGCAAATGATGCAGGCCTGGTTGCCGCAATGGGTCGCCAGCCAGGTGGACCTGCGCGGCGACTCGGACGCGCCGGCATTGATTTCCCCGGACCGGATGCAGGCACTGCCGGCGCTGCCAACGCCGGTCTTGCCTGGACCGGCGGACGACCCGGGATAATTCAGGGCAACCTTTCGCTCTCGCCAGAACTTCTGTCTTTCGCAACAAAACCCCAGCAACCAGGACTCACAGCCATGTGCGGCATTATCGGAATCGTCGGCCACAACGACGTCGCGGCTCAGCTTTACGACGGACTGATGGTGCTCCAGCATCGTGGCCAGGACGCGGCCGGCATCGCCGTCGCCGATGGCCGGCACCTTCGGTTGCGCAAGGGCAGCGGGCTGGTCAGCGACGTGCTCGACGACGTCTCGATGCGACGCCTGGTCGGTCACGTCGGCATCGGCCATTGCCGCTACCCGACCGCGGGAAGCGAGGGGGATGACGAAGCCCAGCCTTTCTACGTCAATTCCCCTTATGGCATCGCGCTGGCGCATAACGGCAACCTGATCAATGCCGATGACCTGCGCCGGGAGGTCTTCCAGCAGGACCGCCGCAACGTCAACACCGAGTCCGACTCGGAAGTGTTGTTGAACGTGTTTGCGCATGAGCTGGGTAACGGCGAGGCGCCCTCACCGGAAACCGCGTTCAAGGCGGTCACCGGGGTGTACCGGCGTTGCGTCGGTGGATACGCGGTGGTCGCGGTCGTGCTGGGCTTGGGGCTGGTGGCCTTCCGCGACCCCAACGGCATCCGGCCACTGGTGCTGGGCAAACGCACCGGCGTCAATGGCGATGAGTACGCGGTGGCGTCCGAGTCGGTGGCGTTCGACCTGACCGGTTTCCAGCGGGTGCGCGACGTGTTGCCCGGCGAAGCGGTGGTGATCACCGCTGACGGCGCACTGCATGCCCGTCAATGCGTGGCCCCCGGCGTGCATACGCCGTGCATCTTCGAGTACGTGTATTTCGCCCGGCCCGACTCGATGATCGACGACATTTCGGTGCACAAGGCACGGATGCGGATGGGCCAGAAGCTGGGCGAGAAGATCCTGCGCCTGCGACCGGACCATGACATCGACACGGTAATACCGATCCCCGATTCCTCCCGTGACGCGGCGTTGGAAGTGGCCAACGTGATGGGGGTGAAGTACCGCGAAGGCTTCATCAAGAACCGTTACGTCGGCCGTACCTTCATCATGCCGGGTCAGGAGCAGCGTGCCAGGTCGGTGCGCCGCAAGCTCAACCCGATCCCGCTGGAGTTCCGCAACCGGGTTGTGTTGCTGGTCGACGATTCGATCGTGCGTGGTACCACCTCGCGCCAGATCGTCCAGATGGCGCGGGACGCGGGTGCGCGCAAGGTCTACCTGGCTTCGGCAGCGCCGCCGGTGCGCCACCCCAATATCTACGGCATCGACATGCCGACTCGCGAGGAGCTGATCGCCCATCAGCGCTCCGAGGACGAGATCCAAAAACTGCTGGGCTGTGACTGGTTGATTTACCAGGACCTGGCCGATCTTGAGGACGCGGTTTCGGGGCCGAAGCACCGGCTGGAAAATTTCGACTCCTCGTGCTTCGACGGCGACTACGTGACCGGCACCGAGGCCGACTATTTCGAGCGGGTCAAACGCCTGCGCTCGGATGAGGCGAAGACCACGCGCCGGGCTTCGTGACCGCTAGCGTGGCCTCGCACGACCTGTTCCAGGCGGCGCGTGGCTGCCTGGATGCGGCCACGGCGCACGACAAGGTCGCCGCGACCGTGGCGGCAGGCGAAGCCTTTCGGTGTGGGACGTTGCTGATTCCGTCATCGCCGCCGCCGCCAATGCCGATCGGCATGCCCGGACGCCCGGTGCGGCCGGCGCTGGTGTCGCCGCGCCAGTTGCCCAAACGCGGCTTCGGCACGGACGCGGGGCGCGCGGCATTCATCCATGCCATCGCGCACATCGAGTTCAATGCCATCGATCTGGCATGGGACGCGGTGTATCGGTTCCGCGGACTGCCGCCGGCGTTCTACGCGGACTGGGTCGGCGTGGCGGTGGACGAGGCGCGGCATTTCACGCTGCTGCGCAATCGCCTGCAGGAGCTGGGTTACGACTACGGCGACTTCGACGCCCACAACGGCTTGTGGGAAATGGCAGTGAAGACCGCGCATGACGGCCTGACCCGGATGGCGTTGGTGCCGCGGGTGCTGGAGGCGCGGGGGCTGGACGTGACCCCGGGCATGATCGACAAGCTGCGCGGGCTGGGTGACCACGCCACCGTTGCCATCCTGGAGGTGATCCTGCGCGAAGAGGTCGCCCACGTGGCCGCCGGCTCGCGCTGGTTCCGCTGGTATTGCGCGCGCGCCGGAGTCGCACCGGCACCGAAGTTCCGCCAGCTGCTGAGTGAATATGCCCGCGATGTCCTGTACGGGCCGTTCAACCTGCAGGCGCGCAGCGAGGCGGGATTTGACGAGGAAGAGTTGGCGATGTTGCTGGACGCGGTGGAAAACCGGGCCGCAGTCACTGGGCGTTGATCGGGACCTGCTAGTTTCCGGGGTCGCTCTGGCTGACCAACGGAAACCCTCCATGATTAAGATTCGCCCGCTGTTGTTGCTGTCGATCTCCGCCTGCACGGCGGCCGCCCTGCTGGCCTGCCAACCTCAATCGCCGACCCCGACGGACACCACGCCGGTCGCCGTCAGCTCCGCGGATGCCGCCATCGACGCGCCGGCGGTGAATGAACCAGACCAGCCGATCACCCGGTTGCACGCACATGGCAACGAGCCATTCTGGTCGGTAAAGGTCGATGGCGACACCCTGACTTACACCACGCCCGAGATGCAGCCGGGCAAGCGACTGACGGCCGAGCGCAGTGACCACGCCGCAGGAGTCACCTTCAACGGCATCGACGGTGGTAAGGCCTTCGTCCTGGACGTCACGGGCGGGCAGTGCCAGGACTCGATGTCGGGTGAGATGTTCGAATACACGTCCACGTTCCGCTACGACGGCATGGAAATGACCGGCTGCGCAGGCGCGACTTCCGAATGACCCGTGACGCCGATGTCGTCCCATTGCGCTGAGGCATCGGTCCTGGTTCGTATCCCTGGTTTCGTAGCACTGTGTCCAGTGTCCCGATTCGGGTTATCCCAGCGATTCCAGCGCGTGGCCTTCGCGGGTCACGCGCAGCACCGAGCCTTGTTCATACCAGTCGCCCAGCACGATCCGCTCGCAGGCGCGGCCGGCAACCCCACTTGAGTGCACCGCCGGCCGATGAGTGTGGCCGTGGATCATCGTGTCGATGCCGAAGCGGGCGAAGGTTTCCGCGACCGTCGCCGGCGCGACGTCGGTGATGGTCTCCATCGTCCCTTCCGACTTAAGCCCTGACTGGTGCGCCTTGCTGGCCGCTCGCGCCTGCTGCGCGAATGCCAGGCGGGCGGGCAAAGGCTGGGACAGGAATTGCGCCTGCCACGCCGGGTTGCGGGTCTGGGCGCGGAACTGCTGGTAGGCGAGATCATCGGTGCACAGGGTGTCGCCATGCAGCAGCAGGGTGGGGCGGCCGTACAGCACCACCACGCTGGGGTCGGGCAGGATCCTCATCCCGGCGCGACGGGCATAGTCGTTGCCAAGCAGGAAATCGCGATTGCCATGCATGAACGCCACCGGCGTTCCCGCCGCGCTCACCGCGTGCAGCTCGCGGGCGACGAAGGCACCGGTTTCGGACGGATCGTCGTCACCGACCCACGCTTCAAACAGGTCGCCAAGGATATACAGCGCGTCCGCGCCGGCGGCTTCCTCGCGCAGGAACCGGCCGAACAGATCGGTGATCTGCGGTCGCTCGGCGTCGAGGTGGAGATCGGAGATGAAGAGCGTGGTCATTGCGGCATTGTAGGGGGCGAAACCGTCCGTCCCGCACGGTCGGCAGCAGCAGCGGCTAAAATCGACGGACTTCCCCCTGGAGTTGCCCCGCATGAGCTGCCGCACCCGCTTCGCCCCCAGCCCGACTGGTTACCTGCACATCGGCGGGGCACGTACTGCGTTGTACTGCTGGCTGGAGGCGCGTCGTCGCGGTGGCGAGTTCATTTTGCGGATCGAGGACACCGATCGCGAGCGCAGCACCCAGGAGGCAATCGACGCGATCCTGCAAGCGATGCAGTGGCTGGGACTGGATTTTGATGAAGGCCCGATCTACCAGACCCATCGGCTGGAGCGTTACCGCGAGGTGGCCGAACAACTGGTCGCCTCCGGTCATGCGTATTACGCCTACGAGACCAAGGCCGAGCTGGAGGCCATGCGCGAGGCCCTGGTCGCTGCCAACGAGAAGCCGCGCTACAACGGCGCCTACCGCGACCAGGACGCGGGGTACCGCGAGGATCCCAACCGGGTAATCCGCTTCAGGAATCCGCGCGATGGCGTGGTCGCCTGGGATGACAAGGTCAAGGGCCGGATCGAGATCAGCAACACCGAGTTGGATGACCTGGTGATCTTCCGTCCGGACGGTTACGCGACCTACAACTTCGCCGTGGTGGTCGACGATCTCGACATGGGCATCACCGATGTCGTGCGCGGCGACGACCACGTCAACAACACCCCGCGCCAGATCAACATCTACCAGGCCCTGGGTGCGACCGTGCCGCACTTCGCGCACCTGCCGATGATCCTGGATCCGGAAGGCGCCAAGCTGTCCAAGCGCACCGGCGCGGCGGATGTCATCGAGTATCGCGACGCCGGCTACCTGCCGCACGCGTTGCTCAACTATCTGGCGCGGCTGGGTTGGTCGCACGGCGACCAGGAGATCTTCTCGATCGATGAGATGAAATCGCTGTTCGATCTCAAGGATGTCCACTCCAAGCCCGCACGGCTGGATCCGGCCAAGCTGGGCTGGCTCAACCAGCAATACCTCAAGAGCGACGATCCGGTGGCCGTCGGCAAGCACCTGCAATGGCACCTGCAACGACAGGGGTTCGACCTGGACAAAGGGCCAGCGGCGGCCGATATCGTGGTGGCCCTGCGTGACCGCGTGCAAACCCTGAAGGAGATGGCCGAGCGCGCCGCGGTCTGGTTTGGTCCGCTGCTCGAATACGACGAAGCCGCAGTCGCCAAACACCTCAAGCCGGCGGCACGTGCACCGCTTGCCGGTGCGCGTGAGCGGCTCGCCGCGTTGCCGGAATGGACCGCCGACAATGTTGGCGTCGCCCTGCACGAGACCGCTGCCGCATTGGAGCTGGGCATGGGCAAGGTTGCCCAGCCGCTACGGGTGGCGATCACCGGCACCCAGGTCAGCCCGGATATCTCGCACACCGTGTACCTGGCGGGACAGGTCGAGGCGCTGAAGCGGATCGATGCGGCCCTTGATAAAGTGGCGGTCGAGACCTAGATCATGCAACAACGAAAGGTCATATGAGGTCCTGGCCATGACCCGCGCCCACGCCTGCACCGATCCGAAACACCACGTCCACGATGGCGATGCCTTCGTGCGCGAAGTCGAGCGTGTCTGCGAGCAACGCAACCTGCGTTTGACGCCGCTGCGGGCCAGCGCGTTGCGCCTGATCGCCGACGCCGGCCGGCCCATGAAGGCCTACGAGCTGCTCGACCAGATGAAGGTGACCCATGACGCCGCCGCACCGCCGACGGTCTATCGTGCGTTGGATTTCTTGCTCGAGCACGGCTTCATCCACAAGCTGTCCTCGATCAACGCGTTCGTCGGCTGCCACCACCCCGGCGGTGAGCAGCACGCGGTGCCATTCCTGATCTGCGACACGTGCCAGTCCGCCACCGAGTTGGAAGACGATTCCATCGTGGAGGCATTGGAGAAGCGCGCCCGTGCCCTGGGCTTCCTGCCCCGCGCACAGACCCTGGAAGTCCACGGTCTGTGCGCCCAATGCGCCAGGGAAGCGGCGTAGCTGCGTTCAGAAGAACGCGCGCACGCCAAACGCGATGCCTCGGCCGGGCAGCGGTGACAGGTCCTTCAGGAACGAGGTGTGCGGGCGTGCTTCCTCGTCGAGCAGGTTGCTGCCGTCCAGGAAGATCTCCCATGCGTTGCCATGCGCGGTGTCCACGTGCCAGGCCAGGTGCGCGTCGACCAGGGTGTAGCCCGGCGTGACGGTTTCATCCGCCGCCACGTGGTCCTGCTTCATGTAACGCACGGCACCCACGGAGGCGCGCCACGGTCCTTGGTCCCAGCGAAGCTCGCTGCCGACGCGGGCCGGGGCGATGCGCGGCAGGTTGCCGTCCAGTGCGATCCGGGCGGAGTGCCCATGGGCGTGCTCGCCGTGGAATACGCGCAGATCGACGTCGCGGCTGCCGCCCTCGTCCAACTCGCCACGCACGATGTCACCAAACACGCGAAGGTCCCACGCACCGCTGACGTTGTCGGCCAGCATGATCGTCGCTTCGGCCTCCATGCCGTGGAAGCGCGCATTGGCCTGGTTCCACAGGTGGACGGTGGTGCCGCCATCGGTCAGCGTCGTGCCCGGATCGCGTAGCGACTCCAGCGTGGTCAGGTAGATGAAGTCGTCGTACTTGATTGTGTAGGCGGCCATGCCCAACTGCACGCGTTCGCCGTGCCAGCGGAAGCCGAGCTCGAGCCGGTTCGCGGTTTCCACCTCCAGGTTGTGATCGCCGATCTCGATCGTGCCGGTCGCCACGTGCAAGCCGTTGGAGTAGAGCTCCTCGGCGGTTGGTACGCGTTGCGCGCGATCCAGGCCCAGCGACAGGTGGAACGCGTCGTTGACCTCCCACTTCACCGCCGCCGACGCGCTTTGGGCCTCGAACTTACGAGAGGTGTGCCGTTGCGGCGCCAGGGCCTGCGCGGCGGAATCAATCCGGTTGCGGTCGTGGCGGGCACCAAGCTCCAGCTTGACCGGGCCGAAGTTGCGCTCGCCGATCCAGAACAGCCCGGTGTCGCGACCCTCGGTGGCCGGCACGAATGCCTCCGCGCCTACCGCGTTGAAGTCGCGCTCCGACAGCTGCACTCCGAACGCGCCACGCCATGCGCCCCATGGCTTGTGTACCACCTCCAGGCGTGCTTCCTTGCTGGTGTTGTCGAATACCGTGCCGACATCGTGGCCTTCGAATTCGGTATGGGTGTACTCGGTATCGGCGAACTTCAGCCGCAACGACTCGAACACGCCGACGTCGTCCAGGCCGGCACGCAGCTCCGAGCGGCGCTGGTCCATGACGATGCGGACGGCATCTTCGCCGTGCTCATCCCCGTCATGCGCGTGGTCATGACCGTCATCGCCACCATGGGAATGGCCCGGCACGCCGTAGCGCGTGTTGAACAACGAGTGGCCGATACCGATGAAGCCGCGCTCACCGATCCATGACACGCCCAATGCGCCGCTGTCAGTACGTACGGCGCTGTTGGGCAGGGTGCCGGCAGTGGACGGGTCCGGGATTTCGCCTTCCTCGGCGAGATGGCGCGCACTTTCGGGGAAACCGGGAATGTCGTAGTCGCCGGTCTCGCGATGCAGCGCGTCGACATGAAACACCAGATTTCCCGATGCCGACGTGCCATCCAGCCGCAGCATCCCGGTCTTCTCGTCGTTGACGCTGCCGGCGCGCAGTTCGGCGCGGCCCTGCAGCGGTGCGGTGGTGACCGTTTCGGGGATGCGGCCGTCGATCACATTGACCGCCCCGCCGATGGCGCCGCTACCGTAAAGCAGGGTGGAAGGGCCTTTCAGGACTTCGATCTGCTCGGCGAGGAATGGCTCGATACTGACGGCATGATCGGCACTGAGGGTCGACACATCGCCAGCGCCAAGCCCATCACTGAGGACCTGGACCCGGGCGCCATCGAAGCCGCGGATGATCGGCCGGCCGACGCCGGGCCCAAAGTAGGACGACTGCACGCCTGGGAGCTTATTCACCGTTTCCCCCAAAGAGTTGGCCTTGGCGGCATCGAGTCGCTCACCGGCCAATATCTCCACGGGGTGAACCAGATCCTCGGCAGTGGCGGGCAGCAGGTTGGCGCGCACTTTCACGGCGGTCAGGTCGGTCGGCTGGTGGTCGTGGGCGGGCACGCTTGGCGGCTCGGCGGCGAACGCTGGCAGGGCGATGGCCAGTGCGGCAACCAGTGGCAAATGACGAGGAAATGAGCGTTTGGGCATAAGAATCGGCTACAGTGGCGTGGACGGGGATCCGTAATGTTATATTATAACAATACGAACTCATCCCCCATAGGTCACGGTCCCCATGTCTCCACAAACCCGCCGCATTCTCGATCGCCTCGGCGCTTACGGCTCAATCCTGTGTGCCATCCATTGCGCACTGTTGCCTGTGGTGATCGCCTTGTTGCCCGCGTTGGGGCTGATCAGCATGGGCAACGACCGCTTTGAACAGGCATTCGTGGTCTTTGCAACATTGTTGGGGCTGTTCAGCCTGATCCAGGGTTATCGACGCCATGGCGTCGTCCGTGCGTTGGGGTTGTTGATCCCCGGCTTGCTGGTGCTGTGGCTGGCGGTGTTGTACGCGCCGCTGCACCACAGCCTGGTCCCGCACGCGATCGCAATGACCTTTGGCGGTACCCTGGTCGGGTTGGCACATGTGGCCAATCTGCGGCTGAACCACGGTCACGTCCACGACGCCAGCTGCGCGCATTGACGGTTCGCTGGCGATAATCGGCGTGTTACCCTACGCAGCTTCCCGCGCCACGTGCGGCCCTGGTGCTCCACGCCGGCGCCCGCGCCTCATGGGCGGGTTTATCGCTAGTTTTCCATCTATACATCCGGGAGCAACATCATGGGCAAGGGCGACCGTAAAACCGCCAAGGGCAAGCGCTTCAACTCCAGCTACGGCAACTCCCGCTCGGCCGTAACCAAGGCCACCGGCACCGCCGCCGCGCCAGTGGTGAAGAAGTCCGCTGCCAGCAAGGCTGTCAGCAAGGCCGCAACGAAGAAAGTCGTGGCCAAGAAGACCGTCTCCAAGGAGTAAGCATCGGCGTATTGCCGTTGTGACTGAAAAGCCCCGCATTGCGGGGCTTTTTCATGGCACGGCACCGGACCCATGACGATATACACGGGAAGCCACGGACACCGAGGGGTTAGGTTCGGTGGACGTCAAACGGAACGCAGACCCCATGTCGAATGCCAGCCAGAAGTACCTCGCCATCTATTCCGGTGTACTCACCGTAGCCTTCGGTGCCATCGTGCTCAGCGGTGCCACTTCGATCCGCAGCGAGAAGTTCGACGTGATCGACGTGCAGCGCATCAACGTGCGCGAACCCGATGGAACGCTGCGAATGACGATCTCGAATATGGACCGGTTCCCGGGGCTGTTCATTGATGGAAAACAGTATCCGCATGAGCGCGAGGTCGCCGGAATGCTGTTCTTCAACGATGAAGGCACCGAGAACGGTGGACTGGTCTTTGCGGGAAGCAAGGACGCCGATGGCGAGGTCAGTCACGGTGTCCACCTGAGCATGGACCAGTACGAACAGGACCAGGTAGTCACGCTCAACAACATCGAATCGGGTGGACGCCGGCGCAGCGGATTGACCGTGAGCGATCGTCCCGACCGCCCGCTCCTGCAAGACATCAAGGCGCGCGCGATGCTGGACGCAATGCCCGAGGCCGAGCGCGAGGCGCTGATGAACGAGCGTCGAGCCGACAATTACTACGGTGCCAACCGCCTGTTCGCGGGCCGCAATGGTGACCAGGAGTCGGTGCTTAACCTCATGGACGCGTCTGGCAATACTCGACTGCGCCTGAAGGTGGCGCCGAACGGCGGCGCCTCGATCGAATTCCTGGATGCCGAAGGCAAG
The DNA here is from genome assembly GCF_054052145.1 of Lysobacter sp. A421. Classification (NCBI taxonomy): domain Bacteria; kingdom Pseudomonadati; phylum Pseudomonadota; class Gammaproteobacteria; order Lysobacterales; family Lysobacteraceae; genus Lysobacter; species Lysobacter sp. A421. The sequence goes on along the minus strand of NZ_JBSVRL010000003.1, from coordinate 282,694 downwards.
GTCACCGGGTCGGTCACGCCGGAGACGCTGCGGGACTGAATGACGGCGGTGACCGTGTATCAAGCCAATAAGCATCGGCGTATTGCCGTTGTGACTGAAAAGCCCCGCATTGCGGGGCTTTTTCATGGCTGGGTAGTGGCTGGCGGGGGCTCATGCAAGTGCCGCCACCATCGCCTGCTCCAGGGACTGGGCCGGATCGTTGCGGATTGCCGCCAAGGCGTGACCGTCCCAATCGCAATGCAGACGGCCGTCCACCAGCAGCACGGCGCGGTCGATGAAACGCTCGGCGACATCCAGTGAGTGAGTTGCCAGCAGTACGGTCGTACCGTGTTCGCGGGTCAGCTTTTGCAGGTGCAGCTTGAGTGTCCAAGCACTTGGCGGGTCCAGTCCGTTCAGCGGTTCATCCAGCACCAGCAAGGGCGGTTCGCCGAGCAGGCCCAGGGTGATGCCGAGCTTCTGCCGGGTTCCCAGCGAGTACTGACCAATGGGACGGTCGAGCACCGGCGATAGCTTGAGTGCGTCGGCGAGCAGCATGCTTGCGACCGGAATGCCGTCCAGTCCACGCGCACCGGAGAACAGCCGCAGGGCTTCGCGGCCGGTCAATAACGTCGGCAGAAGGGTCGGGTCGACCGCGAAGCCGAGCCGCGACTTCGCACGTCGAGGGTCAAGGGCCATGTCGATGCCGTCGACCAGCACCTGGCCGGTAGTCGGTGCCTGCGCGCCGACCAGACATTGCAGCAAGGTGCTCTTGCCCGAGCCATTGGGGCCAATCAAGGCCACGAACTCGCCGCATGGAAGCTGCAGGTTGATGTCGTGCAGGACTGGCTGGCGCGGATGGTAACCAAAGTACAGCCGATTGAGCTGCAGGGCCTGCGACCGGTCGGAGGGCGTGCTTGTCATCGTGTATGGAGTCATCGTGTATGGATTCTCGAATCCAGGAACAATCGCCACGCCGCCGGTAGCGCGGGAATGGCCACCAATACGACCAACACCGACCAGCCGACCAGCAAGGCCCACGAGTGCGCTGCCCCGGAAACCAGCACGCCGCATGTCGACGCACACGCACAGGCGAACAGTGGATAACGCCGCGTCGCGCGACGTTGGCGCGATGGACCTGCGGGGGTTGCGCGCAACAAGGTGCCGGCCGACGCCGCAATCCGAACCGATGCACGCAGCACCAGTCCAAGCCAGGTGGCGGATAACGCGAATACCAGCAGTCCCAACAGGACCAGCGGTGATCCTCCCACGGGGAGCAACAGCAATGCCGCGCATACCGGCATCGCGCTTGCGCCGGTCCGCCAGCGGAGCCGCACCTCGCGCCGCTGCCAGTCGGACAGGTGTGGCAACTGACGGTCCTGCAACCACTCGGTGTTGAAAAATGCCCGGCGGGTACGGACATGGACGTGAACGAACCCGGCAATGGCCGCGCGTGGTCGACGTAGCACTACGACCAGCGCCGCCGCGGCGCCAACGATGGCCGCCAGTGCGGCGCTGCAGCTGACGAAGCCGATATCGCCATGCGCACCCAGCGCGCTGAGCGCGCCCACGGCCAACGCAAGAGCCAGCAAGTAGAAGGCCGTAACGGTGCCGGCGACGATGCACAGCGTAATCACCCGGCTGCGGGGGTCGATGGGCATGGCCGCCCACCATCCGTCGCGTAGTTGCGCGGCAACCGCCTGCAGTCGCATGTTGACCAGCACGTAGCTGCCGATGCCGACGATCGATGCGCACAGCAGCGGCCAGTTCAGCAGTGGCGTCAACAGAGACTGGCTTGCGGCGGCAAAAGAGGTGTCGTTGGCGCGGGACCAGCCGGCGCCCAGCGCGGTGGCAAACCCCAGTCCCAACCCGATCAGCGCTACTGGTACCCACACCGACGCCAGCCGGCGGCGCAGGACGATCGCGGATTCGGCAAACCAGGGGTGCCACGGAGGGATCAGGGACGACATGCGGGCTTGGATCACAGGGAACCGGGCGGCTTGGAAAGCGACTCGAGTCCGCCGGTCACGTCAGTCGTATCCCGCCGACATGGACCGCTTGCGCCAGATCACCACCCAGCCAGTAGCCCAGCTCGGAAGGATGGTTGATCCGCCATTGCACGAAGTCCCCCCGGGCGCCGACTTCCAGCACGCCGCGATCGTGCAGGCCCAAGGCGCGCGCCGCGTGCACGGTGGCGCCGCGTAGTGCCTGCTCCGGTGTCAACCGGAAGTGGGTACAGGCCAGCTGCATCGCCTGGCGCAGCGACATCAGCGGCGAGGTGCCGGGGTTGCAGTCGGTGGCGACGGCCATGGCCACGCCGTGTTCGCGAAGGGCATCCAGCGGGGGCAGGGTGGTTTCGCGTAGTACATGGAACGCGCCCGGCAGCAGCACTGCGACTGCCCCGGCATCCGCCATCGCACGGATGCCGGCGTCACTGCTGTGTTCGATATGGTCGGCCGACAGGCCACCGAACTCGGCCACCAGTCCGGCACCGCCCAGGTCGCTCAGCTGGTCGGCGTGCAGCTTGACCGGCAGGCCGAGCGCGCGCGCAGCCTTGAACACGCGGCGAGTCTGTTCCGGGTTGAAACCGATGCCTTCGCAGAATGCATCGACCGCGTCGACCAGTCCCTCGGCGTGCAGCTGCGGCATCCACTCGATCACCGCGTCGATGTAGTCATCGCCGCGGCCCTCGAACTCCGGGGGCAATGCATGCGCGGCGAGATAGGTGGTGCGCACGGTGATGCCCAGGGTGTCGCCGATCTGCCGGGCGACCCGCAGCATCTTGCGTTCGTTGTCGAAGTCCAGCCCGTAGCCGGACTTGATCTCCACGGTGGTCGCGCCATCGGCCAGCAACGCACGCGCGCGCGGCAATGATTGTCGTAGCAGCTCGGCTTCGTCAGCCGCTCGCACCGCGCGCACGGTGGACAGGATGCCGCCGCCTGCCTGGGCGATCTCCTGATAGCTGGCACCCTGCAGGCGCAACTCGAACTCGCGCGCGCGGTCACCGGCAAACACCAGGTGGGTGTGGCAATCGACCAGGCCGGGGGTGATCCAGCCATCGGCCTGGACGACCTCCCGGGCCAGCATCGATGGCTCGCCTGGCAGCTCGCTGCGCGCACCGGCATAGGTGATGAGACCGTCCTTCCAACCCAGTGCGCCGTCGGTGATCTCGCCGTAACCGGTGTCGCCCATCAAGGTCGCCAACGAGGCGCCAATCATCAGCCCATCCCATCGGGAGTCGGAGTCGGCGTGGTGATCGGGGCGGGGGCGTGCGTGCGGCGTCGCGTGATGTGTGCTCATGGCCCCATTGTAAAGAGACCGCCAGCGGTCGCCAGATCCGTGTCGACGCGCCACAATCGGGGCATGAGAACGATTCCAAACGCCAGGATCTGGCACCCCGATGGTTGGCGGGATGGCGTCAAGCTCGACGTCGACATACACGGCCACATCACCCGCAGGCAACACGGCGGTACCACCGACCAGCGCGTGTTGCCGGGAGTTGCCAACCTGCATTCGCATGCGTTCCAGCGCGCGATGGCGGGCATGGCCGAGCGTCAGACCAACCCTGACGACTCGTTCTGGACCTGGCGCGAGGCGATGTATCGCTTCGCCGGCCGCTTCACGCCCGAAGCGCTGCACGCGGTGGCGGCGCAGTTGTACAGCGAGATGCTGGAAGCGGGCTACACCACCGTTTGCGAGTTCCACTACCTGCACCACGCGCCCGATGGCAAGCCCTATGCGGACCCTGCGGCGATGTCACATGCGTTGATCGCTGCCGCGCACGACGTGGGCATCCGCATGACCCTGCTGCCAGTGCTGTACATGACCGGTGGCTTTGACGGACGCGCACTCGACGCACGGCAGAAGCGGTTTGGCCACGACGTGGAAAGCTACCTGCGACTGCTGGACACCCTGCGTACCGAGCAGAACTCCATGCTGAAGGTCGGCTGCGCGTTGCACAGCCTGCGCGCGGTGCCGGAGCAGGCGATGAAAGAGGTCATCGCGGCATTGCCGGGTGACAGCCGCATCCACATCCATATTGCCGAGCAGACCGCGGAGGTCGATGAGTGCCTGCAGGTGCGCGGCGCGCGGCCGGTGCAATGGCTGCTCGACCATGCAGGCGTCGACCGGCGCTGGACCCTGGTGCATGCGACCCACCTGGACGACGCCGAGTTGGCCGGCATCGCCGAATCGGGCGCCACCGTTGCACTGTGTCCGACCACCGAGGCGAACCTCGGCGACGGGCTGTTCCGGCTGGCCGACTACATCGATGCCGGAGGCCGTTGGGGCATCGGGTCGGACTCCAACATCTCGGTATCGCCGGTCGAGGAACTGCGCTGGCTGGAGTACGGCCAGAGGTTGTCCACCCGGCGGCGCAATATCGCCGTGACCAGCGCGTCCCCGAGCGTGGGTGAAACCCTGGTGCATGGCGCGGTCGCCAGCGCCGCCGACTCGACCGGCCATGCGATCGGTCGCCTGGCCGAGGGTGAGTTTGCCGACGCGGTGGTGCTGGATGTCGGCGCGCCGCAATTTATCGGTGCCCGGGACGAGGACGCGATTGATCGATGGGTGTTTGCCGGCAACCGCCCGCTGGTGCGCGAGACCTGGGTGGACGGCCGATGCGTGGTCGAGAACGGTCGCCACTTCCATGCCGACGCCATCCTTTCGCATTGCCGGAGCGAAATCGAGCGGATGCTCGCCGACAATTAGCCGACTGGTCGAGCAAGTCGATCGAACAAGTCGGGTCAGGCGGAGGCAAACAGGTCGACGCGTGGCAGCACCCCCTCCAACTCAAGCAGGAATTGCTTGGTCGGCAGGCCGCCGCCGAAGCCGGTCAGGCTGCCGTCAGCGCCGATCACACGGTGGCAGGGCAGCACGATCGGCAGCGGGTTGCGGCCGTTGGCGCCGCCGACGGCACGCATGGCCGTTGGCCGGCCGACGCGGCCGGCGAGTTGCGCATAGCTGACGGTCTCGCCATAGGGAATCGTCGCCAGGGTGAACCAGACTTCACGTTGGAATTCCGTGCCACGCGGTGCCAGCGGCAGGTCGAAGCGCTCGCGTTCGCCGCGGAAGTACTCGTCCAGTTGCGCATGCGTTGCGTCGAGTACCGCATGCTCGCCTTCCGTCCAATCGTCGGTGCGCTTGATGTGATGGCGCGATTGCTGGAACTCGACCAGTCGCAGGCCGTCGTCGTCGGCGGCCAGCAGCAGCGGGCCGACCGGACTGTCGATAGTGGTGTAGGTGGTCATGGGAGGGCTCCGGGTTCGGGCACGGTGTCGCGCCACAGGTGGATCACCGAGTACGCGCGCCAGGGACGCCACGCCTCGGCGCGCGCGAGCAGGTTGCGGGCGGTCAGCGGCGTCGCGTCATCGCTGGCCACGCGGCGCAGGATCAGGTCCTCGGCGGGGAACGAATCGGGGTGGCCGAGCGCACGCATCGCGATGTAGTGCGCGGTCCACGGCCCGATGCCCGGCAACGCGACCCAGCGTGCGACGAAATCCTCCAGCGTGCGTTCGGGGCGGAAGTCAACCCGGCCATCGAGCAGCGCGCGGGCCAGGTTGCGGATCGTTTCAGCCCGTGCACGGGTAACGCCGATCGTAGACAGGTCGGCATCGGCCAATGCTTCGGCGGTCGGGAAAACGTGCTCCAGACCCGGCGCGAACGGCGCGTCCAGCGGCTGCCCGTACCGGTGCGCCAATCGCGTGGCCAGCGTGCGTGCCGCGGCCACGCTGACCTGCTGGCCGAGCACCGCGCGCACCGCGATCTCGAAGCCGTCCCAGCCGCTGGGCAGACGCAGGCCGGGACGTTTTTGCAGCAATGGCCGCAGCTTCGGATCGGCCGACAAGGTGGCGGCAATGGTCTGCGGGTCGGCGTCCAGATCGAACATCCGCCGCAGTCGCGCGACGATCGACAGCAGCCGCGTCGAACCGACGCCGTGGACCTGCAGTCGCAGCGCGTGGGCGCCACCCGGCCAGGCGCTGATCCGCAGCCAGCCCGGCGGCGCCAGAGGGGTGTCGTCGGGCGGCGCGATCACCCGTGCATAACTGTTGCCATCGACCACTTCCACGCCGGGCAGCGCGCGGGTGCCAAGGAACGCCAGCATCGACGCGAAATCGTAGGGCGGGCGGTAGCCCAGCCGCAAGGTCAGTACCTGGTTGTCATTGTGGTTGTCGTTGTCACGCGGAAGCTTGCGCAGCTCGCGTGGCGCCATCCGGTAAGCCTCGCGGAACGTGGTGTTGAAGCGGCGCAGACTGCCGAACCCAGCCGCCATCGCGACTTCGGTGACCGGCAGCGTGGTTTCGGTCAACAGCTGTTTGGCGAACAACAGCCGCCGGGTGGCGTGTACCCCAAGCGGCGCGGCGCCCAGATGCTCGACGAACAAACGCCGCAGTTGCCGCTCGCCCAGACCGACGCGACCGGCCAGCGTCGCCAGCGGCGCATCGGCCAGCGCACCCTGCTCGATCAGTCTGAGCGCGCGTGCCACCGTCGCATCGCCACGGTTCCAGCCGTCGTCACCGGGGGATAATTCCGGCCGGCAGCGCAGGCAGGGCCGGAACCCGGCGGATTCCGCCGCCGCGGCACTGCGGTAATAGTTCACGTTTTCGCGCTTGGGGACAGGTGCCGGGCATACCGGGCGGCAATAGATCCCGGTGCTGGTGACGGCGGTGAAGAACAGTCCGTCGAAACGCGCGTCGCGGCTCAGCCGCGCCTGCTCGCAGACCCGCACGTCAGGCGTGCCTGGGGCTTCGGCGATGGCGGTGGGAATTGCGTCAGCATTGGGCGAGGACATGGGTGCAGGCTAGCACCGGAACCGGCCGCAGACTCGCCGGATTCGGACATCAATGATGCCGCGACATCCGCCTCCCCGCATCGGTTTACTTCGGCGCCGGCGCGGCCACCTTCAACGTGCTCATCGCGTCGTCATCGCCGTCATTTGCCGCCGGCTCCAGCCCGACCAGCTTCATCAGCAGCGGGTACACGTCGACGTTGTCGAACGCGGGCACCTTGGCGTGTTCGCGGAATGCTGGGCCGTGGGCGATGAAGATCGCCCGCATCGATGGCAGTGCCGGGTCGAATCCGTGAGAGCCGCGGGTGTCCGTCTGCGGGCGGTTGGCGATCCATTCGCGTCGACGCGCATCCCACCCTTCGTCCATCTGGCACACGATCGCCGGTATCCGTGGGTGGGTGCCGTAGTGCCAGCGCGCCGGCAGCTCGGCCTTGCGCCAGCACTGGTAATGATCGTGCTCCTTCAACAACCGGGCCTCGGCCATCGCGGTGCGACCGGGCAATGGTGCGAAACCAACCGACTGGCCCGCAGACACCATCTTCGCGTCGTCCGGGTCCACCATGTCCTCGATCACCACGTGATGGTCCGGTGCCACCGCAGCCATGCCATGGTCGGATACCACCACAAGATTCACCTGCGACGCCAGCCCGCGCGCGGCCAGGCCGTCCAGTAATCGACCGATCGCCGCGTCGACATCGCTGATCGCTGCACGCACTTCCGGCGAGTCCGGCCCGTGCCCGTGGCCGGCGCTGTCCACGGCTTCGAAATACAGCGTGACAAAACGGGGCCGGCTGGATGCCGGCTTCGCCAGCCAGCCCAGCACCGTGTCAACGCGCACGTCCATCGCCAGGTCCCCGTCGAACGGCAACCATTGCGTCGCCTGGACGCCGGTGATGGCCGCCTCGCTACCGGGCCAGAACAACGTTGCCGCCGGCAGCCCGGCGTTCTCGGCCGCGACCCACACCGGCTCGCCGTCTTCCCACCAGCGTCCATCGCTGACCGCTTCCCGATTGCCGAGGCTGAAATCCCCCAGCGCGGCGTCGTGCATGGTGTTGTGGACAATGCCGTGATGATCCGGACGCAGGCCGGTGACGATGGAGTAATGGTTCGGGAAGGTCAGGCTGGGGTAGGACGGGGTCATCCATTCCGCCTGCACGCCTTCGCCTGCCAGCCGGGTCAGGTTCGGGGTGATGCCCAGCTCCAGGTAATCGGCGCGGAAGCCGTCGATCGAGACCAGTACGACCGTGGCTGGCGGAGCGATGGCCGGGTCATCGGGACGCGTGGCCTGCGAGCCGGGGAACGTGCCGCAAGCCACCAGTGACAGGGCAGAAAGAGTGAGCAGGACGGTCCGTGCCGTCGATTTGATCGAATGCATGAGTCAATCCTAGCGACGCGATGTTGCAACTCGAAGTGCCGAAAGGCTGAAAACCCCATGAATACGGGTCGTGCCATAACCGCATACACAACACGGCGGGCGTAGGGTAAAGGCTGATTCAGCCCCTCCAGCAACCTCGTGGTGACGTTATGAAAATCCTGGCCCTGAGTGTATTGATCGCCCTGCCGGTCTGCGTCGCACAGGCCGGCGAGCCAGTCCCTGCCAGCGCTCAAGCCGTGGCGGCGCAGGCCGAAGTGAGCGAGCGTGATGCCCGCCACAATTGCATGCGTTATACCGGCAGCCATATTGTCCAGAGCAGAACCGAGCGTGCGAAGCGCGTAGCGCGTGCCGATGACACAGATGCAGATCACGAGCAGATGGATCATAAGCGCGTCGCCTCGCTGGAGCCGGAGGATTGCGTGAATGCCAATGGCCGCGTCTATAGCCGCTCCGACCTGAGCCGCACCGGTGAGGTGGATCTTGCCGATGCACTGCGCAAGCTCGACCCCGCCATCCGCTGACCCCGGCACGCAGAAAAACGGACTTCGTTACTCGGCGCCAGCGCCCGGCCGCCTGTCGGGTGCGGTGCGATAATGGGACTTTCCGTCTTCGTACAGGAAGTTGCCGATGTCCACCCCCGCTGCTCACACGCGTGTCGACCCCAGCCGTGTCATCCGTGCCCCGCGTGGCAATCAGCTCAACTGCAAGTCGTGGCTGACCGAAGCGCCGTACCGGATGCTGCAGAACAACCTGGACGCGGAGGTCGCCGAGAACCCGACCGAACTGGTGGTATACGGCGGCATCGGCCGCGCCGCGCGCGACTGGGAGTCGTACGACGCGATTCTGGAATCGCTGCGGAACCTCGAAGACGACGAGACCCTGCTGGTGCAATCCGGCAAGCCGGTCGGCATCTTCCGCACCCACGCCGACGCCCCGCGCGTGCTGATCGCCAACTCCAACCTGGTGCCGCATTGGGCCACCTGGGAGCACTTCAACGAGCTCGATAAGAAGGGCCTGATGATGTACGGCCAGATGACCGCTGGCAGCTGGATCTACATCGGCAGCCAGGGCATCGTCCAAGGCACCTACGAGACCTTCGTCGAGATGGGTCGCCAACATTACGGCGGCGATCTCACCGGTCGCTGGATCCTGACCGCCGGCCTGGGCGGCATGGGCGGCGCGCAGCCGCTGGCGGCCAGCCTGGCCGGCGCCTGCAGCCTCAACATCGAGTGCCAGCAGAGCCGCATCGACATGCGATTGAAGACCCGTTACGTCGACGAGCAGGCGAGCGACCTGGATGACGCGCTGGCCCGCATCGCCAAGTACACCGCCGCCGGCGAAGCCAAGTCGATTGCGTTGCTGGGCAACGCCGCGGAGATCCTGCCGCAGCTGATTGAGCGCGGCGTGCGTCCCGACGCCGTCACCGACCAGACCAGCGCCCACGACCCCGTGCACGGCTATCTGCCGATTGGCTGGAGCCTGGAGCAGTGGCTCACCGGGCAGAAGCAGCACCCCGAGAAAGTCCGCGATGCCGCCAAGCAATCGATGCGCGTGCACGTCGAGGCGATGCTCGCGTTCGAGAAGATGGGTATCCCCACCTTCGACTACGGCAACAACATCCGCCAGATGGCGTTCGACGAAGGCTGCAGCAACGCCTTCGACTTCCCCGGTTTCGTCCCCGCCTACGTGCGCCCGCTGTTCTGCAAGGGCATCGGCCCGTTCCGCTGGGTGGCCCTGTCCGGCGACCCCGAAGACATCTACAAGACCGACGCCAAGGTCAAGGAATTGATCCCCGACGACGCCCACCTGCACAACTGGCTGGACATGGCCCGCGACCGGATCGAGTTCCAGGGCTTGCCCGCGCGCATTTGCTGGGTGGGTCTTGGCCAGCGCGACAAGCTCGGCCTGGCGTTCAACGAAATGGTGCGCAACGGTGAGCTGAAAGCGCCGGTCGTGATTGGCCGAGACCACCTCGACAGCGGCTCCGTCGCCAGCCCCAACCGCGAGACCGAGTCGATGATGGACGGCAGCGACGCCGTGTCTGACTGGCCACTGCTCAACGCCATGCTCAACGTCGCCGGCGGCGCGACCTGGGTCAGCCTGCACCACGGCGGTGGCGTCGGCATGGGCTACAGCCAGCACAGCGGCATCGTCATCGTCTGCGACGGCACCGAGGCCGCCGACAAGCGCATCGCGCGCGTGTTGTGGAACGACCCGGCCACCGGCGTGATGCGGCATGCGGATGCGGGGTATGAGATCGCGAAGGTGTGTGCGAAAGAGCAGGGGTTGAAGCTGCCGATGCTCGGCCGGGACGATTAAGCCGCAACCCGCTCCGGTACGATCATGCCGTTGCACTCATTGCGCCCACGGGGCGCTGTCATCACATCAGGGGGAAGGGGAATGAAGAAGTGGATCGTAGCGGCCTCGGTGGCCGTGGTTTTTGTCATGGGCATGGGCGTGGGTTACGGCGCGAAACGCGAGCCAGCGCCGGCGGACTACCACGACAAGGATGCACGTGAAGCGGCGCATACGCTGCTCGACATCGCCCTCGCGCAGGCAGGCGAGAACGGCAGCTGGGAGCGCATCGGGGTGGGCCGGGTTTATTACCTCGGCGGGTTCAAGGCAGAAGGGCAGGCGATCTTCGACGCGCTGCTGACTGGCAAGCACGAGGACAGCGACGTGTTCCGTATCGCCCGCGTCTACCAGGAAGCAGGCGAGTGGGAGAAAGCACGGCCGCTGTTCGACCGCTACCTGCTCGACAACCCGAAGGACGAGAAGGACCTGGCCGAAGTCGGCACCTACTACCTGCTCGAGGGTGACCGCGCGACGGCGGAGCAGTTGTTCGACCGCTCGTACGCGATCGAGCGCAAAGAGCTGTGGGCCACGCTCGATATCGCCGGCGCCTACCTGGGGGTTGCACCTCAACACTGATCGGGCGACCCGGGGCTGTCGACTTCCGACAGCCCCGCCGTCACCTCCTGGGGTTTCCCACGTGCGTCAATCCTTCGCGGTGCCGATGACCTCGCCGGTGGCCGGATCGATCTTGAGTTCGACATCCATACCCTGCGGATCGTCGGCCTCGGCATTCCAGATGCCGTCTTCGTAGTCGACGTCATGCACGTTGACGTAGCCGGCCGCCGCGAGCTGCGCGCGCACGTCGGCTTCGCTCATTTGCGCGACCTGGGTGTCAGGGTAGATTTTGCCGGTCGCGGGGTCGATCCGCACCTCCGTCCGGTTGCCGTCGGCGCTGCGCGCATCGGCCTTCCATACGCCATCTTCGAACTCCACGTCATTGACCTTGGTGTAACCCTCGGCCGTGAGCTGCGCGCGTACGTCCTGCTCGGTCAGCGCGTCCTGTGCGATCGCAGCGGTGGATGCGCAGGCGGCGGCCAGCGCCAAGGTCAGAACAGTGAGCTTTTTCATACATCCTCCGGGCTAGTGGAATCACCGGTTGAGCATTCACGCGCGCGGATCAATCCGAGGTGAAGGTCCTGGGCAGTCGATGCGCCCGATTCATCTTCAAGCCGGGGTCTACGTACCGGTCATGCTTGACTGCGTAACGTAGTACGGAGGCCAACCGGACGCACTTCGAGGTCGGGCACAAAGTACGCCAGACCATCGATGAGCTGGGCGGCACCATGCCGGAACAGCTGCCGGCGCCCGACAGCAGCATCGGGCAACTGGCATCAGCGAAGAAGAAGCAGCTGAAGAAGCCATAGATCATCCGCCCACCGTCGGATGGCATCGGATTGGTCCTCGGGGCCGGGGTGGCGCTAAAAATGGCTGGCGATGCCGGTGTTCCGGGTATCGCTGCTCAGGCTTGTTGGCCGTGGGCACGATGATAGGCAACAAGCGCATTGGCGTGCCCATGGCCCATCTCGTGCTCCGACTTGAGAAGGGCGACCATTTCGCCGTGCTTCTTGCCTTTCATCGCATCCACCACCGCCAGCCAGTGACTGATGGGTTTGCCATAGTTCTTCTCTATGGACGGAAAGTAGGACGCGGGGCCTTTTACCTTTTGATCATCTGGCATTTTCGGATCCACCCAGCTCTACAACGGGTTGGAACCCGCCATAGATCATCCGCGCGCCGTCGAACGGCATCGGGTTGGTCTCTGGATCCATCCGCGGGTCTTTCATCATCTTCTCCATGCCAGCGTCGCGGGTCGGTTTGTCGGGCCATTCGATCCAGGAGAAGACGATCGTCTCGTCTTCCTTGCCCTGCACCGCGCGCTGGAAGTCGGTCTGCTTGCCGGCCGGGACGTCGTCGCCCCAGCACTCGACCACGCGGGTGGCGCCGTATTCCATGAACACCGAATCGCCGGTTTTGGCGTGGTCGATGAATTTCTGCTTGTTCGCGGTCGGAACCGCGATGACGAAGCCGTCGATGTAGGACATGTCGTGTCTCCTTCTTTGCGGGGGGTGTCGTGAAACGACGAACGACGGGGCGGGAAATCGACACCCGTCAGTACCGGCAGGCCACTTTGCCGGATCGTCATGCCGACGCAGACATGGCGACCGTCCGTTCCATCCGGGGCTGTGCCAATCCCGACCGATCGTCCTAAGCTGGGCCATTCCATACATTGACCAGGAGCCGCCGTGCCCGACCTGTCCGCCTTCCCGATCACCCGCCGTTGGCCGGCGCAACATCCCGAGCGCATCCAGCTTTACTCGCTCAATACGCCCAACGGGGTGAAGGCCTCGATCATGCTCGAGGAGACCGGGCTGCCGTACGAGCCGCATCTGGTCGACATCATGCAGGACGAGAGCCACACGCCCGGGTTCCTGTCGCTCAATCCCAACGGCAAGATCCCCGCGATCATCGATCCGGACGGGCCGGGCGGGCAGCCGCTGGGATTGTTCGAGTCCGGTGCGATCCTGCTGTACCTGGCCGACAAGACCGGCCGCTTCATCCCGGCCGATCCGGCGCAGCGTTGGGAAACCATCCAGTGGGTGTTCTTCCAGATGGCGTCGATCGGGCCGATGTTCGGCCAGCTCGGGTTCTTCAACAAGTTCGGCGGCAAGGACATCGAGGATCCGCGTCCGAAGCAGCGCTACGTCGACGAGTCCAAACGCCTGCTGGGCGTGCTCGATGCGCGGCTCGACGGCCGTACGTGGCTGATGGGTGACGACTACACCATCGCCGACATCGCCACCCTGGGCTGGGTGAACAACCTGATCACGTTCTACGAGGCGCGCGAGCTGGTCGGCTATGACGGCTTTGCCCATGTCGATGCCTGGTTGCAGCGTGGACTGGCGCGCCCGGCCGTCCAGCGTGGGCTTGCGATCCCGTCGCGCGGGGAATAAAGCCGGTCTGAGCGGCGATGCCGGACCGTCCCTAGGTGCGCCGGGGTTTCGTGCGTTTGCGCGGGCGCGTCTTGCCGCTGCGGGCGGGGGTGGGTGGTTCCAGCACGCCATCCTCCTGCAGCTGCTCCATCCATGACAGCGCATCGACGTAGCCGATGAAGTGCTGCAGATAGCCCGGTGAGGCGTCGTGCATCAGGCGCATCGCGCGGTGTAGCAGGGCGCTGGAATGCAGTGGGCCGGCATCCTCGGGGACCGCAGCCAGGGATCGGCGCAGTTGGCTGTCGGTGCGGACGCGATTCCACAGTTGCTGGAACTCGGCCAATGCCGGTAGCGCTGCGTGGGTCGGCGGTGCCGGGGCTGCCGCGTGGTCCGGGTGGGGAAGCGGTTCGGCGGGTCCGCGAGTCGCGTCGATATGGTCGAGCAATGCGCGCAGCGGGCTGGGTGCCGGGACGTCGGCGCTTTCTCCCGGGCCCGCGTGGTCGGCACCCTGCTCGCGCCGGGCGTTGAGCTGCGGGCGGACGTCGGTCGCCTTATCCGGCATCGGGCGCGGAGCTCGTGTTGGACCGGGGAATCGGGGCGATTTCCACGCGGCGGTTCCTCGCCCGCCCGGCTTCGTCGGCGTTGGAGCTGACCGGTTGCTCGGCCCCGAATGCGGCGGCGAACACCGAGGAGGCCGGTACGCCATCGGCGATCAGGCTGCGGGTGACGGTCATGGCACGCGCGGCGGACAGTTCCAGGTTGTCGGCGAAGCGGCGGTTGCTGCCCAGCACCGGCCGGTCATCGGTGAAGCCGCTCACCATCAGGATCTCATCGCGCGATTGCAGGTAGTCCGACAGCGGCGCGGCAATACTCCGCAGGATGTCGCGGCCTTTGGGCTGGAGCTGGTCGGAGTTGAGCGCGAACAGCACGCTGCCGCTGATCCCGATGCGGCCGTTGATGACGGTGACACGACCGGTAGCCAACGGTGCGGCAAGGGCCTGCTCCAGGGTCTTTAGCCGTTGCGCTTCGGCCTGGCGTTGCCTGACCGCTTCGTCCAGCTGGTTGGACAGCTGCAGCTGCACGCCGATGACGCCGGCCAGGATCAGCACGAAGGCACCCAGCAGCACCGCCATCAGGTCGCCAAACGCGGCCCAGGTGGTCGAGGTGGATTCGTCATCCAGTTCGATCTCGTCGCTCATCCGGTTTACGCCTCGGCTGCTGTGCGCGAGGTGGCGAGGTGTTGCAGCTCGCCGATGATCTGCTTCTGCGACAGCAGGCTCAGGTCGACCACCTCCCGCGCCTGGGCGACGTAGTAGGCCAGTTGCTCGTCGCTGCGGCTCATCGACTTGTCGAGTGCGGTCTCGATGTGCTGCAGGCGCTCGGCCAGGGCGTCGGTCGACGTGCCGAACACCTGCACTGCTGCGCCGAAGGCATCGCCGAGGCTGGCCACTTCGACCGCCCCGGCGCTGACATGCGCCGCCGCGGTGGACTGCTCGGTGGAGGCGTGGTTGACGGCATTCAGCAGCGTTTCAAGCGAGCCCAGCAGACGGGTGCGCTCTTCGACCATGACGCCGAACGCGTCGGTCCATTGCGCCAGCCGGTGCTGGTCGCGCGACTCCATCTGCGTTTGCAGCTGTGCATGTGCCTGCTGCAGGACGTGGACGAGCGCGCCGGCACGATCATCGAAGTTTGTCGCGGCAGTGGCGAGCGCCTGCTCGTTGCGAGCCGCAAGCTGTTCATTGAGGGTTTGCTGGCGTGCCAGCGTGCCGCCCAGATCTGCGACGAGGGTGTTGTTGGCTTGCCGCTGCTCGGCCACGGCGGCGGTCCAGTGCTCGGCGACGGCGCTGGTCACTGTCTCGATGCCGGTCGACAGCCCGTCCAGTTGCTGCTGTACCGCTTGGCTGACCTGGGTGTGCAGCGATGCGGTTTCGCGCGCGAGGCCGGCCATCGTGGTCGTCACCACCGGTTGCAGCGCGGCAACGACGGCTTGGGCGTTGTCGCTGACGCCGGTCTTCAGGGTCTGCTCCAGCGAGGCGGCCAGGCGCTCATGGGACGCCTCGGCGCGGGCGTGGAATTCCTGTTGCTGGGTGGCCAGCCGTTCGCTGGCGGTGAGGTTGTGCTGCTCAAGGCTGGTCATCATCGACTGCAGCCGGTCGACCAGCGTCGGCATCAAGGCGGTCTGTTGTTGCAGCAGTTGGAAAGCTTCGTCACGCCGCCAGGCTTGTGAGTGCGGGCGCAGGGTGGTCGCGACTTCCACGTCGAGCTGCTGCACCGCTTGCAGCCGTTCGCGCCGGCACAACGCGGACAGCAGGCCGAGCATGGCCGAGCTGGCCACGCCGGCGATCGAGGTGCCGAACGCAAAGGCCAGGCCCTTTACCGGTGCGCCGAGGGAGCCACGGATCGCCGCCAGATCGCTCGCGCTTTCCAGCGCCAGGCCAGTGCCGCGCAGGGTCGCCATCATGCCCATCAGCGTGCCAAGCATGCCCAGCAGCACCAGCAGGCCGACCAGATACGGTGTCAACGCCGGGCCCGGCAGCGGCACGCGCTCACCTTCAATCCGCAACCGCACCGCATTGCGCAGGCTCGGGTGGAGACGGCCGAGCCAGTCGCCAAGGTCGGAGACGGCGCTGCCGGCGTCTGCCACCGCGCGTGTCAGCGTGGCGCTGGCGTGGCGGTAGCGATGCAACTCCAGCGCGCCGGCGAGGTAGCAGGCGCCGATCATCATCGTGACGCCGACCCCGAGCAGGTTGGAGCCGACATAACCCGCGCCGATCCAGCCCACAGCGAGCAGACCAAGCAGGAACACGACAAACAGAAGGGCATTTTTGGGCATTGGGGTTCCAGCTATCGGGTGCGAAGCGCTGCAAGCAGGCCTTCAACAGGGTGAAAACGCAGTTCCAGTTCGGCCAGCAGCAGGCCCTGCATGTCCTTGTGGAACCTCTCCAGCCAGGCGCCGGGCTGGACGGCACTGCTGACCGCGGAGGCTTCCGGGTCGGCCAACGGGCTCTGGCCGGCCGCGTGCAGGCGGAAAAAGTGTTGTCCCAGCAGGGCCGGCACGGTGGCCAGCAAGGTGTTCTCGCGTGGGCTCAAGGTCTGCTCCATGACCGCATCGACTTCCGCGAGCCGGGCCAGATCGACCGTCTCGTGCGTGAGCCGGTCGCGCAGCTGGCCGCGCAGGCGACCGGTCGCCGCCTGCATCGTCCGCTGCATGTCGAGATAACGGCCGCCAACGGCGGTGTAATCCACCAACGCATCGTCCACGCCGGAACCGGATGCGCCCGTGTCGACCGCAGCCGATGCCTGGTCAATGGCCTTCACCAGCGCGGTGCGAACGCGCGTGCATTCGCTTGCCTCGCTGCCGTCAAAATCCGGCACCTCGGTAGCGGCGGCGGGAACCCGGCCATCCAGTGCCCGGGACAGGCCAACCGCGCGGTTCCAGTCGATCCATTGACTCAATCGATCCGACAACGTGTGCCTGGACGGCTGGATGTCGGCATCGGTGAGACGGACCAACAGGCGGATGAATGCCGGGCCGGGAACGGGCGTCCGTGGCGGTGCCTTGGCCATGTTTTGCTGCGGCATATTCGCTGCGGCATGACCGCTTCGGAAAACGGGTAATTTTACATGCTTCCAGCACGGAGCCAGGAATGAACAGGTTCTCCGGTACCGGCGGGTTTCACGTGGCAGGCAACGGTGCCGGTATCCTGCTCGGCTCGATCATGACTCAGGAGGATTTGATGGGCCAGCCAGCAATCGTGTCTCCGGTGAGCACACCGCGGCACAGGGTGAAGTCAGGTGTGTTGGCGGTGCTGCTGGCGGCGGGATTGCCGCTGCCTGCGCTTTCGGGGGAGGCTGGATCGGGCGATAGCCCGGCCGAGGTGCACAGCGACGACGTCACCCGCTTTTTCCAGACATTCGATGCAGCCCACGGCAAGCCCGATGCCGAGGCGTTGCGACGCGGGTACCTGGACGTGGGCAGCGACGCGTTGCGCGACTTCAATGACATCCGGATCGGGTCGATGGAGCGATTGGCCCAGGCCATTGTCGACAAGCCGGCGCTGTTCGACAAAGCCCGCACCTGCGCGACGCGCTTGCCGGAGATAAGCAGTCGGGTGGTCGGCGCTTTGGCAGAGCTGGGGACGGTATTGCCGTCGGCAAGTTTCCCACCGGTTACCGTCTTGGTTGGTCGTGGCACCACCGGCGGCGTCACCACGCCGGCGGGAGTGGTCATCGGGCTGGAGACGTTGTGCAATGCCGATTGGATGCAGACCGATATCGGCGACCGGTTCGTGCATCTGATCGCGCATGAGTATGTGCACGTGCAGCAACACGGCGCCGCGGTTGAGGTTGCCGAGCCCACGCTGCTGTATCAGGTGCTGCTGGAGGGTGGGGCGGAATATGTTGGCGAGTTGATCTCCGGGCAGGTGGCCAATGCCCACCTGCAGAGCTGGGCGCGTGATCGCGAATGCACGCTTGGGCGCGAGTTCCTCGCCGACAAGGACGGTGTCGAGATGTCGCGCTGGCTCTATAACGGTCCTGGCGACGACAACCGGCGGGGCGACCTGGGGTACTGGATCGGCCATCGGATCGCCCGCGCGTACGTCACTGCTGCAGATGACCGGAAGCAGGCCATCGTCGAGCTGCTCGATGTACGTCCGGAGACCGCCGCTGCGTTGTTCGAAGCGAGCGGTTGGCAGCCTGAGTGCGACTCTGCGGTAGCCGGGTGACCGGCGCCGGGTTCACTTCTTGAACCGTTCACTGGAACCGTTCACTGGCCCCGCCCATGGCGCGCCCAGGGACGATCCCGCTATCCCAACTAGCTTGCCTATGGTGTTCATGTTTCGCGCCGTACCGGTTTTCGCGGCAGGAATCTTCAGCTTCGAATCTGCCATGCCGTCACCGTAGTGCACGTAGATCTCGCGCTTGCCGAGCGCGAGATCGTCGCTGTTGCGTCCGCTGACCTGGTCCAGCGAATCGGCGGGCGGTGCCTTGTCGAGGAAGATCGCCACCGTGCGGTTGGGTGCGGCGTTGGGGAATGGGTTGGCGGCCAACACCGCCGCCATCTCGGCGCCGGTGCGCAATGCCACGCCGATTGGTTTTCCGGCATGGCGCTGCAGGCTCGCCTCCAGCGTTTTCTTCGCCTGCGAGGCCGTTGATGCGGTGTCAAACACCACATTGCCGCTGGCGATGTAGGTGCGTACGTTCTCGAACCCGGCGTCCTCGCACAGGGTGCGCAGTTCGGTCATCGGCAGCTTGCCGGTGCCGCCGACGTTGACGGCGCGCAGGAGGGCGACGTAGGTATTCACGCACGCAGCATAACTGCCCTTCACGCTATCGTGGCTTGGGCCGCTATTCTCGTTCCACGGCGGGATAACCATCAGGAATGGCCCATGAGCGCAACAAGACCCATTGGCATCGTCGGCGGCGGCGTGGCCGGGCTTGCGACAGGCATTGCATTGCTGCGCCGGGGCCTGCCGGTGACGATCTACGAAGCTGCCGATCGCCCGGGCGGGTGCTGCACGACCACCGAACTCAGCGGCTACACGTTCAACGACGGCGCGATATACGTGGCGGTGCCCGAGATACTCGATCATGGCTTCCAGCGGCTCGGCCTGGATCGTAAGGCGCTGCTGCCACTGCGCCAGATCACCGCGATGCAGACCACGACGGTGCCGGACGGTACGACGGTGTCCTTCGCGCATGGGTTGGAGTTGCGAATCGATGGGACCGGTGGGCCCGAACGCACGGCCGCCGGGGCGCGCGAACTGGAAGCGCTGGTCGCGCGCTGGGAGCCGATGCTGCGGCTGATCGCCGACGAGTTGGTGGTGCAACCGTTCTCCCTGGTGCGATTGCTGCGCAAGGGTTGGCGCGAGCTGCCGAAGCTGCGCGGCACCGTGGGTTCGCAACTGGAGAAGATGGTCGATGATCCCGCTCTGCGAGCCGCACTCGGCGGCATCTCGCTGTACACCGGGCTGCCGCCCGCGCAGACGCCGGCGATGCAGATGATCGGACTGGTCGGGATGCTGACCGATCGGTTCTGGTTGCCCGAGGGCGGCATGGGCAGGATTCCCGACGTGCTCGCCGATACCTTCGTGGGCCTCGGTGGCCAGTTGCGCGTCGGGGCGCGTGTCGAGCGCATCGTGGTGAAAGACGGGCGCGTGCGCGGCATCGACGTGGTGGGACAGGGTCGCTTCGAGCACGATGCCGTGGTGTCGACCACCAGTGGCATGACGACGGCGACCACGCTGCTCGATCCCGATTGCGTACCCAACGGCATGCGGCGCAAGACCGAAAACGCGCCGTTGTCGCAGCGGGCCTTGTCGTTGCAACTTGGCCTGACGAACGTCATCAACGTGCCCAGCCACTTCATGTATCGGCTGCCTTGGCTGCAGGATCAGCAGCAGGCGTTGGTACCAGTAACGGGTGTGCCGCAATGGCTGAGTTACACCGTGCCCACGGTCACCATGCCCGAGCTCGCGCCGCCCGGCGGCAGCATCATCGAGCTGTATCCGACCATCGACCAGACGCTGCCGGTCGCGGAGTGGAACGACGAACGCGCCGCTTCGATCGCCGATGCCGCGATCGAGGCGCTGTCGCGCTTGCATCCCATCGACATTGCGGTGAAGCGCGTGCGCAGTCCGGCTGATTTCCGCCATCGCATGCATCTGTACGAAGGTGCGATCTACGGACTGTCGCCCGGGGCTGATGCGGGTGCGCAGTTTCCGCATCGCACCGCAATTGCGGGGCTGTTCCAGGCAGGTCAAACCACCTGGCCCGGCTTCGGCGTGGCGACGTCATTGATGAGCGGCGTGCTTGCAGCCGAAGCGCTTGCCGGATGATGGGCTCAGGGATAAACCCAAAGCAACCAGTGCTAGCATCAGCCGGTCAACCGCCTCCGCACAGGTAGCTACCTTGAAACGATTGCTCCTTTCCGCGCTTGTCCTGCCCGCGTGCTCGTTCGCATTTGCCGCGGACCTGCCGACATTCAATCCGCAACAACTGTCGGATGAAGTGAAAGCTTTCTCTTCCGACGCGTTCGAGGGTCGGGGACCCGCGACTCCGGCGGAAGCCAGGACCGTCGACTACATCGTCAACGGGATGAAAGCGGCCGGCCTTGAGCCCGGCGGCGACCTGAAGGACGGCGCACGCGCGTGGACCCAGGCGGTGCCGCTGGCACGCAGCAATATCGTTGGCGTACCAACGCTGACGCTGACCGTGGACGGCAAAGCGCGTGCACTGACCCAGGGCGAGGAAATCGCGATCCGCGCACCGATGGATGGCTCCATCTCCGTTGACGTCAAGGACGCGCCGCTGGTGTTTGTCGGCTATGGCGTCAGCGCGCCGGAGCGCGACTGGGACGATTACAAGGGCCTGGATCTGCACGGCAAGATTGCGGTGGTGCTGGTCAACGACCCGGACTTCGAGACCGGCGAGGGCGACTTTGGTGGCCCGGCGATGACCTACTACGGCCGCTGGACCTACAAGTATGAAGAGGCCGCGCGGCGCGGTGCCGTCGGCATGCTGGTGGTGCATGAGACGGCGCCGGCGTCCTACGGCTGGGACACGGTCAAGAACTCCAATACCAACACCATGTTCGATATCGTGCGCGACCAGCCGGCGGAAGCGCATGTCCAACTGGAAGGCTGGATTCAGCACGACCTCGCGGTCGAGATGTTCGATCAGGCGGGGCTGGACTTCGCCGAGCTGAAAAAACAGGCGCAGACGCGCGCGTTCCAGCCGGTGGCGCTGGAGGGCGAAAGCCTGTCGGCCAACTTCAAGGTCGACTCCGAAGTCATCACCTCGCAGAACGTGGTCGGCCGCCTCGAGGGCAGCAAATACCCCGGCCAAACCGTGATGTACAGCGCGCACTGGGACCACCTGGGCGTCGGTGAGCCCGATGCCACCGGTGACCGCATCTACAACGGCGCGGTGGACAACGCTACCGGCGTGGTCGCCTTGATTGCATTGGCGCGCGCTTTTACCGAAGCACCGCAGCCTGAGCGTTCGGTCGTGTTCCTGGCCGTGACCGCCGAGGAAAAAGGCCTGCTGGGGTCAGAGTATTACGCCGCCAACCCGCTCTATCCATTGGCCACTACCGCAGGTGTGTTGAATACCGATGCGCTGAGCCCGCACGGCCCGTCACGCAACTTCACCATCTCGGGCAACGCCAAGCTGGGTTTGCTGGATGCCATGGTCAAAGACGCCAAGGCGTTTGACATGGTCTATACGCCCGATCCCAAGCCCGAGGCCGGTTACTTCTTCCGCTCCGATCACTTCTCGTTTGCCAAGCGTGGTGTGCCGGCGGTGTCGTTCGGCGCGGGCAACGACCTGATCGACGGCGGCGTAGAGGCAGGCAAGGCATTCGAAGACCAATACACGAGCCAGCACTATCACCAGCCATCCGACGAATGGCAGGCCGACTGGCCCTTCACCGGCATGGCGCGCGACCTGCAGTTGTTGTACGTGGTGGGCAGCGACCTGGCCAACTCGCAACAATGGCCGGACTGGAGCAAGGATTCCGAGTTTCGCGGCGTCCGTGACGAGACGGCCACGCAGCGGAAATAAAATCCGTGTCAGCCCTTTCCCGATTGCCGCGCGCGGGTTGGCGTGGCAATCGGGGGAGTGAAGTCAGTAACCGGTATCCAGCGCGAAGATCGGTTTGCGGTTCTTCCACCGGCCCTCGGTGAAGTCCGGGAAGTCGAGGGTCTCGAAGTTCCCGGCAATCGATTGCTCCGACAATGGGGTGATCGCGCTCCAGGTGACGGCGTCGTAGATGTCGATCGGCATCGCGTCGCCGGCTTTCAAAGCCTCCACGAAGCCGTTGAGTACGAACCAGTCCATCCCGCCGTGTCCCGCGCCAGCCGCGGTCTCGGCATATTTCTTCCACAGTGGATGGTCGTACTTGCGGAACCATTCCTGGGCGTCGTCCCATTTGTGTGGTGGGCTTTTGCCCTCGATGTGGACGCCGTTGTTGACGTCCATCCACAATCCTTCGGTGCCCTGCACCCGGAAGCCGAGCGAGTAGGGACGCGGTAGCGAGACGTCCAGTTGCAACACGATGGTCTCGCCGTTCTCGCAGGCGATCTGGGTGGTGACCACGTCGCCACGGGCGAACTCGAGTGTTACGTTGGGATGGTTTGGGCCGGCCTTGTCGACGATGTAGTCGTGCAGGCCACGGGCCTTGCTGGCGAACGAGTTGATCCGGGTAAACCGGTTGCCACGATTGATATTGGCAAAGTGCGCGCACGGCCCGATGCCATGGCTGGGATACAGGTCGCCGTTGCGGTCGATCGAATGCTGCGTCCGCCAACGCGCCTCCGACCAGCCCTTGTCGCCGTACTCCACGCCACTGTCGTACGGCTCGTCGGGGTTGCCGGAGTTGAAACCCACCCCGCGCAGGTCGTGCTGGTAGCCGCCCTGCAGATGGACGATCTCGCCGAACACGCCCTGGCGAGCCATGTTGAGCGCCGCCATCACATCGCGGCGGTAGCAGACGTTCTCCAGCAGCATGTAGGGCGTGCCGGTTTTCTGCTGGGTGCGCAGCACGTCCCAGTGCTCCTGCAGGGTGATGCCGGCGACCACCTCGCAGCCGACTGGTATTTTTGCCTGCATCGCGTCGATCGCCATGGGCGCGTGCCACTCCCAGGGTGTGGCGATGATCACACCGTCCAGGTCATCCATCTCCAGCAGCCCGCGGTAGGCATGCACATCGCCGTCGGCGCCAAAGGTCTTCGGCTTCGGCTTGCCCGCCTTCTCGATTGCCGCAACGGCGCGGCCCAGCATGATCGGCTCGATATCACACAACGCCACCAGATCGACATCATTGCGTCCCAGCAACGAACCCATCAGGCTCTGGCCGCGCAAGCCGGTACCGATCATGCCCAGCCGCAGTTTTCTGCGCGGCCGGGCAAAGGCGGGCGTCCAGACCCCGGCAGCAGCCAGGGTGCCGCCGGCGATGCCGGTAATCAGGAATTCGCGACGTTTCATGCTTTGGGTACCGTTTTTTGGTGCGGTCGACAATATAGCTTGTCGACACCCTCGTGAAATTGGCCTCCATCCGTAAAGCCGGAGCTGCTGCCACGCCTGGATGGCGAGCAGACACCATGTTTACGGGTACCCGGGCAGGGTGGTGGAAACACAGGTGAGCCCCATGCTGAAGTCCGAACCTCCCAGCGATGTCGTATTTCTGCTGGACGTCGACAATACCCTGCTCGATAACGACGGCTTCAAGGCCGATCTTGACGCACGCTTGGTGCGTGACTTCGGGGCCGACGACGCCGCTCGCTACTGGTCGCTTTACGACAGCGTCCGCGAGGATCTTGGCTATGCCGATTACCTCGCGACCTTGCAGGCCTTCCGTGAGGGTCTGGACGCGGATCCGGACCTGCTGCAGATGTCGGACTTCCTGCTTGAGTACCCGTTTGCGCAGCGCCTTTACCCCGAAGCGCTGGAGGTGGTCAGGCATCTGCACACGCTCGGCACGCCGGTGGTGCTGTCCGATGGCGACGTGGTGTTCCAGCCGCGCAAGGTCCAGCGTTCGGGCCTGTGGGACGCCTTGGACGGTCGGGTGCTGATCTACCTGCACAAACAGCACATGCTCGATGCGGTGCAACGCCGGTTTCCGGCGCGCCATTACGTGATGGTCGATGACAAGCCGCGACTGCTGGCCGAGATGAAGCAGGTCATGGGTGCGCGCCTGACCACGGTGTTTGTCCGCCAGGGCCATTACGCCGATGAAGCGATCGGAAAGACCTTCGTGCCGCCACCCGATATCGTGATTGATCGGATCGGCGAGCTTGTCGGCGCCCCATGAAAAACCCGCCGGAGGCCGGCGGGTTTGGAGGTCGCTGGATCCCCGCTTTCGCGGGGATGACGGGGGTCATCTCGGGGATGGACGTGGGTCATCTCGGGGATGACGGGGTCATTTCGGGGGTGACGGGTCATTTCGGGGGTGACGGGTCATTTCGGGGGTGACGGGTCATTTCGGGGGTGACGGGTCATTTCGGGGGTGACGGGTCATTTCGGGGATGACGGGTCATTTCGGGGATGACGGGTCATCTCGGGGATGACGGGGCCATTTCGGGGGTGACGGGTCATCTCGGGGATGACGGTGGGTCGTTTCTCGGGATGTTGGTCAGCCCAGCAACACCCGGTTCATCCGTTGCACGAATGCGGCAGGATCAGGCAGCGGGGCGCCGGCGGCGATCTCGGCCTGCTCCAGCAGCAGCGTAGCCAGGTCCTGCGCCTTGGCATCGTCGGTTTCCGCCTCGACCCGCTTGAGCAGCTCGTGCTGCGGATTGATCTCCAGCGTCGGCTTGCTTTCGGGCAGTTCCTGGCCGGCTTCGCGCATCAGCCGGGCGAAATGCGGGGCCATGTCGTAGTCGGCCAACGCCAGGCAGGAAGGCGAGTCGGTGAGACGGGCGGACACGCGCACGTCGCTGACGCGGTCGCCCAGCAGGGTCTTGAGCCTGGCCACCAGCGGTTCGGCGGATTTGACGGCCGCGTCCTGCCTGGCCTTGTCATCCTCGTCCAGCGGCAACTCGCCCTTGGCGACGTTCTGCAACTTCTTGCCGTCGTACTCGTGCAGCGAGCCGAGCATCCACTCGTCGATGCGGTCGGACATCAACAGCACTTCGACGCCCTTGGCCTTGAATGCTTCCAGCTGCGGGCTGCCGAATGCGGCAGCATGGCTCTCCGCGGTGATGTACCAGATGGTGTCCTGGTTGGCGGTCGGGTTGTCGGCCATGCGGGCGATGTAATCATCCAGCGAGACCGTCTGTTGGTTGCCCTCGGCCTTGGTGGAAGCGAAACGCAGCAGCTTGGCGATGCGCTCGCGGTTGCCGACGTCCTCGCCGATGCCTTCCTTGAGCGTGTTGCCAAAGGCCTTGTAGAAAGTGGTGAACTTATCGGGCTCGTTGCGCGCCAGCGATTCGATCAGGTCCAGCACACGCTTCACGCAGTTGGCCTTGATGCGCTCCAGCTGGCGGTTGTGCTGCAGCAACTCGCGGCTGACGTTGAGCGGCAGGTCGTCGGCATCGATCACCCCGCGCACGAAACGCAGGTAATTGGGCAGCAGCTCCTCGGCGGCGTCCATCACGAACACGCGCTTGATGTAGAGCTTCAGCCCCTTGCGCTCGTCGCGCCCGCCCATCATCAGGTCGAACGGAGGCTGCGACGGCAGGTACAGCAAGGTGGTGAAGCTTTGGTTGCCTTCGACGCGGTTGTGCGACCACGCCAACGCATCATTGAAGTCGTGGCCGAGCGACTTGTAGAAGCCCTGGTATTCCTCGTCGGAGATTTCCGACTTGGGCTTGGTCCACAGCGCGGAGGCGGCGTTTACGGTTTCCCATTCGTCGGCTGCCGTGGCGTCCTCGTTCTTGTCGTCGTCGCTTTCGTCCTGGTCGGCAACTTCCCTGGGCATCCGGATCGGGAAGGCGACGTGGTCGGAATAGCGGTTGATCAGCGAGCGCAGCTTCCAGTCGGCGAGGAACTCGTCCTCATCGGCCTTCAGGTGCAGGATTACCGTGGTGCCACGCTCGGCCAGTTCGACCGGTTCCAGGGTGTATTCACCTTTGCCGTCGCTCTCCCACTTCACTCCTTCGCTTGCCGGCGCGTCGGCGCGACGGGTCAGCACGCTGACCTTGTCGGCGACCACGAAGGCCGAATAGAAGCCCACGCCAAACTGACCGATCAAACGGGCGTCGGCCTTCTGCTCGTTCCCCATCGCGGCCAGGAAGCGGCGCGTGCCGGAGCTGGCAATAGTGCCGATGTTGGCCACGACTTCATCGCGGCTCATGCCGATGCCGTTGTCGCGGATGGTGATGGTGCGGGCGTCCTTGTCACAGCTGACGTCGATATGCAGTTCGCCATCGCCGGCGGTCATCTCCGGGTGGGCGATCGCCTCGAACCGCAGCTTGTCGCAGGCATCGGAGGCGTTGGAGATCAACTCGCGCAGGAAAATTTCCTTGTGCGAATACAGCGAGTGCGTGACCAGGTGCAGGACCTGGGCGACTTCGGCTTCAAATTGGCGGGTTTCTGTTTCAGTGCTTGCGTTCATGCGTATGAGTCCGATCCTGCGAATAGGTGTGGAGTCCAGGCATCGGAAATGGGTGTTGCCGGTGGGATTTCAACCTGGGCAAACCGACCACGTTTGTCGGGAGTACCGTTTGGCGACGGTTCTCAGTCCGCGCGGGTGCCGAAGATCTTGTCGCCTGCATCGCCCAGCCCCGGCAGGATATAGCCGCGCTCGTTGAGGCGATCGTCGATCGAGGCGGTGTAGATTTCCAGGTCCGGATGTGCCGTCTCGACCGCGCGCAGGCCTTCGGGCGCGGCGACCAGGAACAGGCCCTTGATCCGCGTTGCGCCGGCGGCCTTGAGCATGTCGACGGTGGCGATCAGCGTGCCGCCGGTTGCCAGCATCGGGTCGAGGATCAGCGCAGTGCGATCGGACATGTTGCCGACCAGCTTCTCGTAATAGGTGACCGCGCCGAGCGTCTGCTCGTCGCGCTGCAGGCCGACCACGCTGACCTTGGCGGCGGGGATCATCTCCAGCACGCCGGGCAGCATGCCGATGCCGGCGCGCAGGATCGGCACCAGGGTGATCTTGCGGCCCTTGATCCGGCGTACCCGGATCGGGACTCCGGCCCATCCTTCCACTTCGACCGATTCGGTTTCCAGGTCGGCCGTCGCTTCGTAGGTCAGCAGGGTAGCGACCTCGGACGACAGCTCGCGGAACGACTTGGTGCTGTTGTCGGCGCGACGCAGCAGTCCGAGTTTATGTTGCACCAGCGGATGATGGACTTCGACAATTTTCATTGGCCCAAGTGTGCCATGGCCTTGGTCACTTTCGTCCCGGGTGAAAATCGCTATAGGCTGGTTCGTTGCCAATCGGCGGCCGTCGCGGCCGGTCGGCCCCAACCAGGATCCCGTGCATGAGTCTGTTCCGTACCAAATCCATCGAGCAATCCATGGCCGATGCGGCCGAGCCAGGCCACCAGCTGAAGCGCTCGCTGAGCACCTGGGACCTGATGATCCTGGGTGTGGCAGTGGCGGTTGGTGCGGGCATCTTCTCGGTCGGCGCGCGCGCGGCAGGCAGCTTCGCGGGGCCGGCGGTGACGCTGTCGTTCGTACTTGCGGCCGTGACCTGTGCGCTGGCGATCATGTGTTACGCGGAGTTCGCCTCCACCATCCCGGTCGCGGGCAGTGCCTACACCTATACCTACGCCACCATGGGCGAGTTGTTGGCGTGGATTATCGGCTGGGATCTGATCCTGGAGTTGCTGACCGCCGGCGCGGTGATCGCCAAGTACTGGGGCATTTACCTGAGCACGGTGTTCGACCTGTTCGATGTGCACATACCCACGACCATCGACGTGTTTGGGCTGGGAATGGATTGGGGGCCCTTGTTCATCGTCGGGGTATTCACCGCATTGCTGATCCAGGGCACCCAGTTGTCGGCACGGGTCAACAACGTGTTCACCCTGATCAAGGTCGGCATCGTGCTGTTCGTCATCGTGGTCGGTTTCACCTACCTGAAAATGGAGAACTTCACCCCGTTCGTGCCGCCGGCAGTCCCAACCGGTGGAGGTGATTCGGATGTGTGGTCGCAATCGCTGGTGTCATGGGTCACGGGCGCGGCGCCGGCCCAGTACGGTGTTGCCGGCGTGCTGTCGGGGGCGGCGCTGGTGTTCTTCGCCTTCATCGGCTTTGACGTCGTCGCCACCTCGGCCGAGGAGGTCAAGGACCCGCAGAAGACCTTGCCGCGTGGCATCTTCGGCGGACTGGCGCTGGTGAGTGTGCTGTACATCCTGGTATCGCTGGCGCTGACAGGAATGGTGCCGTACACGGTACTGGCGGCGGCGGAGAACCCATCGCTGGCCACCGCGTTCGTTGCCGTCGGCGCCGAGTGGGCGGCGCAGGTGATCTCGGTGGGGATCCTGGTCGGGTTGACCACGGTGATCATGGTGTTGTTGCTGGGCCTGTCGCGCGTGCTGCTGGCGATGAGTCGCGACGGGTTGTTGCCGCGCTGGCTCGCCGTGACCTCCGACAAGCGCCATACACCGGTGCGCCTGCAGCTGATCAGCGGCGCGGCGGTCGCGTTGCTTGCGGGCTTCACCAACGTGGAAATACTGGAAGAGATGATCAACATCGGCACCCTGTCCGCGTTCGTGCTGGTCAGCGTCGGAGTGGTGGTGTTGCGCCATAAACGCCCCGATCTGACCCGCGGCTACAAGGTGCCGTTCTCACCCGTGCTGCCCATCGTCGCGGCGCTGCTGTGCGCTTACCTGATGCTCAACCTGACCACGTTGACCTGGGTGCGGTTCGTGGTCTGGCTGGCGGTTGGCTTTGCCATCTACTTCCTCTACGGGCGGCGCCATTCACGGGTCGGCATGCGTGCGAGAGGGGAGATCGGGCGCGCCGGATAGGCTTGCCTCGCCGCATAACGCGCGTTTGCGGGCGGCGCTGAGTTGCTTGATGGCGTATTCGGCGCGGCTCGCGCTGCTGCGGTCGGGGTGCTCGAACCGGGCCATCAGCCGCACCGGAGGGTGCGCGCGGGTATAGCGCGCGCCTTTGCCCGCCAGATGCTGGGCATAACGACGCTCCACATCAATGGCGATGCCGGTATACAGGCTGCCGTCGCGGCACTCGATCAGGTAGACATACCAGCAGGTCATCGGCGCAGTGTAACGAGGACGGCCGATGAGCGAAAAATGTTCATCCGGCGTTGAGCCGCGTGCATCCCATGCACCCTAAACTGGGCCTCCATCCTGACTGTCGGTTTTTCGTGCATGTCCAAGCCCCGGTGCCTCGCCGCGATCTGCGTGACGTTGTTATTGGCGGCCTGCAACCTGCAGGCGCCGGTCGACGCCACCGCGCCGGTCACCGAGACCCGCGCAGATGCCGCCGTGGAACCGCCGGGCGGAGCGGTATCGGATGCGACGATCGCCGTACCGGTGGCGCCGGAGCGGACCAGTGAGCGGGTGGAAACCGACTGGCAGCCAATGGCATTGACCGCCGGTGAAGCGTGGATCAGTTGCGACTCGGATTATGCCGATGGCGAAGGCCAGCCTTTGCTCTCGCTGGGCTATTCGGTAATGCGCAGGTCGCTGGCCCGGTGCAGCGATCCCGGGCTGTTGCGGTTGCGCTACCAAGGCAAGATATCCGGTGAATTCACCGCCCTGATCGAACGTGTGGTGGAGCTTGCCGACACCCTGGGTATCGACAAGCGCATCCTCGACATCGATTCCACCGGTGGCCAGATCGAGCAGGCAATCCGCGTCGGCGACCTGATTGGTGGCTCGGGCTGGACGGTCTGGGTGCGCGAGGACGCTGTCTGTCACAGCTCTTGCGTGCTGGTGCTGGCGGCCGGGGACATGCGGATGATTGCCGGCAAGGTCGGGATACACCGGATGATCCGGATCGGGTCAAAAGCCACCTCACGCGCCGAGCTGCAGCAGGAGCTGGAAGAAGTCCACGCCCAGGTGCGCGAATACCTGCAGCGGAACGGGGTGGCGTTTGCCGTCGCGGACCTGATGATGACCGTCCCCAACCGTCGCTTGCGCCTGCTGACCGATGACGAGTTGGACCTGTACGGATTGAACGGCCTGAACGCGGTGGAGGATGACCTGCAGCGCATCCAGTTGACCCGCCAGTGCGGCGAAGCGTTCGTCCAGCGCAAGGATGCGTTTTACCGGGCTTTCGAACGTGAATGCCAGGCTCCCGGTGGGGAGGTGGGGGTGATGGGCGAGTGTGCCCAGCAATTGCGCCACCGCTTCGGCTTCCCGGACAGCGAATGCCCGACGCAGAGCCCGTTGTCCGAATACGACTCGGCGCTGGAAATGCCCGACGGCGTGCTCAACGGCAATCCGACGTCATAACCAATACAGCCGACTAACACAACCGCCACATTGCGTTAATACCCGTTGCCCCATCTTCCAAGTTGCGGCTTGCGGTGACGTGCCAGCAGGCTCGGTGCATCCAACGCAACGGAAGGAGGTGACCGGTGCAAGACAGGAACAGGAACAACGTCGGCAATGATCTCAAGGCGATGGCCCAGGACGTCGTCGACATGGGCGCGCAATGGGTTCAGTCGGGGCGTGAATGGATGGATGAACGCAGAGACGGGATGACCCACCGTAACCAGGCCCCCGATGGATCGCGACGAGACCAGAACCAGTACCGGCATGACGCCAACCCCCGTTCTCGCGCGGATCAGACGGAACCTGAGGTTGGCCCCGGCTATGCCGGCGCCGGGCCGGATACGTATCTGGGCGAAAACGTGACCCGCCACGCCCAGCGCTATGCTGTGCCTGGCGACACCCAGCCCGACTATTACGACCGCCCGGGTTACAGCCAGACGGCTTACGCCGGAGCAGACTATCGCGGACCGCAGCGGCGCAGTTACAGCGGCATGGGGCCCAAAAACTACGTTCGCTCCGACGGTCGCATCAACGAGGACCTGTGCGAGCGGCTGAGCCGGGACCACGATGTGGACGCCAGCGACATCGAGGTCAAGGTTGTCGATGGCACCGCGACGCTGGACGGTACGGTCGCGCAACGCTGGATGAAACATCGCGCCGAGGATCTGGCGGATGGCTGCAGCGGTGTACGCCACGTGGAGAACCGGATCCGCGTGCGGGCGGCGGCCGACGGTGATGACCGGCAGCCCTGGTCGTCCGGGACGGCCAGTGCGCAGGCGGCACCGGATGTCGCTGGTAGCGCCGGTGTCGCCAGCGATCGCGGTGGCGCGGCATCAGGCAGCAGCACGCCAGGAGGCAGCACGACGAGCGGATAAGCCGCGTCGCCGGGCACGAGCGGTCAGGACGCCGGGATCACCCTGATTTCGGCGTCTCCCAAGGTGACAACCTGGCCTGCCCGGATCTTGCAGGTCTTGCGCAACTCGGTCACGCCATCCACGGCGACGGCACCGCTGGCGACCATGGCCTTGCCGGCGCCGCCGCTGTCGCACAGCCCGGCCAGTTTGAGCAACTGGTTGAGTTCGACATGGTCGTGGGCGGGATCGAGTTCGAAAACGGATGCTTGCATCGGCGGCTCAGTCAGCGGGGAGGGTGCAGGGTCGCAGCCTGCATGAACGTGCGCAATACCTGACCGGCCGGCAACCTGCGATCATGGCGCATGACCCAGACTGCCACCGACCCGTCCTTCGCTTCGCTATCGCTGCCCACGAACCTGATGCAGGGCGTCGAGGCGCTGGGATACCGGCAGCTGACCCCGATCCAGGCGCAATCGTTGCCGGCGATCCTGGACGGCCGTGACGTAATTGCACAGGCGCCCACCGGCAGCGGCAAGACCGCGGCGTTCGGTCTGGGCCTGTTGCACCGCCTGGATCCGGCGCGGATCCAGACCCAGGCGTTGGTGCTGTGCCCCACCCGGGAACTGGCCGATCAGGTTGGAAAGCAACTGCGCAAGCTGGCGCTGGGTATCCCCAACCTGAAGGTATCGGTGCTGTGTGGAGGCATGGCGCTGGGGCCGCAGCTGGCGTCACTGGCGACCCACGACCCGCAGGTGGTGGTCGGCACGCCCGGACGCATCCAGGAATTGCTGCGCAAGAAGGCTCTGCATCTTCGCGGGGTGCGCACGCTGGTGCTGGATGAGGCCGACCGGATGCTCGACATGGGCTTCGAGGAGCCGATCCGGGAGATCGTCGGCAAGACCCCGAAGGATCGTCAAAGCCTGCTGTTCTCGGCGACCTTTCCCGATGCCATCCGCGGGCTGGCGAACGCGATGCTGCAGCAGCCACTGGAAATCACCGTGGAAGCGGCCGAAAGCCAGGCCCCGATCCAGCAGCTTTTCTACGAGGTCGAGTCCGCGCGCAAAACGCCGTTGCTGGCTGCGTTGCTGCTTGAGTTCCGTCCCGTGTCCTGCGTGGTGTTCTGCAACATGCGCCGCGATACCGCCGAGGTGGTCACGTCGCTTGAGCACTACGGTTTCACCGCGCTGGCCCTGCATGGCGATATGGAGCAGCGCGATCGTGACGAGATCCTGGTGCGTTTCGCCAACCGCAGCTGCAGCGTACTGGTCGCCAGCGATGTCGCCGCGCGAGGGCTTGACGTCGAGGACCTGGCAGCGGTGGTCAATTACGAGCTGCCGACCGATCCGGACATCTACGTGCACCGCATCGGCCGCACCGGTCGTGCAGGCAAGGATGGATTGGCCCTGAGTCTGTGCGCGCCGCGCGAAGTACCCCGTGCGCTGGCGATTGCCGAACACACGGGTACTGCACTGGCTTGGCGACGCGGCACACCGCTGGCCGGCAAGGCCTCCGGGGTGAAGCAGGCGGCCATGGTTACCCTGCGGATCGATGCCGGGCGCACCGACAAGTTGCGACCTGGCGATATCGTCGGCGCATTGACCGGCGATGCCGGTCTGGCGGCCTCGGCAGTGGGCAAGATCGACGTCTTCGCAACCCGTTCCTACGTCGCCATTGCCCGCGACCAGGCCGACACCGCGCTGGCGCGGTTGCGTGCAGGAAAAATCAAGGGTCGCCGCTTCCGGGTCAACCGGATCTAGGCGGGTTTGCGGCTATCGGCCGTTGACGCTGAACCGTCCCGGGCCAAGCAACGCGATCGCCAGCCCGGTGACAAAGTACATCCCCTGCAGTTCCAGTGCCCAGCCGCCACCGCTCATGCTGCCCAGTTGACCGGCATGAACGAGAACGACGGCGACGATCATGTTGATGGCAATCAGCAGCCCGCCAATCCGCGCGTGGAAGCCGATCAGCACCATCAACGGCGCTACCACCTCGCCGATCAGTACCGCGTAGCCGAGGAAGCCGGGCAGGCCGCGCGCCTCGACCATGCCGGTGATGGACGCCAGACCGCCGTCAAGTTTGGAGAGTCCGTGGAGCAGGATCAGTAGCCCCAAAGCGACCCGCAGGAACAGTTTGGCGAGGTCTTGCTGCAGCGCTGGATTCATCGGAGCGGTCCTGGTCGGGAGGAGGGGACAAGCATACGTTTGATTCTGCTCGACTATTCCACCACGCTCTTGGATTCCGTCGTCACCAGCATCTCGGGGTGCTCGACCCGGCGTGGCTTGCCGAGCAGCGGATGGACGAACACGGCCGAAAGGATGATCAATACGCCCAGGTAGAAATATATCGTCAGTTCGTGCTGTTCACCCAACAGCAAAATGGCCAGCACGATGGCGTAGACCGGCTCCAGATTGACCGCCAGCTGGGCGGAGAAGGCGCTCATGTGGCGCAATGCCACCAGCGACAGCGCGAACGGAAGCAGTGTGCAGGCCAGCGCCAGCACCAGTAACAGGACCATATCGCGACTGCCGGGCATCACCAGCAAGTCGCCGGAGAAGGCGGGAAACACCAGCGGCATCACCGGCGCCAATGCCGTCAGCGCAAGGGTACCGGCGCCCAGTTCCAACGCGGTGACCGTCAACGGGTCGGCGTGGTGGACCAGTCGTTTGTTGAGCGATCCGAACAGGGCCACGAACAAGGCCGACAGCGCACCCACGGCAATGCCGATCCGCATGTCGGCAGGGACGCCGCCGACGATCAGCGCGACGCCTGGTAGCACGGCAACGCCCAGGGCCAGGTCGCGTCGATTGAATCGGGTACGTGCCAGGCTGGGTTCGATCAGCGCGGTGAACACCGTGGCCAGTGCCATGCAGGTTGCACCCACCGAAGCGTTGGCCAGTTTGATCGCGCCGTAGAAGGTCAGCCAGTGCAAGGCCACCAGCACACCGATGCCGGCGTAGGCCCATAACAGCCTCGCCGGCATCGCGCGCAGTCCGCGCCAGACCCTGGGCAGCAAAGCCAGCGCGACCACCACGATCAGCATCCGTGTCCACACCAGGGGCAGGGCCGGAAGCGTGATCAGCTTGCCCAGGATCGCCGTGAACCCCCACAGCAGCACGCAAAAGTGGATCTGCAGGAAGGCCCTGCTGTGCGGAGTCATCGGCATGGCGTGATGGGTGGCGGGGTTTCGGTCAGAACCGGTAATTATGCGCTTGCGATGGCGTGCCAGTGGAGGACAATGGCGGCTCGATTCAAGCCAGACCGGTCCATCGCGCCATGCCCACCACACAAGCCTGCGTTGCCGACCTTTCCGTTACCGCCACGTCGGAGCGTGCCTGGCTGGCGCCGCTGGAGCTGGTCGTGCTGGCCGCGATCTGGGGTGTGTCGTTCATGTTCCAGCGCGTTGCCGCGCCCGAGTTCGGCACTGCGGTGCTGTCGGAATTGCGGCTTGCGTTTGGCGCCCTGGTACTGCTGCCGTTCCTGTGGCGCGGTCGCGCGGCATTTCCGCTCCGGGCCTGGCCAAAAGTGATCCTGCTGGGCGCGATCAACTGCGCGATCCCGTTTGCCCTGTTCGCCTGGGCCGCCCAGCACGCGCCCGCCGGTATCAGTGCGATTGCCAATGCCACCGCGGTGTTGTTCACCGCCCTGATCGGCTTTTTGTTCTTCGCCGAGAAAATCGGGGTACGTCGGGCGATCGCCTTGCTGGTGGGTTTTGTCGGCGTGGCCGTGCTGGCCAGCGGTGAGACTGCCGGCGCCAGCATCGGCTGGGCGGTTGCAGCGGGCTGTACGGCATCGTTCCTGTATGGCGTTGGTGGGCACATGCTGCGCCGCTACTTCTCGGGCATGCCACAGGCCGCATTGGCCGCGGCGACCCTCGGGGCATCGGCCCTGCTGACGTTGCCGTTCGCGGTCGCACAATGGCCGGCACAATCGGTATCGATGAACGCGTGGCTGTCGGCCATCCTGCTCGGGGTGCTGTGCACCGGCGCGGCCTATGCGGTGTATTACCGGCTGGTGCAGCGCATCGGGGCCAGCCGCGCGGTCACGGTCACCTACCTGGTGCCGCTGTTCGCGGTCGGCTGGGCATGGTGGTTGCTGGACGAGCCGGTGACCTTGTCGATGGGAGTCGCCGGCGCGCTGATCATGGGTAGCGTGGCGATCAGCCAGAAAGCCCGCAAGTGATGGGCACGCCGTGGTGTCGGATCAGTTGCGAAGCTGCTCGATCAGCGCCATCGCGGCGGCGGGGTTGCGGCGCTTGGCCGCGCTGATGAAGAAGACGAATACGTCGCGCGGCTTGTCCGTCGCGATGGCGCTCGGGCCGATCCGCGGCACATCCCCGGGTTCACGCCCATCGGCCCAGATGCGCGCGCGCCTGGCCCAAAGCGCCAACTCTTCGGCGCTGTAGCCGCTGCTGAGCCCGGCTTGCGAGCGCATCAGCCGCAGGTACACGAAATCCGCGGTCACGTCGGCAAACGACGGGTACTCCCTGGAGTCGGTGAACACGGTGGCCATGCCGCGGCTGCGAACCATCGCGAGGTAGTTGGCATCGACGAAATCGGGCGCGCGCACGTCCAGTACGTGTCGCAACGGATGCCCGTCGACCTGGGGCGGCAGCAGGTCGAGGAACCTCTCGAAGTCGTCATGGGCGAGTTGGGTGCCCCGGTCGAACTGCCAGACGATGGGACCCAGACGGTCGCCCAGGGCGGTGATGTCGGCAAGAAAACCTTCCACCTGGCCGCCCGCGCTGGCCAGCACGCGCGACTGCATGATGCGCTTGGGTGCCTTGAGCGAGAACACGAAGCCGGGAGGGGTTTCGCTGGCCCAGCGCGCATAGGTTTCGGGTTTCTGGGTGCCGTAATAGGTGCCGTTGATCTCGATCGCGCTGAGCTGGCGACTGGCGTATTCGAGCTCGCGGCGCTGGACCAGCCCGGCGGGATAGAAGCTGCCGCGCCAGGGCTCGTACGTCCAGCCACCGACGCCGACCCTGATGCCGTCGATCGCATTCACTGCGTCGGCGGTCGCGGCAAACAGGTCGTCGTGGTTTTGGCGGCTCATGGGGGCCAGTCGAGGGCGAGTGTCCAAAGGATAGCGCCGCGATGTTAACTGGCCGTTCCTGTTCGTCGTTGGTAGCGCTGTTATTGCTCCGCTTCGGCGCTCTCGAACTCGACCAGTACCTCCAGATCAAACGCCAATGCCTCCACGGTCTCGCGCACCTTCTGCGCAGTGGCGTTGTCGGGCGCCTCGATCTCCAATACATGGGTGCCCGGACCCATGTTGTCGATCGAGCCGGCCGAGCTGGAGTCGGGGTCATCCATGTGCGGCATCAGGCCGGAGATTTCCTCGACGTGTTCGATGCCTGGAATGCTGGTCAGCAGGTCGGCGATCGCGCGTGCATCGTCTTCGCCGCCGGTGATTCGGATACGTAACTGGGGCATGGCAGCGGTCTCTGGTGTGGGGGTGTCAGGCTAGGCAGGCGGCGGCCAAGATGGCGTGACGGACAGCGTGATGGCTGCAGCGTCCTCACCTGGATTGGCCTTCGACTCGTTTAGGCTTGGCCCATGGAATCCGATAAGAATCCGCGCGAAACCCCGGTTGCACCGGTCGTGACCCTGCGGCCGCTTGAGCGCAGCGACCTGCATTTCGTCCACGTCCTGAACAACAACCGCAGCGTAATGGGCTACTGGTTCGAGGAGCCGTACGAGTCGTTCGTCGAGCTGGAAGAACTCTACCGCAAGCACATCCATGACCAGTCCGAGCGACGCTTCATCGCCGAGCACCAGTTCACCACCGGACACGATTCCAGCGGGCAGGCAATCGAGGCCCCGGCACACGAGCGGGTCGGCCTGGTCGAGCTGGTGGAGATCGACCACCTGCACCGCCGTGCCGAGTTCCTGATCATGATCACCCCTGAGCATCAGGGCCGTGGCTTCGCCAAGGCCGCCACCCGCAGCGCCATCAACTACGCATTCCGGGTACTCAACCTGTACAAGCTGTACTTGCTGGTGGACGTCGACAATGCCGCGGCGATCCGGGTCTACGAAGGCGCGGGCTTCAAGCGCGAGGGCGTGCTGGTGGACGAGTTCTTCAGCGATGGCCGCTACCGCAGCGTGATCCGGATGTGCATGTTCCAGCACGAGGTGCTGGGCAGCGAAGTTACCCGACGCGACGGTTGAGGTCGTGGCTACGGGGTGACGGCAGGCGCTTGCCGGGTTGGCAGCAGCACGTTGCACAGGTCGATATGCCCGGCCGATACCTTGTACCAGTCGCCACCGCGGTTGCGGCGCGCTTCGGTGACGGCATCGAAGGTTGCGCTGTCGGTACGCAGCAACTGCAGCGTGCTGCGTGCATCTGCGGGGACCTCGCTGGCCAACTGGATCGTGTTGATCACGGTACGCCGGTCCGGGTCTTCGTAGACACCCATGGGCTCCGGTCCGCGCGGGATCACCGATAGCAGCTCGATGCCGTCGATCACACGCCCGACCAGGGTGATGTTGCGGTCGAGTTGGCGCGGGGACTGGCCGGTGACCACGTACAGTTCGGCGCCGGTGCTGGAGTCGGCCGCCATCGCCCGCCCGGCGCCGAGCGCGCCGTAGCAATGCGCCATCCACGCGGTCTTGGCCTCGGGGTCACGCGCCGCAGGGAAGCCCGCGACAAACCCCACTTGCGGCGCCCAGCCGTCAACGTCGGGCAGGACACGGAAGTCCAGACCCACCGACGAACGCTCGAACTCGGCCGGCAACTGTGTCTTGGCGGTGCCGAGCGACTTGGCGTTGGCCGCGTCCGCATCGGGATCGCCAAACTGGACCACGAAGTTGTCCTGCGAACGGTAGATGCTGAGCCCGTCCCAGAAGCCTTCCTTCGCCAGCGTGCTGATGTTGCCGACGTGTTGCGGAGCGAACTGCGGCGCCAATTCGATCACCACCCGCCCACCCGCGAGGTCCATGTACAGGGTGTTGGCCGGGTCAGGTGTGCGCCAGTGCTCCGCCGGTGAGGCGTCGAGGATGTCCTGGACCGATGGTGGTGTTGCCTGGCGCGCCGCCTCGGTGGTTTCCGGCTCCTGC
This sequence comes from Lysobacter sp. A421, assembly GCF_054052145.1. Classification (NCBI taxonomy): domain Bacteria; kingdom Pseudomonadati; phylum Pseudomonadota; class Gammaproteobacteria; order Lysobacterales; family Lysobacteraceae; genus Lysobacter; species Lysobacter sp. A421. The sequence goes on along the minus strand of NZ_JBSVRL010000003.1, from coordinate 244,440 downwards.
GCGGCTGCCGCGAACGTGAAAGTGAGCAACAGGGCGGTCGCTAGCAGGCGTGGTTTGGGCACGGTAGGGCTCTCGGGGTCGGTGATGCTCGGTGATGCCGATTCTGGCTGAATCCCCGAGCGTCCGCCACCGACCGGCACGGACGGGAAGAACGTGCGCCCTCAGCCCGCATACCTGGCGATGAAGTCGCGTACCTGCGGGTAGACCTGCCCGCGCCAGCGGCGACCACTGAAGATGCCGTAGTGACCAGCGCCCTCAATGGTGGCGTGCTCCCGGTCGCGTTCGTTGATCCCGGTGCACAGCGTGTGCGCGGCGCGGGTCTGGCCCTGGCCGGAGATGTCATCCAGCTCGCCCTCGATGGTCAGCAGCGCGGTGTCCTTGATCGCCCCCGGGTCGACCCGCTCGCCCGCCACGTCCCACAAGCCGCGTGGCAGCAAGTGTTGTTGGAACACCACCTGGACCGTGTCCAGGTAGTACTGGGCCGGCATGTCGAGCACCGCGTTGTACTCATCGTAGAAGCGGCGGTGTGACTGGGCCGCGTCCAGGTCGCCGTTGAGCAGGTCCTGGTAGAAATCCCAATAGGATTGCGCATGGCGCTCGGGATTCATCGCCATGAATCCACTGTGCTGCAGGAAGCCCGGGTAGACCTTGCGGCCGTGGCCGGGATAGTTCCGCGGGACTTCGTGGATCAGGTTGTCCTGGAACCACGACAGCGGTTTGTGGACCGCCAGGTCGTTGACCTGGGTCGGGCTCTCGCGCGGGTCGATCGGCCCGCCCATCATCACCATCGAGCGCGGGGTGGCCTCGCCGCGCGCCGCCATCAGTGAGATCGCCGCCAGTACCGGCACGGTCGGCTGGCAGACGCTGATCACATGCAGGTTGTCGGCACCGATGGTGCGGATGAACTCCTCGATGTAGGCAACGTAGTCGTCCAGCCCGAACGTGCCCTCACCGGCATCCACCATGCGTGCGTCGGTCCAGTCGGTGATGTAGACCTTGTGGTCGCGCAGCAGGGTGGTGACGGTATCGCGCAACAGGGTGCTGTGATGGCCCGACAGCGGCGCGACCACCAGCACCGGCGGTTGCCCCTTCAACTCGCGGATGTTGTCCGCATCGTCGGCGTAGCGCTTGAACCGCAACAGCCGGCAGAACGGCTTTTGCAGCATCTCGCGCTCGATCACCGGGTAGGCGGTGCCGTCGATATCGATGGAATGGATGCCGAACTCGGGCTTCTCGTAGTCCTTGCCCATGCGGTACAGCAGCTCGCAGCCCGCCGCGAGCTGGCTGGCGCCGGGCAGGGATCCCGCGAAGTTGCTGGGAGTGCTGAGCATCTTTGCGCTGGCATCGGCCCAATAGGTCATGGGAGCCATCCACGCGCGGCCCAATTCGTGCATCTGGTATAGCGGCATGTGAAGCCTTCGTTGGTAATGTTGCGCTGCAGCGTAGCGGATCGGGCGTGCGAAAACGTGAACTGGCGAGACCCGGTTCACTTTCTTCAGGCCGGCAACTCCAGTGCGGCGGCGTCAGCGCATCGCTCCAGGCTCAGCCAAAGGTGGGAACCCAGGGCCTGCAGACCGATACTCGAGAAGCGCTGCCGATAGAAACTGGCCGGTCGTGCCTTGAAGCCCTCGGTGTCACCGTCAATCCTGTCGCTGCGGGTGAAGGTTTCCAGAAAGGCGATGCCGCCGCAAAGATCGGCCAATGCCGGCAGGCCACGGTCCAGTTCACGACTTGGCAGGTAGTGCAGTACGTCGCTGCACACCAGCAGGTCGACCGGTGCGCAGGGGCGCAGGTGCTCGAAGTCGGCGAAACGTGCGTAGTGCAGATTACGCCGCGGACCAAACCGGGTGATGGCGTACTGGCTGCTGTCAAAGCCCAGGTACTGCAGGTTCGGCCGCAGCTTCAACAACGGTGCGCGCCAGCCGCCTTCACCGCAGCCGATATCCAGCACGCTGCGGATCGGGCGTTCCAAGTGGTATTCAGCGGTAGCGACCGCCATGGCTACCTTGCGTGAGAGCCTTGCGGGCCCGCTGATCGCCTTGTCGCCCGAGGCGCGGTTGCGGTACCACTGGTCGAAATAGGCTTGGTCGTACTGCTTGGTCATGGGCTTTGCTGCGGCAGTGGGGAGTCAGGATGAAAGCGACGCGGTCGCAGGGCCAGGTCGGCACCGCGTCGTGTCATCCTAGCCGACGACATGCCAAACAAACGCCCAACCCACCGAGGACCTCGACTGCATGAATGCCTATCTCTGGACGAAGACGTTCCACCTTGTATTCGTGATCGCCTGGATGGCAGCGGTGTTCTACCTGCCGCGGATCCTGGTCAACATCGCCGAGGCAGGTGATGAGCCGTCGGTGCGTTCCCGGCTGACCCTGATGGGCAAGCGGCTGTATCGCTTTGGCCACGTGATGTTCGGGCTGGCGGTGATCCTGGGTTTGGCGCTGTGGATGCATTTCGGGATCAGCGGCGCCTGGCTGCACGCCAAACTGGTGCTGGTGGCGGTGCTGCTGGGTTACTACATCGTCAGCGGTCGTTGGCTGAAGGGTGTGGATGCCGGTCGTCCACTGCCCTCGTCCAGGGCATTGCGCTGGTTCAATGAAGTCCCGGTAGTGCTGTTGATCATGATCGTGTGGCTGGTGCTGGCCAAGCCGTTCTAGGCCAGCACCCGTCATTACGCGCCTCAGTCTACGGTGAGGGCGTCCGCCACCGGCAACTCCACCGGCACGCCGTCGGCGTTGCAGTAGCCGGCCTCGCACATGGCCTGGCGCAGGTGCGGGGTGGACTGCAGCAGGAAGTGGAAGATGGTGTTCTGCTCCACGCTGCCACGCACCGCCGTGCTGCCGGGCCCGCTTGCCCAGATGCCGACGTCGTCACCGCCATGCGATTCGGAGCTGGTGGGGACCAGTGCTTCCTGCATGTAGTCGGGTGCGGCGGTGTCGACGTCGGTCAGGTCCGGCCGGCTGATCGCGGCAGAATATTCCTTCGGGCTGTGCGGGAAGGTCTTGGGGCCCGCGGCCTGGCGGTCGCTGGCGCCGGTATAGCCGGGTCCGTTGGCATAGCTGAGCGTGGTGTAGGGCATGCCGCGGGCGTCTTGCGCCAGCTCCAGTTCACCGTCCTTGTCGGCTTCGTGGACCTTGCCGAGGATCGGGTTGCCGCGCGCCGGGTAGCCGACAAAGCTGAGGGTGTGTGCGTGATCGGCGGTGACCATGATGAGGGTGTCATCGGTCGACGTCAGCCGGGCCGCCTCCTCGACCGCCTGGCTCAGGGCAATGGTGTCGGTCAGCGCCCGGTAAGCGTTGCCGTCATGGTGGGCGTGGTCGATCCGGCCTGCCTCGACCAGCAGCACGTAGCCGTTGGGATTGTCGGCCAGGCGGGTGATCGCGGCGCGGGTCATTTCGGCCAGGCTCGGCTCACCGGCGGCATCATCGGGTCGGTCGTTTTCGTATTGCATGTGGCTCGGCTCGAACAGCCCCAGCAGCGGCGCACCGGTAGGCGCGGCCGCGAACTGCGCCGCGTTCCACACGTAGGCGCCGTCAGGATGGCGCTGCTGCCAGGTGGCGATCAGGTCATGACCGTCCTCGCGTCGGCCGGACTTGTCGGGGTATTCGGGGTCCACCTGATCGGCGGGCATGAAATTGGTGCGGCCGCCGCCCATCAGCACGTCCAGGCCATTGCCGTAGGGCGACTCGATCATCTGGCGGGCGATATCGATGCAGCCGGCAGCCTTCGCTTCGGCCGACATCGCGGCATCACTCTCCCAGTTGCGGCTGGCCGAATGGCTGGCCGTCGCTGCCGGGGTCGCATGGGTGGCCCGGGCGGTGGTGACCACGCCGGTAGCCATGCCGCTGGCAGCTGCCAATTCCCATAGGGTGGCCATCGGTGCCGCCAGCCCGCCTGCGCAGTCACCGAACTTGGCGGATTGGCCAATGCTGATCACGCCGGCGCGGGTCTTTACCCCGGTCGCCATCGCGCTCATGGTGCCGGCCGAGTCGGGGGTCTGCTGGTCGGTGTTGTAGGTCTTGCTCAGGGCCGTGGCGGGGAAGTGCTCCCAGCTCAGCCGGTTGTGTTCGCCCGGCGTGCCTTTGCGCTGGCCGTCGAGGATGCGCGCAGCGGCCACCGTTGGCAGGCTCATCCCGTCGCCTACAAACAGGATCACGTTCTTTGCCTGGCCCGCCATCGCGCCGCGCTCGGCGGCTTGTGCGGCGCCGTCAACGAACCACCAGGCGGCGGTCTCGTCTTGCGGGTGCTCGATCGTCGGCACGCTGACCTGGACCGCATCGGCGACGGATGCGCGTGGGGGTGCGATAGTCGCGCAGGCGGCGACGAGCAGGACGGGAACCAGGGTGAGACAGGCGCTGCGCGGTGTGGACATCGATAGGACCCTTGAGCGGAATGGTCTGATTATGCCGGCTAAGTGTTGCATCCTGAATCACTATGTCCGCGAGTAGCGCCACGACACCATCGCGCCATTCTGGTACGGCATCACGCCGTGAAATGCGAGCGGGCTGCCGTCGAACACCAATGGCAGGAACTCGCGGTCGCCCTCCCACATCGGAAGTTCGTGCAGGCGTTCAACCGGCACCCATTCCAGGGTTCCTTCGACGTTGCTGGTGAACGGCGTGCCGCTGAACCGGGTGATCAGGAACACGAAGCCGAACCAGTCCTCGCCATTGGGCCCAAACCCGGGCCAGCTGATGGTCCCGCGCAGGCTGAGCTGATCGCACTCGATGCCGGCCTCTTCGAATATCTCGCGGCGCATGCCGGCGACCACGTCCTCGCCGGCCTCAAGCTTGCCGCCCAGTCCGTTGTATTTGCCCAGGTGCTGGTCGTCGGCACGCGCGTTCCGGTGGATCATCAGCACTTCTCGACCGTCCGCCGACAGGACATAGCCAAGCGTGGCGACGATGGGGCAATAGGGCATCAGTCGGTAGCCTCCCGTTGCGCGGCCAATTGCCGGTCGAAGTCGCGCTCGGCATTGTCGGCGTACTCGCGGCAGGTCATCGGGTGCGGGTGGGGAGCTTCGGTTGAGGCGGGCCGCCAGCCGACGCCCTCTGGATGCGGCGCAATCAGCAGGTCGCAGGGCAGGGCCCGTACCGTTGCAAAGCCGTGGCGATACCCATCCACAATGTGTGGGAAACGCGGGTTGTCGATCAGTTGGTAATCCGGAGCGCTCAGGCTGTCGGCGTAGGCGATGCGCAACGGTTGGCCATCGTGCTGGTCGCTCCACGTCCAGCTCATCGAACCCGGGGTATGGGCCGGGGTGAAATGGACCGTGAACGTCATGCCGCCAAACGCGACGATTTCCCCGTCCTGCAGTAACCGGTCGGCATGCACCGGAGGAAACAGGAGGCGGTCGTCATAGTTGATGTCGTTGCTGCCGCCGCGGGAGAGCAGGGTGGCCGACTCGGCATTGCTGACCAGCGCCGCGCCCGTCGCGCGCTTGATCGCGGCCAGTGGACCGGCGTGGTCGGCATGGGCGTGGCTGTGCAAGATCAGCTTGAGCTCGTGAGGCGCAACACCCAGTGCCGCCATGTGCTGCAGCAGCATGTCGGCGGCCTGCGACAGGCCGCCGTCGACCAGCACGGCGCCGTCGGTGGTTTTCACCAGCAACGCGCTGAGGCCTTCGGTACCGATGTACCAGGTGTGTTCTGCGATCTGGAAGGGCGCCACCGGTTGGCGCCAACTGTCGCGCGTCACGTAAGCTTCTGACTGAGGCAGGATCGGGTCGGTGGCCACTGCTATTGTCGGCCAGAGCAGGGCGAAGGTCAGCAGCGATACACGGATATTCAACATGTCGGAACCACGGTGGGCACGATAGTGTCGGCGATCCCGCCCGTGGGGACCAGAGCAAGGGAGAAATCAATGACGGCATTCGCACACGACGTGGTTTCCCCAGTCATCAGGTTCGACGCGACGCGCGGATTGCGGGCATGAAGGGGCAGCAACGCGATTTGACGATGCGCTTCCTCGCCGAGCCGGCCGACGTCAACTACGGCGGCAAGGTCCACGGTGGGGTGGTGATGAAGTGGATCGACCAGGCCGGCTATGCCGCAGCGGTGGGCTGGAGCGGTACCTACGCCGTGACGGTGGCGGTTGGCGGCATCCGTTTCGTGGCCCCGATCCGGATCAGCGACCTGGTTACCGTGCGCACCCGGCTGGTCCACACCGGCACCAGCAGCATGCATTTCGCGGTCGATGTGAGCGCGCGCGACCCGATGGGCGGCGAGCCCAGGCTGTGCACCCACTGCATGATCGTGTTTGTCGCGCTGGATGCGGTAGAGGGCAAGCCGACGACGGTGCCCACCTGGGATCCGGTCAATCAGGAAGACCGTCATCTGGCGGAGTACGCGATGCAGGTGATGGAGTTGAGCAAGGGGATCGAACAGACGGTGGAGCGCTATCGGGTGGCCGGCGACCTGTAGCCGCCCGACCTGCAGGCAACCCGGCCCGTGGCGGGCGGTCTCAGCTGCCGTGCAGGCGACGGGCTTGCACGTATTTTCCGCTCCAGTAGCCGGTTTCAAGGCTGGATACCATCACATCCTTGCCGGTGCTGGGAGCGTGCACGAAGCGGCCTTCGCCCAGGTAGATGCCGACGTGGTTGATCCGGCCCCTGTTGCCGAAGAACACCAGGTCGCCCTCGGCCAGATCGGATTTGTCGGCGACCGGTTCGCCAGCGTTGGCTTGTTCGCGTGAGACTCGCGGCAGGTCGATACCCAAGGCGTTCTGGAACACATAACTGACCAGTCCGCTGCAGTCGAACCCCTTGTCGGGCGAGGTGCCGCCCCAACGGTACGGGGTGCCCAACAGTGTCAGGGCGCGTTGCAGGAGGTTTTTTGCCTCCCGGTCAGGTGGGGTGTAATCGGCGGCGGCGGCGGCGGTCTTGCCCGACGCCAGCATGCCGCTGATATCGCCGGCCAGGCTGAGTGCACGATCAGGCAGCGTCATCGCGTCGGGCATCAACACCGGCATCTCGATGGATCCAGGCCCCGGCGCCGCTTCGGTGGCGAACGCGGGAGTCATCGCAACGGACAAAACGCAGCCCAGCAAGAAGCGGTAGCGGGCGGACGCGCGGCGTGAAGAAGTGCAGGCGGTGCGGATTTGGCCGTGGATCGGAATTGTCACGCGGTCATCACTTTGTGATCAACGGTGGATGATGGACGTGAAAGCGGCGTGATTGGTTTATAATTCGTTAAAAATTTGTGAATAAAAAGCAACGCAGTTCACGTTTTTACCGGCACCTCAGCGAACCACCCGTTTTGCGCCGGTGTAATGGTCGCGCCAGTAGTAACCGTCCAGATGGTCCAGCCGCACCGTGCCGCCGCTGCTGGGGGCGTGTACGAAACGACCGCTTCCCACGTAGATGCCGACGTGACTGACGTGACCGCCGCTGCCGAAAAAAACCAGGTCTCCGGCCGTCAGTTGTTGGGGTTTGATGCGTGGTCCCTGATAGGCGGCCAGCGCGCTGGATGTGCGCGGCAGGTCGATCTGCAACATGTCCTGGTAGACATAATTGACCAGTCCGCTGCAGTCGAAGCCTGACTGCGGGGTGTTGCCGCCCCATTTGTAGGGCGTGCCAACCAGGCTGATCGCGCGCATCAATACCGCGTTGGAGGCCGCAGGATTGGCCGGGGCGACTACCGCCCAGTCGCGCGAACCGGGCGGTGGCGCGGTGCTGCGAACGCTCTGTTCGCCCCCGCCGCAGCTGGCCAGCAACACCCCGGTCAGGGGCAGCAAAAGCATCCGTGTCCATTGCGCTGGCAGGCTTTGCGCTGGCGCAAGGGCGATGATCCCGGGATAATGCGCGGCTTTCGTCATCCTCATAGCTTCACTGCTGGCGCGGATGACGGCAACCACCCGCCGCGGCCAGATCATTGGCGCCACCAGCGCCGCGATGCCTCCATACCGTCCCGCCCATCGAGCCATGCCATGAAAATCGAGAAAGATCGTGTTGTCAGCTTCCACTATTCCGTCGCCGAGCAAGGCAAGGAATCCCTCGAGAGTTCGGAAGGTCGCGAGCCGCTGATGATCCTGGTCGGCCACGGCAACATCATTCCTGGCCTGGAGCAGGCGATGGAAGGCCACGAAGCCGGCGAGAAGTTCACCGCGGAAGTCGCCGCCGCCCAGGCCTACGGCGAGGCCCAGCCCGGGTTGACCCAGCGGGTGCCGAAAAAGTACTTCAAGAACACCCGCCTGGCGCCGGGAATGCAGGTCGCGCTGCAGACCAAGTTCGGCCCGCGCCCGGTGACGGTGCAGAAGGTCGGCATGAGCGTGGTCGACGTCGACCTCAACCATCCCATGGCCGGCAAGGACCTGCGCTTCGATATCGAGATCGTCGATGTTCGCGAGGCCAGCGCCGAGGAAATCGACCACGGTCACGTCCACGGCGACGGCGGCCACCAGCACTGACCGCAGCATCGGTTGGCCGCCTGGCCCCGGAGTAGCGTCATGAGTTCCACCGTGTTGGCGCCACTGGCGCCGTCGGAACGGATCGACAGCCTGGATGTGTTGCGCGGGCTGGCGCTGCTCGGCATTGCATTGATGAATGTCGAGTACTTCACCGCGCCGCTGGCGGGGATGGAGCAAGGCATCGCCCCCGGGCAACGCGGGTTGGACTGGCTGGCCGATGCGTTCGTCTACGTGTTCGTGCGTGGCAAGTTCTGGACCTTGTTCTCACTGCTGTTCGGGATGGGGTTCGCGATCATGCTCGATCGTGCGCAGTCCGCAGGCCGCAGTTTCGCGCCGTTGTATCTGCGACGGACGTTCGGCTTGCTGTTGATCGGCCTGGCCCACGCGTGGTTGATCTGGGCCGGCGACATCCTGGTGTCGTACGCGGTGACCGCGGTGGCACTGCTGTTGTTCCGGCACACCGCGACCGGCGATCTGTGGAAGTGGGGCGCCGGCTTGTGGGCGGTACTGGTGGCAGTGATGTTGCTGGGCGGGGCGACGATGATGCTCGACGGTGACGTCGCGTCGGGCCCGGATGCCGTCCAGGGCGCGGCAGTGGTGGAAGCCCTGCGCGACGCCGAGGTTGCCGCGTACTCCGCCGGCAGTTACGCCGAGGCAACCGCGGTGCGATGGCGCTATTTCGCCCATGTGCTGGGCCTCAACGTATTCCTGGTCCCGTTGGTGTTGGGCACGTTCCTGCTGGGCGCCTGGCTGGTGCGCAGTGGCGCGATCGGGCGGCCACAGGCCCATCGCCGGTTATGGGTGTCGCTGGTCCGGTCCGGTGGTCTGGCCGGCCTGGCGCTCACCGCGGCCAGTCTCGCAATCGATAGTGACCCTGGCGGCACCCGGCCCAGTGGCGAGCAGGTGGTGGCGATGACGTTGCATATGGCCGGTGCGCCGTTGATGTCGCTGGCGTACGTGGCGGTCGTGGTGCTGGCATTGCATCGGGCGACATGGTTGCGCGTGTTCGCGCCGGCCGGGCGGATGGCTTTGACCCAGTACCTGGCGCAATCGGTCATCGGCACCCTGGTGTTCTACGGGTATGGGCTGGGGCTGTGGGGCGAGGTTTCGCGGGCGTGGCAAGTGCTTGGCGTGTTGCTTGTATTCGGCGCGCAGTTGCTGGCCAGCCGCTGGTGGCTGGGGCGGTTCCGCTACGGTCCGCTGGAATGGCTGTGGCGTGCCTTCACCTATTGGCAATGGCACCGATGCGGCGTTCGATAGGCGTTCGATAGGCGTTCAATAGATCCGGTGGCGGTCTCCGGTGACGGATTGACCGCGTAAACTGGCGTCATGGAGCATCACGAAGACGTGGTCGTGGTCGGTGCCGGAGTGATCGGCCTGGCCTCGGCGCTGGCCCTGCTTGAAGCCGGGCGCAAAGTGCGCGTGATCGAGGCCGGGAAAATCGGCAGCGGCAGTTCGCACGGCAACTGCGGCACCATCACTCCCAGCCATGCGCCGCCGCTTGCCGCACCGGGAATGGTGCGCACGGCGCTGGCGATGATGCTGCGTCCCGATGCCCCGCTGTACATCCGTCCGCGCGTGGATACGGCGCTGTGGCGCTGGCTGTGGCGCTTCGCCGGGCGTTGCAACCGGGACGACTGGGAAGCCAGCGCACGGTCCAAGTCCTCGTTGTTGAACGACTCCCGGGCGCGCCTGGTGCAGTGGGTGGAGGGCTACTCGATGGCCTGCGAGTTCGCCCAGTCCGGTGAGGACTATGTCTATCGAAACGCGCAGTCGTTCGAGGACGGTCAGAAGGAGCTGGGCTTTTTGCGGGAGCTGGGCGTGGCGGTGGAGGTATTTGCCGGCCCGGATTACCAGACCATGGAGCCGGCGGTGAAACCCGGTGTCGCCGGTGCGATCCGGTTCTCCGGCGACGCGGTGTTGCGGCCGGACCGTTACGTGGACGAGCTGGCGCGTGTGGTTCGCGAGCATGGCGGGGTAATCGACGAGCACTGTGCGCTGCTGTCGCTGGAAGAAGGTCGCGACGGCCTGGCCGTGCACACCGGCCAGGGAATCGTGCACGCCCGGGAGGTGGTGATCGCCACCGGCGCCTGGTCACCGCGATTGGCGCAGGCGATTGGAACCGCGTGGCTGGGCGCGGCGATGCAACCGGGCAAGGGCTACTCCATCACCTATTCGCCGCCGACACTGGTGCCCAGGCGGCCGCTGGTGTTGCGCGAGCGCTCGGTCTGCGTGACCACGTGGGAGAGTGGCTTCCGGCTCGGCAGCACGATGGAGTTCAGCGGCTTCGACGACAGTCTCAACCCGTCCCGTTTGGCGGCGTTGGAGCGCGGCGCCGGCGAATACCTGCGCGAGCCCGTTGGTGCCCAGGTGCGCGAGCGCTGGTGTGGCTGGCGGCCAATGAGCTGCGACGACATCCCGATCATCGGTCGCGCACCGGGCCATCGACGGCTGTGGCTGGCGACCGGCCACGGCATGATGGGGGTCAGCATGAGTGCCGGGACCGGGCAGCTGGTTGCCGATTTGATGACCGGGCGCGCGCCGGCCGTCGATCCCACGCCATTTGTACCCGACCGGTTCGTGTAGCGGGCCGATCGGACTGACACGGGCCTGACATCCGCTGCGGCAAGATGGCGAGGTCATCCAGAAGGAGTGATCCATGCAACAAGACTTCGACCTGATCGTGATCGGTGGCGGCTCGGGAGGCCTGGCCGGCGCATTTCGCGCCGCCGAGCATGGTGCCAGCGTGGCATTGCTGGAGCCCGGCCCGCTGGGCGGGACCTGTGTCAACGTCGGCTGTGTCCCCAAGAAGGCAATGTGGCTGGCGGCCGACGTCGCCCAGAAGCTGGTGACGGCCAAGGCGCTGGGCTTTGCAGTGAAGGACTGCGTGCTCGACTGGCCGACTTTCATTGCCCATCGCCAACGCTATATCGGCAACATCCACGAGAGCTATCGCACGCGACTGGACAAAGCCGGCATCGCCGCGTTGCCGGTCCGCGCCCGCTTGCGAGACGCGAACACCGTGCAGTGCGACGACGGCGTGGTCCTGCGTGCGCAACGGCTGCTCATCGCCACCGGCGGCCATGCCTGCAAGCCTGATATCCCGGGCGCCGAGCTGGGCGGCACGTCGGATGATTTTTTCCACTGGTGCGCACCGCCGCCGCGGGTCGCGCTGGTCGGCGGCGGTTATATCGCGGTCGAACTGGCGGGCGTGCTGCAAGCGCTGGGCAGCAAGGTCGAGCTGTTTGTCCGCGGCTCGCGATTGATCCAGAGCTTCGACCAGGAGCTGTCCACGCAGTTGGCCGAGGATTACCGCCAGGCCGGCATCCAGCTGCATTTCAACTGCGAGGTGACGGCGCTGGAAAAGACCGGCGAGGGCATCCGCGTCCGTGGTCAAGGCGCAAGCCACGAGGGCTTCGATCAAGTGCTGTTTGCCACCGGGCGCCGGCCCAATACCGGGGCGCTGGGTCTGGATGCAGCCGGGGTCGCCATCGATGAGCGTGGCCACATCGTCGTGGACGAGCGTCATGCGACGTCGGCGGCCAGCGTCTTCGCGGTCGGCGACGTCACCGGCGACCTCCCATTGACGCCGGTCGCAATCGCCGCCGCGCGGCGGCTGATGGATCGGCTGTACGCCGGGCGGGATGCGCCATTGGACCAGGACGATATCCCCACGGTGGTATTCAGCCATCCACCGATTGGCAAGGTCGGGCTGACCGAGGCGAAGGCCCGGGAGAAGTACGGCGACGAGGTGTATGTCGCCCGCGCCAGCTTCCGGCCGATGTTGCAGGCGCTGGTCGACGAGCCGCAGCGCAGCCTGTTCAAGCTGGTCTGCGTGGGCGACGAGCGGCGGGTGGTCGGCATTCACCTGCTGGGCGAGGCGGCCGACGAGATCCTGCAAGGTTTCGCGGTGGCGCTCAAACGCGGCATCACGCTGGCCGATCTGCGCGACACCGTGGCCATCCATCCGACCAGCGCTGAAGAAGTCGTGCTGATGGGTTGAGCGTGAGTCAATACACTATGCCCATGGATATTCTTGAACTTCACCGCGGCACCGCGCCGCTGCTGGTCAGCCTCCCGCACGACGGCAGCGCGATACCCGACGTGCTGGCCCGCAGCATGACGCCGGAAGCCCGGCGCGCTCCCGATACCGATTGGCATGTGTCGCGCCTGTATGCGTTTGCGCGCGAGTTGGGTGCATCGGTACTGGTGCCCAGGTACTCCCGTTACGTGGTTGATCTCAACCGGCCGGCCGATGACACCTCGCTGTATCCAGGGCAAAACACCACTGGTCTGTGCCCGGCGGTTCGCTTCAATGGCGAGCCGGTGTACCTGCCCGGTCAGGAGCCCACGGCTGCAGCGGTTGCGGCGCGGATCGAGCAGTACTGGCAGCCCTACCATGCCGCGTTGGACGATGAACTCAATCGCATCCGCGCCGAGCACGGACGCGCGGTGCTATGGGAAGGTCACTCGATCCGGGGCAGCAAGCTGCCATTCCTGTTTGACGGGCGACTGCCGGATCTGAACCTGGGGACCGTTGCCGGCACCAGTTGCTCGGCCCCGTTGCAACAACGGATCGAATCGGTACTGGCGGCGCAGACCGGGCATGACTGGGTCGCCAACGGCCGCTTCAAGGGCGGCCACATCACCCGTCATTACGGCGCGCCGGCAAGTGGCATCGATGCGGTGCAGCTGGAGATCAGCCAGCGCTGCTACATGGACGAGCAGTCGCGGGAGTACCAGGAAGACAAGGCGACGCGGTTGCAGATCGTTTTGCGCCGGCTCCTCGAGGCCGCCCTTGGTTGATGGACAGGGTTATTGCCCCGTCGGCCCGCGCTGCCGTCACACGTCGAGTGTTGCCAGGTCGCCCTTGTCTTCCAGCCACGCCTTGCGGTCGCCGGCACGTTTTCGGGCCAGCAGCATGTCCATCAGCGCATGGGTCGCCTGCGCATCATCGACGGTCAATTGCACCAGTCGGCGGGTGTCGGGGTGGACGGTCGATTCGCGCAACTGCGATGGGTTCATCTCACCCAGGCCCTTGAAGCGGGTGACGTGGACGGTGCCCGACGAGCCCTTTTTGCGTTGCGCTTTCTCGCGTTCGATCTTCTCCAGCAGGATCCGCTTTTCCTCCTCGTCCAGCGCATAGAACACCTGCTTGCCGAGGTCGATCCGGAACAACGGCGGCATCGCCACGAACACGTGGCCGGCGGCTACCAGGGCGGGAAAGTGCTGCAGGAACAACGCACACAGCAGGGTGGCGATGTGCAGGCCGTCGGAGTCCGCGTCGGCCAGGATGACGACCTTGCCGTAACGCAGGCCGGTGATGTCGTCCTTGCCGGGGTCGCAGCCGATCGCGACCGCCAGGTCGTGGACTTCCTGCGAGGCCAGCACGCTGCCCGAGGCGACCTCCCAGGTGTTCAGGATCTTGCCGCGCAACGGCAGGATCGCCTGGAAATCCTTGTCGCGGGCCTGGCGCGCGCTGCCGCCGGCGGAGTCGCCCTCGACCAGGAACAGCTCGGTGCGCGACAGGTCCTGGCTGATGCAGTCGGCCAGCTTCCCGGGCAGCGCCGGCCCCTGGGTGACCTTCTTGCGGGTGATCTGTTTTTCGGTTTTCAGCCTCGCGCTGGCGCGCTCGATCGCCAACTGGGCTATCTTCTCGCCCAGTTCGACGTTCTGGTTCAGCCACAGGGTGAAGGCGTCCTGCGCGGCGGCTTCCACGAAGCCGGCTGCCTGGCGCGAGCTCAGTCGTTCCTTGGTCTGGCCACTGAACTGCGGGTCCAGCAACTTGATGCTGAGCACGAAGGCGACCCGGTCCCATACGTCCTCTGGCGCCAGCTTGACGCCGCGGGGGAGCAGGCTGCGGATATCGCAGAACGCGCGCAATGCATCGGTGAACCCGCTGCGCAAGCCATTGACATGGGTGCCGTGCTGCGCGGTCGGGATCAGGTTGACGTAGCTTTCCTGTACCAGCTCGCCATCCGGTGCCCAGACCACCGCCCAGTCCACGGTCTCGGTGTCCTTGCTGGAGTTGCCAAGGAACAATTCGGGCGGCAGCAGTTCACGCTTGGGCTGGTCGGCGCTCAACTCGTCGAGCAGGTAGTCGCTCAGGCCGTCCCGGTAATGCCATTCGACGTTCTCGCCGCTCGCAACGTCATTCAGCTTTACCGTCAAGCCGGGGCACAGCACGGCCTTGGCCCGCAGCAGGTGCTTCAACGAGCGCAGGTTGAATTTGGACGTGTCGAAGTACTTCGGATCGGGCCAGAAATGTAGCCTGGTGCCGGTGTTCTTCCTGCCGACACTGCCGACCACTTCCAGCGGTGAGGCGCGGTCGCCATCGGCGAAGCTGATCCGGTATTCGCTGCCATCGCGCTTGATATAGAGGTCCAGCCGGGTCGACAACGCGTTGACCACGCTGACGCCGACGCCGTGCAAGCCGCCGGAGAACGCATAGTTCTTGTGGTTGAATTTTCCGCCCGCGTGCAGCCGGGTCATGATCAACTCGACGCCGGGGATACCTTCCTCCGGGTGGATGTCGACCGGCATGCCGCGCCCGTCATCGCTGATCTCGCAGCTGCCGTCGGCATGCATGACCACCTCGACGGTCTTCGCGTGACCGCCCAGCGCTTCGTCGACCGCATTGTCGATCACCTCCTGCGCCAGGTGGTTCGGGCGGGTGGTGTCGGTGTACATGCCCGGGCGGCGGCGAACGGGGTCCAGGCCGGACAGGACTTCAATATCAGCGGCGTTGTAACTGTTGTTCATCAAGTGGTCGATTGCGCGCAGCGGGCAGGTGAGGGAATGGATGGAAAGCTCGCCAGAATGCGTGGCGCCACCCGTGATGGTCAAGGTGGGGGTGCACCGGAACATCCCAGCCGCGGTCAATTCCTACGTGTTCAGGCAAGGGCATGGCGTCAGGCGGTAGGGTCGCCAGGTCGCGTGGGGGAGCGGCAACGCATCCCACAACCCGCTCACGGAGATCCTACTGATGAATATTCGCAAGCTCCTGTTGCCGATGGCGATTGCCGCGTTGATCGCAGCGCCAGCCGCCTTCGCCCAGAGTGCCGACGCCGATGCACAGGCCGCGGCTGCCGCTGCCGCGCAAGCGCAGGCCACCGACTCGGCGGCCGATGCCTCCAAGCCGGCCAAGGCGGTGGAAAAGGCGCGCACCGATGCCAGTGCAGCGGGAAGCACCGCCGCGGACGCCAAGGCTGAGCAGAAGTACGAAGACCAACCGGTGGAACCGGAAGAGGAAGGCTGGCGCAGCTGACTGACGCCCGACACTGGTCCGAACGCCCCGCTTGCCGGGGCGTTCGGCTTTGCCAGACGCGTGGAGCATTTCCGGAACCCGCCAGCAGCCGTCGAGGCCGAACGGTCGCAGTGCGCGCGTCCAGCCTGTAAACTACGGCTTTCCAGCGGCAGTAAAACGCATGACTCCCCTGATTTTCGTCACCGGTGGCGTGGTGTCTTCGCTCGGCAAGGGCATTGCGGCAGCCTCACTGGCAGCCATCCTCGAAGCCCGCGGCCTGCGTGTGACGATGATGAAGCTCGACCCGTATATCAACGTCGATCCGGGCACGATGAGTCCGTTCCAGCATGGTGAGGTGTATGTCACCGACGATGGCGCGGAGACGGATCTGGACCTGGGCCACTATGAGCGCTACGTCCGTACCCGCCTGAGCCGCAAGAACTCCATCACCACCGGTCGGATCTACGAAAACGTGATCCGCAAGGAGCGCCGCGGCGACTACCTGGGTGGCACCGTGCAGGTGATTCCGCACATCACCGACGAGATCAAGCGCGGTATTTTCGATGCGACCGACGGCTTTGACGTCGGCCTGGTCGAGATTGGCGGGACGGTGGGTGATATCGAGTCGCTGCCGTTCCTTGAGGCAATCCGCCAGATCCGCACCGAGCGCGGCCCCGAGAAGGCACTGTTCATGCACCTGACGCTGGTGCCGTTCATCGCGGCCGCCGGCGAGCTGAAGACCAAGCCGACCCAGCACTCGGTCAAGGAATTGCGCTCCATCGGTATCCAGCCCGACATCCTGGTGTGCCGTTCCGAGCAGCCGTTGCCCGACAACGAGCGTCGCAAGATCGCCCTGTTCACCAATGTGTCCGAGCGCGCGGTGGTCTCCGCGGTCGACCTGGACAACATCTACAAGATGCCCGCCCGCTTCCAGGAGCAGGGGCTGGACAATCTGGTGGTGGAGCGCTTGCGGCTGGATGCCGGCCCTGCCGACATGACCGAGTGGGATGCGGTGGTCGAGGCTGCGGAGAATCCGGTCGACGAAGTCACCATTGCGATCATCGGCAAATATGTCGATCACCAGGACGCCTACAAGTCGGTGGGTGAAGCGCTCAAGCACGGTGGTTTGCGCCAGCGCACCAAGGTCAAGTTGAAATGGCTGGAGTCCAGCGATGTCGAGCGGCGCGGCGCCAGTGCACTGGCAGGTGTCGATGGCATCCTGGTGCCCGGCGGCTTTGGCGACCGTGGTTTCGAGGGCAAGGTCCTGGGCGCCCGGCACGCGCGCGAGACCGGCATCCCGTATTTCGGCATCTGCTATGGCATGCAGGCCGCCGTGGTCGACTACGCGCGGAACCAGGCCGGCCTGGAAGATGCCAACAGCACCGAAAACGACAAGTCGACTCCGCACCCGGTGATTGGTCTGATCACCGAATGGCGTACCGCGACCGGTGAGGTGGAGCGGCGTAGTGAAGACGGCGATCTGGGCGGCACCATGCGGCTGGGCTTGCAGGAGCAGCGCCTGAAGCCTGGCACCCTGGCCCACCAGTTGTATGGCAAGGACGTGGTGGCCGAGCGTCACCGCCACCGCTACGAGTTCAACAACCGCTATCGCACACAGCTGGAAGACGCTGGCCTGGTGATCAGCGCCAAGTCGATGGATGACTTGCTGGTGGAGATGATCGAGCTGCCGCGTGAGGTGCACCCCTGGTTCCTGGCCTGCCAGGCGCATCCTGAGTTCCTGTCCACCCCGCGCGATGGCCACCCGCTGTTTGTCGGCTTCATCCGCGCCGCGCGCGAGCACAAACACAATGAAGGCCGGGGCGACGAGAACCCCGCTGTCGGCCTGCTGAAAGAGGCAAATGCATGAAGCTTTGTGGATTCGAAATAGGCCTTGACCGCCCGTTCTTCCTGATTGCCGGCCCCTGCGTGATCGAGTCGATGCAACTGCAGCTCGACACCGCCGGCACGCTGAAGGAGATCACAGACGAGCTCGGCATCCCCTTCATCTTCAAGTCCAGCTTCGACAAGGCCAACCGCACCTCGGTGTCGGGCTTTCGTGGCCCGGGCATCGAGGAAGGCCTGAAGGTGCTGGCCGAGGTGAAGAAGCAGATCGGCGTGCCGGTGCTGACCGACGTCCACGAGTACACCCCGATGGACGAGGTCGCCTCGGTCGTCGACGTGCTGCAGACGCCTGCGTTCCTGTGCCGGCAGACCGACTTCATCCAGAAGGTCGCCAGCGCCGGCAAGCCGGTCAACGTCAAGAAGGGCCAGTTCCTGTCGCCGTGGGAGATGAAGCACGTCGCCGACAAGGCGCTGGCGACCGGCAACAAGGACATCATGGTCTGTGAGCGCGGCGCCAGCTTCGGTTACAACAACCTGGTCAGCGACATGCGCAGCCTCGCGGTGATGCGCGACACCGGCTGCCCGGTGGTGTTCGACGCGACCCATTCGGTGCAACTGCCCGGTGGCGCCGGCGGCAAGAGCGGCGGCCAGCGCGAGTTCGTGCCAGTGCTGTCGCGCGCAGCGATGGCGGTCGGCATTTCCGGCATCTTCATGGAAACCCATCCCAGGCCCGAAGAAGCCCTGTCCGACGGCCCCAACGCCTGGCCACTGGGAAAGATGCGCGCCCTGCTGGAAACGCTGATGGCCATTGACCAGGTCACCAAGCAACACGCATTCCTCGAATCCCAACCCTGAGACCCGCACAGACCCGACATGACCGAAATCGCCAAAGTCCACGCCCGTGAAATCCTCGACAGCCGCGGCAACCCGACCCTTGAGGCCGAAATCACCCTGAGCGATGGCAGCTTCGGCCGCGCGATGGTGCCCTCGGGCGCGTCCACCGGCTCCAAGGAGGCGGTCGAGCTGCGCGACGGCGACAAGACCCGCTACCTCGGCAAGGGCGTGCGTACTGCGGTGGGCAACGTCAATACCGCGATCGCGAAGGCGATCACCGGCATGGATGCGTCCGACCAGGCGGGAATCGACAAGCGCCTGATCGACCTGGATGGCACCGACAACAAGGGCCGGCTGGGTGCGAATGCGCTGCTTGGGGTGTCGATGGCGAACGCCCATGCGATGGCCGCGTCGTTGAAGCTGCCGTTGTGGAAGCACCTGGCCGGTGACCGTGCCGCAGTGCTGCCGGTGCCGATGATGAACATCATCAACGGCGGTGCGCATGCCGACAATAACGTCGACCTGCAGGAATTCATGATCCTGCCGGTGGGTTTCGACAGCTTCTCGGAAAGCCTGCGTGCCGGCACCGAAGTGTTCCATTCGCTCAAGTCGGTGTTCAAGGGACGTGGCCTGTCGACGGCCGTTGGTGACGAAGGCGGTTTCGCCCCCGACCTGCGCAGCAATGAAGAAGCGCTGGAAACCATCCTGGAGGCGATCGGCAAGGCTGGTTACCACGCCGGAGAGGACATCCTGCTCGGCCTCGACGTAGCGTCCAGCGAGTTCTACGAGAACGGCAAGTACAACCTCACTGGCGAAGGCAAGCGGCTGACCAGCGAGCAGTTCGTCGACTTCCTCGCCGGCTGGTGCGCGCAGTACCCGATCATCAGCATCGAGGACGGCATGGACGAGAACGACTGGGACGGCTGGAAGCAGCTGACCGGGAAGCTGGGCGACAAGGTGCAACTGGTCGGCGATGACCTGTTCGTGACCAATCCGCGCATTTTCCAACAGGGCATCGACCAGCAGGTTGCCAACGCGATCCTGATCAAGGTCAACCAGATCGGCACCCTGACCGAGACCCTGGAGGCGATCGCGATGGCCGATCGCGCCGGTTACGCGGCGGTCATCTCGCACCGCTCCGGCGAGACCGAGGACACCACCATCGCCGACATCGCGGTGGCGACCACGGCAACCCAGATCAAGACCGGCTCGCTGTCCCGCAGCGACCGGGTGGCCAAGTACAACCAGTTGCTGCGGATCGAGGAGCAACTGGGTGCGGCTGCACGTTACGCCGGTCGCGATGCGTTCGTGTCGCTGAAGCGCTGACCCCGGCCATGCGTTGGCTGGCGCTATTGCTGCTGCTGTTGATCGCGATGTTGGCGTTCCTGCAATACCGTCTGTGGACAGGCGAGGGTGGTCGGGCTTCCGTCGCGGCGCTGGAGCAGGCCGTGGCGCAGCAAAATCGCGAGAACGCGGGCCTGCAGCAACGCAACGACGCGCTGCAGGCCGAGGTCGAAGACCTCAAGTCCGGTGAGGCGGCTGTCGAAGAGCGTGCGCGCAGCGAACTGGGCATGATCAAGCCCGGCGAGACGTTCTACCGGGTGGTCGATCCGGCCGCGCCGGATCGACCGGAACCCGTCCCGGCCGATTGACTTTCACGCCGGCGATGCGTCCCGGGCAACGTCCCGTCCCACTGGAGCGAGTGATGATCTGGACAGTGATACCGGCGGCGGGACGTGGCAGCCGGTTTGGCGGTGACATCCCCAAGCAATACCTGCAGGTCGCCGGTCGACCGCTGATCGAACATGCGTTGGATGCCCTGCTCGGCCATCCACAAATCAGTGGCGTGATGGTTGCGCTGGCGGTGGACGATGAACGCTGGCCCGGCTGGGCATCGTTGCACGGCAAGCCGGTGTTGCGCTGTGTCGGCGGCGGTGAGCGAGCCGACTCGGTGCTGGCCGCGCTGCAGGCATTGCCCGACGAGGTTGGAGAGAATGCACTGGTGCTGGTGCACGATGCCGCGCGTCCCAACCTGGCCGCCGCCGACCTGGCACGCCTGATCGAAGTGGCACAGGCCGACGCGGTTGGAGCGATTCTCGCCGCGCCGTTGCGCGATACGCTCAAGCGTGCCGATGCCGACACCAGGAGTATCGCGACCCAGCCACGGGAAGGTTTGTGGCGCGCGCTGACACCGCAGGCATTCCGCCGTGGCGCGCTGACGGCTGCGCTGTTGCGTGCTCGCGCCGATGGCGTGGTGGTGACCGACGAGGCGATGGCGATGGAGCGCGTCGGTGCCTTCCCACGGCTGGTGGAAGGCCGGGAGGACAACCTCAAGGTGACCACGCCGGCCGACCTCGCCCTTGCCCGCTACCTGTTGTCCCGCGGTACTGCCCAGATTTCAGACTGAAACCCCCGACTGATCCGTTTCCGTTGTCGCAACCAGGACATTCCACATTGAATATTCGTATTGGCCAAGGCTATGACGTGCACGCGTTTGGCGATGGCGACCACGTGGTCATCGGCGGTATCCGGGTGCCACACGAGCGCGGCGTGCTGGCCCATTCCGATGGCGACGTGGTGATCCACGCCTTGTGCGACGCGATGCTTGGAGCGCTGGCGCTGGGGGATATAGGCACCCATTTCCCGCCCAGCGACCCGCAGTGGAAGGGCGCCGACAGCCGTGCATTCCTGCGCCATTGCAACACCCTGATCGGCGAGCGGGGCTGGCGGGTGGGCAACGCAGACATCACCGTGATCTGCGAGCGTCCCCGGATCGGTCCCCATGCACAGGCCATGCGCGAGTTGCTGGCGGACGATCTTGGCTGCCAGATCGATGCGGTCAGCATCAAGGCCACCACCAGTGAAACACTGGGTTTCACCGGGCGTGGCGAAGGCCTCGCGGCGATGGCGGTTTGCCTGTTGTCGCGTCCGTGAGCGCTACCGGTTCGAGCGCGGCAGCGGTGGTCCAACCCTTGCGCGCGTCGGGTCCGCCGGCACTGAGTGCACGCATTCGCAGCACACCGGAGGATTTCCGTGTCGATGAGTTGCCAGGCTTCTCACCCAGTGGCAGTGGCGAACACCTGCTGCTGACAGTCGAGAAGCGCGGCATGAACACCGCCTTTGCCGCCAGGTGCATTGCCCAATGGGCCGGTGTCAGCGAGATGGCGATTGGTTATGCCGGCCTGAAGGATCGTCATGCCGTGACCCGCCAGCGTTTCAGTGTCCACCTGCCGAAGAAGGTCGCTCCGGACCTGGCGGCGCTGGACACCCCGGGCCTGAAGGTGCTTGACCACCATTGGCACGCGAAGAAGCTGCCGCGCGGTGCGCTGGCCGGCAATCGTTTCGAACTGGTGTTGCGCGACGTCCAGGGTGAGCGCGAGGTGATCGATGCCCGGCTGGCCACCATCGCCGCTGCCGGCGTCCCCAATTATTTTGGTGGACAGCGCTTTGGGCATGGCGGCGACAACATCGCCCGGGCATTGGCGATGTTCGCCGGCCGCAAGGTACGGCGGGACCAGCGCGGCATGCTGCTGTCGGCGGCACGTTCGGCGGTGTTCAATCAGCTGCTTTGCGCTCGCGTCGCCGCCGGGAACTGGAGCGGCCTGTCAGCCACCGGCGAGTCGCTGGACGGCGAGGTCTGGATGCTGGAAGGCAGTCGCAGCGTGTTCGGCCCGCAGCCCTTCGATGCAACCCTTGCACAACGGCTGGCGGCCTTCGATATCCACCCGACTGGACCGCTCTGGGGACAGGGCCCGTTGCGCAGCACCGGGGAGGTCGCCGTGATGGAGCACCAGGTGTCCGGCGAATCGCCGGCGACGGAGCTATGTCAGGGGCTGGAGCAAGCCGGGCTGAAGCAGGAGCGGCGCTGCCTGCGACTGCGACCCGGTGGCCTGGAATGGGACTGGCGGGATGCCGCCACGCTGGAATTGCGATTCCAGCTGCCGCCCGGAACCTACGCGACCGTGGTGTTGGCGGAGCTGGGCGTGGTCACTGAACCGGGCTTCGCTGGCGGCCACTGACGTCTGCAGGTCGGGTTGGGGCCCAATAGCGCGACCTGCCATCAATCCGGCTGCCGTTGATCGGAAAGTTCCTGCAGGCACTGGCGCTGGCCACCAGGAGGGGTATACCGGAGTTGGGAGCCGAGTGGATCGGACCCCAGACGCGACCCGCGTCCGGCCCCGAACCGTCGGGAGCTGCGTCATGAACCTCTTGTTGCGTATTGCACTGATGGCGTTGTTGGTGGGTGGCCTGTCGGCCTGCGCCAGCATGGATGAGCAATCGGCGCGCGCCACGCCCCAAACCCAGCCGCTGAATGCCGATCAGCTGTACATGTCCATGGTGGAACAGCTGGCCAGCCGTCGTGGCGTCAGGGTGATGTGGGTCAACCCACCACTGAACCCGGACGCGGAATCGCTCGCGGGCCGTTAGTTGGCAGGCGTGTAGTTGGCAAGCGTGTAGTTGGCAAGCGCCGCCCAACGATCAGCTAGCGTCGTCGCTGCCGTGCCAGCACCACCACGACGGCGCCGGCGCCCCCTTGGGCGGGCGGCGGGGAATGGAATGCCAGGACACTGGAGCGATGGCGCAACATGCGATCGACCAGGTTCTTGAGCACCGGTGCGCCGCTGCTGCTGAAATCCGTCCGCTCGCGGCCCCCTTTGCCATGGATGATCCGCACGCAACCAAGGCCGTGGCGGAGCGCATCGTCGAGGAACGCGCGCAGCAGGGCCTCGGCAGTCCGGGCATCGGTGCCGTGCAGGTCGAGTTCTTCCTGGGCGGCCATCTCACCGCGCCGCAGTCGTTGCCAAGCGTCTGCCGGTAAGCTTTCGTGGCGGTAGGAAAGCGGGTCGTTTGCCTCCAATAGTGCTGCGTCCGACGGGTGGCGGAACTCGTCGCGGGCATTGGCCTCGTCTCGTTCGGCCATGCGCGCACGCGGCTTGGGCCGCGGCGGGGCGGGCGGAGGCGCGCGTTCCGGCAGGATTCTCACCGCCCCGATGGCGCGGCGGAACAGTGCCGCATCGTCGTCATCGTGGGGGCCATTCATGGGCGTATCCGGGGAACCGTCAACAAATCCTAACGCGGCAACGCGGTTGTGCAAGCGAGCGGGTCAAAACGAATGGGTTAATACGAGTGGGCAAAAACAGGACTGATGTCGATCGGCGGCTGAGCTGGCCACCACCTTCGGCTATCATGGTGGTTCTGCTTTTCCATTATCTTTTGGCGCCTTGCGTGGCGCCCGCCAAGGGAGTTCATGCGAGTTCTGGTCAGCAACGACGACGGTGTCGACGCCCCGGGCATCCGGGTCCTCGCCGAAGGGCTGCGTGCCGCCGGGCATGACGTGGTGGTGGTGGCGCCCGACCGCGACCGTTCCGGCGCCAGTAATTCGCTCACCCTGGACATGCCGGTGCGCACGATGCAGCAGGACGACGGCAGCTGGCGGGTCTTTGGCACGCCGACCGATTGCGTGCACGTGGCGATCACCGGAATGCTGGAAGACGAGCCCGACATCGTGGTGTCGGGCATCAACAATGCCGCCAATCTTGGCGACGACGTGATTTATTCGGGCACCGTGGCGGCGGCGATGGAAGGCCGCTTCCTCGGACTGCCGGCGGTGGCCGTGTCGCTGGTCACCACCGATCATGTCGGGCGTCATTACGAGACCGCCGCGCGTGCCGCCGTCGAGATCATCGCCCGGCTGCGCACCGATCCGTTGCCGGCCGACACGATCCTGAACGTCAATGTGCCGGATTTGCCCTGGGATGAGATCCGGGGTTTCCAGGTCTGCCGGTTGGGTAACCGCCACCGCGCCGAAGCCTGCGTGCCACAGACCGATCCGCGCGGACGTCAGTGGTGGTGGATCGGCGCCGCCGGACCGGAGCAGGACGCCGGCCCCGGTACCGATTTCCATTCGGTGCACAGCGGACACATCTCGATTACACCGATCAAGGTCGACCTGACCCGTTACCAGGCGCTGGAGCAGGTCGCCAGCTGGGTCGACGGACTGGCAGCCTCGTTGCTGGACCGCGGCAACGGGCACGAGGCATCACCATGAACCTGCGGATGCGATTGCAACCCGAAGCACTCGGGTCGGGCATGACGTCGCAGCGCGTACGTGATCGTCTGGTGGATCGCCTGCGTGGCAATGGCATCACCGACGAGCGCGTGCTCAACGCGATCCGCACCGTGCCCCGGCACCTGTTTGTCGATGAAGCCTTGGCCACGCGCGCCTATGAGGACACCGCCCTGCCGATTGGCCACGGCCAGACCATCTCCCAGCCCTGGGTGGTGGCGAAAATGACCCAGACCCTGCTGGAGACCCACCCGGCGAAGGTGCTGGAGATCGGCACGGGCTCGGGTTACCAGGCCGCGATCCTGGCGGCGCTCGGCTTGGAAGTGCATACCGTGGAGCGCATTGGCGAACTGCTACGCACCGCGCGCAAGCGCTTCCGGCAGTTGGGGATGAATGTGCGCAGCAAGCATGACGACGGCCGCATCGGTTGGGCGGAAAACGGCCCCTTCGACGCCATCCTGGTCACGGCCGCGGCGCCGGCACTGGTGGATGCGTTGACCGCGCAACTCAAGCCGGGCGGTTCGCTGGTTGCTCCGGTGGGCGCGGCCTCGTCGCAATCGCTGCTCAGGTTGTACAAGGATGCCAACGGCCGGATTGCCCAGGAATCACTGGGGCCGGTGGTGTTCGTGCCGCTTTTGTCTGGCCTGGTCGACTGACTGCCGTGACCCATCCAGACGCCCCGCAGGAGGCCCGCGATTCCGACGCCGTCGCGCTGGGAGAACAACTCGCCACGATTATCCGCAACTTGCCCGAGGACCAATTGACCCTGGGTGAGTTGCTGGCGGTGTTCGGGGACGAAGGCCTGCTGCTGCTGACCATATTGCTGACCCTGGTCTTCCTGATCCCGGTGTCGATCCCGGGGGTCAGCACGGTGTTCGGTGCGGTGATCCTGCTGGTCGGCATCAGTCGCCTGATAGGACGGCCTTTCTGGCTCCCGGAGAAGCTCAAGGCCAAGGCGCTGCCGGTCGAGAAACTGCGCCCGGGCCTGACCGCCGGGATGGTCTGGGTGGGGCGACTGGAGAAGATCAGTCGACCGCATCGGCTACGGGTGTTTGTCGATGGACGCGCGCAAGACGTATTCAACAATCTCGCCTTCATCCTGGCCGCCCTGTTGCTGATGGCACCGTTCGGATTCATCCCGTTCAGCAATACGCTACCGGGCCTGGCATTGCTGTTTTACGCTGTAGGCATGATCCAGCGCGACGGCGGAGCGATGTTGCTTGGCCATTTGGCGAACATCGGGACAATCATCTACTTTGGCATCCTGATCGGCGGTGGTGGCTTGGCGGCACACGAGTTGTTCCAGCGGCTTTCCAGTTGAGCCACCACCGTCGCTCCGTTGGCATCGATACTTGCCGCCAGCCGCATTGATCTGAACCACCTGGAAGACACAACAAGGCGAATGATGAAGTTGACTCTCCGTTTGTTCCTGCCCATCGCCGCGGCGCTTGCGCTTGCGGCTTGCTCCAGCACGGTGACCCGCGAGGGTGGGGGGGCTTCCACGCCAAAATACGGGGCCAGCAGCGTCGTCCAGCGCGGCGACACGCTGTACCGGATTGCCACGGAGAACGGAATCGCGATGCGCGACCTCGCGGCATGGAACGGTATTCCAGCGCCGTATACGATCTACCCCGGCCAGCGATTGGTGCTGTACCCCAAGGCTGGCGTCGCCGGCAACACGACGCGACCGACGAGCACAACCAAGCCCAGGTCTGCCGCTGCGGCACCTGCACCCCGCAAGCCGACCACGCCGCCGTTGAACAGTGGCGTGGCATGGCGGTGGCCGGTCGACGGGCCGCTGCTGAACCGTTTCTCGGCGGGTGATCCAACCAAGCAGGGCGTTGATATCGGCGGCACTGCTGGTGCGCCGGTCCGTGCCGCGGGCGATGGCACCGTGGTGTATTCCGGATCCGGTCTGGTCGGTTACGGCGAGCTGATCATCATCAAGCACAACGAGCAGTGGCTGTCCGCCTACGGCCATAACCGCAACCGGATGGTCACCGAAGGCACGAAGATCAGCGCTGGTCAGCAGATCGCCGAGCTGGGCCGCACCGGAGCGGCGCGCGACATGCTGCACTTCGAGATCCGCTACAACGGCAAGCCGGTCGATCCGCTGCTGTACCTGCCGGCCAAGTAAGTTCGGCAGGCAGGTCCGGCTGACAGGACAGTCCCTCAGCCGGCGAGGATGAAGCCGGCGACGACCTTGCGACCTTCGCTTGCCAGTACGTTGAACGTGCGTGCCGCCGCGGCGTTGGTCATGACTTCCATGCCGACCCCGTGTGCCAGGCAGGCCGCTCTTGTGGCCGCCGACGGGAATACCTGCTGTTCCCCGGTGCCCAGCAGGATCACCTCCGGTTGCAGCTCCAGCAGGGGCGCAAGTTCCGCAGGCCCCAGCGAGGCGGCATCCGTCACTGCCCAAGTGTCCATCAGGTGATCGGGTGCAATCACGAAACTGCGGGTCAGCCGGCGGTTGTTGACCAGCGCGGAGACGCCGTCGGCGGCGCGCAACGCAAATTCGTAGTCGGGGCGTTCAAGGTTCAGTTCCATCGGCGCATGCTAACAATTGGCCGCGGACATTGCCGTTATCAGCTTCGCGGCAACACGATCTGACGGTTGTCTTCGCTGGCCCGGTAGAGCACTGCGGTGTGGCCGATGCGTTGTACCAGGGCCGATTCGGTACGCGTGCAAAGCTCGCCAATCATCGCGTCACGCGCCTCCCGGTCGCTTGCCGCAATCTTGAGTTTGACCAGTTCGTGATGTTCCAGGGCCAGGTCAATCTCGGCCACAAGGGCGTCGGTGATCCCCTTGCCGCCCACCTGGAGCATGGCTTTGAGGTCGTGGGCCTGGCCGCGCAGGAACCGGGTCTGGGCGTTGGTCAGGACAGTAGCCATCAATGCACGCAAGTGAGGTTGGAAAGGCGCGCAGGGTAACATGGGGGCCCGTCATCCTCGCGATTTTTCGTCCATCCTCATGGCTACCCGCAGCAAAAGCAGCCAGCGCTGGCTCAAGGAACACCATTCCGACCCCTTTGTGAAGAAGGCGCGTGCGGAAGGGTTGCGTTCACGCGCGGCTTACAAGCTGGAGGAACTGGTCGAGCGTGACCGGCTGCTCAAGCCGGGCATGACCGTGGTCGACCTGGGTGCGGCGCCCGGCAGTTGGTCGCAATGGGTGCGAAAGGCACTGGGCGACAGCGGCCGGGTCATCGCGCTGGACATCCTGGAGATGCCGTCGCTGGCCGGGGTGGAGTTCCTTCATGGGGATTTCAGGGAGGATGAGGTCTTATCCGGGTTGGTTGATTGCCTTGATGGAAAGCCGGTGGACCTTGTGCTGTCGGATATGGCCCCCAATAAGAGTGGTGTGGATGCGGTGGATATGCCGCGGGCGTTGTACCTGGCCGAACTGGCGATGGATTTCGCCGACCAGCACTTGCGCGTCGATGGTGCGTTCCTGATCAAGTTGTTCCAGGGCGTGGGTTTCGATGACTATGTGCGCGAGTTGCGACGGCGTTATGCCAAGGTCGCGATCCGCAAGCCGGAGGCGTCGCGCAAGCGTTCTCCGGAGGTGTACGCGCTGGCCCAGGGCAAGCGCGCGGAAATGAAATAACGTGGTCTGCTGTACTCGACACCCGGGGTTCCGGGCCTCTCGCACAAAAAACGTGAACCTTATTAAATGAACGACTTGGCCAAGAATCTGCTGCTCTGGGTGATCGTCGCCGTGGTGCTCATGGTGGTGTTCCAGACCTTCGGTCCGCGTACCAGCGCTCCCGCCGTGCCACTGGCCTACGATCAATTCGTCGAGCAGGTGCAGGGCGACAAGATCGAGAAGGTCAAGATCGCCGAGGATCGCACCACCATCACCGGCGAGCGCAAGGACGGCACGCCGTTCACGACCTTCAGCCCGGGTGACAAGGACCTGGTCAACGACCTGCTGCAGCACGGCGTGGTCATCGAGCAGGTGCCGCCCGGTGGCCCGTCGTTCTGGTCGATCCTGCTCAACTTCCTGCCCATCATCCTGATCATCGCGTTCTGGATTTTCGTGATGAAGCAGATGCAGCAAGGCGGCGGCAAGGGCGCGATGAGCTTTGGCAAGTCGCGCGCCAAGTTGCAGGGCGAGGACCAGATCAAGGTGACCCTGGCCGATGTCGCCGGTTGCGACGAGGCGAAGGAAGAGGTTGGCGAACTGGTCGAGTTCCTGCGCGATCCGAGCCGGTTCCAGAAGCTGGGCGGCAAGATTCCGCGCGGCGTGCTGATGGTCGGCCCGCCGGGTACCGGCAAGACCTTGCTGGCGCGTGCGATCGCCGGCGAGGCCAAGGTGCCGTTCTTCGCGATCTCCGGCTCGGATTTCGTCGAGATGTTCGTCGGCGTCGGCGCCAGCCGCGTGCGCGACATGTTCGAACAGGCAAAGAAGAGCGCGCCGTGCATCATCTTCATTGATGAGATCGACGCGGTCGGCCGTCATCGCGGCGCCGGCCTGGGCGGCGGTCACGACGAGCGCGAGCAGACCCTCAACCAGCTGCTGGTGGAGATGGACGGCTTCGAGGGTGGCGAGGGCGTGATCGTGATCGCCGCGACCAACCGCCCCGACGTGCTCGATCCGGCGCTGTTGCGTCCCGGCCGTTTCGACCGCCAGGTCGTGGTCGGCCTGCCGGACGTGCGCGGCCGCGAGCAGATCCTGCGCGTGCACATGCGCAAGGTGCCATTGGCCGACGATGTCGAGCCGATGACCATCGCCCGCGGAACCCCGGGCTTCAGCGGTGCGGACCTGGCCAACCTGGTCAACGAGGCCGCGCTGTTTGCGGCGCGCAGCAACGCCAAGGAAGTCCGCATGGACCACTTCGACAAGGCGCGCGACAAGATCATGATGGGCGCGGAGCGGCGCTCGATGGCGATGAGCGAGGACGAGAAGAAGCTCACCGCATATCACGAGGCCGGTCACGCCATCGTCGGCCGCGTGGTGCCGGAGCATGACCCGGTCTACAAGGTCACCATCATTCCCCGTGGCCGCGCGCTGGGCGTGACCATGTACCTGCCCGAAGGCGACAAATACAGCTTCAACCGCACCGCAATCGAGTCACAACTGGCATCGCTGTATGGCGGACGGGTTGCCGAGGAGCTCATCTTTGGTGCCGACAAGGTCACCACTGGCGCGTCCAACGACATCGAGCGCGCAACCAAGATGGCCCGCAACATGGTCACCAAATGGGGCCTGAGCGACGAGATGGGGCCGATCTCCTACGGTGAGGAAGATGACGAGGTGTTCCTGGGCCGTTCGGTCACCCAGCACAAGAGCGTCTCCGATGACACCGCGCGCAAGATCGACGAGGTCGTTCGCGGCATCCTCGACAAGGCGTTCCAGCGCACCACCGAGATCCTGACCAAGCACTTGCCCGAGCTGCATGTGATGGCCGATACCTTGCTGCAGTACGAGACCATCGATGCCCACCAGATCGACGACATCATGGCCGGGCGCACGCCAGGACCGCCGGCCGACTGGGAAAAAGACGCGAACGGCGTGACCAAGTTGCCGCCTCCAAAGGATGACGCCAACACGCCTGGAACGATCGGTGGGACCGCCGAGCAGACCCGAGCGGGTCTTGCCCCATGACACTTGCTGCGTGACACCGGAAAGGCCAGAGTTCGCTCTGGCCTTTTTTATTGAGCAACCGATGTTTGACACCGCTCCGACACTGGATTGCAACGGCCGATTGTTGCGCCTTGACCAGCCGCGCGTGATGGGCATCGTCAACGTCACCCCGGATTCGTTCTCCGATGGTGGCCAGCACGACACCCTGGAGGCGGCGGTTGCACACGGCCTGCGGTTGGCCAGCGAGGGCGCGGACATCCTCGACATCGGCGGCGAGTCGACCCGTCCGGGTGCCGATGATGTTGCCGTCGAGGAAGAGCTGCGCCGGATAGTCCCGGTGGTCGAACGACTGGCTCGCGAGACCACGCTGCCGATCAGCGTCGACACGTCCAAGCCCGAGGTCATGCGCGCGGCGGTGGAGGCCGGCGCCGGCATGATCAATGATGTCTATGCGCTCCGCCAGGACGGCGCGCTCGCCACCGCCGCGGAACTCGGCGTGCCGGTGGTGCTGATGCACATGCGCGGCGAGCCGCGGAGCATGCAGGACGCCCCGCATTACGACGACGTGGTTTCCGAGGTCCACCGTTTCCTGGCGGAACGCATTTTTTCCGCCGAGATGGCCGGGATCGCCAAAGCCAGGATCGTCATCGACCCCGGCTTTGGCTTCGGCAAGACCCTGACCCACAACCTGGTCTTGCTGGCGCGGCTGGAGCAACTGGTGGATCTGGGGGTGCCGGTGCTCGCGGGCCTGTCGCGCAAACGAAGCATTGCCGAGTTGACCGGCCGGGAGCCAATGGAGGAACGGGTGAGCGGCTCGGTCGCTGCGCACCTGATCGCCGCGCAACGCGGAGCCCGGCTGCTGCGCGTGCACGATGTGGCCGCGACGGTGGATGCACTCAAGGTATGGAATGCAGTGGCCGCACTAGCCAAAAAATGACCAGGTTGATCGCAACCCTTGCGGAGTAAGCGGCTCCGATGGTTATCCACAAGTTGATCCGATGGCTTGTCCACAGCCCCTGTGCATAACCCGGGGGCTGAACCATCCGGAAAGGTGCGTTAGGCTGGCCCATTCGCGCCGCCGCCGCGGCCGTTTTTCCGAACACGGGGACCTGTTGCCAATGACAGCCAGTGCACCGCTACTCATAACGTTTTCCATCTACCTTGCGGTCGTGATCCTGATCGGGTTCGTCGCCTGGCGCTCGACCAAGACATTCGACGATTACATCCTGGGCGGCCGCTCGTTGGGCCCGTGGGTGGTCGCGCTTGCTGCTGGCGCCTCGGACATGAGTGGCTGGTTGCTGATGGGCTTGCCCGGCGCGATGTACCTGGGCGGCCTGTCTGAAGCCTGGATCGCAATGGGGCTGATCCTGGGCGCCTTCTTCAACTGGATGTACGTGGCCGGTCCGTTGCGGGTGTACACCGAGCGCGCTGGCAACGCGCTGACCATCCCCGACTATTTCACCCATCGCTTCCAGGACAAGGACCGCATCCTGCGGGTGTTGTCAGCACTGGTCATCCTGGTGTTCTTCGCGATTTATTGCGCTTCCGGCGTGGTCGCTGGCGCGCGCTTGTTCGAAAGCGTGTTCGGCCTGCCCTATGAAGAAGCCCTGTGGTGGGGCGCAGGGGCGACGATTATCTACACCCTGGTGGGCGGCTTCCTGGCGGTGAGCTGGACCGATACCCTGCAAGCGGGGCTGATGTTCTTTGCGCTGTTGCTGACGCCGGTCATCGTGATCATGACCAACGGCGGTTTCGAAGCCAGTGTCGCCCTCATCGGGCAGATCGACCCCGGCAACCTGGACTGGTTCCGCGGTGGAGAGATGGGCTTCATCGGGGTCGTGTCGATGTTGGCCTGGGGGCTGGGCTACTTCGGTCAGCCGCATATCCTGGCGCGATTCATGGCCGCCGACAGCGTTACCTCGATGCCCAAGGCGCGCCGGATCGGCATGGCCTGGATGATCCTGTGCCTGCTGGGCTCGGTCTCGGTGGGCTTCTTCGGCATTGCCTATTTCAATGCCCACCCCGAAGTGGCCGGCCCGGTGAATGAGAACGCTGAGCGCGTATTCATCGACCTGGCAACCCTGTTGTTCAACCCATGGATCGCAGGGGTCCTGCTGTCGGCGATCCTGGCCGCGGTGATGAGCACGCTGTCGTGCCAGTTGCTGGTCTGCTCCAGCGTGATGACCGAGGACTTCTACCGCGGCTTCCTGCGCCACCACGCCAGCCAGCGCGAGCTGGTCTGGGCCGGTCGTGCCTCGGTGGCGTTGATTGCGTTGCTGGCGCTATGGCTGGCGCGCGATCCGGACAGCCGCGTGCTTGGGCTGGTCAGCTACGCATGGGCGGGCTTCGGCGCGGCCTTTGGTCCGGTGGTGCTGTTGTCGCTGTTCTGGCAGCGCATGACCCGCAATGGCGCGCTGGCCGGCATCGTGCTCGGCGCGGCTACCGTGATCGCCTGGAAGTTGGTCGCGGTCGATCGGCTCGGTTTCGAGCTCTACGAGATCGTCCCCGGCTTCATCGTGGCGACCCTGGGCATCATCGTGGTCAGCAAACTTGACCGCGAGCCGCCGCAGGAGATCCAGGTGTTGCACCAGCAGGTGCGAGCCTCGCTGCGTGAAACCGGATATTGATGCGGGGCCAGTCCCGCACCCCATGACGAGCGCCGGCGGAGTGGCATGAACGATCCACGTCCGCTGGCGATCGCGCTGATGGGGCCGACCGCGTCGGGCAAGACGGCGCTCGCGCTGGACTGGGCCCAGCGCTTGGGTGGCGAGATTGTCAGCGTTGATTCGGCGCTGATCTACCGCGGCCTGGATATCGGCGCCGCCAAACCCGGCGTCGATGAGATGGCCGCCGTGCCGCACCACCTGATCGACCTGCGCGAACCCTGGCAGCCGTACTCGGCGGCCGAGTTCGCCGTTGCCGGCCGCGCCGCGCTGGACGACATCGTCGCCCGTGGCAAGTTGCCGATCCTCGCCGGCGGTACCGGCTTGTATTTCCACGCCTTGTTGAAAGGGCTGTCGGCCATGCCGAGCGCCGATGCACCGACGCGCGCCCTGCTGGCCGCCGAGGCGGCCGAGGTGGGCTGGGCCGCGATGCACGCCCAGTTGGCGCGCATTGATCCGCAGGCGGCGCAGCGCATCCACGCGACCGATGCGCAACGGATCCAGCGGGCGCTGGAGGTATACCGGCTGTCAGGACGGACCATCAGCGACTGGCAACGCGAGCCATCCCCACCGCGCCTGCCTTTCCGGGCGCTCAAGCTGGTGCTGGCCCCGCAGGACCGGGCCGTCCTGCATCAACGCATCGAGCGTCGTTTCGACCTGATGCTGGATGCCGGCTTCCTGGAGGAAGTCCAGCGCCTGCGCACCATGCCCGAGTTGCAGGCGCATCGCGCTCCACTGGAGTTGCCAGCATTGCGAGCGGTAGGTTACCGCCAGGCCTGGGAACATCTGGATGGCGCTTTCGATGCCGCCGGCTTCCGCGACCGTGCGATATACGCCACCCGCCAGCTGGCCAAGCGTCAGCTGACCTGGCTGCGTGGCCAACTGGACGCGCGCTGGTTCGACCCGGCCACCCAGGCGGACGCGCTGGATACGGCGCTGCGGATGTTCATCCGCCAACGCCACTGAGCCAGCCTGCGGCTACATGCGCTACCATCGCCCCATCGCTGCTGTGGGGTCGGTATTTGGCGATGGGACGGCTCCGCCAAACGGAGCGGCCAACCATAACTAGAAAGACAATGTTGGGGAAAATTTGATGTCCAAGGGACAATCTTTGCAGGATCCTTTCCTGAATGCGCTGCGTCGCGAACGCGTGCCGGTTTCGGTCTACCTGGTCAACGGCATCAAGCTGCAGGGCACGATCGAGTCGTTCGACCAGTTCGTGGTGCTGTTGCGCAATACCGTCAGCCAGATGGTCTACAAACACGCCATTTCCACCGTGGTGCCGGCGCGCAACGTCCGGGTCGGCCCCAGTGGCGGTTATGTCCAGTCAGGCGAAGGCGACGGTGAGCGCGCGCAGGACGCTGCCGCCGACTGACCTTGTGTTTGCCCGCCACGCACCCATCTGGTGGGCATGACCTGTCGATTCGCGGAGTCCGCAACCTTTGTTTGAACGCTCCCGCAAGGGTGGGAACGCCCTGTTGATCCAGCCCCACGCCGGTGGACCACCCGACGAGGGGCAGGTGGAAGAGTTTGCCGAGCTGGCTCGTTCGGCCGGGGCCAACGTGGTGGCCACCCTGACCGCGCGCATTGATCGGCCCAATGCCTCGATCCTGATCGGAAGCGGCAAGCTGGAAGAAGTGCAGGCCGCCGCAGCGGCCAGCGGCGCTGACCTGGTGTTGGTCAACCATCCGCTCAGCCCGGTCCAGGAGCGCAACCTGGAGCGCGCGTTGCAGTGCCGGGTGGTGGACCGCACCGGCCTGATCCTGGACATCTTCGCCCAGCGCGCCAGCAGTCATGATGGCAAGTTGCAGGTCGAGCTGGCCCAGCTCAAGCACATGTCGACCCGCCTGATCCGCGGATGGACCCACCTGGAGCGCCAGCGCGGCGGCTCCATCGGGCTCCGTGGGCCGGGTGAGACCCAGTTGGAGACCGATCGCCGGTTGCTGCAAAAACGCCTGGAACAACTGCAAAAGCGCCTGCAGAAAGTCGAGGTGCAGCGCAACCAGATGCGCCGTGGCCGCGTCCGTAGCGAGTTGCCGCGGGTCGCCCTGGTTGGCTACACGAACGCCGGCAAGTCGACGCTGTTCAATGCGTTGACCGGTGCCGGCGCCTACGCCGCCGACCAGCTGTTCGCCACCCTGGATCCGACCGTGCGCCGGATGGAACTGTCCGGCAGCGCCGTGGTACTGGCCGATACCGTCGGTTTCGTCCGTGACTTGCCCCATGAGCTGGTCGCCGCGTTCCGCTCCACCTTGTCGGAGGCGCGCGAAGCGGACCTGCTGTTGCATGTCATCGATGCCGATGATCCGCTGCGGGACGAGCGGATCGCCCAGGTCAACGAGGTGTTGGCCGAGATTGGTGCCGGCGATCTCCCGCAGATCCTGGTATTCAACAAGATCGACCGGCTTGAGCAGGTACGACCGCGGATCGATCGGCCGGGTGAAGGCCACTCGCGGGTCTGGGTCTCGGCGCGCGACGGCCTCGGCCTGGATCTGCTGCCCGAAGTGATTGGCGAGGCGCTGCAGCTTCGCCACGTGACCGGCACGGTGGAGCTGTCCTCAAGCGCAGGACGGCTGCGCGCCCGTCTGCACGAGCTGGGGGCCGTACGCGAGGAGCATGCCGCCGAGCACGGTTGGTCACTGCGGCTGGAGATCACCGAAGAAGACGTGCAACGGCTGTATACGCAGCCGCACGGCGATGCCCTGCAGCCACTGCTGGAGTCGCTGGAGCTCCCATCCGATACCGTTTGATCGCACGCTTGCTTGAGGCAAGCGCCGCCCCCACCTAGAATCATCGGTCGCCTGCCGGACAATGCAGGACGGCGTCTATCGACATTAGGAGCAGGCATGGCCTGGAACACCCCTGGCAGTGACAATTCCGGCAGCGGCCGGCCACCCCGGCAGCGCCGACCCGGCGGCAATGGTCTGGACGAGATCGTCGATCGCTTGCGCGGCCTGTTCGAAGGCGGCGGCAATGGCGGTAACAGCGGCATCGGGCGCTGGGTCCTGGTGGTTTTCGTGCTGTGGCTGGTATTCAACAGCTTCGTGCTGGTGAACGAGCAGCAGCGTGGCACCGTGCTGCGGTTTGGCCATTACTCGCGCGTCCTGCAACCGGGGCCGCATTTCAAGTTGCCATGGCCGGTGGAGACGGTGATCAAGATCAACGCCACCGAGATCAAGACCTTCGGCACCAACGTGCCGGTGCTGACGCGGGACGAGAACATCGTCCAGGTCGAGATCAACGTCCAGTACCGGGTCAGCGATCCGTACAAGTACCTGTTCGGGACCCGTAACGCCGACGCCATGTTGAAGCAGGCATCGCTCAGCACCGTGCGTGAGCAGGTGGGACGTTCCACGCTGGACACCGTGCTGGGCGCCCGCAACGCGCTGGCGGTGTCGGCAAGGGAGCAATTGCAGGCCTCACTGGATGCCTACCGCACCGGGCTGGTCGTGACCGAACTGAGTCTTCCCAACGCGCGTCCGCCCGATGAGGTCAAACCTGCGTTCGACGACGTCAACAGCGCCCAACAGGACAAGGACCGACTGATCAGCGAGGCTGAAGCCTACGCTGCCCAGGTGGTTCCGGAAGCGCGCGGCCAGGCGGCACGCGTGCGAACCGTTGCCGAGGGTTACAAGGCCGCATCGGTCGCACGGGCAGAGGGTGACGCCGATCGCTTCTCGATGCTGGTCGATGCCTACCACGATGCGCCGGAAGTCACCCGCAAGCGCTTGTGGCTGGAGACCGTGCAGGACGTGCTGTCGGGCAACCGCAAGGTCGTTGGCGGCGACTCGCGCCAGCTGATCTATGTCCCCATGTCCGAGGGCGCGGGTGGCGGAAAATCAAGCTCCACCGGCACCTCGTCGGCGCCGCTGCTGACACCGCAGTTGCTGGAGTCCGGAGCGCTATCCGATTCGGCATCCAAGTCCGGCGGAGCCAATCGTAGCGATCGCAGCTCCAGACCCACTGGCCGCCCGGAGGTGAGCCGATGAAACATTCCATATGGATTGCGATGGGCGTCGCCGTGTTGCTGCTGTTCATGGGCTCGACCTATGTCGTCCGCGAGGGCCAGGTCGCGATGGTGCTCAACCTCGGGCGTGTCGATCGCACCGGCCTGGAGCCGGGGCTGCACTTCAAATGGCCGCTGGTGGAACGTGCGATGGTGTTCGACCGCCGCCTGATGGTGCTTGACGCCGAGCCCGAGCGTTACCTGACCTCCGAGCGCAAGGACGTCAGCGTCGACTTCTTCACCGTCGGCATGATTGAGGATGTGCGCGCGTTCTATCGCGCCACCGGCGGCGACGAAAGTCTTGCCATCGACCGTCTTGCGCCGATCATCAAGGACTCGTTGCGTAACGAAATCAACGCCAGGACCTTGAAGGAAATCGTCTCTGGTGATCGTTCCGAGATCATCGAGCGGCAACTGGACGGGATCAATGAAGGTGCCGCCACGGTCGGGGTACGGATCATCGACCTGCGCATCAAGCAGATCGACCTGCCGACCGACAGCCAGGTGATCCAGGACGTCTATCGCCGCATGAGCGCGCAACGCCACCAGGTGGCCAGCCGCCTGCGTGCGGAAGGTGCCGAGCAGGCCCAGACCGTGCGGGCGCAAGCGGACCGGGAGCGGACCGTGATCATTGCCGAGGCGGAACGCGATGCACAGCGCCTGCGCGGTCAGGGTGACGCGGAAGCGACGGCGGCCTACGCCAAGGCGGCCAACAAGGACCCGGCGTTCTATGCCTTCCAGCGCAGTCTGGAAGCGTATCGCGACGCGTTCAGCGATGGCCAGGGCGTGATCATGCTCGACAGCGAGGATGATTTCCTGCAGTACTTTGGTAACGACCGGTAAGTCTGGCGGTCCGTTCACCCGGGACGGGTCACGGGGCTAGCCCTGTGACCCCGAAACCCGGATAATGCACAAAAGCCGGCTGGGGGCATTCCCCGCCCGGCTTTTTCTGTGAGTGGAAACCTTCCGCACAGTCGGCCGCGTCGGCCTCTCAATGCTTCAGGAGCATGCGTAATGGGTCAGTCAGTCGTCGTTCTCGGTGCCCAGTGGGGCGATGAAGGCAAGGGCAAGATCGTTGACCTGCTGACTACGCAGATCGGTGCGGTGGTGCGCTTCCAGGGCGGCCACAACGCCGGCCACACCCTGGTCATCAATGGCAAGAAGACCGTACTGCACCTGATCCCGTCGGGCATCCTGCGCGAAGGCGCACTGTGCCTGATCGGCAACGGCGTGGTGCTGCACCCCGGCGCCCTGCAGAAGGAGATCGCCGAGCTGGAGGCCGAGGGCATCGAGGTGCGTTCGCGCCTCAAGATCAGCCCGGCGACGCCGCTGATCATGCCGTACCACATCGCCCTGGATCAGGCGCGTGAGAAGGCCGCCGGCGGCAAGGCCATCGGCACCACCGGTCGTGGCATCGGCCCGGCGTACGAGGACAAGGTCGCCCGTCGCGGCATCCGTGTCTCCGACCTGCATTACCCGGAGCAACTGGCCGAACTGCTGCGCAGCGCGCTCGATTACCACAACTTCGTGCTGACCAAGTACCTGGGTGTGGACGCGGTCGACTTCCAGCAAACCCTCGACGAGGCGCTGGAATTCGGCGAGTACGTCGAGCCGATGAAGTCCGACGTTGCCGGCATCCTGCACGACCTGCGCAAGCAGGGCGCGCGCGTGCTGTACGAAGGCGCGCAGGGCTCGTTGCTCGACATCGACCACGGCACCTATCCCTACGTCACATCAAGCAACACCACCATCGGCGGCGCGATGGCCGGCACCGGTGTCGGCGCCGATGCGATCGATTACGTGCTCGGCATCGCCAAGGCCTACGCGACCCGCGTCGGTAGCGGCCCGTTCCCGACAGAATTGCACGACGACGTTGGCCAGGGCCTGCGCGACCGCGGTCAGGAGTACGGTGCCACCACCGGTCGCCCGCGTCGCTGCGGCTGGATCGACATCGTCGCCCTCAAGCGTGCGGTCGCGATCAGCGGCATCAGCGGTCTGTGCATCACCAAGCTGGACATCCTGGA
Source organism: Lysobacter sp. A421 (assembly GCF_054052145.1). Taxonomy (NCBI): domain Bacteria; kingdom Pseudomonadati; phylum Pseudomonadota; class Gammaproteobacteria; order Lysobacterales; family Lysobacteraceae; genus Lysobacter; species Lysobacter sp. A421. The sequence goes on along the minus strand of NZ_JBSVRL010000003.1, from coordinate 205,769 downwards.
CGGCATGCCGACCCTGAAGATGTGCATCGGCTACCAGTACCGCGGCAAGCAGACCGAGTACGCGCCGCTCGATGCCCAGGGTTGGGACGAATGCGTGCCGGTCTACCTGGAGTTCCCGGGCTGGGAGGAGAGCACCCACGGCATCACCGAATGGGACAAGCTGCCGCCCGCCGCCCGCGCTTACCTGCGCGCGCTGGAAGAGCTGTCCGGCTGCCCGCTGGCGATGGTTTCCACCGGTCCCGACCGCGATGCCAACATCGTGCTGCAGGACCCCTGGGCATAGGCCGCGATAGTCGTCTTCCCGGTCTGTGGCACGGGTAATGGAAGCCACCCGGCGGGTTTCGCCGGTTCGACGGACCTCGACCTGGGCCCGTATTACGTGGGTCCTGGTTGCTTTCCTGTTGCTTCCCAACCTGCTTTTCGCGCTGCTGGGCCGTGTCTGGTTTATCGATCGGGCCTGGGTCAATCTCGACTATCTGATCGTTGGCGCGGTGTGCATCTGGCTGGGGAACCGGGTGGTCGCGTTCGCGGTATTCGTACTTATCTGCGCCGACCTGTTGTTCGCGATTGCCCCCGGTTACCACCTCAGCATTGCCAGCGTACTGGGGTCGGCGACCGAGCTGCTGTCACTCGGCCCGGTCTACGTCGTGACCCAAACGGGGCTTGTCCTGGCCGTTGCGGGCTTGTGTACGTGGCTGATGGCCAAGTCCTGGGTGTGCTCCCGCAGCAAGCCGATCGTGACCGTGACTTGCCTGGTCATGGCGCTGGTGGCGGTCGTCGTCGATGTTCGCGTTTCCGGCCACAGGGTGGAGGCGCTGGGGGCTTCCGTGGTCGCGCCCAACCTGGCGGCTTCGACCGCCAACAGCCTGCGCATCGCCTTGGCGACGTGGGATTCCGATCCCGGCGACCAGGTGCAGCAGTCGATGGCTGCGGCCAGCAGCGTCCTCGGCGACCGACTCGCCAGTGCCGATCCGATGTCACGTCATATCGTGCTGGTGCTGGTGGAATCACTGGGTTCCTATGTGGATGCCGACCTCAACTCGCTGCAGTTGCGAGCCTTCGACGGACTTGCGGATAACCCGCGCTTTGCCGTGCAGTCATCGGGTTACGTCGGCTTTGAAGGCTCCACGGTGCCTGCCGAGTTGCGCGAGCTTTGCGGCATCAGGATGCTTTCCGTGCATCCTGATCCGGACGCACTGCCGGCCGAAAACTGCCTGCCTGCACGCATGCGCAAGGCTGGCTATACAACACTGGCAGCGCACGGGTTCATGGGGACCTTCTTCAGTCGCAATCTCTGGTATCCGGCCCTCGGCTTTGATGAGATCTGGTTTGGTTCCCGGTTCAGCCAGCTGCTGGATAAGCCGCGGCGATGCGGGGTGGCGTTCAACGGGGTTTGCGACCGGGCGGCATGGAAGGCATTGGTCGAGCACGTGCGGCAGTTGCGGGACCAGCGTACCTTCAGCTACTGGCTGACGATCTCGACCCACCTGCCGGTACCGAGCCCGGACGCGAGCATCGACCAGGCAATATGCGAAGCCCACCCGGTGAGCCGGGCCAACCCCGAGGTCTGCAACCTGCTGGCGTGGCACAACGCCTTGTTCGTGGACATCGTCCACAGCCTGCAGACCCGGATGCCTGGTGACACCACCATTGTCCTGGTTGGCGACCATGCGCCGCCGTTCCTGGATGCAGGGACCCGTGCGCTGTTCGATCCCGCACGCGTGCCGTATGTCGTGATTGCGCCGGTACCCGTGCAGCACTAGTCGCGCAACAGGGTTCTCACCGCCTGTTTCAGCTGTGCCACTACATACGGCTTCTGCAACATTGGGCAGCCGTGGTAGTCGTCCGGCAGGCCGTCCTCGCCGTAGCCGGAGGTGAACAGGAATGGGATGTCGCGTTCGCGCAGTGCCTGCGCCACCGGGAATACCTGCACTCCGGCCAGATTGATGTCGAGGATCGCACCGTCGATGGGCTCCGCCGTCGCCAGCGCGAGCGCGGCGGGCACCCGCGAGGCCTTGAGTACGCGATAACCGGCATCGACCAGGATGTCCTCGAGCATCATCGCCAGATGCATCTCGTCCTCGACGATCAGCAGGCACCCGGGGGCGAGACCGGTGTTCACAATGGGCTCTCGATTTCCGCCATCGGCAATTCGATCCGGCAGGTCACGCCGGCCGGATCGAACTGCAGTGCCGCCGTGCCTTGCAGCTCGTATCCAAGTCCCTCGCTGATCAGGCGTGAACCAAAGCCCCGCCGGGTCGGTGGGGTGACCGGGGGCCCACCACTCTCGGTCCACAGCAGGTGCAGCCACGGCACCTGTTCGGACACGCGTGTCTCCCATTGCACCGCGACCCGCCCGTCGGGCACCGACAGCGCGCCGTACTTGGCCGCGTTGGTTGCCAACTCGTGCAGGGTCATGCTCAGTGCCAGAGCGGCCTTGGGGTTGAGCTTCAGGGCTGCGCCGCTCAACTGGACCCGGCTTTCGTTGTCATGCTGGTAGGGCGCCAGCTCGCTGAGCACGATCTCGCGCAGCCCCGCGCCGCTCCAGGCGTCGACGGCCAGCAGGTTATGGGTGTTGGACAAGGCATGCAGGCGTGACAGGAACGTGGCGCGGAACTGGTCCAGGTCCGTGGAGTGGGCCGCCGTCTGCTGCGCAATGGCCTGCACGCTGGCCAGGGTGTTCTTGACCCGGTGGTTGAGCTCGCCCAGCAACAATTGCTGGTACTCGGCCGCGCGGTGACGTTCGCTGATGTCCTGCAGTATCGCCAGCACCCGATCGGGCCTGCCGCCCGGATCGGTGAGCAGGGAGACACTGTTGTCGACCCAGACCTCCGATCCGTCGGGCCGCAGATAGCGTTTTTCCATCTGGAACGCTGGGCCGCCTGCCATTAGTGTGTGCAGCTGCCCCATGTAACCGGGCACGTCGTCGGGATGGGTGATGTCCTGTTTGCGCATCCCGGCCAGGGTTTCGGCACTGCGTTCCACGATGGTGCAGTAGGCCGGGTTGACTTTCAGGAACCGGCCGGTGGCGTCGATTTCGGCGATCCCGACCGTCGTCTGCTCGATCAGCTGCTCCAGGTGGCGCTGGCTGGCTTTCAACTCGGCATCGATGCGTTGCCGCTCGCTGTTATCGCGGGCGATCAACGACCCGGAGATGGCCGTGCCGTCCATGTCCAGCACCGGCGAACACGTTACGGCGACCGGTACCTGGCTGCCGTCCTGTCGCACCCACTGCATTTCCATTTCGGTCGATCCGCGGTGCTTCGCGCATGCCTCCAGCAGTTGCCGGGTCTGCTCGGTGCTGTCGGGTGCCAGGACCGAGATCGATTGACCAATCGCCTGGCTCGCCGTATGGCCCAGGATCCGATGGGCACTGGCATTCCAGCTGGTGATGGTGCCGTCCAGGCGATGGCCGATGATCATCTCCCGTGAGGAGTCGACAATTGCCGCCAACCGGGCGCGCTCGATCCGGTACTGCTGGCGTTCGCTGATGTCGACGAAGGTCAGCACCACGCCGTCGATGACGTTGTCGACGGTGCGGTACGGGCGAATGCGCAACTGGAACAGCAGTCCGGAGTCGCTGGCCGGCAACTCGCGCTCGACCATGGCCAGGGTACGCAGCACCTGGCCGGCGTCGTGCCGCAGGTCCGGGTAGTCGATCCGCGAGGCGATCTCGGTGATCGGCCGGCCGCGGTCGCTGTCGCGCAGGTGGTACACCGCGGTCATCGCCGGGGTGAAGTTGCTGACCCGCAACTGCGCGTCCAGGAACAGGGTCGCGATCTGGGTGCTGTCGAGCAGATTCTGCAGGTCGTTGTTGAGGTGGGCGAGGCTGTCGTTCTTGTCCTGGATCTCCGCATTGACCGTCTGCAGCTCTTCGTTGATCGACTGCATCTCCTCCTTGGAGGTTTCCAGCTCTTCGTTGGACGATTGCAGCTCTTCGTTGACCGACTGGTACTCCTCGTTGGTCGACTTCATTTCCTCGCCGGTCATCGCCTGCTGCTCGATCGCGGCCTGCAACTCGGCGCGTGCGTTGGCCAGTTCGTCTTCCAGTCCCTGGACCACCGCGGTGCCGCGATCGTCGGAATGGTCGCTGTCGGCTTCGCCGGCCGGCACCGTTTCAATCTCGTCGAACGCCAGCACGCACAGCGGCACGCCGGCATCGCGGATGGGTAGCGGTACCGCGATCAGCCGCAGGCGTTGACACTGGTCACCGATCGACACGCTCAAACCGCTCTGCAGTACCGGCTTGCCAGCGTCTACGGCCTGTTTTACCACGCTGCGCGCGGCCACCCGCAGGCCACGGTGCAATAACCCGAACAGGTTGAGGCTGGCCGCGCCCGCCGCCGGCTCCAGGTAGCGCCCGGTGTTGCCGGCGAAGCGCACGATGTCGTGCTGCTCGTCGATCACCACATAGGCTGGCGAGTACTTCTCCAGTGCTCGGCGTGCGCCGAGGTCGATCCAGTCTTGGGCCCCGCTGCCGGCCCGCGTCTCGGTGCCGCGCTTCGCCGGCGTGTCGCGCGCCGGCTTGCCGCGCTCGGGCAGCGCCGGCAAGCCGACCCCGCTGTCGGCGCGGCGGGCGTAGAGACGGTGGCTCTTGTTGATCACGGTGAACAGCTTGGCGCTACGGCCAAGGCCCTCCGATGAGCCCAGCAGCAGGTAACCATCCGGTCGCAGCGCGTAATGGAAGGTTCGCAACAATCGTTCCTGCAGGTCGGAATTGAGGTAGATCAGCAGGTTGCGGCACGACACCAGGTCCATGCGCGAGAACGGCGGGTCCTTGATCGCGCTGTGCGGCGAGAACACGCACATCTCGCGGATCGACTTGGCCACGCACCAGTCGTCACCGTCCCGGGTGAACCAGCGCTCCTGACGCTGCTCGGAGACGCCGACCAGCGGTGACTTGTAGCGTCCCGCACGGGCGGCGCTGACCGCGCGGTCGTCGATGTCGGTGGCGAAAATCTGCACCTTCGGGTCGGCCTTGTCATGCAGGCCCATGGCCTCCCGCAACGCGATCGCGATGGAATAAGCCTCCTCGCCAGTGGCACAACCCGATACCCAGACCCGCACCACGTCGTCGGCGCCCTTGCTGGCCAGCAACTTCGGGATCGCCGTGGTTTGCAACGCCTCGAACGCCTTGGGGTCACGGAAGAACTCGGTAACCCCGATCAGCACCTCGCGGAACAATTGCTGGTGCTCCTCGGGGTGCCCGCGTAGATAATCGATATAACCGGGTACCGTCTCGACCTGGACCACATGCATGCGGCGCTGGATGCGCCGGGTCAGGGTCTTCTCCTTGTATTGACTGAAGTCGTGTCCGACCTCGGCACGCAACAGGCGACAGATCGTGCGCAGGTGCGCGGCCAGGTCCTGGCGTTCACCGTCCGCGCCTTTGTCGCTGTCGGTGGCCCGCAGATGCTGCAGATGGGCGAGCAGCCGCGCCGGCATCTCCTCTACCGGCAGGATGGCGTCGACCAGGCCGGTGGCGGCGGCGCTGGCCGGCATGCCGGTCATCGCGACGTGGTCGAAGCCGGACTGGGCCAGAGTCAGGCCACCGCATTCCTTGACTGCGCGCAGGCCACGGGCGCCATCGCTACCGGTGCCCGACAGCACGATGCACACCGCACAGTCGCCCTGGTCATGCGCCAGCGAAGTAAAAAACGTATTGATTGGCCAGCGGTATTGCCGCGGCGGCGCGGGCTTGCTGACCGCCAGCGCGCCGTCGACGATCGTCAGGGTGGCGTCCGGTGGGATCACGTAGATGTGGTCGGCCTGCACCGGTTCGCCGTCGACGGCATCCAGTACCGGCATCGCGGTGCCACGACCGATCAGTTCGGTCAGCAGGCTGGTGTGCTGTGGCGCCAGGTGCTGGACCAGCACGAACGCCATGCCGCTGTTGACTGGCATCTGCGCGAAGAAGTTCTTGAAGGCCTCCAGTCCGCCGGCGGACGCGCCTATGCCGACAATCAGCAGCGGCCCGGTGTCCGGTAACGACGCGGTCCCGGCGTCCGTCGCCCCAGCGTCCGGCCTTGCGGCCTGCTCGGGAGCGACAGCTACGCTGGTGGCGCCGGGGCCGGTGTCGCCCGAAGGCTTGGCGTTTTCTTGCGGCATATGGGAGACGTCACACGGCGGGAAGCCAGTATGCACGGGCGCCGCAGGGGGGCGATGTGAATGGATGCGCCGGGAGGCATGGACTTGGCACTGGCGATGGTCTCCACCGGCTCCGACCGCCATGCCAACATCGTGCTGCAGGACCCCTGGGTCTGATTGACGTCAATCCTTCTCCAACTGCTTGCGCATCCGCGCGTAGTCCCGCCGATACTGCCCGGCCAGGCGCGTCTTCTGCGCCTCGCTGAGGATCTTCCCGGACATCTGGAAGAACTTTTTCTCCTCCTCACGCAGGTGGTGGTGCACCTCGTGCGAGAGTTCGCGCGCCTTCTCGATCCAGGCATCGCCGTCGGGCTTCAGCGCCTGCACGTCGGCAACCAGTTCGTCGATCTGGTGATGCTCATGCAGGGCATGGCGGGCCGAGTCCAGACCGGCGTCGTCCATCAGCATCGGGGCGTAGAGGTAGCGCTCCTCGGCCGCCTCGTGCGCCTCCAGCTCTACCCGCACGTCCTTGAACAGGCTGATCCGCGCCTGCGTGCCCGGCTTGCTGCGCAACAGCTTGCGTAACAATGAACGTTGGATCTCATGGCTTTCGCGCAGGGCGTCGTAGAGAGTGTCGGGCATGGCGGAGCTCCGGGAGCGGGGGGGTGGTCGACCACGCCCGAACCGGCGTCAAGGCCGCGCATGCCTGGGTCAACCCAGCAAATCGGACCGGTTGGATTCCAGCCATTGCATTGTTTGGCCAAGCAAAGCATCCGCCTGGGCGATGCACTCCCGGACCGACTCGGGTTCGATCAGATCACCCGAGTAATCATTGATATTGCGTTTCTTGCGCAACGCGTCCATGACCACCCAGGCTTCGCGCGGGATGTCGAGTGTCAATGACAACGTCTGGATCATGGTTTGATGGTGCCCGGGCGTACTTGTCGAAGGCCGGTAGCCGTTCGCCATCAGGCCTGTCAGCGCGCATTGCATGATTGCCTTGTAGGCGGCACGAAACGGGTTTCGTCGCTGATGCCCTCGACCCGCGCATCGGCCAGGTTGCGCCGGGCGGCGGCCAGTAGTCGCTGGACTTCGGCGGGATGGGTGACGTGCGGCTTGAGTTGATTCGTACGGACGAGGTTATCCAAGCTCATCCGCGTTACCTATCAGCCATATCCTGGGCTCCTTCCAGACGCGCGCGACAAAACCTTCCGGTTGGTCGCGCCTTTCCATGAAATCCTCAGGGGAGAGTACCGTGGGATTGATCTCCCTGCGCAACGTGGCCTGCGCGGGTTCCAGCACCAGCACCGTCTCGGCGAAGCTGCAGGTGCCCACGACCATCACGTCGACATCGCTGTGCGCATGGACGTCGCCGGTCGCCATCGAACCATAGACGAACGCGCCAAGGATGCGGTCGGCCAGTGGCAACAACGCGTCACGCAGCACGTCGGCCAAGCCGGCGGTCTTGCGCAGCAGCCCGGCCAACTCCGGCAGGACGGGGCACGCCGGATCGGCCGAGTAAAACACCTGTCGCCCGACCTGGTTACGCTGCAGCACACCCAGTTGCACCAACGCGGCCAACTCGCGATGCAGTGCCCCCGGCGAGATGCCCGTGACGCGGGACAGCGCGCGCACGTGCTGCGTTGTGTCCGGGCGCAGCAACAGTTCCGCCAGAATGGCGGAGCGGGTTTCGCCCAACAGATGGTGGATGAGTGGTTTCATGATCTCTAATTGAGAACATTTGTACTCAATTAGAGAACGATATGCAAGGGAGCCATTTGTTGTGCTCTCAACCGTCCCGGAGCAGCGCCGAAACACCGGAACGCGCCCCTCGTTGCATTCCCTGTTTCAAGAACGCCTGCATTTCCGGATCCACGCAATACACGTAGCAACCCTTCATTCCACGTGTCATGAGCGTCCGGTAGGTGTTTCGGATTATTCGATCCACTCGTTTGCGTGTTGTCTCGGGATCGGACTTCATCAGCTTCTTGTGGCCACGGATCGAGCGGTCCCGGGTCGAACGATTCTCCGGGGCGGTCACCAACTCTCCATCGCGGGCAAGCAGGTCGGGGCCGATGATCACGCCCACATAATCCAGCTCCAGTCCCTGACAGGTGTGGATGCAGCCCACCTCTTCAATTGAATTGGGCGCGATCAGCCAAAGGCTTCCATCCTTATCGAGGTTCCACTGCTTCTCGTAGCCGTGGTCTGGAATGACAATGTCGAAAGCATCCGGATTCTTCTTGCTCGGCCAGTCCCAGCAATAGCCGGCCACCATGCGCGACTTGTTGTTCTTTTTGTTCTTCTCCGCGATCAGTCCGTGCAGCTCGGTGGGTGAGTCGATCACCCGGAAATCGAATGCGTCGGGGTCGAAATCGACGTTGGCGGTTTCGCGAATTCCCAGCAGGTTGTCCAGCCACGCGAGGTAACCATCGGAACCGTTGCAGCGGAACTGCGATGACAGTTCCAATCGGGTGACTTGCGCGCCCAGTTCGCCAGCCCAACGCTCCAGTTCACTGGAATGGCCGATGTCGCTGAGGGTCACCATCTGATCGTCGTCCACGAACAGGATGGTGCATTTGGCGCTGGCGATGACTTCCTTGACCTGGTTCTCGCCGAGATTTCCGTAGAGGCCAGAGAACCTGTTGAGGCGGTGGGCCTCGTCGACGACCAGTGCATCGAACACATTCGGTTCGGTCTCCGTGAACGCGCCCGAGCCACTGAACAGGTTGGATATTTCTACCTGTCTGAAGCTGCCGTTGAGTCTTTGCTTGTAGACGTTGCGGGGTGCCGAGTTCTTGGACACGTACTTGGTGACCAGTCCGAGCTTGGTCAGCGCGACCAGCAAATTGATGGCGACCACGGACTTTCCGGTGCCAGGGCCACCCTTGATGATGGCCACCTGCTTCTTGTCTGAGCGGGCTGTGCGCGCAAGGGCGAGGGCGGTTTCGTAGACAACCTTCTGGTCATCCACCAATACGAACTCGCGGTTGCCCTTGAGCATCTTGGCGAGGCTGTCAGCCAGCATCTTGGACGGTCGGATTCGGCCGTTCTCGATTTTGTAGAGGAGCTCGGCGTTGTCGCCGTGCTTGACGTGCTTCTTGATGAAGGAACGCAAGCGCTCACGCTCGTCGTCCCCGCGCAGGAACAGAGGGGCTTTTTCGATATACGGCGCGTAATGCGGATGACTGATGACTCCGTCATCGATGTAGTTGTGCAGGTATGCGCAAGGCCGGAGGCTGACGCCGCCGTCGTAAACGGCCTCGTTGAATCCTTCCAGCAGGGCAGCGTAGGACCACGCTTGGTAACAGGGGTGTGCTCCCTCGCGTTCATAAGCGCCGCCACGCTGCGCGATCACGATTCCGTCTTTGTCGGTGAGCTTTGACGAGGACCACTGCTTGAGTTCGACTACGATCAAATGTGGACGGTTATCGGGGTCGCGACCGGAAAGGATGAAGTCGATCCGCTTGGATGTTTGAGGTATGCCGTACTCGATGCCCACCCCCATGTTGTCGGGCATGGCATCGTCGCGCAGCACCTTGGCCATTTGTCCGAGGGATTCGCGCCACGAACGGATCTCGGCATCCGGCACGTACTTGCCCGTGGTGGCCAGATAGGCGCGAGACACCACGTCCTCGATGTCACGGTTGTCCGTGTCGTGCAGGAATCCCGACTTTGTACCTTGGTAGATGATCAAGAAACGGCCTCCCCTTTGGCCACGACACTACAACTCGGTGTACTTCGTAATCCGCCCCTTCGCCCGCTCCACCGGATACTTCTTCCCGTTGGCCTCCATCTTCCGCCACGCGGCGTCCACCGGGTCGATGCCCAGTTTGTCGGCCAGCTGCAGCAGGTAGAGCAGGACGTCGGCCAGTTCTTCGGCGACCTGTTCGCGCTTGTCGCCGGGCAAGTCGCGGCTCTGCGCTTCGGTCAGCCACTGGAAGTGTTCCAGCAGTTCGGCCGCTTCCACCGACAGCGCGGCGGACAGGTTCTTCGGGGAGTGGAACTGCCCCCACTCGCGCTCGCGGGCGAACTCGCGCAGGGCGGCTTGCAGTGTTTCGATGTCCTGGCTCATGTGCGGTGTCCGTGCGGTGTCCGGGCTATCCTAAACCCATGACCATTCCCTTTTCCCTCCAGCGCCTCGACCATGTCGTCCTGCGCGTCCGCGACGTGGCGGCGATGCAGGCGTTCTATTGCGATGTCCTCGGCTGCACGGTCGAGAAGCGGCAGGAGGCGATTGGACTGTTGCAGTTGCGCGCGGGGGATTCGCTGATCGACCTGGTCGATGTCGATGGCAAGCTCGGGCGCATGGGCGGCGCGGCGCCGGGGGCGGAGGGTCGCAACATGGACCACCTGTGCCTGCAGGTGTTGCCGTTCGACCGCGAAGCCATCGTCGCCCACTTGCAGGCGCATGGTGTGCAGGTCGGCGAGTTCGGTTCGCGCTACGGCGCGATGGGCGAGGGGCCGTCGCAGTACCTGTCCGACCCGGAGGGCAACGTGGTGGAGCTCAAGGGGCCGCCGGACTGACCAGCGGTGTGTCGTTGCCGACCAGGGCGGTCCTATCTCGCCGGTTCGTCCGCGTCGAGCGTCACCTCGAGCCCGAAGCTATCGGCGGTCTTGGACGGCGTGGGCGTGAAGCTCAGCACGACGTGCCGGTTCTCCATCTCGCCTTCCCAGCGATAGGTGCCGGCGCCCGGCATGCGGGTCCAGTCGCCTTCGGACTGGACGCCGTCGACGATCAACTGCATCAGGATGTCCTGGGTGGCCGGGCTGGTGACTTCGTACTGTATGCGCCACGTCCGCTCGTCCCCAACGGAGACGGTGCGATCGAACTGGGTGCCCTCGGGCCAGACCACGTCCCGCAGCCCCGGCATATAGCGGTCGGCCATGCGACTGCGGACGAAGCCGCCTTCCGGCTGCCAGTCGTACTCCATGTGCAGGGCGGTGCTGCGGGCGACGTCGTTGCCGCGCAGGCGGGCGACCACATGCAGGGCGGCGTCGAGGCCGGATGACAGGCCGGCGGAAGTGATGATCTTGCCGTTATCGGTCCAGCGCACGTCGCGAACGACATCGATCCTGGGGTACTGGCGGGCGAGTTGATCGATGCGGGGAGTAAACGTGGTGGCTTGCAAGCCGTCCAGCAGTCCGGCGGCGCCGAGCACGTGGGCACCGGTGCAGACCGACAGCACGTGGCGGGCGTTGGTCGCACGTGAGCGGATGAAGTCGAGCAGGGCCGTGTCCTGCTGCGCGTCGCCGACATCGCCGCCCGGCACCAGCAGCACATCGAACGCCGGGGCACTGGCGAAGTCATGGTCCGGGGTGACTTTAAGCCCCATCGCGGTGGTGATCGGCTTGCCGTCGCGCGTGAGGGTGACCACGCCGAACCCGGCCGTGCCGAAGACTTCGTAAGGACCGGCGAAGTCGATGATCTGCACGCCGTCGAACAACACGATGCCGACGTTCACTTCGGGCTGGGAACTGGGTGCATTGCCCGCGAAAGCCGGACGGGGCAGCGCAGATGAAAGCAACAGGGCGAGCACGATGCCGATTACGGCCGCTGGACTGCGCATGACTGGATCTCCATATGGGGTCGGGTCCGAGGGAAGGCTTAAGGGGTCGCCCGCGAATACAGGTCGATGATCTCCGCCACCGCGTCGGCGCAGACCTGGCAGTAGGCATCGCTGCGGTCGAACATCAGGCATTGTATCTGCGAGCGGTAGTAGCCGGTCGGGGCGTAGTTGGCGCCGTCGAAGGCGCCGACGGCGTCTCGGTACGGGGCATCGGCGAACAGCTGGTTGGTGTAGGCCAGTTCCTCGCGGAACAGGGCTTCCATCTCGGACTCGGGCCGCCTGTCGGCGCGCAGTTGAGCGCGGGTCTGCTGGAACTCGCGTTGGCGCGCTTCGTATTCGGTTTTCGGCCACGGGGTCGGCACCGGGGTCTCGGCGCGCACGTGGTGGCCCCATTTCAGTCGGGCGGGGTCGCGCAGGGCAGTGACGTTGGGCTCCCACGGTTCGACCCTGGCGTCGGTGGGCGCATAGGCCACCGGCGAGGTGTAGTACTCGTCGGCGAGGCCGGCGAAGTGGTGGCTGAACTCGTGCACGAACAGGTAGTCGGCGAAGGCGTTGTCGGCCGCGGCGGTGCTGAACTGGCCGAAGATGCCGCCGCCGCCGTAGGTCTGGTTGTTGACCAGGATCTCGATGAACTCGTTGGGGGCATGCTGGGCGATCTCGCGCAGGGCGCGGTTGTCGAGCGCCAGCACGTAGCGCTCGCTGCCGAAGATGTCGTAGCGCGCACCGAGCGCGGAGGGGTGGTAGTCGCCGGTCGACGGGCGCGAGATGCCGGATTGCGGGGTCGGCGCCATCAACGCCCAGACGTTGAAGTCGGCGGCGCGCTCCTTGAACGGCGAGACGGTGAACAGGTGGTCGCTCAGACGCCGGGCGTCGGCGATGAACTTGTCGCGCTCGGCTTCGGTGTAGCCGTCGCCGAGGATCAGCAGGTCGACCTTCTGCGCCGAGGGGCCGCTGTCGCGGATTGCGACGGGCTTGAGGGTGGAGGGCATGGTGTTGCGCTGGACGGTCAGGGCGCCGGGGTCGATGTCGATGCTCCAGATCGGCACGAAGGCGTTGGCGGCGTCGCGCTCGTAAATGCGCACGGTGACCGGGCTGGCCGGCGTCGGGAAACGCAACGATTCCTGGAACCCACGCGATACGCTGCCGGCTTCTTCAGTAGTGCGCCATTCGGCGAAAATGGTGCTGAAGCCGCGCGAGTACAGCAGCTCGCCGGTCGCGGCATCGTGCACTTCGAACTTGTTGTGGCCGCGGTTGCTGTCGTCGACCGGCCGCGCGGGGTTGCCCGGCCACGGCAGCGGTTCGATCACGATGCGGTCGAGCGCGTAGTGTTGCTCGTCGGCGTTGCCGGTGTGCAGGTAGTCCAGCCGCATCGTCTGCGGCGTCGCGCCCGGCGAAGCGACGGCCATGCCGATGGACGCGAGCAGCAGGACGAGCGAACCGAGGGCGCTTCGGAACAGGCAACGGGTCATTGGGCTGGCCGGCGAGTGGTGTCCCGGCGAGTCTATGGCCACGACTGCGGACGTGCATCCGGCCAGCCGCATTGCCGGCGCGGGACCGGCAACGCGGGGCAGCGATCAGTCGCCCGAAACTTCCAGCGTCAAGACGGTCCAGGTGCCGCCCTGCAGTTCGCTCTGGACGTGGACCCGTGCGGTGTCCTTCGGCCCCGATACCGCAAACCTGAGGTCGGCGCGGTCGTCGTCTATCCATAGGTCATGTCCGCCGTCCACGCCGCGGACCGGCGAGCCCACCACGCCGATCACGCCGGCGTCGGCCTGCGCGCTGCGGAGGGCGGACTGGTACGCGGCGCTGGCAGCCGGCGCGGGGGGCGTTGGCGGGGCCGGTGGTGCGGGCGGAGCGGATGGCACCGGTGGCAACTCCCCCGACCACGGGGCTGGCGGGGCCGGCGGTGCCGGCGGCGGTGGCGGTGGGGTCAGCACGTGGTTTTCGACCGATGTCGCGGGCATGGGCTGCGCAGGGGCTGAAGATTGTGGCGATTGCACCTGCGCGGCCAGCAGCGCGCCGGAGCACACCGCGGCGATGACGCCCATCGGGATCGCCCAGCGCAGGCGCGGTGAACGGGCGGCAGGATCGGATGACAGCAGGCGGGCTATGCGTTTCATGAGCGGACCTCCAGTGGCGGACAGGGCAAGCGCAGGGGTGGGCAAGCGGTGGTGCTCCAGCGTCGCCAGCGCCTCGGCCAGCACGATGGCGTCGCCACATACCGACACCGCCAGGTCGTCGCAGGCGTTCTCGCGTTCCTGGCGGATGCGGCGGCTGAGCCACCACATGCCGGGGTGGTAGAACAGCAGCGCTTCGACGGCGCACTGCAGGCCATTCCAGATCCAGTCGAGGCGGCGGATGTGGGCCAGCTCGTGCGCGATCAGCGCTTCGATCTGGTCGGGGTCGAGTCGGGTCAGGATCGACAGTGGCAACCACACCACCGGTCGCCATGCGTGGGCGGTGCAGGGCAGGTCCAGCCGCTGCAGCAACCGGACCACGATGGGGCGGCGGATGCCGAGCCGTAGCCGCAACCGATCGGTGCGCTGCAGCCAGTGCGCGGGCAGCGGCGAGAATTCCTGCCGGTCGAGCGTACGCACGACCCACCAGCCGCCCAGCAACCGTGCGGCCATCGCCAGTACGCCGGCGCACCACAGCCACGGCAGCCAGTCCGGCGCGGTGATTGCGTGGCCCGGGACCATGTCGAGTGCGGGTGCGGTCACCAGTGCAGACCACGCCGGACTCGCTTCCGGAATGCCCCCGGCCACCGCGGGTTGACCGATCAGCCACGCGAAGGTCGCCACCGGCGCAGCCGCCATCAACAGCAGGAACCCCATGGCCACCGCGTGCCGGGTCGCGGCACTGTGTCGTTGCAACAGAGCCAGTATCGACGCCGCAAGCAGCGTGAGCAGCGCCACCTGCCAGAGCGAGTGCAGCAGGCTGGTCGCGAGCGCGGACTGCACCGTGTGGAGCATGTTCATGACCGACTCCCGTTGCCGCTTCCGCGTTGTTTCCTGGCCTGCGCGATCATCCGCGCGATTTCATCGAGGTCTTCGGCGCTGGTCCGGTCGACGTCCAGTGCCCGTTGCATCAGTTGCAGCGCGGAGCCCGAAAACGCGCGGTGCATGAGGTCGGTCAGCAGCGCCGACTGCACCTGCGGTTCCGGATGCACTGCGGCGTACCGGTGGCTGCGCTCGGACTCGTCGCGGACCACCAGGCCCTTGTCGGCCATGATCGTCATCATCTTCAGCACGGTGGTGTAGGCGGTGTCGCGGGTCCGGGTCAGCGCGTCGTGGACCTCGCGCACGGTGCACGGCCCGGAGCGATCCCACAGGACGCGCAGGATCGCCAGTTCGCCTTCGGTGGGACGGGGTTGGGACATGTCGGCTCCTATCTACTAATCGGATAGTACTACTTGATTAGTATATGTCAACGGCCAGCCGCAGTGCTGCTCCTGATTACCTCAAGGCGCAAGTGGGACGGAAAGCGCGGCCTCAGGGATCGATGACGGGCGGCGTGTCGGTTTGCGGCTTGCGTACCAGGCATTCGCGCAGGTCGCCGAGCTCGGCCTGGAGCACGTGCGGGAGCGCGGCGAGCGACGTGGGCGTGCTGCCGTCGCGCACGGCGTCGGCGAGGGCATCGAGTGCCTGGTGCACGCGTGCTTCGCCATCGGCAGGGAACATCGACGCGGCGGCCTCGCGCGCGGCGTCTCCGGCGAGGTGTTCCAGCGACCAGCAGGCCGACAGGGTGCGGTAGGCGAGGCGTTCGGTGGCGGCGACCGCGGGCCAGCTGTGCTCGGCGGCGAGGCGCTGCTGGCGCGAGGCGGCGAGGCTTTCTTCGTGCGCCTGTGCGAGGGCGAAGCTGGCGTGCTGGAGCTGGCGCCGTGCATGTCTGGCTTCGGTGGTGGTGACGGCGCCGGCAGCGAGGTGGACGACCACCGCGTCGACCGCCTGCAGTGCACGTACCAGTTGTTCGGGAATCAGCGCGGTCGACGCGCGCGGCGGGATCAGCCGGAACGCCAGCAGCGCCACCACGCAGCCGGCCAGGGTGTCGATGCCACGCGCCAACAGGTAACTCCCGGGCGACGCCACCGGCTGCCCGCCGCTGGCGAGGGTCAGCGCCGCGCCGGTGATGAACACCACCGCCAGCGTGTAGTTGCGCACCACCACCATCTCGATGGTGAACTGCAGCGCCATCACCACCAGCGCGAGCCACAGGCCTTGCGGGTGAGCGACGATGATCGCGCCGGCCAGCAGCAGCCCGACCCAGGTGCCAAGCAGGCGCTCGATGCTGCGTTGGAGCATCCGCAGCCAGTCGAAGCCCTGGTGGAGCATCAGCACCGCCGCGGCGACCGCCCAGTACGCCCGGTCGAGGTGGACGGCCGCGCCGAGCGCACCGGCGACCACGGCCGCCACGCCGACGCGCAGAATCACCCGGCGCGAGTTGGAGCCGGGTTGCAATGCTTCCAGCAGCACGGCGCGGGCGCTGGGATGGCCCAGTGGTACCTCGTTGGTTGTGGAGCCGGGCAGTTCGCGCGGGTCGCGGACCTGTGCCAGCAGCCGGCGCAGGTCGTCAGGCAGGTCAGCCGGCACCGGCGATTGCCGACTGGCTGCGCCCATCGCCTCGGCGAAACGCAGGTGCAACTCATGGTTGAGAGTGCGCAGGCGGCCGAGCGTGCCGTCGGCGCGCACGTGCGCCGGCTGTTGGCTGACCAGCACCGACCACGCCCGGTGCAGGGTGAATGCCGCGCGGTGGCGGGCCCGGCCTTCGCGGGCGCTGCCGATCGCCGCGACGTAGTCGATCACCGCTGTGCCGGCGACCGCGACCGCGCTGCGTTCCGGTCCATGCGGCAGGAAAAGCGCGCCGCCCATGTGCACCAGCCACGCAAAGCCGCCGCCGGCCAACACCAGCGTTGCCGCATGCAGCGGGGTCAGATGCGCGGCCGGCATCGCGGTGCCGGCCGCGCAGGCCAGCGCGAACATGTAGGCGCCCGGCGGCCCGATCTGCAGCGCGTTGCCCAGCCAGGTGGCGAGCATCGCGATGAGCGCGACCATCGATACCGTTGCCCACGCCGACGTGCCCGCCCACAGCCCCAAACCGACCGCCAGCGCGAATGCCGATGCGATCACCGCGAGGTGCCTGGCGCGACTCAGGTAGGGCCGGCCGGCGCCGTACAACGCGGTGAATCCGCCGATGCCCGCCATCAGCCCGGCCGGCACGTCGCCAGCCAGCGCGCCGGCGACGACCGGCGCACCCATGCAGGCACTGGCGCGCAATGCGAACAGCCAACGTCGCGGCGTGGGCGGCTGGATGTGCGCCATGCCGCGCAGCATGCGGCTGACGGGCGAGATCGGCGGCGTGGTCGACATGCGGCGATTGTGGCCGATCATCGCCCGGCCGGCACGGCGACTCAGCCGCCGACCTTGCCCGCGTAACGCTTCGGCGGCTCGTGCACGCCGCTGCCTGGTTCAAGCTGGATGTGGCGACGCAGCCACGCGGCGAACTCGGCTTCCGGCATCGAGCCTTCGGCAAGGGCGAGCATTGAGGTGTACTTGTCTTCGTTGCTTGCGACCAGAGTGAAGCCATTGAGCTGCAGGAACACCCGATAGCAGACATGCGCGGTGCGCTTGTTGCCGTCGACGAACGGATGGTTGCGCGCCAGCCCGAACGCGAGGCTGGCGGCGAGGTCGGCCAGGTCGGGTGGCGGATCGCCATACGCATGGAGTTGTTGCGGCCGCGCCAGGGCCGAGTCCAGCAATCCGGCGTCACGCAATTCGCTGCCACCGCCGTGCTCGGCGAGCTGGCGGTCGTGGATGGCCAGTGCGAGCGCCTTCTCGATCCAGATGATCATGGCCGTCATTGCGCCAGCTTGCGCAGCACGTCGCGGTCCTCGCGCATGATTCGCTCGGCTACTTCCATCTGTGCGGCCAGGGTTGGGTCGTACACGGTGAGCTTGACGCCGTCGGGCGTCTCCAGCACGAACAGCTCGTCGCCCTTTTCCAGCCGCAGCCGGGCCAGCAGTTCCTTGGGCAGGATGATGCCGGCGGAATTGCCGATGGTGGTGATCTTGAGTTTCATGGGGACCTCGGCACGACGGTTATAACGTTAGTTATATATCGCTCTGAGCCAGGAGGCAAGTGTGGCTCCGTCGTCGCAGTTGAACGAGCGTCCGGGATTCACACCGGTTCCCGCGCATGAGACTCGCGTCACGGTAATCGCGCAAAGTGCGGGGGAATTGTCCTCCCGGTATCATTTCCCTGGTGGTAACTACTTCGATTTTTCGACGTAGCACAGGGGAAGGAACCATGAATCGATACGGATGGGTTGCACTGCTTGCCGTGCTGGCCTTGAGCGCCTGCAGTGGTGATGGGGATGCATCGGCCGATGGTGGCGACGCGGCGGCGCGCGAGGGCGACCGTACTTCGCTGCTGTCCCGGGTTTTCAGCGGTGGTGATCGTGGCCACGACTTCGCCGACATCCCCAAGGGCGCGTGGACCGACTTGGTAGGGCAACTGACACAGGCCGATGATCTGGATGCGGCGGTGGCCGCGACCCGCGAGATCCTCGCGCGCAGCGGCATCGCCACCCGCGACGGCGAGCGCGAACTGGTGGCCGCGCATGCCCCCGCCGCTTCGTTCACGGTGACGCCGCGGGAAACCGTGCACATGGCGATGGAAGCGCGCGACCGCGGCGTCCGCGCGCGTCTGGAAGTGGCCGAGTTCGCGCACATGCTCGCGTCTTTTGGCTGGGAGTTCCCGAATGCCCAGCAGTCCGGCAATGCCCGGCATCCCAGCCGCGACATCGAGGACGAGTACACGCAAGAGCGTCGCCGCGAGGCACAACGCGAGGTGGAGCAGGCGCGGCAAGTCGCGCGCGAAGCCGAGGGGACCGAATTCGAGGCCTGGGAGGATTCGGTGCTGGATGCGTCCCAAGCCCGCTCAAGCGAGGCGCGCGCGCGCGCCGAACGAGCCAACCAGGCCGTGCGCGACGCCACCAGGCGCGGCGCGAAGCAGGCGCAATCCGTGGTGCTGGCCGCGCGCGAGGAACTGACCGCTGCGCGAGAAGAACTGACCGCTGCGCGGGAAGCGGCGAACGCGGCGCGCGAAACCCTGCGCGAAGGACAGGACTCGCGCAAGGAGCGACGCGATGCGATGCGGCAGGCAGAGCGCCTCCAAAACGTCTACGCGAGCAAGGTCGGGCCCGAGTACGGGGCTGGCGAGGATTTCCAGCTTGCGCTTGAGCGCTGGGTGCAGGCGGCGGCCAAGGCGCCGGAGGATCCGGCCAGTTTCGTGCCGCTGTTCATCACCGAGATGGCGCGGCTGCAGGATCCGCCGGTCGACCTGGCCGATCCGCAGCGGCGTGTGCTGGGGCGCCCGGGTTCCGAGCTTCCGGTCAAGGGGGCTGGTCCACGTTCCGGGCAGACCCGCCTGTCCCTGCTGGAGATGCAGTTGATCCTGGCCGCATTCGACCGCGATGCCGGCACCGGCAACGACAAGGCGTTGGTGTCCAGCTTCGAGAAGGCCATCAACGGGAAACCGGAACAAGCGGCCAATGCCATCGCCATCGCCCGCGGGGTCGCCAGGGTTGCGTCGTCGCTGGCCGGTGAACCGCTGGACCTGGAGGTCGAGCCGAAGCAACTGCACCGGCCGGAAGACGAGAGCATGCAGGTGAAGTTCACCGCCACCGGCGCCGCTGACGAAGCGGCGAGGCTGCACTGGCGCCTGGTCGCCGGCGCGCCCGTGCATGCGCAATGGTCGCTGCGCAACAACGAATTCCAACTGGAGGGCGCGCACCAGTCGGGCAGTCCCGCGCGGGTATCGTCGTCGGAATCCGAGGGCGACTACATCGTCGACATCCGCACCGAGTCCGGCCACCACGGGACCGAGGCACGCGGCTACGTGACCGCGTACGTCGGTGCCGAGGATCCGTCTTCGCCGTCGCTCGACGACTGGTGGAAGGAAGGCGTCAACCGCGGCTTCCAGCGGACCCCCGAGGAGTTGGCCGAGATGATCAACGAAGGGGCGCCTCGCAACCGCGGTTTCCTGCGAACCCCCGAGGAGCTGCAGCAGATGCTCGCCGCCTGGCTCGAGGAGACCTCCACGCCCAGGGCCTATGCCAGCGTCGAGGTCTCGTATCACTGCGCGAACCCGACCACGATCCATCTCTATGTCACCGATCCGGTCGCGGACGGTGGCGGCGATGGCGGCGAAGCCTGCACGTTCACCTTCGCGACCAGGGACGCATTCCTGGAGTGGCGGGAGGCAAACGGCGGCTGAGTATGGCCATCGGGTGGCGGCGCGGCGTGCGATCCAGCGCCGGACGCCCAGCCCGGCGCCCCCGGTTCTGGGGGCGTCAGCCTTTTTGAAAACGGATCAGGAAACGTTCGGCTCGCTGAACGCCTCGATCTCGCCTTCGAACTCGTTGATCGGCACGCAGCTGCAGAACACGTTCTTGTCGCCATAGACGTTGTCGACGCGGGCGACCGGCGGCCAGTACTTCTGCTGCTTCAGCACCGCCAGCGGAAATGCAGCCAGCTCGCGCGGGTAGGCGTGGGTCCACTCGCTGGCGCTCACCTGGGCGGCGGTATGCGGGGCGTGCTTGAGCGGGTTGTCCTCGCGGTCGAGCTTGCCGTCGGCGATCGCGCGGATCTCTTCGCGGATCTGGATCATCGCGTTGATGAAGCGGTCCAGCTCGTGCAACGACTCGCTCTCGGTCGGTTCCACCATCAGCGTGCCGGCGACCGGGAAGCTCAGGGTCGGGGCGTGGAAGCCGAAGTCGACCAGGCGTTTGGCGACGTCCTCGGCGCTGACGCCGGTGTCCTTTTCCAGCGGGCGCAGGTCGAGGATGCATTCGTGAGCGACCAGGCCGTTGCGGCCGGTGTACAGGGTCGGGTAGTGCGGGGCCAGACGCCTGGAGACATAGTTGGCGTTGAGCATGGCGATCTGGCTGGCTTTGCGCAGACCCTGTGTGCCCATCAAGGTGATGTACATCCAGCTGATTGGCAGGATGCTGGCGCTGCCGTACGTGGCAGCGCTGACCATGCCACCGGTGGCGATGGGAGTGCCTTCCGCCGTGCTTCGGACAGTCTCTCCGGCGGGCGAGTAGGCACGAGGCAGGTAGGGGGCCAGGTGCGACTTGACCGCGCAGGGACCGACGCCGGGACCGCCGCCGCCGTGCGGGATGCAGAAGGTCTTGTGCAGGTTGAGGTGGGACACGTCCGAGCCCCACTTGCCCGGCTTGGCCAGGCCGACCATGGCGTTCATGTTGGCGCCGTCGGTGTACACCTGGCCGCCGTGCTGATGGACGATCTCGCAGATCTCGACCACGTCCTCCTCGAACACGCCGTGGGTCGACGGGTAGGTGATCATCAAGGCAGCGATCCGGTCGCTGTATTTTTCGGCCTTGGCGCGGATGTCCTCGACGTCGACATTGCCGTTCGCATCGCACTTGGTCACCACCACCTTCAGCCCGCACAACTGCGACGAGGCGGGGTTGGTGCCGTGGGCGGACTCGGGGATCAGGCAGATGTCACGCTGCTCCTGTCCGTTGGCGCGATGGTAGGCACGGATCGCCAGCAGCCCGGCGTACTCGCCCTGGGCGCCGGAGTTGGGCTGCAGGCTGACCGCGTCGTAGCCGGTGATTTCCACCAGCATCGCCTCCAGTCCGTCGATCAGTTCTTTGTAGCCCAGCGCCTGCCCAGCCGGCGCCAGTGGATGGATGTTGGCGAACTCCGGCCAGGTGATCGGGATCATCTCGGCGGTGGCGTTGAGCTTCATGGTGCAGCTGCCCAGCGGGATCATGGTGCGATCCATCGCCAAGTCCTTGTCCGACAGTGCGCGCATGTAGCGCAGCATTTCGTGCTCGCTGTGGTGGGTGTTGAACACCGGGTGGGTCATGAACCCGCTTTGGCGCAGCAACGCGGAGGGAAGCGCGTCGGCGGTCTGCGCATCGAGCGCGTCGACGTCGATGATCTGCGTGCCGAACAGGCCGGCGACGGCGATCACGTCTTCGCGGGTGGTGGTCTCATCGAAGCTGATCCCGACGCTGGTCCGGTCAATGATGCGCAGGTTGATGTGCGCGCCCTGGGCCCGGTGGTGCAGCTCGGCGGCATCAATGCCGGTAACGTGGAGCGTGTCGAAGAAGTTGTCGCTGACGGCGACCCCGGCCTTGCGCAGCACGCCGGCCAGGATCGTGGTCAGGCGGTGGGTGCGGCGGGCGATGCGGGTCAGGCCTTCGGGGCCGTGGTAGACGGCGTACATCGAGGCCATTACCGCCAGCAACACCTGCGCGGTGCAGATGTTGGAGGTCGCCTTCTCGCGGCGGATGTGCTGTTCGCGGGTCTGCAGGGTCAGCCGGTAGGCGGTGTTGCCCTCGACATCGACCGATACGCCGATCAGGCGACCGGGCATCGAGCGCTTGTACGCATCCCGGCACGCCATGAACGCGGCATGGGGGCCGCCGAAACCGAACGGCACGCCGAAGCGCTGGGTGTTGCCGACCACGATGTCCGCGCCCCAATCGCCAGGCGAGGCCAGCAGGGTCAGGGCGAGCAGGTCGGTTGCCACACAGACGATGCCGCCGCGCGCGTGCACGGCCTCGGCCAGCGAGGCGTAGTCGTTCGCAGCGCCGAAGGTGTCGGGATACTGAAGCAGTACGCCGAAGGCCTCGACATCGGCGGCGGTGGCGTCATCGCCGACCACCAGCTCGATCTCCAGCGGCTCCGCGCGGGTACGCATCACTTCCAGGGTCTGCGGATGCACGCCATTGGAGACGAAGAAGACATTGGTCTTGGCGCGGCTGGAGCGGCGCGCCAGGGTCATTGCCTCGGCGGCGGCGGTGGCCTCGTCCAGCAGCGAGGCGTTGGCGATCTCCATTCCGGTGAGGTCCGCGCACATGGTCTGGAAGTTGATCAGCGCCTCCATCCGGCCTTGCGAGATCTCGGCCTGGTACGGGGTGTAGGCGGTGTACCAGCCCGGGTTCTCCAGGATGTTGCGCAGGATGACGTTGGGGGTGTGGGTGCCGTAATAGCCTTGGCCGATGAAGCTGCGGAAGACCTGGTTACGGTCCGCGATGGTACGGATCATGGCGATCGCGTCCACCTCGGTTACGGCATCTGGCAGCGCCAGCGATTCCGGCGAGCGGATCGAGGCGGGCACGATGGCATCGGTGAAGGCTTCCAGCGACTCGTGGCCGACGGTGCGCAGCATCTGCGCGACCTCGGTGTCGTTGGGGCCGATGTGGCGTGAGACGAAGGCGTCGTGGTGCTCAAGCGCGCGCAGGGAAGATTGGGTGTCGTGGCTCATGGCAAGGGGCGTCCGAAGGCTACGTGCGTGCCGCACGCGGGCGCCCCTCTGTCCTTTTGCCTGAGAGTTTTGGAAGCGCGGTCCGGTATCGCGGGACTCTTGCGCTTCACGCACCTTCGGCGCCGGATTCAACCGGTCTCTCCAGAGTTGTCACAGCCGGTGGTACGGGAGCCTGAGCGATTACGGGCGTTGCGCCTTCGGCAGCGAGCCAAGCCTGCAGGGCATGGGCCGCTTCTCCCACCGGTTGTTTGCAGTTACCTCGGAATTATAAGCGGTTGCGCGGGCGGCCGGGCGCGCTTCATATGCGCGAGTGCAAGGCCGTACCATGAAGGCCCCTCGAACTCTGGGATTTCCGTGCGTTCATTGCAATCGGCTGGCGGCTTGCGCCGGCTAACCTTCATCCTGGCCGGACTGTCGATGTTCGGCCCGTTCGCGATCGACACCATCTTCCCCGCGTTCCCGGCGATGGGGGCCGAGTTCGGCGCGGACAAGCTGGCGATGCAGCAGACCATCAGTGTCTACCTGATTGCCTATGCGGTGACCAGCTTGCTGCATGGGCCGCTTTCGGATGCGTTGGGGCGGCGCAAGGTGATCCTCGGGGGCTTGACGATATTCACCCTCGCCTCGGTGGGCTGTGCACTGTCGACCGATCTGACGACGCTGCTGGTGTTCCGTGCGGTGCAGGGGTTGTCGGCCGGTGTGGGCCTGATCGTGGGCCGGGCGGTGATCCGCGACGTGCTGCACGGCGACGACGCGCAACGCTTGATGAGCCAGGTGTCGATGATCTTTGGTATTGCGCCGGCGATCGCACCGGTCATTGGCGGCTGGATACTGGGCTGGAGCCACTGGTCGCTGATCTTCTGGTTCCTGGTGGCGTTCTCGGTGGTGTTGCTGGGCGTGACCTGGCGGATGCTGCCGGAAACCCATCCGGTCCAGGCACGTTTGCCGATGGTGCCGTCACGGCTGTGGCGCGACTATCTCGCGATCCTGCTCAACCCCCGCTTCCAGCGACTGGCCGCGTGCGCGGCGCTTAATTTCGCTGCGTTGTTCCTGTTTATCGCCTCGGCGCCGGCGTTCGTTCTCGACTTGTTGCAGCGTCATGGGCAACCCATGGATGAAGGGGATTTCGGCTGGTTCTTCATCCCCATGATTGGCGGCATGGTGGCGGGTGCCTATCTGTCCGGCCGGGCCGCAGGCAGGATCAGTGGGTCAAGGTTGGTGGCGATCGGTTTCGCGGTGTCCGGAGTCGCCGTTGCGCTGGGACTGGGCTACAACCTATGGACCGATACGCCGCAAATGCCCTGGGCGATCATCCCGATCAGCCTCAATGCGTTCGGCATCGCGTTGGTGTTCCCGATCGTGACCCTGGCCATCCTGGACATGTATCCGCGCATGCGCGGCGCGGCCTCGTCACTGCAGGCATTCACATCGCTGGTGCTGAACGCAGTGATTGCCGGCGTGGTTTCGCCGTGGCTCAGCCATAGCGCGTTGTGGCTGGCGCTGGCGGCAGCAGTGTTGGTATTCACGGGCTGGTTGTTCTGGCTGTGGGAGTCGCTCTCGGCGCGGACTGCCGCGGGCAACAGCCATGGCGCGGGCAGGATGCCAAACGAGTCGATCTGATCGGCCGTTGGGCCGGTCAGGTGCCACACGACAAAGGCCGGCTTTCGCCGGCCTTTGTCGTTCCTGCTGCCCGGATCGCCGGGCGATGGGTATCGTGACTCAGTTGTCGGTATCAGCCGCGGGCGGCGCGTCGGCGGCGGGTTCGGCTGGCGCTACCGCATTCGCCGCGGGCTCGGATCCGGGCGTGGACGCCGGGACGGCCGCCGCTGCCGCGCTGGCCTGCCAACCGCAGGTGCCGCCTTCGTTTTGCTGCTTCAGCCAGCCTTGCAGCGGGGCGAAATACTCCAAAATCGCGGACGCGTCCATCTGCTCGCCGCCGGTCAATTCCTTCAGGGTTTGCTGCCATGGCTGGCTGGCACCCTTGCTCAACATCGCCTGCAACTTCTCGCCAGCCGCCTTGTTGCCGTAGAAGCTGCACTCATGCAGCGGGCCGGTGTAGCCGGCCGCATCGCACAGTGACTTGTAGAACTGGAATTGCAGGACGTGGGCAAGGAAGTAGCGCGTGTACGGAGTGTTGCCCGGCACGTGGTACTTGGCGCCAGGATCGAAGAACTCCTCGCCGCGTTCCTGCACCGGTGCCACGCCCTGGTATTTGGCCTTCAGATCCCACCACGCCTGGTTGTATTGGTCCGGCGCGATCGAACCGTCGAACACGCCCCAACGCCAACGGTCGATCATCAGCCCGAACGGCAGGAACGCGACCTTGGACAGCGCCATGCGCATCTGGGCATTGATCAATGCTTCCTCGCCCTGTTGCTGGGCATCGACCAGGCCGATCGACTCCAGGTATTTCGGCGTCATCGCCAGTACCACGGTGTCGCCGATTGCCTCGTGGAAACCGTCGTGGGCGCCGGTCTGGAAGATCGGCGGCAGATCGTTGTAGGCCATGTAGTAATACACGTGGCCCAGCTCGTGATAGATCGTGGTGAAGTCTTCCTCATTCGGGCGGATGCACATCTTGGTGCGCACATCGCCTTCCATGTTCATGTCCCACGCGCTGGCGTGGCAGACCACGTCGCGGTCGCGCGGTTTGATGAACTGGGCCTTCTCCCAGTAGCTGTCGGGCAGTTTTTGCAGGCCCAGCGAGACGTAGAAGTCCTCGGCACGCTTGGTCATCTGTTTCGCCGAGGCGTCCAGTGCATCCTGCTCAAGCTGGGCCAGCGCGGCCGGACTGCGTTCGCCGGTGTATTGGGCGAGCTTCTGGGAGTGGATATGGCGGTAGCGAGACTCCAGCGACGTGGTGATGTCGAGGCTGCCGGCATTCTCGTAGGGCGCGACGATATCCCACAAATTGCTCCAGTCCTGCTGCCACATGTTGCCCATCAAGTGCGCTGGCAGCATGCCGCCGGCGACTTCGGCCTTGTCCGCGCCGTATTCGGCGGCCATCCGGGTGCGGGTATAGCAGTGCAGTTGCTCATACAGCGGCTTGACCTGGCTCCACAACCGGTCGGTTTCCGCCGCCAGTTCGACCGGACTCATGTCATAGCCCGAACGCCACATCTCGCCGGCATCGGCGAAGCCCATCTCATCGGCGCCCTTGTTCACCAACTCCACGAAGCGCACGTAATCCTTGCGCATCGGCTGGGAGATCGTGTGCCAGCCGCGCCACGCGTCCAGTTGAGCGTCGTAATCGCGGCTGTTGCGCAGCACCTCTTCCAGCGCACCGAGTTGGCGACACTGTTTGGCATCGCCTTCGCCGGTGCAGTACTCGCCGGCGCCGTAGACGCCTTCCATCTTGCTGGCAATGCGCGTCAGTTCCGCCAGTTCGGCCGGGTCCGACGGTGCCGGCATCGAGGTGGAGAGCTTCAGCAACTGGATCGAGCGCGCGGTTTCCGGCGACATCTGCTGGCCTTCGAAGCGCTTGGCCTGCTTGATCCAGGTGTTGAGCTGGGACAGGTAGCGCTCGTTGGACTTGGCCGCCAGAAGTTGGGTGTCGTCGCCTATGTAGGTAGAGGACAGCCATTGCGGCGTGGTCAGCTCGGGGTACATCGCCTTGATCTCGGCATTGACCCGGGCGACGAACTGATCCGCCGTCTCGTTGGCTGGCGCGGGGGCCGTGGCAGCCGGGGGAGCTTCGCCA
Organism: Lysobacter sp. A421; assembly: GCF_054052145.1. NCBI lineage: Bacteria > Pseudomonadati > Pseudomonadota > Gammaproteobacteria > Lysobacterales > Lysobacteraceae > Lysobacter > Lysobacter sp. A421. The sequence goes on along the minus strand of NZ_JBSVRL010000003.1, from coordinate 179,112 downwards.
GGAATGGGGGATTTGTCGCAGCCGGCAAGCCCGAACACGGCTGCGGTAATGCTGATCGCCAGTAATGCGCGTGCGAGTTTCATCTGGGGAGGCTCCCTTTGCATGAAGCGCGTGCGTCGCGCCGAACCTAGGAAGGCTAGAGCCACCTCAAGCGCCGCGCAAGCGGGCGTCAAGGTGCGCCGGGAGACCGGCCAATGCGTTGGGTACGTCTTCCATCGCTGCCTGAGTGCGCCGCCGGCAATGCGTACAGCAGTCCGATCGGATTGTGATGGCTGACGCAAAATGTCACTTTCCCTGAGCCAGGGAAAAGGCCGCTTCTGCCTTCAGGGGAGATGGCAGATAGAGGGGATTTGCGTGGAACCGGTCGCCAAGCAAACGTCCCGTTGCGCTTAAAATCCCTTAACTTCCATTAAGTTCTCTTAAAATCAGACAACTTGAAGATAAAGCACCACTGGGTAGCGGGTTTTATAAGCCTGAATCACTCGTTTAGGTAAGGCCGGATGTCACAAAAAATTGATTTGACACCCCGATAGTTAACAGGAAGGGTGACGCTGAGCGGCAGGTTGTGGTCCGGATGCCTGCTTGCGTATTTACCCGGTACGACTCACCCGGGACGACTCACCTGAAGCGACAACGATGAGGAACGGCATGAAAAATACGGCTCGAATCCTGGCTATGACGGCAGCCCTGACGGTGGCGGCATCTGGGTCCGTCTTTGCGCAGAAGCAAGTCGTGATCAGTGGCAGCAACTCGCAGACGGTCAATGTCTCGGGAAGCATCAGCAACGAGGCGCGATCCGGCGCCAAAGCCCAGGTCAACATCGGATCAATCAGCGGTAGCAAGGCCAAAGTCGGTAGCAATAGCCAAACGGTTTCGGTGAGTGGCTCGATCCACAACCAGGCGTCGGGCTCCGGCTCCAAGGCCATCATCAACATCGGTTCGGTCAGCGACGAATAGCCGCACCTCCATCAGCTCCCATGCCGGGCCCGCCTGGGAGTGGTTTGCCAAAGGGCCAATGCGTGCGTACCCCCTTACCCACAAGATGAGGAAACACCCATGAAGAAGTCATACGTGCTGTTGATCGCCGCCGCTGTGTTGATGTCGAGCACCGCTTATGCCGAAGTCAAAATCGGTGGCAACAACGACCAGACCACCACCGTCAACGGAGCCATCGCCAATACTGCGGTAGGCGCCATGACCACGGCGACCCAGAACGTTTCGTCCAACAAGGGCAACGTCAAAATTGGTGGCAACAACACGCAGACCACAACGGTCAATGGTGCGATCGCCAACACCGCGACCGGTGCCATGGCAGAAGCGAAGCAGAACGTTTCGTCGAACGAAGGCGAATAAACCTCGCTGATCAACGCCGCACGCATCGTGCGGCGGTAGATGGTGGGGCGGCCGGCAGCAACGGCTGCCCCACCACCCAGTGAGTTGTAAATGGAGGAGCAATCGCATGAGCATGCTCACAATCAGCATCCGTACCGCAGGGCTGGCGTTGGCGCTCACTGTCCTGGCGCCGCTGGCACAAGCGCAGCAATCCGACGTGACCCCGCGCCGCGGAATCGATCCGTGGGACCGGGCCAAGGTTACCCAGGTCCAGGCGAAGCGCTGGGTCGGTTTTGGCACGCGACAGAATGCCGAGGACACCGAGGTCATCAATAGCGGCCCCGGGGGTGCCAAGACCTGCATCACCAACGTGGGCACCACCGCGCAATCACCTACCACGGTCGGCAATTTCACCCCGCGTTATGGCCCCAGCCCGCGCGGCCAGCAGCAAGAGCGGGTAGTAGTGGTCAACGGCAGCGTGATCAACGTCTGCAAGTAGACGTCCCAACACATCAAGTGCATGTGCGCCGGATCCCGGTCGAGAGCGCTTGGGCGACATTTCTTTTCGACACGGATAGATACGACGGATGACAAAACAACAGGGGCAGGCGCGCAACGCGCGCGCAGGAATGAAGGTGGTGGCGATGGCCGCTGCGGTGACGCTGCTGGCCGGTTGCAGCACGCTGGGCAAGAACGGTCCTCGCAAGCACGCCGACTTCTACAGCCAGGCTCCGGTGGAGGATCGCCCGGTGGTGTGGCCGGTGCGTTCAGTCAGCAGCTTCAATGACTCGCTCTCGTGCATGGATCGGATGTTGCGCGACCACCACATCAACCAGGTCACCGTCACGTCCAAGGAAATTCCCGATGCGTCCGGCAAGGTATACGTCGCGGCGACCGACATGCTGATCACGTCGCTGTCGGAGATGTCCCGGCTCAGCAACACGTTCCGCTTCGTCGATTACGAGGTAAACCCGCTCAACCAGGACACCGTGCAGACCCTTAGTGGACTGATGCTGCAGAGCAACCAGATGATGATCCAGATGCCGCAGCTGTATGTGTCCGGCGCGATCAGTTTCCTGGACCAGAACGTCATGATCGACCGCCGCGGACTCGGTGCCGCGTCGGCGGATGCGGAAATCGGTTGGTCGCGCGACATTGCCGGCAGCGTCATGGGGATGGACTTCCACCTCGGCGACTTCATCAGCCGCACGCTGATTCCCGGGCTCCATTCGGCCAACGAGATCACCATCGCGGCCAAGGGGTCGGGCGTCGATATCGGCGGTCGTATCAAGAAGGCGGGTGTGCAGATCGAGGTCGGCGGAGACTACTCCCAGGGCGTCGGCCCGGCGGCGCGTACCCTGATCGACCTGAGCATGATCGAACTGGTCGGCAAGTGGGCCCGGGTGCCGTACTGGCAATGCCTCGCGCTCGACCAGGCGCATCCCGACTTCCAGCGCCAGTTGCGGCAGTGGTACCTGGAGATGGACGAAGGCGACAGGTTGTCGTTCATCCAGCGCGGCCTGCGGGCCAAGGGTTATTACGACGACGACGTCTCTCCGCTCCAGATCACGCCGGAACTGCGAAGCGCGATCCAGCGCTTTCAGCTCGACCAAGGCCTGGCGGCGACCGGCCAACTGGGTTTTGAGACCTATGAACACCTCGCGCGCGACTACGTTCGCAGCGATGGCGATGGACATTTCGTGCAGGTCGGTTGGGGCGATACCGGTTTGACCGCAAGCCATGTGCCGATGGCCTCCCGGAGCGAGCCCAGGAATGGTGCTCCTGCGCTGGGTTCGACCGAACCGCGTCCGCCACAAGTCGAGATCACGCTGCCGACACCCGGTAACGCGCGTCGACTTGGTGAACTGCTTTCGTTCAACATCAGCGTCGACCGGACGGCGTACCTGCAGTGCTACTACCAGGATGCAAAAGGCACGATTGCGCAGATCTACCCCAATCCGATGCAGCCGGTCGGCGTGGTCGAAGGCAATCGCGCGTTGATGGTGCCCGACATGAGCAACCCGCAGAGTTTCGCGATCGAGCTGACCGCGTCGGGCACCGAGGGATTGCGCTGCCTGACCAGTCCGCTTGATCCCTCGTCGCTGCTGCCGGCCCAACTGCAGGCGCCGGTACTGACGCCTATCGACGCGGTATCGCTGGATGCGGTGGAGCAGGCGTTCCGGTCGGCAGTCGGGGCCGGGGTTGGCGCTGGCAATGCGCAATGGTCGGTTACGCCATGACCTGGGCGGGCCTGCGATGATCGGTTGGATGATCGCAGGCGGTAGGCGTGGCACCCTGCTTTGCGGCGCCGCGTTGCTGATCGGGCTGGTCGCTGTGGTCCATGCGGAGATCGTGCCGGTAACGCCACCGTTGGTGCTCGCAGCTCCACAAATGCCGGAGTCGCCGGAAACTGCAGTTGCCGGAACTTCGGACTCGGTCTCCGCCGCAGGCATGCGGGCGGAGATCGTGCCGCCCCGGCCCGAGCGGGTCGATGCGGCTTCCACTGCGGTCGGGGGAGTGCCCCCTCCGTCGGACCTGGCGCTCCCCGCGCCGACGCTTTCGCCGCCGTCCAGCAGCAATATCGTTTGGCCGTACAGCCCGTCCGGGATGCCCGCGAGCGACGATGGTGCGGTCGTGGTGGATGTGCCGGGGGCGGAGGGTGGTGCCGTGATCCCGACTGACGCCCCGGCGGAAGTCGTGACCGGATTGAATGATCCGTTGCAGCGGGCACTGGCGGCTTATCGGGGCGATGCGGATCCGCGCAGTTATGCCGAGGCGGCCCGCTGGTTCAAGGTTGCCGCTGACGCAGGTGACCGTCGAGCGGCGATGGCATTCGCCTACCTGCAGGGACTCGGTCTGGGCGTGGCGCGAGATCCGGCCACCGCGCGCCGCAACCTGCAACAGATCAGCGCCGCTGGGGTTGCGCGGGCCGATTACCTGCTCTCGTTGCTGGCTGCTGCTGATCGACGTCGCGGAGGCCAGAAACAGCAGGCCGCGCTGCGTGAGCGCGCCGCGCGTGCCGGCGATGGCGTCGCGCAAAATGCCATGGGTGTGCACTACCAGGTGCAGGGTGATCGCACCACGGCGCAAATGTGGTACCAGCGTGCCGTCGACAACGGCAGTGCGGCTGCCAAGCTCAATCTCGCCAGCCTGGCGCGTGGCGATGAGGTCCGTCGACAAGTCGAGGCCGGTGCCGACGCGGCTGTCGACGGTGATGCCGAGTCCCTGTTTTCGCTGGCTCGTCGCTACCATCGTGGCGACGGCGTGACCGTCGATTACGGCAAGGCCTTGGGGCTGTATCGGGACGCAGCGGCGCAGGGCAGCAAGCCTGCCCAGCAGATGCTCGGTCTGATCCAGTCGCGCACGCTCCCCGATGGCGGCTTCGACCCGACCTGGATGCGCCAGCTGGCTTCAGCGGCGGTGGGTCAGTCGGGAGGCAATCTGGTTTCCAGCATCACTTCGGCCGCGCAGCCGCGACTCGACGACCCGTTGGCCGGACTTTCCGATCTTGGCCTCTGACTTCCACTGAGTATTTCCCTCGCTCAGTGGACCCCCGACAGGAGCATTCCGTGACCTTCGATAACCAGACCTTCCGTAACCAGCCCCCGCACAGCCAGTCCCGCCGTTACCACGCCGTACCCACACCGGCCACTCGCCGCCGTTCGGGTCTCCTGCTCGCGTTTGGCGGACTACTGGTGGCCTCACTGGCGATGCCCGCAATCGCCCAAAACGTGGTGGAGATCGGCGCCGATGGAAGCGTCAAGATCAACGCGGGCGACGGTACCGTGGTCCAGGCCGGTGCCGCCGGAACCGAGGTGCGCACGCACGGCGCCACGGTGGAGGCGAGTGGGCAGCAAAATCTGTCTTCGCGCACCGGCAACTATCAAACCGATGGCGACAACACCCAGCACACGCAGGTGGACGTCCAGGGCGATGGCGGCGTGCACGTCATCAGTGCCGGTGGCGGTCGAGCAACCAGCACCGTCAATGGACGGACCATAACGTCCTCGTCCTCACAGCGCGGTGGGACGACCAGTTACGCCAATCAAGATCTGTCCGGGAGAGATTTCGCCGGCCGGCAACTGGGGGGCGTGACGTTCGTCAATTCCCACTTGGCGGGAGCGAGCTTCCGTGATGCGGTCCTGGTCGAAGCCAGTTTCGCCAATGCCAATCTGGATAGCGTCGACTTCCGCGGGGCCAACCTGCGAGACGCCACGCTGGCCAATGCGATGCTGTCGGGCGCACGCTTCGACGGTGCGACCTGGGTTGACGGCCGTATCTGTGGCAGTGGCTCGGTCGGCGTTTGCCGCTGAGCGAGGCGTACGTCCACTCGCCTGCATGGCCATGCCCGGCCATGGTTCAGGTATCCAGCCGGGTATCTAAACGATCAGACGCCGGTGCGGCAGCTCGACCAGCCCACGCTGGGCCAACCAGTGCCATGCACTATCAGAGTCGCGTTCAAAATACGCCCGTGCCGAGCCGAGCCTGAAGGTGTAGCCCCAAGCGTCCATGTCGGTGAGTATGCGATCGCGGCCGACATCGGGCAGCTCGTCGCCCAGCAACGCCTGCAGCACGCAAACCGCATCCTCCTCCTCGATGGAGTCGGTGGCGTCGGTGTGCACGACAGCACGACGCTCGGGCGGCAACACGATTAGATGCGCCGCCTCGTGCAGCAAGGAGTGCACCGGGGTATCGGCGCGGGCATGGACGGTGGTGCCGATCAATCCGGCTTCACACTCGCCCCAATAGCTCCCCGGAATGGGCTCGCCATCGGCAACCTTTGCCAATTGCAGCCCATAACGTGCCAGTAGCGCGGCAGGAGCGGCGAAGCCGGTGTCAGCGAGCGTGAGCATAGGGTCTTGCCCGAAGTCCTTATCCGGACAATACAGTCGTGTTCAGCCGTTGGCGAACGCCCGTGATTCGGCTTTTTCGGGCAGGCAGACCGAGATATCCAACACCTTGTTGTCGCCTTCGCCCAGCAGGTCGACCTTGACCGCATCGACGTCGACGTTGACGTACTTCCTGATCACCTCGAGCAATTCGCGTTGCAACATCGGCAGGTAGTCGGGCCCGCCACGACTGGCGCGCTCGTGGGCAACGATGATCCGCAAGCGGTCCTTGGCGACCGATGCGGTCTGCTTCTTGACCAGCAGGAAATCGAACAAACCCATGTCTATCCTCCGAACATCTTGCTGAAGAAACCCTTTTTCTCGGGGTTCACAAAACGCATTGGGCGGGTGTCGCCAAGCAGCCTGGCGACCGCGTCGTCATAGGCCTGTGCCGCGTCGGTCTCGCTGTCGAGGATGACCGGCTCGCCCTTGTTGGAAGCGTGCAGGACGTCGCTGGACTCGGGGATCACGCCAATTGTCTTCAAGCCCAGGATTTCCTCCACATCACCGATGCTCAGCATCTCACCCGACTCTACCCGCTTGGGGCTGTAGCGGGTCAGCAGCAGGTGTTCCTTGACCCGCTCGCCGTTCTCGGCACGGCGGGTCTTGGACGCCAGCAAGCCTAGGATGCGGTCGGAGTCGCGTACCGAGGAGACTTCCGGGTTGACCACCACGACCGCCTGGTCCGCAAAATACATCGACAGGTAAGCACCTTTCTCGATCCCGGCGGGGGAGTCGCAGACGATGTAGTCGAAGTCGTCTGCAGCCAGATCGTCCAGGACCTTCTGCACGCCTTCAACCGTCAGCGCATCCTTGTCCCGGGTCTGCGAGGCGGCCAGCACGTACAGGTTCTCGAAACGCTTGTCGCGGATCAGTGACTGCTTCAGGGTCGACTCGCCATTGACCACGTTGACGAAGTCGTACACCACGCGTCGCTCGCAACCCATGATCAGGTCCAGGTTGCGCAAGCCGACGTCGAAGTCGATGACGGCCACCTTGTGGCCGCGACGTGCAAGCCCACAGGCGAGGCTGGCGCTGGTGGTGGTTTTGCCCACGCCTCCCTTGCCCGAGGTGACAACGATGATTTCGGCCAAGTTCAAATCCTCCAGTTCATGGGTGCTGCGGGGGAATGCATCGATGTAGCGTCTGCAGCGCCCGGCGAGATGCCAGGCCGGCTGCAACTGCCCGGTTGCCGATTGGGCGCAACGCGACAGCATGCACGGTTTTCATTCACGGTGTGTCCAGTGCGGCCAGTTGCAATTGTCCGTCCTGCAGCCAAGCCTGGACGGCGCGACCACGCAACTCCGCCGGAATGTCTTCCAGCACCTTGTAGTGGCCGGCGATGGCGATCAGTTCAGCATGGAATTCGCGACAGAAAATGCGTGCCTGTTCATTGCCCTGGGCGCCGGCGAGGGCGCGACCGCGTAACGGGCCATAAATGTGGACCGAACCGTCGGCAATCACTTCTGCACCAGCACTGACGCCGGTCAGCACGGTGAGGTCACGGTGGTCTGCGTAGACCTGCTGGCCGGAACGAACCAGCGTCGCATGGATCATTCCGGGGCTTGCCTTGCTTGCGGCCGCCTTCGCAGGAGTTGCTGGTTGCGGGGCCGTCTTTTCACGCGGCGGGGCCGCCGCTGGCACCGCAGCCGGTGAGGTCTCGTCCCCGCGCTCGTACTGGGCGCGGAACTTGGCCAGAAGCGGCAAGCCAAGCGCATCCGCCAGTTGCTCGGTATCACTGGAACCATAAGCCAGGGCGACCGGCAGTACGCCTGCCTGGCGCAACCCGTCCATCAGCGCACCCGCCGTGGCCAGGTCGGGCATCTGGCCCAAGCCGCCAAAATCGATTACCACGGCCGCGTTCTTGAACAGATTGGGCGCGCGTTGCACCCGGCTGCGCATTTCCTCGGTCAACCTGGGGACATCCAGCGAGCGTATGCGCAGGTTGGCAATTCCGACCTGGCCGATCTTGAGCTCACCTGCGGGCTCGTAATCGGTCACCGCCGTGCTCAACGGTTGGTCCCGGTCAGTTGTGTTGCCAGGTCTTTGCCCGGCAGCGTGCGTGACCGGGCCCACGGCAGGCCTGGCAGATTCCCGCCATAGGTCTGGCGGATCCAGGGGTAGCTGCACAATTGCTTCATCAACATCGCCGCACGCAGCCCGGTGCCGTCCATGACGTGTTGCCCGACTTCGCGGAAGCCGAAACTGCCATGGAACAACAACACCGGATCGCTGGAACCATCCAGGAAGATCTCGCAAGCCATCTGCGGGTAGCGCAACTCCGCATAGCTTTGGGCATCGGCATAGAACGCACGGCCGACACCGCCGCCGCGTCGCCGGCTGGCCACCACGATGCGGTCGATGTAGAAGAAGTCCGGATGACGCTGACAGAACCAGCGGAAATTGCTGCTGTCATGGGAGGCATGGCTGCCCATCCCGATCAGGAAGCCGGCCAGGGTGCCGTCACGCTCGGCGACGCGGAAATACTCCGCCGTTTCGAAGAAATGGCGCAATCGCCCGGCGTCCAGTGGCAGGATCGCAGGTCCGGCAGCGTTGTTGAGGGCAAGGACGGAATCCAGCTCGTGCTCAAGCACGTCGCGGACAACGATCGACATTCCGGGCTCCAGGGGTTGTTACTTCGCGTGGGGTCGCGTTTCCAAGGCCAATTATCGCATGGGTCCCGGCGTGCGGCGAACAGATTTCAATCGACCGATGGGGTCCGGCGCGCATTCAGCATGACTTTCGGCGCCCCCTCAGGCCACCCGATGCCGGTAGCATGCGGTGATGCTGAGCCGCCTTAACCACAGCCGACTGTTGCGCTTCGCCGGCCTCCTCACGTGGGGCATGGTTGGGCTGTGGCCGATTCAGCTATGGCTGGCTCCGGGCGGGCTGGAATTCCTGCCGGCTGTCAGCGGCCAACCGTTTTACCTGCTGATCGCGCGTTGGGTTGCGTTGTACCTGACTTTCGGCGGCGCGTACTGGTGGCTGACCCGCGACCTGGGGCCGCGCCGCACCGACTATCTGTCCCTTGTCCTGCTGCTGGTGCTGACGATCTGCGCGGTGGGCATCAGTTACCTGTCACGCACCGGTCTGGGCAGTGTCCTGCTGATGGTGGTGGCTGGACTGCTGCCATGGCTGTTATCGCTGCGGGTGGGAGTGGGTTGGCTGGTCGGGGGCAATCTTGCGATCACGCCGGCGTTTGTTGCGTTGGGCATGCCGGTGCTGGTGGCCTTGATGCAGTCGCTGGCCTATATGGGGTTTTCCAGTCTGGTGTTTGTCACCGCGCTGGTGGCCCGCCAACAGGCCCAGGCCCGTGAGGAGCAGCGTCAGCTGAACGCCGAGTTGCATGCCACGCGCCTGCTGTTGGCAGAGAGCGCGCGAATCAATGAGCGCACCCGCATCTCCCGTGAGCTGCATGATTTGCTGGGCCACCATCTGACGGCGCTGAGCCTGAATCTGGAGGTGGCCGGGCATCTGACCGATGGCCGGGCGAAGGAGCACGTCGTCCAGGCCCACACCCTGGCCCGCTTGCTGCTGACGGACGTGCGCGAGGCGGTCAGCCATTTGCGGGTGGAAAAGGCGATCGACCTTGCGCTGACGCTGCGTCCGTTGGCCGAGAACATCTTCACCCCGAAGATCCACATGGATATCGAGGAGCCGCTGACGGTGGACGATCCGGAGCGTGCGCACGTGCTGTTGCGTTGCACCCAGGAGATCATTACCAACGCGGTGCGCCATTCGGCTGCCGGCCATCTGTGGATCCATTTCAGGCGCGAAGATGGATGCATCGTTATGACGGCCCGCGACGATGGGCGAGGTGCCAGCCAGGTTGCCATCGGCAACGGACTGCGGGGTATGCGCGAACGCCTCGCCCAGTGTGGCGGTGATTTGACCATTGAAACCCGGCCACAAGCAGGCTTCCGCCTGCATCTTGTGTTGCCGCTGTCGGCAGACGCCGTGGCGGCTACCCGCGAAGGAGTGAAAGCATGACCCCCAATCCGATCAAACCCCGTCATCCGGACAAGCCGATAACCGTCCTGATCGTCGATGACCAGACCCTGGTTCGCCAGGGGGTGCGGTCGCTGCTGGAACTGGCCGAGGGCATCGAGGTCGTTGCCGAGGCTGGCGACGGCAAGCACGCGGTCGAGCTCATACCGCAGGTCCAGCCCGACGTGGTGCTGATGGACATGAGGATGCCGGTGATGTCGGGGCTGGAGGCGCTGCAGGAGCTGGCCCGCCGGGACCAGCTGCCGCCGACGATCATCCTGACCACGTTTGATGACGACCAGATGGTGCTGGCTGGGATCAAGGCAGGGGCCAAGGGCTACATGCTCAAGGATGTGTCGCTGGAGCAACTGGTGGGAGCGATCCAGACCGTTGCCGGTGGCGGCTCACTGGTCCAGCCGGCAATGAGCCAGCGCCTGCTTTCGGGGCTGGAACACATGCGCAACGAGTTCGTCAGCCTGGATCGGCCCGATCCGTTGACCGAACGCGAGACCGAAATACTGCGATTGATGGCGGGAGGGTTTTCCAACAAGGAGATCGCCAATTCGCTGGGAGTGGCCGAAGGCACCATCAAAAACCACGTCTCCAATATCCTGTCCAAATTGGGTGTGCGCGATCGCACGAGAGCGGTGCTGAAGGCATTTGAGCTGCAGTTGGTGTAAATACCGGACAATTTCGTGATTCTTGTGACCTGGCTGACATGCGACAGACCCGTTTTCCTTGCTAGGATTACGGGTCTGCCCCCCGTCCCATTCCGGGTCTGGCCCTGGAGAGAACCTGTATGACCCGTTTGATCGAATTCCTGATTTCGCTGGCAATCGTGGCCGTGGCGTTCCTCGTCATCGGTTTCTTCCTGCCATCCACCCGTCACATCCAGCAGTCGGTGGAGACCAATCGCAAGATGACGATTGTCTATGACACCCTCAACAGCTTTGCCCGTTTCGACGATTGGAACGTGCTTCCGCTGCGGGATCCGTCGATGGATATCAAGCTTTCCGGCCCGGAAAGCGGGGTTGGCGCGGAGCTGAACTACAGCTCTGATGCGAAGGGCGTGGGAGACGGCAGCTGGAAGCTGGTGGACAGCCAGCCGCGCAAAAGCGTGAGCTTCGAGGTCGTCAACAACGAACCCGGTACCAACAAGCGCACCAGCTACATACTGGAGCCGACCGGACGCAGCAATCGCAACGTCAAGATCACCCAGACCTACGACGTTGATTACGGAATGAACCTGTTTGGCCGCTACGCCGGCATGTATGTCACCAGCGGCATGGGCGACCGCATGAAGATGAGCCTGAACCGGTTCAGCAACATGCTCGCTGCGGTGCCGAACTACGACTATGCAGAGCTCAGCAAGGACAACCCGGAGATGGCTCCGAAGGTGATCGAGCGCCCGGCGGTCAACATGCTGGTAGTCGGTGCGGCCGTGGAGCGTAACAACGAAGTGGTCCAGCGCACGATGAAGAACAACATGCAGTGGATCGAGAAGGTCATGAAGGCCAATAACCTCGAACCCGCAGGTCCGGTGCGCATCATCACCAATGAATTTGGTGCCGAAACCTACGCGTTCGATGTCGCCCAGCCGGTGCGCAAGGCTGGCAGTGGCGCGGACAAGAAGCCGGCTGCCGACGAGACGGACGCTGACGAGACCGCAGACGATGCCGGGGCGGATGCCGCCGATATCGCCGCCGCCAATGCGGCCCCCGGTCCGGTGGTGAAGCTGGACATCAAGTTGGAAGGTCCGGTGACCCAGGTGTTCGAGGAGCCCGCCAGGGTGGCCATGGTTCCGTTTGTCGGTCATATGGCCAACATGCCCAAGGTGCGTGATGCCCTGCGGGCCTGGGTGATGACCGGCGGCGATGAAACCGCCGGGCGTCCGTACGAGGCCTGGATCAACGGTATCGACAAGGGCTTTACCGAGGACGGGGAGTTCGAGGTGTACTGGACGCTGCGCTAAGCAGACGCTGTTACCGGAATTGAGATGCGCCGCGGATCCCGCGGCGCATTTTTTTTGGGTGCTCCGATGGGTAGCCCTGCTATCTTGGACGACCTGTCGCGAGACCATCGAATGATCACGACCGCTGATCCAACCCGGGTCGTCCGGCCCCTGCGGGCACTTGCCGCGCTGGGCGCTGTGCTCGCCGCGGCCTCGGTCGCACTGTTTGCCTATGCCGCCCATTCCGCCGAGCCTGCGGTCCAGGCGAGCCTGCACTCGGCGGCGCTGTTTGCGTTCGGCCACGGCATCGCGCTGGCCGCGCTGGCCCCGGTTGCAAGGCGGCGATTGACAGCGATCGCGCTGGGGATGCTGTTGCTTGGCACGCTGCTGTTTTCCGGCAGCTTGGTGAGTGCGCATGGGTTCGGCACACCGACCTCGCTCGCACCGCTGGGCGGCGGCCTGATGATCCTCGCCTGGTTGCTGTGGGCGGCCGACAGCGTGAGGCGCTGAGATGCCACGGCATTCGCGTGGATTCGATACCGCGGCGGCGCATGCCCACCTGGCCCGGCGCGATCGCAAGCTGGGCAGCTGGATGCGCCGGCTCGGCGTGATCGACCCCGATCCTCGCTGGCGCAAGTCGTTCGACCCGGTCGATGCGCTGGCCCGCGCGATCCTCTACCAGCAGCTCAGCGGCAAGGCTGCGGCGACGATCGTCGGACGGGTCGAGGCGGCGATCGAAAGCGACCGTTTCCACTGCGACACCTTGGGCCGTTGCGACGATCCGACCCTGCGCGCATGCGGGGTGTCCGGCAACAAGGTGCTGGCGTTGCGTGACCTGGCCCTGCGCGAGGCGGCCGGCGAGATTCCGACCCTGCGGCGGATGGCGACGATGGACAATGACGCGATCATCGACGCGCTGGTGCCGGTGCGCGGTATCGGCCGCTGGACCGTGGAAATGATGTTGATGTCCCGTCTTGGTCGCCCCGATGTACTGCCGATCGACGACCTCGGCATCCGCAAGGGCGCCCAGATCGTCGACAAGCTCGAGGTGCTGCCGAAGCCGAAGCAACTCGCGCAACTCGGTGAACGCTGGGGGCCATACCGCAGCTACGCCAGCTTCTACCTGTGGAAGATCGCCGACTTCGCGGTCGAGGCGAAGACGCCGACCAAGCGCTCGCAGGACTGAGCCGGACGCCGTCTGGTCATTCGGTTTCTTGGGGAGCCCAACGCCAGTGCCACGGCTCGTAGACGATGCCGTGGGGATTGTCGCGGGGGTAGCTCATGGCGAAGCCGTGGCTGCCGGCGGTGGCGGTCAGCCAGTCGAACGCGGGCGTCTGTTCGAAGGTCTCCTCGGCCGGCGGTTCGCCCGGGGTGCCGATGTCGAGGGCAAAACCTGAGTGGTGCTCGCTGTAGCCGGGTGCGGCGTTGACACGGAGGATCTCCGGGACTGCCTGTCCGCGCGCGAGTTTTCTCTCGAAGATGCCCAACTGGTAGTCATGGCTGCGATAGCCGGAGATCGCCTCCAGCGCCACGCCTGCCTGTCTGGCGGCCTCACGCAGGTGGGTCCACGCACGGGCGGCGCCGGCGCGCAGCCACAACGGGCGCCGGTAGCGGTCCAGGCCGGCCAGGGTGAGCCAACCGGGCTCGGCCACCAGCGGCAGGCCGGTGCGCTCGCCATAGCCGTCATCCAGGCCGAGTGCGTCCAGCCGTTCACGCAGGCCGTCCAGGGGCAGCTCGTCCGGCTGGAGCCGGCTCGACCAGGTGTGGCCCGGATGGAGCACGCCGCGCTGTTTCGCCAGCACCTCCAGGGCCGCCGTGACGCCGGGCTCCCGGGTCAACCGGGGAATCAATGGCACAAGGCCTTCGGGCAGTTGCGCTGCGAGATAGCGGCCATCGCGTTTGCGCCGCAGTATGTGGTTCGCGCGCGACAGGATGCGGGCATCGTGATTGCTGCGCGCACGCAACAGCCCGCTGGGCCACAGTTCGACCTTCGGGGTGTTGATCAGCAGCTTTGACTGGCCACGCATGTCGGTCAGGTTAGATCGGTGCCGCGGCCGTCCGCTTGAGGATCAAGCGAACCTGGTCGAATGGGTTGACTTGGTTGGCCGCTACCAGTTCCCAGCCTTCCTGGCCCAGGCGGTTGAGCTCTTCTTGCAGGCGCTCGGTCATTGATGGCCCCAACATGCTGGGGTTCATCTCCACTACTTCGTAGATCCACGGTGTGCTCATGGGTTGATTCCCTTGCTGGAAGGCGTGCGGGTGGTGCCGGGCAGTCGGCCAGCCTTGCGAACGCGTCTGGTAAAACATACCCGATCTGCGCGTTGACGCTGCGGCTGGCCTCGTCAGGGCGTGATCCGGTACAGCGGTGCGGGAATGAACTCGCCGGTCGCATACAGGCTGCGGCCATCGGCGGCCCATCCCAGTGCCTCGGCCTGCGGCAACCATGGCAACAGGCTGGTGCGGGGCTGATGGGCCACCGCATCGGCCCAGTCGCCACCCTCGGCACGCGGGTACAGCAGCAGGTAGCGGTAGGTCATCACCGCCAGGGTGGTGCGGTCGGGTGATACCGAGGCAGCGGTGATCTGGCTGCCCAATGGCGTCCGTCCTGCTGCTTCGGCCGGCGTCTGGCCGGTGCGCGTGGCAGAAGGCACCCCCGCCAGCGTGCCGATCCGGGTTGCGGTGAGCAGCTCCCGGTCCGGTGGTTTCAGCGGTAGCACGAACAACTCTGGCGGCTGGCGCTTCTTGGAAACCAGCAGGATTTCGCCGCGCTCGGGATCCACCGTGACCGCCTCGCAATCGGACGGCCCGTCGGGCCAGCGGAACGCGATCGACCAGGCGGGTTTCAGGCGCGCGTTGGTGAGCGTCGCCGGTTCCTCGATCACGTGCAGTTGCAGGCTGTGGCGCAAACCACCGTTGTCGCCGGTGTCGGCGATCAGCAGGTAACGCTTGCCACCGAACTCGAACGCTTCCATGTCCTCCCAGTCGGTCTTGGTCACGCCTTCGATGGTGTAGGTCGCCAGCCGACGGCCGCTGGTGCTCACGGCGAACAGTCGCGCCGGATTGTCACCATCGTCATGCATCCACAACACGTCCGGGTGCAGCGATGAGGCGGCCAGCCCGCTGATCTCATTGAGCTGCATGTCCAGCAGGGCGCCGCTCATGCGCGCTTCGGTGGCATGGGTGGTGGCATCGTCGGAACGCGTGCAAGCCGGGACCACTACCGCCAACAAGGCGGCCATGGTGATTCGCGACAGCAATAACGGCAGGCGAGGGCGCATGCCGGAAGGATCGCATGCGCCTGCCGTTGCAGGAAACGCGGTACCGCGACCGATTGGCGGAAGTTAGACTGCCTCGACACATTGGACAAAATTGTCCCCATCGACCGGTATCACCCATCCATGCCTGAAACCCCGACTGAAACCCAGAGCAAGACCCCGCAGCCCGGTGTCGAAACCGGCTCCGTCAGCCTCGGTACCCCGTTGTCACCGCATGCGTTCCGCGTGTTGCTGCTTGGCTCTGGCGAGCTGGGCAAGGAGCTGGCGATCGAGTTGCAACGCTTTGGCGTGGAGGTGATTGCGGTCGATCGCTATGCCGACGCCCCGGCGATGCAGGTGGCCCACCGCAGCCACGTGATTGACATGCTGGACGGGGCCGCGATCCGCGCCGTGGTCGCCGCGGAGCAGCCACAGCTGATCGTCCCGGAAATCGAGGCCATCGCTACCCAGACCCTGGTCGAGCTTGAGCTCGAGCTCGGCGAGCCCGGTCGGCATCCCGGCGGCCACTCGATGCGGGTGATCCCGACGGCCCGCGCGGCGCGGTTGACCATGGATCGCGAGGGCATCCGACGGCTGGCGGCGGAAGCCCTCGGGGTCGCCACGTCGCCCTACCGCTTCGTCGATACCTTGGCCGACTACCGCGTCGCGGTCGCGCAGATCGGCCTGCCGTGCGTGGTCAAGCCGGTGATGTCCTCGTCAGGCAAGGGCCAATCGCTGGTGCGCGGCCAGGCCGATATCGACAACGCCTGGGAGTACGCCCAAACCGGAGGACGTACTGGCGCGGGGCGCGTGATCGTGGAGGGGTTTGTCGATTTCGAATACGAGATCACCTTGCTGACCGTGCGCCATGCCGGTGGCACCACGTTCTGCGCGCCCATCGGGCACACCCAGGTGGACGGCGATTACCGCGAGAGCTGGCAGCCACAGCCGATGTCGGCGCTGGCGTTGGAGCGTGCGCAGGCGATGGCAAAGGCGGTCAGCGATGACCTCGGTGGCTGGGGCGTGTTTGGCATGGAGTTTTTCATCAAGGGTGATGAGGTCTGGTTCAGCGAGGTTTCCCCGCGTCCGCATGACACCGGGCTGGTGACCCAGATCGGACAGGACCTGAGCGAGTTCGCCCTGCACGCCCGCGCGATCCTGGGGCTGCCAATACCGGTGATCCGCAGTCATCCCGCTTCCGCCTCCTGTGCGGTCCTGGCGCACGGACACGGTGTGCCGGTGTTTCACGGCGTCGATGCGGCCTTGGCCCAGCCCGACACCCAACTGCGCCTGTTCGGCAAGCCGCGAGTCGAGGGCCAGCGCCGGGTCGCGGTGACGCTGGCGCTGGGGGAAGATGTCGAGCAGGCCCGCGAGAAAGCACGCCATGCCGCCGCGCAGCTGCGGGTAGAGCTGCGCTGAGCGACCCCACCATCAACGCACCAGCTACAGGAGTCCCGATGGACGATCACAATGGATATGCCGTGTTCTTCTTTCCACAAGCGCTGGAGGCGCTGGGTGAAGCGATAAAACCCTACCTGGGCGAGGGCAAGGCCGGCGTCCACGTAGTCTGTCGCGAAGTCGATACCGGCGGTTCGATGATCAAGATGACCCTTGACGGGCGCACCAGCGCCGGGGAGTTGATCGAGTTGGAGTTGATGGTGCCTGGCAGCATGGTGCGAATGATCGCATCGGCCCGCAGCGAAGAGGCTTTCGGATTTGGCCCCAGGGTCGCGGTGCCGGTGGCAGTGCCGGCCACCGGGGAAGAAGAGCCGAAGCCTCCGGCCTGAGCCAGGCGGCTTCGGCCCCTTGCGTCGACTTACCGGGGTACGACCACATCCAGCCATACCAGGTGATGGTCGCTTGCCGCGGCGATAGCGCTTCCCGACTCGCCAGTGACGGGCCAGAAAACACCGCCATCGGATATCCGCAGATCCCTTGATGGCAGCACGTAATCCAGTCGAAGGGTGCCTCCCTTGGGTCCGAAGTCACCGGTATGGGTGGCGACATCGCCATTGCGCGGGAGGGCCCGCTCACCCGCCCGTTCGATTGCGCCGTTGCTGCGGGGCACGAAGCTGGCGTTGACCCGGGGGTTGTCCAGCAATTGCGCGATGGCACCAGGTACACCATCGCCATCGACAGGGTCGGCGTTGTAGTCGCCGACGATCACGAACCGTGCATCGCTGACCAGTCCGCCGCAGCGCCCACGGTCGTCGCACAACCATGGCTTGTCGCCCGCGGAGATGTACTCGGCCCATAACCGGATTTCATCGGCATTGCGCAATCCGTTGCGGTTCTCGGGGCCATCGAATACCGGTGGGGTCGGGTGGGCCGCCAGCAGGTGGACGGTGCCCATCGGGGTGGCGATCGGTACATCCCAATGCGACTTGGATGACAGGCGCAACTGCGACCAGACCTGCGGTGGGTACCACGGCTCGCCGCTACGCGGATCACGCGGTGCCCGGGCGTCTGGCATGGCACTCCACTTCAGGTGCTGGAAGCTGCGCACCGCGGCCGGGTCAATCGGGTACCGCGACAACACCAGCATCCCGTACTGACCGGGGTGCAGACCGTAACCCCAGGCGTCGTTGCCGCGGTCACGGCCATTGCCGCCGACCTCGCCGTTGCCGTCCAGGTCCAGTCCGCTGGGTACGCCGGTATTGACCGGGGCGAGATAGCGATAGGGGTAGTGCAGTGGCTCGCCGCCCCCGGGCTGGCCGAGCTCCAGATAATTTTGCTGGAACAGATCGGCCGCTCGTCCGGCCGGGTCGTAGTCGAACTCGTTGAGCAGCACGACGTCGGGGCGCACGCGTTGCAGCACGGCGGCGATCTTGCTGGCGTGTTCGTCGTTGGCCGACAGCTGTTGCACCAGGCCACCAGCGGACTCGCCGTACAGCGAGGTGTTGTAGGTCGCCACGCGCAGGGTGCTGTCGTTCATTGATTCGGTCATGTTGTCAGCCCAGGCGTTCGGGTCGCCGTGGATGGCGACCCGGACGCAGCCGGCCGTGGCAAGGGCCACCAGCACGATGGCGAGGGTCAATGCCCGATCCGATCGACGACGGCGCGGTGATGGGTGGCTGCCAGTAACGTGGCTGCCAGAGAAGCGAGGTAGATGTAATTGGTATCGCGACAGCGTCATTCAGCAGCTCCATCATCATTCAGATCGTGCCAGTTGCGCCCGTCGAACTGCTCCAACGGACGGAACCGGCGCTTGTAGTCCATTTTCGGGTGGGCCGCGATCCAGTAGCCCAGGTACAGATAACGGTGCTGCTGGCTGTGCGCCCATTGCAGTTGCTTGAGTATTGCCAACGTTCCCAGTCCACGCTGGTGTTCCCGCGGATCGTAGAAGGTATACACCGCCGACAACGCGTCCTCGATGACATCGGTCACCGCGACTGCCAGCAGCCGGCCTGGACCGTGTGCTTCCGGCTCGCGCAACTCGATGAAGCGACCGGTGTTCCACAGCCCGCCGAGGAACTGGTCGAACTCGGTGGCACCGTGCCCATCCATGCCTCCGTCCTTGTGGCGCGCGGCAAGGTAACGCTGGTATAGCGCCAGTTGCTCATCGGTGCGCTCGGCTGGCAGCACCCGCATTTCCACTCGCGCGTTGCGCGCCAGACAACGGCGTTGACTGCGATCGGGGCGGAAGCGCTCCACCGGGATTCGCACCGCGACACAGGCTTGGCAACCCTGGCAATGCGGCCGGTAGACGATGCCGCCGGAACGACGAAATCCCCAGCCCAGCGCCATCGGATAGCGCTGGGACAATTGCGGATCGCACGGGTCCAGCACCAGGTCACGGGCAATCCGCTGCGGCCAGTAGCCACAGGGGTGTTCGGCGGTGTGGAACAGCCGCAGGTCGTCGAGGTTCCGGCGTGGATCGTTGCCCATGGCACCAGCATAGCGCTGCCCCCGACCGTAGGGGCAGCTCTAGAACTGCATCAAACCGCGACTTTCGACGTGCTTGATCACGTCGTCCACTTGCCACTGACCATCGTCATGGCGCGAGACCTCCAGCGTCTTGTAGCTGGCCCAGCCCCGGTGGTGATAGGCGGTGATCTGGACCGTGCCGCGGTCCGGTGCCGCCGGCCGGAATACCGCCACATCAAGGATCGTTGCCAGCTGCCCGGAGGCGCGGTGGCGGCTGCCCTGGTCCTCGTCGGCAATCTCGACACATGCCGTGGCCGGCACCAGGGTTGGCTTGGCAGCAGACAGGGAGGCAATGAGGGCGGGTGACGCATCGCCGCCGTCGACTCCCAGGCACGCGACCGGGGTGTCGACGCTGTCCAGCTCGCTGGCGAACACGACGCGGGCAACGGGAGCCAGGGTCGCGGCGATGGAGCCGTCGAACGGAGGGACGGCAAGCTGCGGCTCAACGGCGACGGACGGCGGCGCGGAAGGCTGGTTGATGGTGTGGATCACGCCGGCGACCATCACGGCCGCGATCAACCCGAGCAGGCCCAGCTTGATGCGCATCAGTCGCTTGCGGGCGGGCGTCTTGTGGGCAAGTTGGACGGCGGTGCGGAAGGTCGGCATTGCATAGCCATGCTCGTCGTCGCTGCCGGGGCGGGTGGAGTCGATCAAGCCACCCTGTCGCAACAAGGTGCGCGCCTGGGCCTGCTGGTCGGAGCGTACGACCCACACCGCCGACTCCGGCGCGGATGGGTCGGAATAGCTGAAATGGCGGCGCCGACTGCCCTTGTAGGACCGCCCATTGGTGATACGGACCTCGATGCCCGCTTCGCGCAACAAGGTTGCGACACCTTCGGCGTTCTCCAACCTGGGGCTGCTGAAAACCTTGCGCATCGGCGAACCTTCAGCCCCTGGCCGGGACGTGGGCCGCGGCGGCCGCGTCGGGCACCACGCGGATCAGGCCTTCCTGCGAGGTACTGGCGACCAGCCGGCCGCCGCGATCGAAGATCTGGCCCCGGGCCAACCCGCGCGACCCCTGCGCGCTGGGACTGTCGATCGAGTACAGCAGCCATTCGTCGGCGCGGAATGGCCGGTGGAACCATAGCGCGTGATCCAGCGACGCCATCTGGACGTTGGGCTGGTAGTAACTGATGCCATGCGGAAAAGTCGCCGTGCCCAGCAGTTGGAAGTCGGAGGCATAGGCAAGCAGTGCGTGGTGCAGCTCCGGCGCGTCGCCGACCCGCTCGGTCAGCCGGAACCAGACTTGCTGATGCGGCGGTCGCTTGGGTGGATTGAGCTCGTCGCGCGGGTAGACGTGGCGGAACTCGAATGGCCCCTCCCTCGACAGCCAGCGCTGGATCTTGATCGGCAGGGTCGCCATGACCTTCTCCGGCACGGCAGGCGATGACTCGATGTCCTCGGGCATCGGCACCGATGGCATCGACAACTGGTGCTCGGCGCCCGGTTCCACGTCCTGGAACGAGGCGGCCATGAAGAAGATCACCTGCCCGTGCTGGATCGCGGTGACCCGGCGGACCGAGAAACTGCCGCCATCGCGGGTGCGGTCGATCTGGTAGACGATCGGTGCGTTGATATCGCCGGCGCGCAGGAAGTAGGCATGCAGCGAATGCGCGGCGCGATCATTGATCAAGGTCTCGCGCGCCGCCGACAGCGCCTGCCCCAGTACCTGTCCACCAAACACAAATTTGGTCCCGATGTCGCGGCTCTGGCCACGGAACAGGTTGTCTTCCAGGCGTTCCAGCGAAAGCAGGTCGATCAGCTCGGAAACGGGAGGAGTCATGCAGCAGCGCCGGTACGGGAAGCCGGCAATTATAGCGGGAGCACGTTACCGGAACGGACGGCCCGGCCCGGCAGGCGCTCCAGCGTGGTGGCCTGCAGCAGCTGGTGCCACGGAAAGCGCGGTCCCGGGTCGCGTTTCCGCGGTACCTGCACGCCGGGGTTGTCACTTGCCGCGACCGAGGCGGTGTCGAGGTCTTCATGGCCGGCGATCCATCGCAGCGCGGGGTGGGTAGCGCAAAGCCCGGTCAACAGTTGGATCAATCCGGACAACTGCGCGTCGGTGTACGCCTCGTCCATCGCCTGGTGGCGCGAGTCCAGCCAATCGGGGTAGCGGCCGGTGTTGACCAGTTCGATCCCGATCGAGCGCGGGTTGTAACCCTGGGTATGGTGGGCGACGCGCGTGGTGGCCACGTACTGCTGCACGCTGCCGTCGCGGTCGATATAGAAGTGGCCGCTGTTGCCAGTGCCGGACTGCGGATACAGCACCCGCTCGCCATAGTCACGGGCCATTGCCAGATCGGGCAGCTCGGTGCAGTGGATCACCACCAGGTCAACCTCGCCGCGCGACCGAGCCTCCAGCAGGTCCTGGTATGGCAACGGCCGCACCACGATTGCCGGTGATATGGACGATGGCGGAAACTCGGTCGACATGGCGCGGATGCTAGCATCGCGGACCCCAGCTCCCGTTGCATGCCACGTGATTTCCGCCGTGGCGGCGGCACTCTCACATCCGGACCCATCCATGCGCGGACATTGCATCCTTTCCCACGGCTTCGAGAGCGGCCCGGAGGCGACCAAGGTTGCCGCATTGGCGACGGTTGCCGGGCAGCGCGGCTGGTCGGTCGAGCGGCCGGACTATACCGACCTGGACGCCAGGCGCTCGGTCAGCGAGCTGGGTGATGTGCCGGGCAGGCTGCGGCGGCTGATCGACCTGGCGCGCAACGCGGCAACGCGTGGCCCTGTGGTGCTGGCCGGGTCCAGCCTGGGCGCCTATGTCTCCGGACTGGCATCGCTGCAGGTACCGGTGGTTGGATTGTTCCTGATGGCGCCGCCGATCCGGATGGGCGAGGCCAGTCCGATGGAGGCGGCCGATGTTCCCATAAGCATCATCCATGGCTGGGACGATGAGCTGATCCCCGCCACCGAAGTGGTCGATTGGGCCGCCGCCCGACGGGCACGGCTGTTGCTGGTCGAGGACAGCCATCGTTTGTCCGGGCATGTCGACGCCAGTGTCGCGGCATTCAGTACGCTGCTGGCCATGCTGGCACCGTCGTCATTGGCGTCAGCGCCGCAGGTGGTCCGATGAAGTTCTTCGCCAGTTGCGGCAAGGGCCTGGAGTACCTGCTGGCTGACGAGATGCTGGCGCTGGGCTGCAGCCACGCCACTGCGACCATGGCGGGCGTGAACGTCCAGGGCACGGCGCTGGACGCCCAACGCGCGGTGCTGTGGTCCCGCCTGGCCAGTCGCGTGCTGTGGCCCATCACCGAGTTTGAATGTGGCGATGAGCAAGCCCTGTATGCCGGCGTGGCGGAAATCGCGTGGACGGAGCACCTGCATGACGGCGATACCATCGCGGTGGATGCGCATGTCTCGGGCACCGGCCTGACCCACGCGCGCTTCGCCGCGCAGCGGGTCAAGGACGCGGTGGTGGACGTGATGCGCGATGCCACCGGAGTGCGTCCGAGCGTCGATGTCGAGACCCCGGACCTGCGCGTGAACCTGGTGGTGCGCAAGGGTCGCGCGATTGTCTCGATCGATCTGGGCGGTGGTCCGTTGCACCGCCGTGGCTGGCGTCAGCACCAGAGCGAGGCGCCGCTGAAGGAGAACCTCGCGGCGGCAGTCTTGCTGCGCGGACACTGGCCACAGGTGTATGCCGATGGCGGCGGCTTGCTCGACCCGATGTGCGGCAGTGGCACGCTGTTGATCGAGGGCGCGCTGATGGCGGCCGACGTGGCGCCGGGGCTGTTGCGCCATGGCGGTTTCGTGCCCACGCGCTGGAAGGAGTTCGATGCGGAGCAGTGGCGCGAGCTGACCGATGACGCGCGTCGACGCGAGGCTGCCGGCCGTGCCGCGTTGCGGCCGGTGTTCTTCGGTCGCGACAACGACCCGCAGGCGATCCACGCCGCGCAGGACAATGAGGTGCTGGCGGGACTGGCCGGAGTGATCCGTTGGGAAGACGCGGGCATCGAAGGGCTGCGCCTGGGTTCGATTCCCCTGGTCCGGCAGTCCCATGGCGATGCCGCTTCGGAGCCGTCCGAACCGCCAGTCGAGGTGCCGGGGCCATCGCCGAGCGAAGTCGGGCCCTGGTCGCGAGCGACGCAGAAGCCGCGCCCGCCGGGCGGCCTGGTCGTGTGCAATCCGCCCTACGACCTGCGTCTGGCGGCCGATCCCGCGCTGTACCGCGCGCTGGGCGACGCGCTCAAGCGCGCGGTGCCGGACTGGCGCGCCAGCCTGTTGTGCGGCGATGCCGAACTCGCCCATGCCACCGGCCTGCGGGCGCTGAAGAAGTACCAGCTGTTCAATGGCGCGATTGAATGCACCTTGATTACCGTGGATCCGGTTGCCCCGCCGCAGCGCGAGCAAAAGCCCGGCGAGCCGGCGCCGGCGTTGAGTGATGGCGCCCAGATGGTAGCCAACCGCCTGCGCAAAAACCTGCGCAAGCTCAAGGCCTGGCGCCAGCGCGAAGGCGTGACCTGCTTCCGTGCCTACGACGCCGACCTGCCCGAGTATTCCGCTGCGATCGACGTGTACCAGACCGATGAAGCCGCGCCGCGGACCTTCCTGCACGTACAGGAATACGCCGCGCCGGACGACATCCCCGAGCCGGTGCAGCGGCGCCGCTTGAACGAGTTGCTGGCTGCGGCGCGCGAGGTGTTCGCGGTGCCGCACGAGCAGGTCGCGCTGAAGACGCGCGCACGCGGCAAGGGCGGCTCCAAATACGGCCGATTCGACCAGCGGGGCGAGTTCATCAGCGTGCGTGAGGGTGACGCCCGCTTGCGGGTGAATCTGTTCGATTATCTCGACACTGGCTTGTTCCTGGACCACCGGCCGCTGCGCCGTCGGATCGGGGACGAGGCAGAAGACACGCGCTTCCTGAATCTGTTTGGCTACACCGGCGCGGCCACCATCCAGGCCGCCGTCGGGCGCGCCCGGCAGACAACCACCGTTGACCTGTCGCCGACCTATCTGCAGTGGTGCGCGGACAACCTTGCCGAGAACGGTTTTGGCGGGACCCGGCACCGGCTGGTGCAGGCCGATGCAGTGTCATGGCTGGAGACGGAGCAGGCCGAGTACGACCTGATCTTCTGCGACCCGCCGACGTTCTCGAACTCCAAGCGTGCGGACGATTTCGATATCCAGGCCAGCCACGTGCGCCTGTTGCGTGCGGCGGTTGCGCGGTTGTCGCGTGACGGTGTCTTGTATTTTTCCAACAATTTCCGCCGTTTCAAACTGGACGAGGCAGCCGTGGCGGAGTTCGCGACGTGTGAGGAGATCAGCGCCGAAACAATTCCGCCCGACTTTGCCCGTCACGCACGCATCCATCGCTGCTGGAAGTTGTCGCGGGGATAAGTCCGAGGCTATTTTCATGTGAACATCGGCAGGAGTTTCTGAGTCCTGGACACCCAATTCCAGCCCCTCGTCCAGCGCCGTGTTGTCCGGCGTGTATCTGGCGGCAGGCGTGACTACGGTCAACGACTTCCATCAGGCACCGGAGTCCTATGCACCCCGCCGGGAGTGGCTGGCAACGATGGTTGCCCCACATGTCAATTTTGCCGCGCGCATGAGCACGCCGCTTGGTCACGGCGCCGACTGGGCCGATCCCGCCACCACGCGCTGGGTCAACTCGCCCGAGGCGGCACGCAACGCGGTGCGTGCGCTGGTGCCGTATCGCCCGGACCTGATCAAGGTCTTCACCGACGGCTGGCGCTACGGCCACATGCCGGACAACACCAGCATGGATCCGTGGACCCTGGCCGCGCTGGTTGAGGAGGCGCATGCCAACGGGCTCAAGGTCGCTACCCATACCGTCACCGCCGAGCGCGCCGGATTTGCCGGCGATGCCAAGGTCGACCTGATCGCGCACAGCATCCAGGACCGCGTGTTGGATGCCGATACCATTGCCAGGCTCAAGGCTGGCGACACCTATTACGCTCCGACCCTGACGGTGTACGAGCCGATCAGGATGGGGCAAACCGCGCCCGTCGATCCCCAGGATCCGAAGCTGCTCGGTCGCCAGCGCAACTTCATCACCGCGATGGAAAACGTACGCCTGCTGCACGAGGCTGGTGTACCCGTCGCACTGGGCACCGATGCCGGCATGCCTGGCACGCCACACGGCGCGGCCACCCTGCGCGAACTCGAGCTGCTGGTGCAGGCGGGCCTGACCCCGACGGAGGCGTTGCTGGCCGGAACCGCCGTCAGCGCTGCAGCCATGGGGCTGCAGAACGACCGTGGCCGGATTGCCAAGGGCCAGCGCGCCGATCTGTTGCTGGTCGATGGCAAGCCGTGGCAGGACATTGCGGACATCAAGCGGCTCAGCCATGTCTGGCTGAATGGCCAGCTGGTGCATGGCCCTGGCGTGCAAGTGCCGGCGAGCAACTCGCGGCTCTACCCGGAGTCGACAGCGATCGGGCCGCTGGTGGACGACTTCGAGCGCGCCGACCAGCGCACGGCGCTGGACACGCTGCGCACCGACGACAACGACGGTGGCAACGACCGCACGTGGCAGCTGACGCGGGTGGTGCCACGCGCGGATGGCGGCCACGCGCTGCGGACGATGGCGCGCATGTCCAGCAAGGATCGCGCGTATGCCTCCGTAGTGGTGCCGCTGAGCCGTGGATCGGTGCGTCCGGTGGATCTGCGTGACTTCCGTGGGGTGCGTTTCGACATTCGCGGCGAAGACGGCAGCCATGCGCTGATGGTGAAAGGCCTGGAAGGCGGACGCTGGAAAGCCGATATCCCCGTGCAGCCCCAATGGCAGAAGGTCACAGTCGATTTCAGCCAGCTCCAGTACGCGCCCTATCGGGTGGTTGAGGGCGAATCCAGGCCATGGGCAGGTGACGACGTCACCGACCTGCAGTTCATCGTCAACGGGGAAGGTGCCCGCATGCCGTGGTTCGAACTGGACAACGTGCAGTTCTATTGAGCCCCCGCCACTGGCGACTGGTACGGGCCTGGCCGGGGGTCGTGTCGACGGTGCTGTCGATTGCCTGTCAGGGGTTGCCGACCACTTCCGTCCGGTCATTGCCGAGCCAGCGGTAGATCACGCCACCGAGCAGGCCGCCGAGCAACGGCGCCAGCCAGAACAGCCAGAGCTGGCCGATCGCGCCAGAACCGGCGAACAGGGCCACGCCGGTCGAGCGTGCCGGGTTCACCGAGGTATTGGTGACTGGAATGCTGATCAGGTGGATCAACGTCAACGCCAGGCCAATCGCGATGCCAGCGAAGCCCACCGGCGCGCGGCCGTGGGTCGCTCCCATGATCACGATCAGGAAAAATGCGGTAAGGACCACCTCGCACAGGAAGGCTGCGGCAATGGAGTAGCCACCGGGGGACAGCGCGCCGTAGCCATTGCTGGCGAATGTACCGGCCGCGCTCGGGTCGATGCTGAAACCGCTGGCACCACTGGCGATCTGCAGCAGTATCCAGCCGGCCGCGATTGCGCCCACCACCTGTGCCGCGATGTAGGGCACCACGTCCTTGATCGGGAATCGGTCGCCGGCCCACAGGCCCAGCGTGACGGCCGGGTTGAAGTGACCACCCGACACGTGGCCGAACGCGTACACACCAGTGAGCACGGTCAAGCCGAATGCCAGCGCCACACCGAGATAGCCGATGCCGAACTGGTAACCATCGGCACCAACCACATGCGCCGCCAGTACCGCGCTTCCACATCCACCAAAAACCAGCCAGAACGTGCCAAGTAATTCGGCGGCGAGTCGTCGAGTCATCATGCTTCCCTCAGGTGTTTAACAGGCCATGGCCGGCCGCGATCTGAAGCCCGTGATCGAACCGCTACTGCTCCGCGGCGATAGTGTCGATTGGCCTGGGCGAGAAGTCCAACGCACGCGTCAGCTGAAACATCTTGTCGAGCTGTTCGCCGGGCCCGGCCTGCAGCCAGATGTGGGCGGAGCGACCGTCATTGAGTTCGACCAGCGTCTCGCGTGCCTCGACATCGGGTTGGCCGACCAGTTCGGCGCGATACCAGTGGATCTCCTGGCCGTTGATGACATCGACCTCCTCGCGGTTGCGACGTTTGGGATCGAACGCCGCATCGTTGGAAATGTACATTCCGAATGCTTCAGAACCGTCACTGCGCAACGCCCGGCAGAAGTCCGACGCATCCATTCCGCGATGCTCCCAGGTCAGGTCCGTATCACCGGGCAACTGTGGGCATGACTCCGGATCCTGCGCTTGCGCCGCGCCGGCCGCAAAAAGTAGCAAAGACAAGCAAAACATGCGCCTGGCCATTTGGTGTCCCCCCTGATCTTGCGGCGATGTGCCGCAATTGATTCCACAGCCCGGTATTCATGGGCTGGCAGCTCGACCCTAAAGCAGAAACGAAGCGTTGACAAACCTTTTGAGTGGGTGCATGAACGCCGGGCCGCCACGTGGATCGGGATTCATCACGGGCGCAGTGCAATCAGCAAACCGCGCGCGCTGGCGAGCCGAGCACCGGCATCGGGCAGGTCCAGGGTCAGCCGCAGCTTGTCCGGGCCGTCCATGCGGTACAGCTTCGATTGGCCCTGGATCAGCTTGATGATCGCCATCGGGTCGACATTGGGCTTGTCGATGAATTGAATGCGGCCGCCGTTTTCGCCAATGTCCAGCTTGCTGATGCCCAGCTCGGTCGCCTGCAGCTTCAGCGCGGCGATCGCAAACAGATGCTTGGTCGGAGTGGGCAACAAGCCGAAGCGGTCAATCATCTCGACCTGCAATTCGCGCAGCTGCTCGTCGTCGCGCGCTCCAGCGATGCGTTTGTAAAGGGTCAGGCGGGTGTGCACGTCGGGCAGGTAGTCGTCCGGGATCAGGGCCGGGACGTGCAGTTCCACGTCGGCGCCACGGTCGTGCGTGCCATCGATGTCGGGCAGCTTGCCCTGGCGGATGCTGCGCACCGCGCGCTCCAGCAACTCGGTGTAGAGACTGAAGCCGATCTCGGCCATCTGCCCGCTCTGGTCCTCGCCCAGCAGCTCGCCGGCGCCGCGGATTTCCAGGTCGTGGGTCGCCAGGGTGAAGCCGGCGCCCAGCTCGTCCATCGCCGCGATCGCGTCCAGCCGCTTCTTCGCGTCGGCGCTGATCGAACGCTGGTCGGGAACCACCAGGTAGGCATAGGCGCGGTGATGGGAACGTCCGACCCGGCCACGCAGCTGGTGCAGCTGCGCCAGGCCGAATTTGTCGGCGCGGTTCATGATGATGGTGTTGGCATTGGGGATGTCGATGCCGGACTCGATGATCGTCGTGCACAGCAACACGTTGAAGCGCTGCTTGTGGAAGTCGAGCATCACCCGCTCCAGCTCACGCTCGGGCATCTGTCCATGGGCGATGCCGATGCGCGCCTCGGGCACCAGCGCCTCGAGCTCGCGCTGCATGCGGCCGATGCTTTCCACGTCGTTGTGCAGGAAGTAGACCTGCCCGCCGCGCGATATCTCGCGCTGGAACGCCTCGCGCAGCTGGCTGTCGTCCCACGGCACCACGAAGGTCTGCACCGCCATCCGGTGCGCCGGCGCCGTTGCAATAATCGACAGGTCGCGCAGCCCGGCCATCGCCATGTTGAGCGTGCGCGGGATCGGAGTGGCGGTCAGGGTCAGCAGGTGGACGTTCGCGCGCATCGCCTTCAACGCTTCCTTCTGGCGCACGCCGAAGCGCTGCTCCTCATCGACGATCACCAGCCCCAGGTCTTTGAAGTGCACGTCCTTCTGCAGCAGCCGGTGGGTGCCGATGACGACGTCGATCGTTCCGTCGGCGGCCTTCTCCAGTTCGGCCTTGATCTGCTTGGTCGACTTGAAGCGCGACAGCACCTCGACCTTCAACGGCCAGTCGGCGAAGCGATCGCGCATGGTGTTGTAGTGCTGCTCGGCCAGCAGGGTGGTCGGCACCAGGACCGCGACCTGCTTGCCCGCAGCCGCGGCGGCGAACGCGGCGCGTACCGCGACTTCGGTCTTGCCGAAGCCGACGTCGCCGCAGACCACCCGGTCCATCGGCTGGCTGGATTGCAGGTCGCGCAGCACCGCCTCGATCGCCGCATGCTGATCGGGGGTTTCCTCGAACGGGAACGCGGCCGCGAATGGCTCGTACATCGCCCGGTCCAGGTCGATCGCCAGCCCCGCGCGCGCTTGGCGCCTGGCCTGGATTTCCAGCAACTCGGCGGCGACATCGCGGACTTTTTCCTGCGCCTTCTTCTTCGCCTTGCTCCACTGCTCGCCACCGAGTGAATGCAGCGGCGCGGTCTCCACCGACGCGCCGGAATACCGGTTGATCAGGTGCAACTGGCCGACCGGCACGTACAGGCGGTCGCCCTTGGCGTACTCGATTTCCAGGTATTCGTTCTTCTCGCCGCCGGCCTCCAGCGTGACCAGGCCGCGATAACGACCGACACCGTGGTCCTCGTGGACGATCGGCGCGCCCTCGGACAACTCGCCCAGGTCGCGGACGATGGCTTCGGGTTCGCGCCCGGCGCGCTTGCGCCGGCGTGGCTGGCTGGCGCGTTCGGGAAACAGCTGGCGCTCGGTGAGGACCGCCAGCGCCGGCTCGGTCAGGGCGAAGCCGTCGTCCAGTGGCGCGACCGCAATGGCGAAACGTGACAGTTCGCTTTGTTCCGCCAGCGGCAGCAGCCCGGCGAAGCTGGACCAGTCCGGCAGCACGTCCGGCTGCAGGCCAGCTGCCTGCAGGATCTCCAACAAGGCCTCGCGCCGCCCGGGTGAATCCGCCGCGACCAGCACCCGTCCGGGATAACTGCCCAGAAACGATTTCAACTCGCCGGCCGGAACCTGGTCGCGCGCGGCAACCGGCAGCGCGGGCGCCGGTTGACTGGCCAGTGCCTGCGCGCGTTCGCGTTGCGGATGGCCTTCGCCGCAGACCTCGATGCGCACGCCCTGGTTGAGGCGTTCGCGCAGCGCGTCCGGCGACAGGTACAAGGCATCCGGCGCCAGTAGCGGGCGTTCCAGGTCGTGGCGGCGCTGCTCGTAGCGTTCCCCGGTGTGGCGCCAGAACACCTCGGCGGCCTCGGCGGCACCTTCACCGAGCAGCGGCAGGGTGTTCTCGGCGAGATAATCGAACAGCGTCGCGGTCTGCTCGAAGAACAGCGGCAGGTAGTACTCGATGCCCGACGGCGCGGTCCCGGCTTTCAGGTCCTGGTAGAGCGCGCTGCGCCGCGTGTCCAGGTCGAAACGCTCGCGCAATGCGTCCAGTGCGTGCTTCAGCGATGCCTCGTCCAGTGGCAACTCGCGGCCCGGCAACAGATGCACTGTGTCGATCTTGTCGAACGAGCGCTGGGTCTCCGGATCGAAGCCGCGGATGGTGTCGATCTCGTCGTCCAGCAGCTCGACCCGGAATGGCTGGTCCGCGCCCATCGGATAAACGTCCAGCAGGCCACCGCGCACGGCGAAATCGCCCGGGTCGAGCACTTGCGGCACGTGCCGGTAGCCGGCCGATTCCAGTCGGCGTTTTTCTGCTTCCAGATCCAGTCGTTGACCGACCTGCACATCGAAGCTGCCACCGACCACGTGGCGTAGTGGCGCCAGGCGTTGCAGCAAGGTCTGGACCGGCACCACCACGATGCCGCGCTGCAGTTTCGGCAGCCGGTTCAACGTCGCCAAACGTTGGCTGACGATTTCCGGGTGCGGGCTGAAGTGGTCGTAGGGCAGGGTTTCCCAGTCGGGAAAATGGAGTACCGGAAGCGGCGGTGCTGCCTTGTCGGTGGCCGCGTCATCGCGCGGACCCGAAGCGGGAACCCCCAACAGCGTGCGCAGGTCCGATTCCAGCTGTAGCGCGGCATGATTATCGCGCGCGACAACCAGCAGCGGACCGTCGTGAGCCGTTGCGGCGCAGGCGATGTGGAAGGCGAGGGCCGAGGGCGAGACCGGCGCGCGCCACCAGGCGCGCTGCTGGCCTGCCTTGGGCAGCGGCGGGGCAGGAAATATGGGGAAGGGCATCAGGTGCAGGATTTTAGCCGATCACGCCGTTGCCGGGCATAACCCGGGGCCGACGACCGACGACACGCGCTCAATCGTTGCCCGTCAACCCTTGGCGACCGGCTTGAGGTCCAGCGTCACCCGTACCAACCCGTCTTGCTGGGATTCGCGGGTAAAACCAAGTGACTGGGCCAACGACAGCATCGGCAGGTTGTGCTCGAACACATCGCCGTAGATGCGCTCCAGCTGCTTGCTTCGGGCCCACTTCACCAGTCGGGTCATCAGGTACCGGCCCAGGCCCATCCCGGCGATGTAGCGGCTGACAAGTATTGCGAATTCCGCGTCACGGCCGTTGGGATCAATGAATATCCGTGCCACGGCGCCGACCAGCGCCTCCCCGGGCGGCAGTGGCTCGGCGGCCACCAGGGCGAATTCTGTCTTGGGGTTCAGCCGGGTGAAGCGCTCGATCGTCTCTGGCGACATCCCCCGTACCGAATGCAGGAACCGCTGCCGCACCTCTTCGGGTTGCAACAACGAGAAGCCCGCGCGCAAAGGCTCCGCGTCCTCTGGACGGATCGGGCGGATCAGCAGTTCACGTCCGTTGGGCAGGCGCTGCCGCTCATGCCACGGAGGAAGTCTTTCTCGGGAGCTCATGCCGGGGATATTGCCATAGTCGGTGTAAACATTTGCTTCACCCGGAAATCACGCCAACCCCACGTTTGCCAGCGCGTTCAGGCCTGTTGATCACGGGCATCATCATTGCCGATGCTAGAATTCCGCCGCTATTCATTGAGGATCGAACCATGGCCGGTGGCGGTGATTCAAACCGCGCGATCTATTTCGCGCTGGGTGCCAACTTCCTGATCGCGGTGGCCAAGGGTCTGGCCGCATTCTTCACCGGCTCCAGCGCGATGCTGGCTGAAACCGTGCACTCGCTGGCTGACTGCGGCAACCAGGGCTTGCTGCTGCTGGGGCTGAAGCAGGCGAAACGGCCGCCGTCGCCGGAGTACCCATTGGGCTATGGCCGGGCGATTTATTTCTGGTCGTTCCTGGTTGCAGTGATGTTGTTCACCGTTGGCGGGATGTTCTCGTTGTACGAGGGCATCCATAAGCTGCAGGCGCCTGCTGACCCGGGTGGCAGCAGCCTGTGGTGGGCGGTCGGCGTATTGACGTTCGGCATCATTGCCGAGGGCGTCTCGATGAAGGCCTGCCTGCAGGAGGTCAACAAGTCGCGTGGCCAGCGCAGCATCTGGCGCTGGTTCCGTGAGAGCCGCCAGGCAGAACTGGTGGTGATCTTCGGGGAGGATCTGGCGGCATTGCTGGGACTGACGTTCGCACTGGTTGCCGTAGTGGCGACCATGGTCACCGGCAATCCGCTGTGGGATGCGGTGGGCACGATCGGCATCGGTGCGCTGCTGATCATCGTGGCGGTCTTCGTCGCCATCGAGATCAAGGCGATGCTGATCGGACAAAGCGTAGACCCGGAACGCGAGCGTCAGATCCGGCAATTTCTGGACGGCCGCCCCGAACTCACCCGGGTGATCAGCTTGATCACGATGCAACTGGGCAACGAGGTGATGGTGTCGGTGCAGGCGCAGATGCGCGAGAGCGGCAGCGTCAACAACCTGGTGGCCGAGATCAACACGGTGGAGGTGGCGATGAAGCAGGCTTTCCCCGAGGTGCGCTGGAGCTTCTTCGAGCCGGACGTGCGTACCGGCGTTTGAGGGTGCATCCCGTCCCGGCCCCGTGGCGATGGCTAGCTGGCCTGCTTCAGCCATTGCACCCGCGATGATGAGCCGGCCTCGCCCAGTACCTGCTGCAGCAAGGGCATCACGGTGGCCAGGGTCTGGTCCAGTTGCCACGGCGGGTTGAGCAGCAACATCCCGCTGCCGTTCATTCGCAGCGGGGAATCGTCCGGGTGCACCATCAGTTCGGCCAGTAGCGATGACTTCACCGGCAGCGCGGTGGCGCGGCGGAAGAACTGGTTCAGCGAGCGACGCAGCTTGACCGGATACCAGACCGCGTAGCTGGCATGCGGCCAGCGCACCAGCGCCTCGCGCACCGCGCCGATGATGTGGTCGAACTCCTGCAGCTGGGCCTCGTAGGGCGGGTCGATCAACACCAGTCCTCGGTTGAAACGCACCTCCCCGAACTTCGGCGGCAACAGCGCTTTCATGGCTTCGTAACCGTCGCGCGCATGCACCGCAACGCGTGGATCGGCGGCGAAGTTGGCCTTCAATTGCGCGGCTTCCTCGGGCAGCAGCTCGCAGGCCGCGATCCGGTCGCCCTCGCGCAGCGCGTGCGCCAGCAGCCACGGCGAGCCGGGATAGCTGGCATTGCCGTGTTCGCTGCGACAGGCCTTCACTGCGGCCAGGTAGCGAGTGATGACCGGGTGCCGCGGCGCTTCGGCGAGCAGCCGGCCGATGCCGCCCTCGGCCTCGCCGGTGCGCTGGGAGGAGTTGCTGTCGAGCGCGTACAGACCGCGCCCGGCATGGGTGTCGAGCGCAAACAGCGGGGCCGGCTTGGAGATCAGCGCGTCGCACAGCGCCAATACGGTGACGTGCTTGAAGACGTCGGCATGGTTGCCGGCGTGGAAGGCGTGGCGATAGTTCATCGCGACAGGATATCCCGGCGGCGGGGTGCGCGGCTGGCTTATCCTGTCGTGGCCGGCTCTTGCCGCCATCCCCGGTCCCGCCCATGCCCCGCATCCTCCTGGTTGAAGACGAGACCGCGATTGCCGAGACGCTGCAATATGCCTTGCGCGCCGAAGGTTTCGAGTCCGTGCACTGCCTGACCGGTGGCGAGGCGCTGCGGCTGGTGGCCGGGCAGACCTTCGATCTGGCCGTACTCGATATCGGCCTGCCCGACATCAGCGGTTTCGCCTTATGCCGCGAGCTGCGTCGCAACAGCTCGATGCCGGTGATCTTCCTGACCGCGCAGGGTGCCGAAGCCGACCGCATCCTCGGGCTGGAGATCGGTGCCGACGATTACGTGACCAAGCCGTTCTCGCCCCGCGAGCTGGTGGCGCGGGTGAGGGCGGTGCTGCGGCGTGGTCAGGCATCGATGCCGGACGAGTCGGTGACGGAGGCGTTCAACCACGACGCGGTGGGGAAGTGCATCCGGTTCCGCGGACACATGCTGGACTTGACCCGTTACGAATACGGCCTGCTGGCTGCGTTGTTGCAGCGGCCCGGGGCGATCTTGTCGCGGGCACAGTTGATGGACCGGGTCTGGGGCGATGCGCTGGAAAGCGGCGACCGCACGGTCGACACCCACATCAAGACGCTGCGGGCGAAACTGCGCGAGGTGGACCCGTCGGCCGATCCGATCCGCACCCATCGCGGGCTGGGTTACTCGCTGGAGGTCGCTTGACTGGGGTTAAGAGCTTGGGCCAGAGCGGCGCAATGAGGCGAAGGTCTTGAACATCGGGTTGCGGATCTTCCTCGGCTATTTCCTGATCGTCGCCCTGACCGGGCTGCTGGTGGTGCAGGTGTTCGTCCAGCAGGTCAAGCCGGGCGTGCGCCAGGCGATGGAGGACACCCTGGTGGATACCGCCAATGTCCTGGCCGAACTGGCGACCGACGACCTGCAGGCCGGGCATATCGCCGATGGGGCGTTCGCCCGGCGTGTGCGGGCGGTGGCCAAACGCGACTTCGGCGCCAGCATCTGGGGTTTCGACAAGCACCACGGCAGCTACCGGGTCTACGTCACCGACGCGCGCGGCGTGGTCGTGTTCGACAGCGACGGAGTGGCGCTGGGAGCGGACTACTCACGCTGGAATGATGTGCGCCGGACGCTGGACGGGCACTACGGTGCGCGCTCCAGCCGGAGTGATCCGGCCGACGAAAATTCCACCGTAATGCATGTCGCCGCCCCGATCCGCGACGCGGACGGCACCCTCATCGGCGTGCTGACCGTGGCCAAACCCAACAGTACCTTGATGCCGTTCATCGAGCGCGGGCAGGCCGTGGTGCTGGGGTGGGGCGCGGTGCTGCTGGGCGCAGCCCTGTTGATCGGCCTGACGGCCGCCGGGTGGTTGTCGCGCCAGCTTGCCGGGTTGCGGCGTTACGCCCATGCGGTCACCGCAGGCGAGCGCGCGATCCCGCCACGCGCAGCGGGCGAGTTCGGCGAACTGGGTGCCGCACTGGAAACCATGCGCGTCCGGCTCGAGGGCAAGCAGTATGTCGAGCACTACGTGCACAGCCTGACCCACGAGATGAAGGGGCCGCTGGCGGCGATCCTGGGCAGCGCGGAACTGTTGGAGGCGCCCATGCCCGACGCCGACCGCGCACGCTTTGCTGCCAGTATCCAGACTCAGGCCGACCGCTTGGCGCAGATGATCGACAAGCTGCTCGCCTTGGCCGAAGTGGAGCATCGGCAGCGGATCGAGCAACCCGAGCCGGTCGACATGGCACGACTGGCTGCTGATGTCGCCGGGCTTTGCGCGGCGCGCCTGCTTCGCGCGGCCGTCGAATTGCGGCTGGAGACGGCCGCGACGACGGTCAACGGCGATGCGTTCCTGCTTCGCCAGGCGCTGGTCAACCTGGTCGACAACGCGGTGGATTTCGCCCCGGCCGGCAGCGTGGTCGAGCTGCGTTTGCGGAGCGAGGGTCCCGAGGCCATCGTCGAGGTTGCCGACCGCGGCCCGGGCGTTCCCGACTATGCGGCGCAACGGGTGTTCGAGCGGTTCTATTCGTTGCCGCGCCCGGCAGGCGGCAGTCGCAGCAGTGGGCTGGGCTTGTGCTTCGTGGCGGAAGTGGCGGCCCTGCACGGCGGACGGGTCACCCTCGGCAACCGTGCCGGCGGTGGTGCGCTGGCAACATTGGTGCTGCCGGCGACCGGGTAACGCTTCACCCTCGCTTCACCGTGGCCCCATCGTCCGCACATGCGCGCCATCGATGCTTCCGTTGGTTGCCACGACGGGAGTGCGAAATGCGACTTTGGATGAAGATGGTGATGGTGCTGGGGATGACCCTGGCAATCCTGGTGCCGTTGACGATGGTGCGCGGGGTGGTCCACGAGCGACAGGAGTACCGGCGCCAGGCGGTGGCTGACATCGCCCGCAGTTACGCCGGCCAGCAGTCGTTCGCGGGGCCGGTGCTGGTGGTGCCGTATCGGCAGTTGGTCGAAGTCGAGGAGCCCGATGCGAACGGCGTGGTGCGAAGGGTGCGCCGGATGCAGGAGAGCCAGTGGACGTTTTTTCCCAGCACGCTGGTTGTCGACGGAGACCTCAAGCCGGGCATCCGCCGACGCGGGCTGCACGAGGTGCGGGTGTACGAGTGGCATGCGAGCGCGCAGGCTT
Source organism: Lysobacter sp. A421 (assembly GCF_054052145.1). Classification (NCBI taxonomy): domain Bacteria; kingdom Pseudomonadati; phylum Pseudomonadota; class Gammaproteobacteria; order Lysobacterales; family Lysobacteraceae; genus Lysobacter; species Lysobacter sp. A421. The sequence goes on along the minus strand of NZ_JBSVRL010000003.1, from coordinate 142,558 downwards.
CGTTCGACCTGGAAATCCCGGCTGACCCCGGCCCGGAGCACGCGCGACGGATCGGCCAGCCCTACCTGGGCTACGCGATCGGTGACGTGCGCGGACTGGTGGGTACCCCGGTGCTGAAGGTCGATGGCCGCATCGTGAGCCTGGAGCAGGGCCGGGGCTATCGTCGCGGCGAGGGCCTGCATGTGCGGCTGGGCGTGCCGGCATCGGGTGAGACACGCACCGTGAGCACCCGGCTGGACTTCGTGCTGGCCGGCACCGAACGGCTCGCGCTGGTCCCGTTGGGTCATCAGAACCGGTTCTCGCTGGGTTCGAGCTGGCCGCATCCGAGTTTCGAAGGCAGCTCGCCCCGCACCCGGACCATCGACGCCAGCGGCTTCCGGGCCGAGTGGGATATTCCTGGCCTGGCCAGCAACGCGCAACGAAGTTTCCTGGAAGGTATGGCGACCGACCGGGCGCGGGCCGGCGCCAGCGGCGTGGAGGATGGATCCGCCGGGGTGGAAAGTGTCGGCGTGTCGCTGGTTGACCCGGTCGATGTGTACGCCAAGACCGATCGCGCGACCAAGTACGGCCTGCTGTTCGTACTGCTGACCTTCATCGGGTTCTTCATTTTCGAGCTGACCCGGCAGTTGCCGATCCACCCGATCCAGTACGGCCTGGTCGGGCTCGCGCTGGCGATGTTCTTCCTGCTGCTGCTCAGCCTGAGCGAGCACTTCAGGTTTGGCTGGTCCTACCTGGGCGCCGGGGTCGCCTGTATCGGCCTGATCACGTTCTACCTCAGCGCGGTCCTGCGAAGCGTGCTGCGGGCGCTGGGCTTCGCCGTGATGCTGGCCACCCTGTATGCCGCGCTCTATGGATTGCTGGTGTCGGAAGACAACGCGCTGGTGCTGGGATCGGGTTTGCTGTTCGTGGTCCTGGCCGCGCTGATGACGATCACCCGCAAGGTGGACTGGTACCAGTTGGCCGGCCGTCCGTTGGCGCGTCCGCGGCCGTCCGGTCCGAGCTTGGGCGAGGGCTGACCCTCGTGACCGCCGGCGCCGCCAGGGGAGGCGTCGGCGGTTTCCGGATGTCAGGTCCCGATGGCCTTCTCCGCATTGGATTGCCGTTTACACGACCGTAAGCCGCGCATGTGCTGCTACTGGCGGGCGCGCAACCTCCAGACCAAAAGAGACCGCTGAGCATGATGTCCGGCATGACCCCGCTCACCGAATCCGCATCTCGCCATACAGACCACCCGACGCTGAGGGCACTGGTCGTGCACAGCGTAGTCGGCGCGGCGATCCGGCCGTTCCTTGGCGATATCGCGCAGTTGCGGGCCACGGTGCTCCGCGACTGGCCGAACCTGTATGACGGCGATGTCGCCAGCCAGGCCCGGCACCTGCAGGTCTACCTGGACTCCTGGCGCAGCATTGCGATCCTGGTGTCCGACGGTGCCCGGTTGGTGGGCGTGTCGATCGGATTGCCGTTGGCCGATGCGCGCGAATCGTTGCGCCACGTGTTCGCTCCGGCAGGGCGCGAGGTCGACCGGGTCTTCCATTTTGGCGGATCGGTATTGCTGCCGGCGTATCGCGGACGCGGCCTGGGCCATCGCTTCTTCGATGAGCGCGAGTCGCATGCGCGCGCACTGGGTGGCTTCGAACTGGCGACGTTCCGCACGGTCGAGCGCGCCGTCGACGATCCGCGCCGGCCGCCGTTTGGCCGTAGTTTCGAGCCGTTCTGGCACAAGCGCGGCTACCGCCGGTGCGAGGGTCTGCCGCAAAACCTCGCGGCCTGGTCGCGTCCGCTGGAACGCAACTTCTAGCTACGGGCGGCGAATCTCCATCAACGCGATCGCGTTCGCCACGCCCTGCATGCTTCAGGCCAGCAGGGATATCCGCGGCACCCACAGCGCCACCCCGGCCAGGCCGCTGCCGATCACGATGGCGGCCAGTACGTCGCTGGGGTAGTGGAGGCCCAGTACCACCCGGGAAGCCGCGACGGCAGCGGTGAACGGCGCCAACACCCACGCCAGCACCGGGTAATGCGCGATCGCGACCAGGCTGAAGGCGACCGCATGCAAGGTGTGTCCGGACGGGAAGCTGAACTCGTCCAACGGCGCAACCCACGCCTGGATCCGCTGGTCGCTGGCAAACGGCCGTGGACGGCGGGTCCATCGCTTGAGCAGTTTGTACAGGCCCAGTGCGACCAGCCCGGTCACCGCCAGGTGGATCGACGCGGCCAGTCCGTCGATGCCGTCGACGAGGATCATCATCGCCATCAGCAGGTACCAGAACATGCCGTCGCCAAGCCGGCTGACTGCGGCGAATGCGGCTCGCGAAATACCACCACTACCCAGCTGGTTGAGCCTCAGGCACCAGCCTGATTCATCGGCGACCAGACGTTGATGCCAGCGCAATCGACTCATCCTTCCTCCTCGCGACCAGGTCGCGCAGCAATGCATCGAAATCCCGTGCGACCTGTTGCGGTTGCAAGCTCATGACGGCCTCGCGCCCGCGGCGGGCCATGCCGGCGCGTTGTTGCGCATCGCCGCCGATGTTCACGGCTGCGGCAATGAACCCCGCGTCGTCGCCATCGTCGATCGCCGCGCCGTGCACGCCGTCTCGCAGATGCTCACGGGCGGCGCCGTAATTGAATGCGACCGGTGGCACGCCACTGGCCATGGCTTCCAGGGTGACGTTGCCGAAGGTTTCGCTGTGGCTCGGGAACAGGAACAGGTCGCCACTGGCAAAGTGGCGGGCGAGTTGGTTGCCGCGCTGTACGCCACAGAAGATGAAGTCGGGATGCTCGCGCTCCAGGCGAGTCCGTTCCGGCCCGTCCCCGACCCAGACGAAGCGCGCGCGTGGGTGGGCTTCCTGCAAGCGCCGGTAGGCCCGTATGGCCAGGTCGAGGTTCTTTTCCGGGGCAATCCGGCCGACATGGATGGCGACCGGGTCGTCCGGGCCCACGCCCCATTGCGCGCGCAGCGTCGGGTCGCGGTGGTCGGGGGTGAAGCGGTTGCAATCGACCGCCCTCGGCAGGCGCCGCACATGCCGGAAGCCTTGTGATCGCAGTAGGCGGGCCAGCTCGTGGGTGGGCACCAGGGTGGCGTCGGCGCGGTTGTGGAAGTGGCGCATCCAGCGCAATGCGGCGCTGCCGAGCCAGGCGAACCCGTAGTCGCGCATGTAGTGGTCGAAGCGGGTATGCAGGCCGGTTGCGACGGGGATTCCCAGTTGCCTCGCCGCGCGTAGCGCCGACCAGCCCAGTGGTCCTTCGGTGGCGATATAGATGGCGTCCGGTGGCATTGCGCGCCAGTGCCTGATCAACGCACGGGTCGCCGGCAGGCCGACCTGCAAGCCGGAGTAGCGCGGTAGCGCCACACCACGGATCAACAGTTCGTGGTCTGCCGACTGGCGGTCGCCGGTCTGTCGCGGCCGCACCAGGCCGACCCCGTGACCCAGTTCGCGCAGTCCGTGCTCCAGGTCCCGCACGGTCAAGGCGACGCCGTTGACCTCCGGTGGATAGGTCTCGGTGACGATCGCGTAGCGCATCGGGGGCCTCCGCCTGAGTGCGCCCAGCGTGCCGCGGCGAGGTGAACCGACGATGGCGGGAATATGACGATGATGTGACGTCAGCAGGCGACGCATCGACGTGGTTGCCGGACATTAATGGGGGACTCGATAAGCTGTGCCGTTCCCTATTTTCCGGTAAACCCCCTTGCGCCGACGCGAACTACTGATCGCGGGTCTCACGCTGCCCCTTGTCGCCTTGCCAGGCGTGGGTAGGCCGTCGCCGTTGCGAGCCCTAGCCGGCGAAGCTCCGGTGCAAGACCCATTGGCGCTGCCCTTCACCCGGGACACTGTGCCGGTGCTGGCCCGCGCGCTTGCCGCGCAACCCTTCCGGCCCGTTGCCGGGAAGTTGCCGGACTCGCTGCGCAGTATCGGTTATGACCAGTACCGGGAGATCCGTTTCGATCCCAGGCAGGCGTTATGGCGCGGACAGGGAAGGTCGTTCCAAACGGAATTCTTCCATCGTGCGTTCCTGTTCGGGCAGCGGGTGGACATCCACCAGGTGGCCGATGGCATGGCCACACCGATCGTCTACCAGCCGGGAATGTTCAGCTTCGGCTCGGCGCCGGCACCTGTCGAAACGGATCTCGGTTTTGCCGGCTTCCGCCTGCATGCGCCCATCAACACCCCCGACTATTTCGACGAGGTCTGCGCCTTCCTTGGTGCGAGCTATTTCCGTGCGGTCGCCCAGGGACAGCGGTATGGATTGTCCGCGCGCGGGCTGGCGTTGCGCACCGGCGACCCGGCCGGCGAGGAGTTCCCGGTCTTCAAGGCGTTCTGGATCGAACGCCCCGAGCCGGGCGCGGCGAAGATCGTGGTGCATGCGCTGATGGACAGTCCCAGTGTCGCCGGCGCATTTTCGTTCGTGATCCATCCCGGCCAGGACACCGTATTCGACGTCAGTGCGCGCCTGTACCCGCGCGTGGCGCTTTCCCTTGCAGGCATTGCACCGCTGACCAGCATGTTCCAGTTCGACGCCAGTGATCGGGTCGGTATCGATGACTACCGCAGTGCGGTGCATGACTCCGGCGGACTGGCATTGGATACCGCCAGCGGTGAGCAACTGTGGCGACCGCTGTGCAATCCGGTGGCGCTGCAGGAAAGCATCTTTGAAGATGACAGCCCGCGCGGCTTCGGGCTGATGCAGCGCAAGCGCAGATTTTCAGACTACGGCGACAGCGAAGCCCAATACGAACGTCGCCCGAGCCTGTGGGTGGAGCCGGTGGGTGACTGGGGCAGGGGCAGCGTGCACCTGTTCGAGCTGCCCACCGCGGATGAATACCACGACAATATCGTCGCGTTCTGGCGCCCGTCGCAACCGCTGGCGGCAGGTCGCGAGCATCGCTTCGACTATCGCCTGCACTGGTGTGAGCGACGCGGCGACCAGGCAGCGCTGGCAAGGACCGAGCGCACCCGGATCGGGGCGGCGCCGAAGGGCGCCCGACAGGTCGTGATCGACCTGGCCGGAGGCGGGTTGGCGAGCCTGAACGAATCCGCCTTGCCGCGAGCCGAAGTACACGCCAGTCACGGCCGGGTCATTAACATTGTTGCCCATGCCAGCCCCGAGACGGGCGGCTGGCGCCTGGCGTTCGAGCTGCACCCCGGTGACGAGCCGTTGGTGGAGTTGCGCGCCCGGTTGCTGTCCCAGGACGGCAATCCCCTTTCGGAAACATGGATTTACCGATGGACCCGATCATGATGAATACCTCTCCGCTTGCCGACGCCCACCAGGCGCGGCCCCTGCTGCCGGCCGAAGCACCGTTGCCGATGCCGGTGCAATCGTTCCAGGATGCCGAGCCGGCCGCCGCCACGTTGCCCGGCAGCCCCGCCGGCATCATCTGGCGCCGTGCATGGATCCTTGGTGGCACCGGTGGACTGACCCTGTTGGCGACCTACCAGCTGTGGTGGGCCTTGCGTGGCGGCGGCCTGGGTGCGCTGGAAGGGCTGACCCTGGTCCTGTTCGCCTGCCTGTTCGTCTGGGTTGCGCAGAGTTTCATGAGCGCCCTGTCCGGCTTTGCCTTGATCGTCAATGACTACCGTCGCCGCGGCGGGCTGGGCTTGATTGATGCCGGTCCACTGCCTGCGCTGACCACGCGCACCGCGTTGCTGATGCCGACCTACAACGAGGACCCGGAGCGGTTGATGGCCGGGCTTGAGGCCATCTGCGAATCGGTAGTTGCCACCGGCCGTGCGTCTTCGTTTGATTTCTTCGTGCTCAGCGACACCACCCGCAGTGAGCTCCAAGAGCGCGAGCTGGCATCGTTCCAGGCACTGCGTGGTCGCCTGGGTGGACAGGTGAACCTGTTTTACCGTCATCGTCCCGACAACCTGGAGCGCAAGGCTGGCAACATCGCCGAGTGGGTCAAGCGCTTTGGTGCCGCGTACCCGCACATGCTGATCCTTGATGCCGACAGCCTGATGACCGGCAAGGCGGTGGTCAGGCTGGCGATGGCGATGGAGCGCAACCCCGGGGTCGGGTTGATCCAGACCCTGCCGGTGGTGGTCAATGGCGGCACCGTGTTTGCGCGCATGCAGCAGTTCGCCGGGCGCGTGTACGGCCCGGTGCTGGCGCGTGGCAATGCCTGGTGGCATGGCACCGAGGGCAACTACTGGGGCCACAACGCGATCATCCGTACCGCGGCATTTGCCGTCGATGCCGGCCTGCCGAAGCTGGAGGGCGGGCGCCCGTTTGGCGGCAATATCCTCAGCCATGACTTCGTGGAGGCGGCGTTGTTGCGCCGCGGCGGGTGGTCGGTACACCTGATCCCCGGCTTGGGCGGCAGCTATGAAGAAGGCCCGCCCTCACTGACCGACATGCTGGTGCGCGACCGCCGCTGGTGTCAGGGCAATCTGCAGCACGCCGGTGTGTTGCCTGCACGTGGATTGCACTGGGTCAGTCGTTGGCACCTGCTGACCGGCATCGGGCATTACATCACCGCGCCCTTGTGGGGGATGCTGATGCTGATCGGTCTTGTGATGACCATGGCAAATTCGGGCTTGCGCCTGTATGAGCTGGTGCTCCCCGGCCTGGCATCGTCCGCGAACTGGGCGGGGCCGGGCGATGGTGAACGCTTCTTGTGGGTTTTCGTGCTGACCATGTCGTTGCTGCTGGGTCCCAAGCTATTGGGCTTCCTGCTGACCCTGGTCGACCCGTGGGCCCGCCGCAGCTGTGGCGGAGCCTTGCGGTTGACGCTGGGGGTGCTGGTGGAGACGGTCCTGACCACGTTGATGGCGCCGGTGACGATGTGCCTGCAGTCGCGCGGTGTGGCCGAGGTATTGATGGGGCGTGACTCCGGCTGGGAAAGCCAGCGCCGCGACGATGGCACCTTGTCGCGAACCGAGTTGCTGCAACGCTACGGTGGGGTGACGGCATGCGGGCTGGTGGGCACGGTATGGAGCTATGCGGTCTCGCCGTCGCTGATGTTGTGGATGTCGCCAGTGCTGCTTGGGCTGGTGGTGTCGATGCCGCTGGTCGCGTGGACCGCAGCGCCTGTTCCGGGCCGTCGCTTGCGGCACCTCGGGCTGTTTCTGACGCCCGAGGAGGTCGTGCCGCCGCCGGTGCTTGCCCGTGCGCAGGCGCTGCGCGGGTCGCTGGTCCGGCCTGAATCGTTGGCTCCCACGGACGACTCCGGCATGACGCAGATGGCAACGACATCGCCGGAATTCGAGCCGCACCCGGTCTAGGCCACCCGGTCCAAGCGATCAGGGTGCTGCCCCCGGCAAGTCAGGTCGTTTCGACGCTCAGGGCGATGCCCAGTGCGGCGATGTCGTCAGGCTCGCCATCCAGATCCGCCCGCAGCAACGGACGCGCCTGCAGCCAGCGCTGGGCGAAGGTCAGGGTCAGACAATCCGCGCTGGCATGAGCGTCGAGTTGCGGAATCGGGTCGGCCTCATGCGCGCGGTGGATCAGCACCGCCAACCGAAGCAACGCCGAGGTGTGGCGAACGGCAGGCAGCAGGCGGTCGGGCAGGGCGTCGAACACGTGCTTGGGGATCTTGCGCCGCTGGGTGCGTACCAGCGCCGCCAGGAACTGCTGCTGCTGCCGCGAGAAACCGGCAATGTCGGTGTACTCGACTACATACGCGCTGTGCACGTGGTACTGGCTGTGGGCGATCGTCAGCCCCAGCTCATGCAGGCGCGCCGCCCGGATCAGCATCAGCCGGTCGTCGACGTCCAGTTGCCAGGCCGGCGCGAGTTGATCGAACAACCGCAGCGCGGTGGTCTCCACGCGCGCGGCCTGGGCGGTGTCGATCCCGTAGCGCACCATCAGGGCATCCACCGAGGCGTCGCGCGGATCATCCACGCCGCCGCGACCGAGCATGTCGTGCAACACGCCCTCGCGCAGGGCGGCCTTGCTGGTCGCCAGCCGCTGCAAACCGAGCGCATCGAAAGCCGCTTCCAGCACCAGCACGCCCCCGGCAATCACCTCGCGGCGCTCGCTGGACAGACCGGGTAGCTTGATCGCCTCGATCCTGCCGGCCTGCAGCAAGCGGTCGCGTACCTGGGGCAGGGCATCGGCGAGGATGGCGCCCTTGCTCAATTTCATTGCGGCGCAGATCTCGCCGATGGCCTTGTTGGTCCCGGAAGTGCCGATCGCGTCATCCCAGCCCACGGCGCGGTAGGTGGAGGCAAACTGCTGGAACTCGGCGGTGACCTCGATCAACGCCTCGCGCCAGCGCTTTTCGGTGAGCTTTCCGTCGCCGAAATAGCGCCGCGTGGTGGCAACACAACCCAGTTGCAGGCTCTCGCGCTCGATCGCCTCGAAACCGCTGCCAATGATGCATTCGGTGGAGCCGCCACCGATGTCGAGCACCAGCCGTAGTTGGTCTGGCTTGGAAGGTTGCGCGTGGGCGACGCCCAGGTAGATCAGGCGGGCTTCCTCGCGGCCGGCGACCACCTCGATCCCGTGGCCCAGTGCGCTCTCTGCCGGCATCAGGAACGCCTGCGGGACGGCGAGGCGGCGCACGGTATTGGTCGCGATCGCGCGGACGCGCTGCGGTGGGATGTCGCGGATGCGCTGGCCAAAACGCGACAGGCACGCATAGGCACGTTGGCGGACCTCGGCCGATAGCGCCCCGCGTCCATCCAGCCCCTCGGCCAGCCGTACGGTCTCGCGCAGGCGATCAACCACCCGCAGCTGCCCCAGCAGGTACTGGGCAACCACCATGTGGAAGCTGTTGGAGCCCAGGTCGATTGCGGCCAGCAGGTCGCCATCACGTAACGGCATGGCCGCGGTCGGGACTATATCCGGCATGTCGCGATGGCCCTTCGTCAGCACAACTTGGCCAACAGGCAAGCCTGGGCCGAATGGGGTGGTTGATGGTCGGGCCGCGGCACCCGCGCGTAGTCACCATCGGACTGCAGCGACCAGGCGTTGAGGTTGTCGTCCAGATAGTTGTCCAGGGCCTCATCGAACACCCGCTCGGCCAGGGCCGGGTCGAGGATCGGGAAGCAGCTCTCGACCCGCCGCAGCAGATTGCGCTCCAGCCAGTCTGCGCTGGCGCAGAACAGTTCCGGCTGGCCATCATTGCCGAACCAGTAGACCCGGCCATGCTCCAGGAACCGCCCGACGATGGAGCGTACCCGGATGTTCTCGCTGACGCCGGGCACGCCCGGTCGCAGGGTGCAGGCGCCGCGCACGATGAGGTCGATCTGCACGCCCGCCTGCGATGCGCGATACAACGCGCGTATCACCCGAGGCTCATTGAGTGCATTCATCCGGGCGATGATCCGGCCGGGCTTGCCCGTGTGTGCATTCGCGGTTTCGCGGTCGATCCGTTGCAATACCCCGGCATGCAAGGTGAAAGGCGATTGCAACAGGCGCTTGAGGGTCATCGACGGCGCCAGTCCGGACAGCTGCTGGAAGATCAGGTGGACGTCGTTGCCGATCTCCGGGTGGGCGGTGATCAGGCCGATGTCGGTGTAAAGCCGGGCCGTGCCAGCGTGGTAGTTGCCGGTGCCCAGGTGCACGTAACGACGCAACTTCCGGCCTTCGCGCCGGACCACCAGCAGCATCTTGGCATGGGTCTTGTAACCGACCACGCCGTAGACCACCTGTACCCCGGCTTCCTGCAGGCGGTCGGCGAAACCCAGGTTGGCCTCTTCGTCAAATCGTGCGCGCAACTCGACCACGGCGGTGACGTCCTTGCCGTTGCGGGCAGCCTGGATCAGCGCCTCCACGATCGAGGAATCCTTGCCCGAGCGGTACAGGGTCTGCTTGATCGCCAGTACTGCCGGGTCCTCGGCGGCCTGGCGCAGCATGTCCAGTACCGGCGTGAACGCATCGAAGGGGTGGTGCAGCAGCACGTCACTTTTGGCCACGGTGGCAAAGATGCGATCACTGCCCGACAGCTGGCGCGGCTGGAATGGCGGGAATTTCAGGTCGGGGCGCTCGACCAGGTCGTACACCTGGATCACCCGGTTGAGGTTGACCGGGCCTTTTATCCGGTACACCGCATTCGCGGGCAGGTCGAACTTGTCCAGCAGGCTGCGCACGATCGGGGCGGGACATTGCTCGGCGATCTCCAACCGCACCGCGCGCAGGTAGCCACGGCCAACCAGTTCGTCGCGCAGGGCCAGGGCGATGTTGTCCACCTCCTCCTCGTCGACCAACAGCTCGGAATTGCGGGTGACCCGGAACTGGTATGCGCCCTTGATCTCCATGCCCGGGAACAATTCGCCAACGAAGGTCGACAGCACCGCCGACAGGAACACGAAGTCATTCGGCCCGCCGCTGATCTTTTGCGGGACCTGGATGATTCGTGGCAGCGAGCGCGGTGCACGCACGATCGCCAGGTCGCCCTTGCGGCCGAATGCATCCTGGCCGCTCAACACCACCACGATATTGAGCGACTTGTTGAGGATTTTCGGGAATGGGTGTGCCGGATCCAGCCCCAGCGGCGACAGTACCGGCATGACTTCATTGCGGAAGTACGCGCGCAGCCAGCGGGTTTGACGGGCATCCCAGCTGCCGCGGGCAAGGACCCGTACGCCGGCGGCATCGAGCTGCGGTCGCAACACCGTGTTCCAGCAATCGTACTGGGCGTCGACCAGTTCGGCGGCACGGTCATGGATGCGCGCCAGCACCGCGTTTGGCGACAGGCCATCGGGGCCGGCGACCAGTCCCAGGTCCTGTGCGTGCTGCAAGGTGCCGGCACGGATCTCAAAGAACTCGTCCAGGTTGGTGCAACTGATGCACAGGTACTTGAGGCGCTCCAGCAAGGGCACCTGCGAATCCTGCGCCTGTGCGAGCACCCGGAAATTGAAGTCCAGTTGGGACAATTCGCGATTGAAGTACAACGAGGGGTCCCGAAGCGGGTCGTTGTCGGCCACGTCGGTGTACAGGCCCACATCGAGCGGCGCGTGTTCGGGTGCGACCTGCTCCAGCGGGATATGCGTTGGCGGTGTCGGCTCGCCTTTCCTGTGTTCCGGCGCCGGGTTGGCCGGCAGGCGGTCATTGGCTGGGGTAGTCATGCATGCAACTCGTTGGCGTGCAGGCCGCCGCTTGATGTCTCGCGCAGACGTACCCGCTCTGCACCGAAGTGGCAGGCGAAGGTACTGCCACGACCAACCTCGCTGTTGATCTCCAGGCGCGCCTGGTGGAGCTGCAGTATGTGCTTGACGATGGCCAGTCCCAGACCGGTCCCGCCGCTGTCGCGCGAGCGGCTGGTAGATACCCGGTAGAAGCGCTCGGTGATGCGCGGCAAGTGCGTTGCCGGGATTCCGTAACCGGTGTCGCGGATCTCCAGCACCAGGCCCGTCATCGTGCGCCCCGCCGGCGGGGTATCGGGCCCGTAGCCCGATGCCGGGGTGGTGGCGCGCAGGCGGATCGTCACCTCGCCACCGGATGGCGTGTAGCGCACTGCGTTGCTGACCAGGTTGGAAAATGCACTATGCAGCTCCTTGCTCGACCCCCACAGGTCCACGCCGGCGTCGTCTTCCACGCTGATCTGGTGTCGGCCCTGGCTCAGTGCGACAGCCTCGCGCTTGAGGGTGGCCAGCATCGCGTCCATTGATACCGGCTCTTCCGCCGGCAAGCTGTCCTGCGACTCCAGCCGTGACAAGGTCAACAGGTCTTCGACCAGTTGGGCCATGCGTTGTGACTGGCGTTGCATCTCGGTGAATATGGGCGCCAGCTCCGGGTGCTCATCCTGCTCGATCATGTCCAGGTACCCATGGATGACGGTCAGGGGGGTGCGCAGCTCGTGGGAGACGTTGGCGACGAAGTCCCGGCGCATCTGTTCCAGATGCAGCAGCCGGCTGACATCGCGGGCGACCAGCAGCCAGAGGTCCTCCGAGTATGGGATCAGGCGCAGACTCAGGCGCATCGACGGACTGGTCGGGGCGACCACCTCGAGCGACTCGGCATGGCGACCGGCAGCCAGCCAGTGGGCGAGCGGCAGCGGCTGCAGTCGTTGCGCCAGTGGGAGACCGATATCGTCGGGGTAATGCAGTCCCAGCAGTGGAGTACTGGACTCGTTGAACCACAGTATCCGCTGACTGTTGCGATTGACCACCACGATGGCATCGGGCAATGCCGCGGCCGCAGCGCGATAGGCGCGCAACATCTCCACCAGTCGTCGCTTGCGGCCACGCATCTCGGCTTGGCCGCGGTACAGCATCCGGTCCAGTTCGTTCCACGGACCAGGTCCGCCGGCAGGCGGCTGCCGCCGGCGCGCGCTCAGCCGTGACAGCACGCGGTGCAAACGCCAGTAATGCCAGCCCACCAGGGCCAGCGCGGCCACGGTCACGACGGGCCACGGATAACCGATTGCCAAACCAAACGCGGCCGTAATGGCAAGCAACAGGCACAGCAGGCCAATCGTGCGGAACCAGGCAGTGCGTACGCGCGAAGTCATGGCCGGAGTATCCAACAGATGGTGTTGTGGTGCAGCGCAGGGCGGTCAGACCCGGCCATTACGGTCTCAACCGTCGGCGGATACCGAAAACCGGTATCCGGTGCCGCGAACGGTCTGGATCATGCCGTCCAGCGTGTACGGTTCCAGGGTCTTGCGTAGGCGGCGGATGTGCACGTCCACGGTGCGCTCTTCCACGTATACGCTGCCGCCCCAGACATGATCGAGCAGCTGGCTGCGCGAATAGACCCGCTCGGCGTGGGTCATGAAGAAGTGCAAAAGCCGGTATTCGGTGGGTCCGATCTGTACCGCTTGTTCCTCGCCGCCGACACCGGCGAAGACACGATGGGCGGCACCGTCGATACGTAATAATCCGGCGCTGATACTGCCGTCCTCGTCATCCTCGCGTGAGCGACGCAGTACCGCACGGATACGGGCCAACAGCTCGCGTGCCGAAAACGGCTTGACCACGTAGTCGTCGACGCCGGCCTCCAGGCCACCGACACGGTCGTTCTCCTCGCCACGGGCGGTCAACATGATGATCGGGACTTCCCGGGTCAACGCGTCCTTGCGCCAGCGTCGCGCCAGTTCCAGGCCGCTGGTTCCGGGCAGCATCCAGTCCAGCAGGATCAGGTCGGGCACGCGGTCGGCGATCGCCGCCTGGGCCTGGCGCGCATCACCGGCATGGACCGGGTTGTAGTCTCCCTTGCGCAAGGCAAAAGCGACCATGTCCCGGATGGCGGGTTCGTCTTCGACAATCAGGATGTTCTTCTGCACGGCTCACCAGTGACGAGGAGTGGGCGCCGGGATCGGCTGGTCATCGACCATGGATCCCGGAGTCATCCCAGTACACTACCGTTTCGTTACAGGCACGTGACAACGTGCACATGACAGCGTGTTGCGCCGACCGCCTTGCCTACCGGCGGTCAAATACCTGGTCGTGGATGCCCTGGCGATGGAGCTCCAACACGATGGGTGTGATCTGGGCGATTCGCGCCTCGATCCTGGCGCGGGCGTAGTAATCGACCTCGGGGCGCTTTTTCAGGGTGTTCAACTGGACCAGCGCCTGTTCGGCCCGGCCGCTCAGGAACGTCGCTTCGGCATAGGCCTCGCCGGCGCGGATCGGCTCGCCGGCGATCTCACTGGCGCGGGCGAACGTGTGCTGGAAGGCCGGATCCGCCGCCGAGCGTGACAGCAGTGGCCGCAGTATTGCCTGCGCGCGCTTGCCGGCATCGACCGTGTTGCGCTCCAGCAGGGCATCGGCCCAGGTCAGAGCGACCGCGCGGTTATTGGGCGCGCGTCCGAGCAGTTCACCAAAACGCGCGTCGGCGGCCTCCCGGTGACCGCTGCGCGATTCCGCTTCCGCCAGTCCAAGGCTCAACCACAACTCGCCCGGCCGTTCCGCCAGCAAGCTCGCCAGCAGCTTGGCCGCTGCCGCCGGTTCATTGGCGCGCAATCGTGCGATGGCCAGTCCATACCGTTGCGCCTCGTCCAACGTGCCGCGCTTGGTCATCTGCTCGTATTCGCGGATTGCCGCGCGTGGGCTGTCGGCGCTGAGCACGCGCAGGCGCTCCTGGGCAAGACCAAACAGGCCCGTGCCCTGGTCGCCGTGCGCCGGCGCGCCGATCGTCAGGCCGTCGGGCAACAATGGGTTGTCGGTTGCGATCGGGCTGGCCAGGAAGCCGTCCGGCGATTCTTCGACCCGGCCCGCCCGCGCTTTCGCCTCGCTGATGCGGGTGGTCGTGACCGGGTGGGTCATCAGATAGCCGGGTATGTCATAGGCGCCGGCCGCATTGACCCGAGATTTCGCCTGCATGGTGGTGAAAAAATCGGCCATTGCCTGCGGGTCGTATCCGGCGCGGGCGAGGGTCTGGATGCCGATCCGGTCGGCCTCCTGTTCGTTGGATCGGGTGTAGTTGATCTGGCGCTGCTGTGCCAGGCCCATCGCCGAGACGATCGCCGCCTGGGTCGCTTCGCCGGATGAATCGCCCCCGGCCGCCTGGGCCGCCACGACCGCCCCCAGCATCGCCAGCAGGATCGGCAACTGGTCGCGCTGGGCCCGCTCGACCCCGCGCAATACATGCTGCTGGGTGACGTGGGAAATTTCGTGGGCCATTACCCCGGCGACTTCATCCTCGCGCTGGGCGGCCAGTACCAGGCCCGCGTTGACGCCGATATAGCCGCCGAGCGTGGCAAACGCGTTGATCTGGCGATCACGCATCATGAAAAACGTGAAAGGCTGTCGTGACCGGTCGCTACTGGCGCCCAGCCGGGTACCAAGCGAAGTGAGCCAACTGTCGACCAGCGGATCGGCCAGGATGTAGTCGTAGTGGCGCAGTTGCGCCAACATCATCGCGCCGTACTCCTCCTGCTGGTGGGGCGTCAGCAGTTCACCGGCGGACGAGCCAATGTCGGGCAAGGAATCCTGCGCAGGCGCGCAGACACTGGCCAAGGCCAGTGTGACGGCGGTGGAAAGCACGATGATGCGGCGCAAGCGGAACTCCTGGGACCGGCCACCATTGCATGGCCGAAGGGTCGATAATGGCAGCATGCCGATGATCGGGCCGGGCCGAATGAATCCGCGGTTAATTGGCCTGAACGATGCGCCGGGGGCTGCGGGTGCCGCCGACTTGCGAACACGGGCTGTTGAACCCATCTCTGAATTGCCTGTGTGGCAAGCGATGGCGACAGGTTGGACCATGCCCGTTCGCCGGAGTTCACCACCCGGGCCCGTTGCATCCGGCTTTTTTGCCTACACCGAATTCACCACAGGAGAACCGACTTGCGCACCGACTTGAACACCGATCTGAACCAGGTTGACCCCGCTTCCAACCCGATCGTGATCTACACCAGCGCGACCTGCTCGTACTGCGTCGCCGCCAAGAACTTCCTCAAGAGCAAGGGCCGCGAGTGGACCGAGGTCCGCATTGACCTGGATTCCGCTGCCCGCGAGAAAATGATGGGTTTGACGCAGCGCACCAGCGTGCCGCAGATCTTCGTTGGCGACACCCATGTGGGCGGCTTCGACGAGATGATGGCGCTGCAGCGCGAGGGCAAGCTGGAGCCCTTGCTGGATGGCGCGGCGTAGCGGATCCACTGACGATATCTGATGGCCGGCCTCGTCCGCGCGCCCATCCATTGGGCGCTTGCGGCATAATTGCAGGGCTAACCACCCGGCGCAGCGTCTTGCACGGCGCGCCCATCAGATGGAAGAAGACCCCCAATGACACAGACAATCACGGTGATCCGCGGCGACGGCATCGGTCCTGAAATCATGGACGCCACCCTGTACGTGCTCGACGCGATGAATCTGGGCCTGCAATACGAGTTTGCCGATGCCGGCCTGGTCGCCATGGAAAAGACCGGCGAGCTGCTTCCAGCGGCGACCATGGACTCGATCCGCAAGAACCGCATTGCCCTGAAGAGCCCGCTGACCACTCCCGTCGGCGGCGGTTTTTCCTCGGTCAACGTCGAGCTGCGCAAGCGCTTCGACCTGTATGCCAACGTGCGACCGGCCAAGTCATTCCCCAATACGAGGTCGCGCTTCCCGACCGGGGTGGATGTAATCACCGTGCGCGAGAATACCGAGGGCGCCTACAGCGCCGAAGGGCAGGAAACCGCGGCTGACGGCCAGAGCGCGACCTCGATCACCCGCACCACCCGCAAGGGTTCGGAGCGGATCGTGCGTTATGCGTTCGAGCTGGCGGTCAAGACCGGGCGCAAGAAGGTCACCGTGGTGCACAAGGCCAACATCCTCAAGTCGACTTCCGGCCTGTTCCTGAAGACCGCGCGTGAAGTCGCCGCGCAGTTCCCGCAGATCGAGTGCGAGGAAATGATCGTCGACAACACCTGCATGCAACTGGTGATGCGCCCGGAACAGTTCGACGTGATCGTGACCACCAACTTGTTCGGTGACATCATCTCCGACCTGTGCGCCGGCCTGATTGGCGGCCTGGGGCTGACCCCGGGTGCCAACATCGGTGCGGATGCGGCGATTTTCGAGGCCGTGCATGGTACCGCGCCCGACATTGCCGGGCAGGGCAAAGCGAACCCGTGTGCACTGTTGATGGGTGCCTCCCAGATGCTTGACCACCTGGGCATGACCGACAAGGCGGTAGCGATCCGCGCGGCGATCGTGGCGACCCTGGAGGCCGGTGACAACCTGACTGCCGACCTGGGTGGCAGCGGCACCACCATGGGCTTTGCCAAGGCGATCGCCAGCCGGCTGTGATCCGACCAGTTTTTTTTTAGTCCGTCGTGTTGATTCGGACCCAGCGGGGCGTCTTGGACGCCCCGCTTTTTTATTTGCGGCCGCTTTTTATCCGGGTGGTGAGATCCAGCATTCCATCCCTGTGCTCGACAGCCATCGGAGCAGCCGGCACACTTCGCGATTGATTATCCCATCCGGATAAAGCGATGAATGACACCCCCCCTGCCGTGGCCACTGCGTCCCCCAGCGCACTGGCGCTGACCCCGTTGCTGCTGTTCCTCGTGTTGTTCTTCGGCGCCGGCCTGTATTTCACCGCGCAGGGCGAGGCGATGGGCTTCTACCAGTTGCGCGCCCCGGTCGCGATTTTGCCGGCGTTGGCGCTCGGTGCCTGGTTGGCCTGGCGCCGCGGGATCAGGCCTGTCGAGACCTTGCTGGAGGGCATGGGCCACAGCAACGTCATGCTGATGGTGCTGGTGTTCCTGCTGGCCGGCGCGTTTGCCACCGTGACCAGGGCGATCGGCGCGGTCGATGCGGTGGTTGCGCTTGGCCTGGGCGCGTTGCCGCCGGCGTTGATCCTGCCTGGGCTGTTCCTGGTCGCCAGCTTCGTCTCACTGTCGATCGGCACCTCGATGGGCACGATCGCCGCGGTGGTGCCGATCTCGATTGGCCTGGCCGATGCCGCCGGACTCGACAAGGCGCTGGTGCTGGGTGCGGTGGTCGGCGGCGCCATGTTCGGCGACAACCTGTCGATCATTTCCGACACCACCATCGCCGCGACACGCAGCCAGGGGTGCAGGATGAGCGACAAGTTTCGGGAGAACTTCAAGATTGCGTTGCCGGCGGCGCTGGCGACGGCCGCACTGCTGGCAATGGTTGGCGACGTCGCGCCGATCAGTGCCCCCGAAGCGGCCACGGCCTGGCTGGTGCTGCCGTACCTGGTGGTGCTGGTGCTCGCACTGCTCGGGCTCGACGTGGTGTTGGTGCTTGGCTTGGGGCTGTTGGTTGCCGGAGTGTTCGGCTATGTACTGGCCGAGGGTTATGACGTGATCAGTTTCGCCAACGACATTTATGCCGGCTTCGAGAGCATGGTCGAAATCACCCTGTTGTCGATCCTGATTGGTGGCCTGGCGGCGCTGATCAAGGCCAATGGCGGGCTGGATTGGCTCGCCGCGACCATTGCCCGGTTTGCGGGTGGACACACCGGCCGTCGCGCCGGTGAGATCAGCATTGCAGCGCTGGCCGCCGGCGGCGACGCGCTCACCGCCAACAACACGGTCGCGATCCTGGTCAGCGGCGACCTTGCCCGGGACATTGCCCAGCGGCATGGCGTGTCCCCGCGTCGTGCCGCCAGCGTGCTCGATATCTTTTCCTGCGTGGTCCAGGGCGTGTTGCCTTACGGCGCGCAGATCCTGCTGGCCGGCTCACTGGCGGGATTGTCGCCGCTGTTGATCGCCGGCAAGGTCTGGTACTGCTGGTTGCTCGCGCTGGTCGCGATCGGCTTCATGCTGTGGCCGGGCCGGGGTAGGGCGGTTCACTAGCAAGCACGAAAAAAGGGGCGCCGAAGCACCCCTTTTTCTTTTCAAGCGGGTTTTCTTTTCAAGCGGGCTTTCTTGTCCCGGCGCGCGCTGGAATCAGCGCGATTGCAGCTTCGACAGCAGCCTCAGGAACTCGATGTACAGCCACACCAGGGTGACGATCAGGCCGAACGCGCCATACCACTCCATGTACTTCGGCGCGCCCTTCTCGACGCCGGTCTCGATGAAGTCGAAGTCCAGCACCAGGTTCAATGCCGCGATCACCACCACCACCAGGCTGAAGCCGATCCCGACCAGGCCCGACTCGTGGATCATCGGGATCTGGATGCCGAACATGCCCAGCACCATGCTGGCCAGGTAGACCAGGAAGATGCCGCCGGTTGCGGCGACCAGGCCCATCTTGAAGTTTTCCGTCACCTTGATCAGCCCGGAGCGATAGGCGAACAACATCGCGAACAGGGTGCCGAAGGTCAGCATCACGGCCTGCATCACGATGCCTTCGTACAGATAGCTGTACTGCGCCGAGATCGCACCCAGGAACAATCCCTCGACCAGGGCATACAGAGGTGCGCTGATCGGTGCCCACTCCTTCTTGAAGATGGTGACCATCGCCAGCACCAGGCCGCCGATCAGGCCACCCCATATGTAGGGCCCCGCGCCAACGATCCCTGCCGGGGTCGCCACCTGGTTCCAGGCGAATGCGGCCGTCAACACACACAGCAACAGCAGCAGGCCGGTCTTGTTGACCGTCCCGTTCAGGGTCATTACGTTGCCATCGTCGCGAACGATCGCGCCGCTGCCAAGATCGAGGAAGGTCGACTCCTTGAGAGCCGGATTGCCACTACGGATCATGCAAGCCCCCTGGGGCGTTTTTATCGGTAGCCCAGCATACACGCAGCAAGCGCGTTTGAAGTTGACAGCAGCACAGCCGGGGCACAGAATGGCCGGCCTTCTGCAGCGCCGTGTGCGTTTGCCGAAGCCCGGATCGGGGCATAGCGCAGTCTGGTAGCGCATCTGGTTTGGGACCAGAGGGTCGGGGGTTCGAATCCCTCTGCCCCGACCACTTGGTAAACGGCGCCGGTATCATGTTCGCAGGCGCCCGTAGCTCAACCGGATAGAGCACTAGCCTTCTAAGCCAGTGGTTGCAGGTTCGAGTCCTGCCGGGCGCACCAGTCATGCGACAATAGCTTCACGTTTTTGCTGTGGTGGATGTAGCTCAGTTGGTTAGAGCATCGGATTGTGATTCCGAGGGTCGCGGGTTCGAGTCCCGTCTTCCACCCCACTGTTTTTTGCACGGATTGTTCCTGTACAATTTCGTGCCGCACAAGCTCCATGTACATGTAGTCGTGCCACGTAACAGCGGGCCGTTAGCTCAGTTGGTAGAGCAGTTGACTCTTAATCAATAGGTCGAAGGTTCGAATCCTTCACGGCCCACCAGTAACATCAGGCACCCGGGATCGCTCCGGGTGCCTTTTTTCTTTGCCCCCAGGCGAAAGTGGCGGAATTGGTAGACGCCCTGGCTTTAGGTGCCAGTGAGGGTGACCTCGTGCGGGTTCGAGTCCCGCCTTTCGCACCAGCCCATGCAGAGGCTGAACAGCCCGGTAGGTCCGGCGAGCGCTCGCGAGTAGCGTGCTGTCCGTTGGCGGGGCGGCTTTGTGCTCCCGGCGGCCCCATCCGTACTGCTGCGCTTCACTAAAAAACTGGCGGCCGCGCCCGGAATCAGCCAAACTGTTGCGTTCCGCCGCGGGCGCGGGCTGCCTGCCTGGCCCGCCAGCCCATCGACAATTCGTACATCAAACATTTTTGCCGGGGTCGACGACCGCGGTTGCAGGAGTGGATATGCCCGCCGTAGAAAACAGTGTTTCGGTCGAATCGCTCGGTACCCTTGAACGCCGCATGACCTTCAATCTCCCGGCCGACCGGTTCGAGAGCGAGGTGGGTGGCCGCCTGCGCGAGATCGCGCGTGGCGCAAAGATCAAGGGTTTCCGCCCCGGCAGGATTCCGGCCAAGGTGATCGAGCAGCGCTTCGGCAAGCAGGTTCGCGCCGAGGTGCTCGACGGCCTGGTTCGCTCCAGCTTCGGCGAGGCGGTACGCGAGCAGTCGTTGCAGATTGCCGGCAATCCGGCCATCGAGCCGGTCAACGACGCGGATGACCTGGCGTACGTGGCGACCTTCGAGGTGGTGCCGGACTTCGGTGATGTCGACGTGGCAAAGCTCAACGTGACGCGCCACACCTCGGAGGTGAAGGACGACGATATCGACACCATGATCGCCAACCTGCGCCTGCAACGGCGCACCTGGGACGTGGTCGAGCGCGGCGCAAAGGCCGATGACGCGGTCGAACTGGAAACGTTCTCCACCGTCGATGGCGAGCGGATGCCGGCCGAGGGTGTCGAGCGCGGGACCACCGTTATCGGGTCCGGCACGATGATGCCGGCGATCGAGTCGGCCCTGGTGGGAATGAAGGCGGGCGAACAGAAGCAGGCGCAGATCGATTTCCCGGCCGATTGGCGGGTGCCGCAGTTTGCCGGCAAGACCGTTGCCGTCGACCTGAAGGTGGGCAAGGTGTCGGAGCCGAACCTGCCGGAAGTGGACGAGGCATTCATCAAGAGCTTCGGCATCAACAGTGGCGAGCCGGAGCAGTTCCGCAGCGACATCCGCAGCAACCTGGAGCGTGAGCTCAAGGGTGCGTTGATGAACCGTCTGCGGCGCGAGGTGGGCGAGCAGTTGGTCGCTGCCTACTCGGAAACGGAGATGCCTCCCAAGCTGGTCGAGAACGAGGCACGCGACATGGCCAACCAGGCCCTGGAGCAGGCGCGCCGCCAGGGCGGCAACGTCGAGTTGCCCGCCGATGCCCATCAGAGGTTCCTGGAGCCTGCTCGCAAGCGGGTCCTGGTGGGCCTGCTGGTCGGAGAGGTCGCGCGTCGCAACGAACTCAAGCTGGATCCCAAACGGGTCAACGAGACGCTCAACCTGATTGCCTCCACTTACGAGGAGCCACAGCAGGTGATCGATCTGTACCGCAACGATCGCCAGCTGATGTCCGGTTTGCAGGGCCGGGTGATGGAGGAGCAGGTGATCGACTGGATCGCCGAGCGTGCGCAGCACACCGAGCAGCCACTGGCCTTCACCGACGCGATCCGCCAGTAGTATTCCCCCGGCGCGTCTTGCGCTTTGGCCTGGTCGGCCCCAAGTCGACTGGGCCAACTCCTACAACAGCAGCCAAGGTTCGTCTCGATGGATAACAAGACCCAAGCCCTCAACCTCGTTCCGATGGTGGTCGAACAGACCAGCCGCGGCGAGCGCGCCTATGACATCTATTCGCGGCTGCTGAAGGAGCGGGTGATCTTCCTGGTCGGTCCGATCGACGACCACGTGGCGAACGTCATCGTTGCCCAGATGCTGTTCCTGGAGGCCGAGAACCCCGAAAAGGACATCAGCCTCTACATCAACTCACCCGGTGGCGTGGTCACCGCCGGCATGGCGATCTACGACACCATGCAGTACATCCGCCCGGACGTGAGCACGATCTGCGTCGGCCAGGCGGCCTCGATGGGGGCGCTGTTGCTGGCATCGGGCGCGAAGGGCAAGCGTTACGCGCTGCCCAACTCGCGGGTGATGATCCACCAGCCGCTCGGCGGCTTCCAGGGCCAGGCCAGCGACATCGAGATCCACGCCCGCGAGATCCTGGCGTTGAAGCAGAAGCTCAACGAGGTGCTGTCCAGGCACACCGGTCAGGCGCTGGAGACGATTGCGCGTGATACCGAACGCGACAACTTCAAGGGCGCCGAGGCGGCGCGCGACTACGGGCTGATCGACGAGGTGCTGGAGCGGCGCCCGGAAGAGTCGATCCAGGCCAATTGACCGCACGATCCGCATCCCGCAGATGGCGCTCGGCCGAGCTTGGATGGGCCGCTAAACCGCTGATTCCCGGACGATTTATTAGCACGGAACCACGCCGGAAGCGGCTTGGTACGCTGTGCTATTCTCGGGCCGAAGCACTCTGGCTATGCCGCGACGCGATGGTCGCGCCACGGCGTATCCGGCAAATGATCATTCAGGCAAGCGCATGACCGATGACCGACAGGGCCGGAGCACCGGCGACAGCAACAAAATTCTCTATTGCTCGTTCTGTGGCAAGAGCCAGCATGAGGTGCGCAAGCTGATTGCGGGCCCCAGCGTGTTCGTCTGCGACGAATGCGTTGAGCTGTGCAACGACATCATCCGCGAGGAGCTTGAGGAAAAGGCCCAGTCGGCGCGCAGCCACCTGCCCAAGCCGAAGGAAATTCTGGAAGTCCTGAACGAGTATGTGATCGGCCAGACGCGCGCCAAGCGCACCCTCGCGGTCGCGGTGTACAACCATTACAAGCGCATCGAGAGCCGGCAGAAGAACGACGATGTCGAGCTGGCCAAGTCCAACATCCTGCTGGTCGGGCCCACCGGTTCGGGCAAGACATTGCTGGCCGAGACATTGGCGCGGATGCTCAACGTGCCGTTCACGATGGCTGATGCAACGACCCTGACCGAAGCCGGGTATGTCGGCGAAGATGTCGAGAACATCATCCAGAAACTGCTGCAAAAGTGCGACTACGACGTCGACAAAGCGCAGCAGGGAATCGTCTACATCGACGAGATCGACAAGATCTCGCGCAAGTCCGACAACCCGTCCATCACCCGGGACGTCTCGGGCGAGGGCGTGCAGCAGGCATTGCTGAAGCTGATCGAGGGAACCGTGGCCAGCGTGCCGCCGCAGGGCGGGCGCAAGCATCCTCAGCAGGAATTCCTGCAGGTCGATACCCGCAACATCCTGTTCATCGTCGGCGGCGCGTTCGCCGGGCTGGACAAGATCATCCAGCAGCGCAGCACCGAGGCCGGCGGCATTGGCTTCGGCGCCAAGGTCAAGTCCAGCGAGCGCAAGATCGAGATCGGCAAGGTGCTGGCCGAGGTTGAACCCGAGGATCTGATCAAGTTCGGCCTGATCCCCGAGTTCGTCGGTCGGCTGCCGGTGGTGGCGACCCTGGAGGAGCTGGACGAGGAGGCATTGATCACGATCCTGACCGAGCCCAAAAACGCGATCACCAAGCAGTTCAGGAAGCTGTTCGACATGGAAGGGGTGGAGCTTGAGTTCCGCCCTGATGCGCTGGTGGCGATCGCGCGCAAGGCGCTCAAGCGCAAGACCGGCGCGCGCGGACTGCGCACGATCGTCGAGTCTGCGTTGCTGGACACGATGTACGAGTTGCCGTCGCTGGAGAACGTCAGCAAGGTCGTGGTGGATGAGTCCGTCATCGAGCACAAGACCGAGCCCTACCTGATCTACGAAGCGCCGCCGGTGGCCCCGCAGAAGGCGGCGGCGGGCGACTGAACCGGCGCAGCTAAACCGGCGCAGCCCCCAGTTTGTCCAGATCAGCCGCTTGCCCATGCAAGCGGCTGATTTGTTTGGGGGTTTGCTGACCAGTGCGACCCAGACGGATCGGGTTCTCTTGCAACCTTCCGCGCCGGCCCCCATAACCCAGTCCATGACCGGCAAATCCGGTGCATCCTCTTTTTACCGACCGTGCCTGATTGGCACGGCTGTCTGTACGACCCGGAGTTCCCATGACCCGATCCACCGATATCCAGCCCCCCGCGGGCGAACTGCTCAACTTGCCGGTGTTGCCGCTGCGCGATGTCGTCGTGTTCCCGCACATGGTGATTCCGCTGTTTGTCGGGCGCGACAAATCGATCCAGGCACTCGACCAGGCCATGGCGGCGGACAAGCAGATCCTGTTGGTCGCGCAGAAGAGTGCCGAGACCGACGACCCCGGCGCCGAGGATCTGTTCGAGATCGGCACCCTGGCCCATGTGTTGCAGCTGCTGAAGCTGCCCGACGGCACCATCAAGGTGTTGGTGGAGGGCGTGTCGCGGGTGCGGGTCGAACAGGTCGTGGAGGTGGACGGCACGCTCATCGGGCAGGCTCGCGTCATTGCGCCCGAAACCGATCGCGATGAACGTGAGATCGAGGCGATCATGCGCTCGCTGATGGGCTTGTTCGAGCAGTACGTCAAGACCAACCGCAAGCTGCCGCCAGAGTTGATGCAGACCTTGTCGGGCATCGAGGAGCCCGGTCGCCTGGCCGACACCATCGCCGCCCATCTTGGCGCGCGGGTCAGTGACAAGCAGACGCTGCTGGAAACCCACGGCATCGGAGCCCGGATGGAACAACTGGTGGGCCTGGTTGACGGTGAAATCGATGTCCAGCAGCTGGAGAAGCGCATCCGCGGCCGGGTCAAGGGCCAGATGGAGAAGAGCCAGCGCGAGTACTACCTCAACGAGCAGATGAAGGCGATCCAGAAGGAGCTGGGCGACATCGACGACGCGCCCAACGACATCGAGGAGCTGACCCGGAAGATCGCCGCGGCCGGCATGCCCAAGCCGGTGGAGGCAAAGGCCAAGTCCGAGCTCAACAAGCTCAAGCAGATGTCACCGATGTCGGCCGAGGCCGCCGTGGTGCGCAACTACCTGGACTGGGTGCTGGGGGTGCCGTGGAAGAAGCGCAGCAAGGTACGCAAGGATCTGTCGGCGGCCCAGGATGTGCTGGACGCGGACCATTTCGGGCTGGAGAAGGTCAAGGAACGCATCCTGGAGTACCTGGCGGTGCAGACGCGGGTGAAGCGGATGAAGGGCGCCATCTTGTGCCTGGTCGGGCCACCGGGCGTGGGCAAGACCTCGTTGGGCCAATCGATCGCGCGGGCGACCAACCGCAAGTTCGTGCGCATGTCGCTGGGCGGGGTGCGCGACGAGGCCGAGATCCGCGGCCATCGCCGGACCTATGTCGGTTCCATGCCGGGCCGGGTGGTGCAGAACCTGAGCAAGGCGGGCACCAGGAATCCGTTGTTCATGCTCGACGAGATCGACAAGATGTCGATGGATTTCCGCGGCGATCCGTCCTCGGCGTTGCTGGAGGTGCTTGATCCCGAGCAGAACCACGCCTTCAACGATCACTACCTGGAAGTTGACCTGGACCTGAGCGAGGTGATGTTCGTGGCCACCTCCAACACCCTCAACATCCCGGGTCCGTTGCTCGATCGGATGGAGGTGATCCGGATCCCCGGTTACACCGAGGAGGAGAAGCTCAGTATCGCCATGCGCTATCTGCTGCCCAAGCAACTCACGGCCAATGGGCTGAGGCCTGGCGAGTTGAAGGTGGCCGAATCGGCGGTGCGCGACATCGTGCGCTATTACACGCGCGAAGCCGGCGTCCGCAATCTGGAGCGGGAGATCGGCAAGATCTGCCGCAAGGTGGTCAAGGACATTGCGCTCGCCGGACCGAAGCCCGCCGCCAGGAAGACGGCACTTACCGTCAGCTCGAAGAATCTGGACAAGTATCTGGGCGTTCGCAAGTTCGACTTCGGGCGCGCCGAGGAGCACAACGAAATCGGACTGGTCACCGGCCTTGCATGGACCGAGGTTGGCGGCGAGTTGTTGCAGGTGGAGACCACGCTGGTACCGGGCAAGGGTCAGCTGCTGCTGACTGGCCAACTGGGTGACGTCATGAAGGAGTCGGCTTCGGCGGCGCTGTCGGTGGTGCGTGCGCGCACCGAGCGGTTGGGGATCGACCTGGATTTCCTGCACAAGCAGGATGTCCACATTCACGTGCCCGAAGGCGCGACGCCCAAGGACGGCCCCAGCGCCGGGATCGCGATAACGACGGCGTTGGTGTCGACCCTGACCAGGAACCCGGTCAGGGCCGAGGTAGCGATGACCGGTGAAATCACCCTGCGCGGTCGCGTCCTGCCGATCGGCGGCCTCAAGGAAAAGCTGCTGGCAGCGCTGCGCGGCGGGATCACCACGGTGATCATTCCTGAGGAGAACAAGAAGGATCTGGTCGATTTGCCCAAGAGCGTGACCGATGGCCTCAAAATCCTGACCGCACGCTGGATCGACGAAGTGCTCGACATCGCATTGGAGCGCCCCCTCGTCCCCATGGCGCCGCCCCAGCAAGATGGGCCCCCGCCACCCTCAAAACGCAAGCCTGTCACGCGTGCAGACGTCAAGCATTGATCGTCCAGGTTGCCGAATATTACGCAAAATGGGCTGAAACCCGCGTCGTTGCTGGGTTTCCGCCTTGCGTGAGTAAAACCCCACTGGTATAACGACGGGGAGCCGCATCGCATCGCCCACGCGGGACTGTGATGCGGCAAGGTCGATCGGGGTACTGCTGCGCGCGGTAGCATTCCGATTCTCAATTTCGCGGTTCTCGATCCGCTCAGGAGTCCAAACGCATGAATAAGGGTGATTTTGTTGCTGCCGTCGCCGACGCTGCAGAACTGTCCAAGACCGACGCTGCCAGCGCCGTGGACGCCATGGTCAGCGTCATTACCAAAACGCTGAAGAAGGGCGACACGATCACATTGGTTGGCTTCGGCACGTTCCAGGTTCGCGAGCGCGCTGCTCGTCAGGGCCGCAACCCGAAGACCGGCGAAGCCATCAAGATCAAGGCATCGAAAAATCCGGCTTTCAAGGCTGGCAAAGCACTAAAAGACGCTGTAAACTAAGTGGCTCGCCCGCCGATGTGCATGTTCTGGCATCGGCACTGCACGCAGGGTGCTTAGCTCAGTGGTAGAGCGTCTCCTTTACACGGAGAGGGTCGGGGGTTCGAAACCCTCAGCACCCACCAAGCACCGGGTCGACAGAGTTCCAAGTGCGGAGTGGTAGTTCAGTTGGTTAGAATGCTGGCCTGTCACGCCGGAGGTCGCGGGTTCGAGTCCCGTCCACTCCGCCATTTATACCCAGGCCCCTCGAGCAATCGAGGGGCCTGTTTTTTTTAGCATGGGGCGGCCCGACTTTCGGCGCGCAAGCACGTTAAACTGTACGGCTTCCGCACTCGACGCGACGGGATCATGCTGCAAAAACTCCGAGACAAAACTACTGGCTGGATCGCCATGGCGATCATGGGCGTGTTGATCGTCCCCTTCGCCCTGTTTGGACTGGACCAGTACATGGTCCAGGGCAGCAGTTCCACTGTGGCCGTCATCAAGGCACCGCCTGCCTGGTGGACGTCGGCTCCGTCGTTCTGGCCGGTGTCGGTGTTGTGGCGTCAAGAGGAGATCACGACCAACGAGTTCCAGGACCAGTTCCAACGGGTGCGCCAGCAGCAACGCACGGCACAGGGCGACGCGTTCGACTCGCGCGATTTCGCGGAGACCTCCAACAAGCTCGCGGTTCTGGATTCATTGGTGAGCCAGCGCGTCCAGACCATGGCCGCCGACGCCTCAGGCATCGCCATCAGTGATGCGATGGTGCGCAACGAGATCCAGCAGATCCCGGCGTTCCAGGTCGACGGCAAATTCGACCCGCAGCGTTACCAGCTTGCGCTGGCGTCGCAGGTGCCCGCGCAGTCGCCGGCGCAGTTCGATGCGATGGTGCGCCAAAGCCTGAAGCAGAGCCTGCTGGCCAACGCGATCGCCGGCAGCAACTTCATTACCAACAGCGAGATGGCACGTCTGGTCAAGCTGATGGGCGAGCGGCGTGACGTGAGCCTGGTGGTCGTGCCCGCACCGGAAGCGTCCGCTGCGGATGCCGAGCCGACGCCGGCCGAGATCCAAGCGTGGTACGACGCGCATGCGGTCGATTACATTGCGCCCGAGAGCGTCTCTGTCGAGTACATCTCGTTGGATCGCAAGGCGATGCCGGAACCGCCGCCGGCCGACGAAGCGACCTTGCGCCAGCTCTACGAAGAGCAACAGGACAAGTTCGCCGAACCGGAGCAGCGCCTCGCATCGCACATCCTGTTGCAGGTCGACGAAGGCGCGGACGCCGCGGCGATAGAGGCCAAGGCGCGTGAACTTGCCGCCAAGGCCGGCGCGGAAGGGGCCGACTTCGGCGCGCTCGCGGAGGCCAACAGTGATGACAGTGGCTCCAGGGCCAGCGGCGGGGACCTGGGCTGGATTGGCAAAGGCATGATGCCCGGTGCCGTCGAGGACGCGTTGTTCGCACTGGAGCCTGGCCAGGTCAGCGAGCCCGTCAGGAGCGAGTTTGGCTGGCATGTGATCAAGTTGCGTGAGGTCAAGGCTGGCGCGCGGGAGTCCTTCGAGGACGTCCGCGATGCATTGGCGCTCGAGCAGGTCACTGCGGAACGTGACCGCATGTTCAACGACCTGTCCAGCCGTGTTGTGGATGCGGTGTTGCGAAGCCCCGGCGTGCTTGAGCCGGCGGCGGAGGCGGCGAACCTTTCAGTCCAGCAGTTGGGTCCGTTTAACGAACAAGCCAGCGAAGGCCTGGCGGCGAATCCGGCGCTCAAGCGTGCGGCGTTCTCCGAGACATTGGTCCAGGACGGCACCGTCAGCGATCCGATCGAGATCGAGCCTGGTCACAACGTATGGCTCCGGGTGACAAGTCACCAGCCCGAGCATGCACGACCACTGGATGAGGTGCGCAGCGATGTGGTCGCGGCCCTCAAGGCTGACCAGGCGCAGCAGGCGGCTGCCAAGCGTGCGGAGACCCTCCTTGCCCGGTTGGATGGTGGTGAGTCCCTTGCCGTATTGGTGGCTGCCGAGCAATTGCCCGAGCCACAGGTGATCCCCGGGGTGCCGCGCGGCGCACCGCTGATTGCTGACGGTGTGTCGGAAGCAATTTTCGCCGTGCAGGCAGCTGCCGAAGGAAAGGTTGCCGGTGGCTACGACGTGCTGGACGACAACCGGATTGTCCTGTTTACCGTGGACAAGGTGGCGGCGGGGAGTGACGAGCAATTGCCGCCGCAACAGCGCGAGATCATGCGGCAACAGCTCTCCCAGGTGGCCGGGATCGAGGATGTGCAGGCGTTGATCAAGACGTTGCGTCAGCGGATGCAGGTCAAGGTGATCGAGCAGAACCTGTAAAAAAAGATCCAGTCCGGCCTGGCGCCGGACTGGATCTCGTGGTTTCAGTTTGCGCGGCTTCAGTTCCCGGTGCTTCAGTCGGCGTCGCCGACTCCGGTCATGCCCAGGATGTTGTAGCCCGAATCGACGTACACCACGTCGCCGGTAATGCCTGCTGCCAGGTCCGAACACAGGAACGCCGCGGTGTTGCCGACGTCCTCGATGGTGACCGTGCGGCGCAGCGGCGCGTTCTTCTCGAACTGGCCGAGCATCTTGCGGAAATTGGAGATACCCGCAGCCGACAACGTCTTGATGGGACCGGCGGAGATTGCATTGACGCGCGTGCCTTCCGGTCCCAGGTTTAGTGCGAGGTAGCGAACCGTCGCCTCCAGGCTGGCCTTGGCCACGCCCATTACGTTGTAATTTTGCAGCGCACGCACGGCGCCCAGGTAGCTGAGGGTCAGGACCGCCCCGTTGCGGCCGGCCATCAGCGGGCGGGCGGCCTTGGAGATGGCCGCCAGCGAATAGGCCGAGATGTCGTGGGCCACGGCCCAGTTCTCGCGGGTCAAGCCGTCCAGGAACTCACCCTCGATCGCCTCGCGCGGGGCGAATGCGATGGCATGGATGAGGATGTCGAACCCGTCCCAGCGCTGGCCGAGTTGCTCGAAACAGGCGGCAATCTGCTCGTCACTGGACACGTCCAGCGGAAGCACGATGTCGCTGCCCAGTGCGGCGGCGGCTTTCTCCACCCGCGGGCGCATCTTGTCGTTGAGGTAAGTGAAGGCCAGTTCCGCGCCTTCGCGATGCATCGCCTCGGCGATGCCGCTGGCGATCGAGCGTTCGCTGGCGATGCCGGTAATCAGCGCGCGCTTGCCTTGAAGAAAACCCATGGTGGCTCCTGGTTGAGCTGGGCCGCGACCGGGGCGGTCGGGCAACCTCTTATTGTACCCATGCCGCCAATGCCTAATTCAGGCTGGTGGCCAGTACCAGCAAGCGAACCGGTGTGTCGCCGGCATGGCTGATCCGGCCATCACGGAACACCGGATTGAGGCGAGCCAGGCGTTTGGGGTCCTGGTCGTTGCGCGCAGCCCAATCCGAAATCGCGTGCACGTTCTCGGCCACCGGCATCGCCTTCAAGTGCGGCACCGGCCGATCCATCGCCTTTACCCAGGGGTCCCGGTCGTCGGCATCGCCCAGGACACAGGCCAGGGCGTGCAGCTTGCGCACGTAGGCATGGGTGATGTCCGGCAGTCCCGGCAGCGCTTCGGGGTCGGCGTCACGCGCGACCTGGCCGCCCTTGTCGAGCGCGGAGAATATCCGGTACTCGCCGGCGTTGTAGGCCATCACCGCCAAGCGCCAGTCACCGGCGAACATGCCGTGCAGTGTCTTCAGGTAGCGCACCGCGGCGCGGGTGGAATCCACTGGTGACAGGCGCCCGTCGTAGCCCTTGCGAATCGATACATTGTGGCTGCGCGCAGTGAGCTTGATCATCTGCCACAGCCCGGCAGGCCCCTGGGGGCTGCGCGCCTCGGGGCGATAGCCACTCTCCACGAACGGAATGAGGGCGTACTCGCTGGGCAGGCCCGCGCCGCGAACGGCGTCCAGCACGTAGCCGAACAGCAGCAATGTATCGTCACCGGGCGAGGCCAGGCGCTTGGGTGCGGCAGCGTAGTGCTTGCTCCAGCGCGCGCTGACGTCGGTTCCGCAGGATGGATCAGCCAGGCCCGCCCGGAACTGTTGGTAAATATCCAGCCCGCTGCGAGCGGTGACGGTGGCGGCGCTACTGGCCGACTCGGCCGTATCAGGGCCCGCTGCCGCAGCTGTCGATCCGGGGTTGGTCTCGTCTGCGCTCACCGGCACTGCCAGCGACATCGCCAGCAACATGGCCAACAACATGGCCAACAACATGGCCAACAGGGGGCGCGTGGAGCGGGGTGCGCCGACTTTGAGCCGGCGTCCAGGGCCGGGCCGACTCATCCGCCGAACCCGTCCTTCCATTGTCGCAATCCTGCGAACACCTCTACCGCGTCGCTTGGGGCGCGGCCCAGCCTGTGTTGTACAGCAGCGACCACGGCCGGCTCTGCGCAACGCAGGAAAGGATTGCACGCCAGTTCGCTGGTGATCGTGCTGGGCAGGCTTGGCTTGGCGGCATCGCGCATGGACTGGACTTCCAGGATGCGGCGCTGGAGCGCCGTGTTGTGGGGTTCGACCACGCGCGCAAACGCCGCGTTGGACAGGGTGTATTCGTGGCCGCAACAAACCCGCGTCGGCCCCGGCAGGTGGGCCAGTCGGGACAATGACTGGTGCATCTGCAACGGACTACCTTCGAAAAGACGCCCGCAACCCAGGCTGAACAAGGTGTCGCCGCTGAACAGAACGGGGTCGCTGGCAGCGGTGTCGGCACAGAAATAGGCCAGGTGACTGGTGGTATGGCCCGGTACTGCAATCGTCTCGAACCGGCGTGCGCCAAGGGTGAACCGGTCGCCATCGGCCACCCGGATCGTCGCCAGCTCGATTCGCGGGTCATGTGCCGCGACCACCGGCAGGCCAGGCCAGCGCGCCAACAGGTCGGCCAATCCGCCGATGTGGTCGGGGTGGTGGTGGGTCAACAGGATCCCGGTAGGTGACATGCCGGCATCGGCCGCGGTGAACACCGGCCCAGCCTGGCCGGGATCGACGATCAGGCTGCCGCCATTGCCGTCATCGAGCAGCCAGATGTAGTTGTCGTTGAATGCAGGCAGGGCGTGCAGAAGCATCCAGGGACTCCTTCGGGTTGCCGGCGACGCGCAGCGCAATGCCGCACAATGCAGAGCCTGCCAAGCCACCGGCGATGCGAGAATCCGCGACCATGCCTGCGTTCAAGCACGATCGTCAACTCCAGTCGAGCGCATCTGGCGGGCTCGACTGGTTTGGCAGTGAAGCCGGAGGCGGGTTGCCGGCAGCTGAAGCCGCTGCGGTCAAGCGGGTATTGGATGCGTGTCCGGCGATGCCCTGGCTCTGGATCGGGGTGCCGGCGGCGGTGCCCCCGGTCGCTGGTCGTCGTGGGATTGTGCTGCACCGCAACCAGCACGATCTGGTCGGAACGGTGCGCTGTGCCTTGCCATTGCCGCTGGCCACGGAGACCTGCGGGGCGGTGCTGCTGCAGCACGCGCTCGATGACGGTGATGGTGGGCTGGCATTGCTGGAGGAATGCGCGCGCGTGCTGGCGCCGGGCGGTACGCTCTGGTTGGCGACCCTGAATCCCTGGACGCCGTACCGTTTTCGCTGGATGGGCACCGGCTTGCGGGCCCGCGACCCGGGCCGGTGGCAACGGGTGCTGCGGCAAACCGGGTTTTCCGGCAGCTCGATCCGGTTGCAATGGCTGGGCCCGCATTGGCGCGTCGGCACTGGCGAGACCGGGGTGGCTGCTGTGGATCGGTTTCGCGCGGCGATGGCGTTCACGGTAAGCAAGCGGGTGCTTGCATCAGTAACACCCACGCCGCTGCGCCAGTTGCGCTGGCAAGCGGGACGCTGGTCTGAATCCTCACCATCGGGGCAGACCTGCCCGCCGTGCTCGGTGATAATGCCCCGATGACTGAAGACATCTGCGACACCATGGAAAAACCGCCCGCGGCCGGACACCCTGTCGACGTGTCCGCCCCGGTCGCCCGTAACGTACAGATCCATACCGATGGTGCCTGCCTGGGCAATCCGGGGCCGGGCGGTTGGGCGGCGTTGTTGCGCTGCAATGGGGTGGAGCGTGAACTGACTGGCGGTGAAGCGGACACCACCAACAACCGTATGGAATTGATGGCGGCCATCTCCGCGCTGGAAGCACTCCGCAGTCCGTGCGTGGTCACCCTGCATACCGATTCCCAGTACGTCCGCCAGGGCATCACCCAGTGGATGGCCAACTGGGTGCGCCGTGGCTGGAAGACGGCGGCCGGCGCGCCAGTCAAGAACCGCGACCTGTGGGAGCGCCTGCAAGCGGCGACGGTGGCCCATCAGATTGATTGGCGATGGGTGAAGGGCCATTCCGGTGATCCGGACAACGAACGTGTCGATGATCTGGCGCGCGACGAGGCCACCCGCTTCAAGGGGCGTGCACCCCACGGGGTGGGTTGAGATGTCGCTTCGCCAGGTCGTGCTTGATACCGAAACCACCGGGCTGAGCTGGGAGCGCGGCAACCGGGTGGTCGAGATCGGTTGCGTCGAGTTCCTGGAGCGGCGCCCAAGCGGGCGTACGTTCCACCGTTATCTCAAGCCTGACTGCCAGTTTGAGCCGGGTGCGCAGGAAGTCACCGGCCTGACCCTGGAGTTCCTGGCCGACAAACCCGTTTTCGCGGACATCGTCGATGAATTCATTGCCTTCATCGACGGCGCCGAGCTGGTGATCCATAACGCGGCCTTCGACGTCGGCTTCCTGGACAACGAGCTGCGCTTGGTGGGTGGCGGCCACGGCGGCCTGGGTGAGCGTTGCGCGATAGAGGACACGCTGTTGCTGGCCCGTCGGCGCTTCCCGGGGCAGCGCAACTCACTCGATGCGCTCTGCCGGCGGCTTGGCGTGGACAATGCGCACCGCCAGTTGCACGGTGCGTTGCTGGATGCGCAGCTGTTGGCCGAAGTCTATATCGGGCTGACCTCGGGACAGGAAGAGATCGGGTTCGCCAGCCCGCAGCCGGCACCGGGAGCGGTCGCGGCAGTGCTGTTCAAACCGGATGACTCGATGCGGTCGCGGCCGTCGGTCGTGGTGCAGGCCGATGAGCTGGCTGCGCACGAGGTGCGACTGGAAAGCCTGCGCAAACGGGCCGGTGTTGCGGTGTGGGATGCCGCCGAGCCCGTCTAGTCAGCGGTTTGGCGTCCATGGATCCGCCTTCGACCGCAGGAAGTCCAGTCGGGCGCGGGGATGACGACAACTGTTCAGGTGTTGCCTAATGGCTGCGGACCAGGATCGCGGTGATGTTGTCGGAGCCACCGCCATCCAGCGCGGCCGCCACCAGGGTGTCGACGCATTCCTGGGCGCTGCAGTCGGCGTGGGCAAGTACCCGCGCGATCTGCTGGTCGTCGACCTCCTCGGTCAACCCATCGCTGCACAACAGCAACTGCATGCCCGGCAGCAGTTCCCCCGACATCATGGCGACGTCCAGGCTGCTGGGACCGGTCACTCCCAGCGCCTGGGTGACGACGTTGCGATGCGGGTGGTGGCGGGCCTGCTCGCGGGTGATGGCACCGGTGGAGATCAGCTCCTGCACGTAGCTGTGATCCCGGGACAGCTGGGTCAGCTGGTCCTCACGCCACAGATAGATCCGGCTGTCGCCGACCCAGACCACCTCGAACCGGGTGCCGCTGATGCGCGCTGCAACCACGGTGGTCCCCATGGGCAGCGCATCGCGTCGCCGTCGTGAGACGCGGATGATCTCCTCGTCGGCGATGCGGATGGCTTGGGCAAGTGGGGTGCCATCGCGGATTTCACGCACGATGGTCTCGCGCGCCAGTGCGCTGGCGACTTCGCCATACTCGTGGCCGCCCATGCCGTCGGCTACCAGCCACAGGCCCAGCTCGCTGTCGCCGTAATAGCTGTCTTCATTGAGCTCACGACGCAGGCCAGGGTGCGTCAGGTGTCCGAATTCGATCATGCAGATCCTGTTGTCGAAAACCCTTCGCAGAATAAAACGGAGTGATCGTCGTTGGCCGGCCAGCGATGGTCAGCAGCCGGGCAGCGGAAAGGACGTCCGAGTCCGGGAAGGCAACCAGTTTGTCAGCAAAAAGGGCTGTCAGGACAGCCCTTTCGCGATATCTGGCGGAGAGGGGGGGATTCGAACCCCCGGTACGCTATAAACGTACGCCTGATTTCGAATCAGGTACATTCGACCACTCTGCCACCTCTCCGGTGTGCCACGACCGCGAAACCCGGGTCGTGGGGGCGCAATGATACGGGCCGCAGCGCGGGTCGACAAGCTGCCTGGGTTCCGCTGCTCGACGCTAGACTGGTGGACCCCCTTATCCCGGTCTGTCCCATGTCTGAAATCCTGGTCCCCGTTTCATTCGGTGAGTTGCTCGACAAGATTGCGATCCTGACCATCAAGTCCGAGCGCATGACCGATGCCGCCAAGCTGGCGAACATCCACAACGAGCTGTCGGCGCTGCAGAAGACCTGGTTGGCGCACCCCGCGGCCGACAAGGACGTGATCCGCCTGCGCACGGAACTCAAGGCGGTCAACGAGCGCCTGTGGGTCATCGAGGACGACATCCGGATCAAGGAGAAGGCGCAGCAGTTCGACGCCGACTTCATCAAGCTGGCCCGCAGCGTCTATTTCGAGAATGACGAGCGCGCCCGGCTCAAGCGCGAAATCAACCTCGCCCTGGGGTCTTCGTATGTCGAGGAGAAGTCCTACCAGGACTACAAAGGCGGCGACGCGCCCTGACAGCGGACTGCCAGCGAGCGCGCTAGCCGCCTGCCCGCTGGCGACATCCCGGGTGGTCGGCGAGGAAGCGTTCAAACGCCGCGACCGCATCGTCGACGCTGACCAGGTCCATCACCCCGTCCTGCTCGATCTTGCTGCCCCAGCGGAGCTGGCTGGCAGGTTTGCCCCGATACTTGCGCGCGGCATCGTCATAGCGGTCCACGCAGTAACGGCGATCACTGTAAGGACCGCTGCGCGCCGGGTTGCTGGCTGCGTGCAGGCCCAGGACTTTCGTTCCCATCGCGTTGGCGATGTGCATCGGGCCCGAGTCCGGGGTCATCACCAGGTCGGCGCGTTCCAGCAGCGCCGGCAATTGTTTCAGGGTGTCCTTGCCCACCAGGTCCAGCGCGTCACCGCGCATCGCAGCGACGATGGCGTCGGTGGTCTGGCGCTCCAACTCGCTGCGTCCGCCACACAGCACCACTCGCCACCCGCGGGCGATCGCGTGATCGGCAACGGCGGCGTGGCGGTCGGGCCGCCAGTTGCGCAGGACATGGCTGGCGCACGGCGAGATCATCAGAGTCGGGGTGTCGTCGGTGGGCCATTGCGCGCCGGCCCATTGCCGCGCCTGCTCGGGTACCGGCAAATCCCATTGCACCCGGGCCTGGGTCAGCCCGAGGGGCTCGCAAAAGCTGCCGATGGCATCGAGTACATGGATGCCCGGCCGGTCCGGGATACGCCGATTGACAAACAATCCATGCCCGTCCCGGGAGCGCGCCGGGTCATAGCCCACGCGCATCGAGGCCGGGATGACCGCCGACAACAGGTTGGCGCGTGCGGCCACCTGCATCTGCAGTAATACGTCGAAGGTCGGGTTGTCGATCGGACCCCGTCGCAATCGGTGGTACAGCGCCAGCATGCCGCCGATTCCGGACTTCTTGTCGTATTCGATGAACTCCACGCCCGGCAGCCCCTCCAGCAAGCGCTGTTCTGTCTTGCCGATGACCCAGCTCAGCCGCGTTTCCGGCCATGCCGCCTGCAGGGTTCGCACCAACGGCACGACATGGGTGACGTCCCCCAGCGCGGACAAGCGCAGCAGGCAGATGGAAGCAGGTGCAGGAGGGATGCTAATTGCTAGACTCCGGAGGATGACTGGGTATGACGCCGCCGAGGGACTGACACCATTCCATGAAGATGGCGGGTATGGCGCGATTTTGTTCGACATTACGCGTGTCCGGCAAGCGCAACCCGAATGGTTCATTCCTGCCGCGTGGGAGGGCAAGGCGCGGCCGGTCGATAGTGGCGGCCGCGGCGGTGCCTGGTTTGTCGACGCGCCGTTTGGACCATCCGTACTGCGACGTTACCTGCGCGGCGGCATGGTCGCCAGGCTCAGCCGCGATCGCTATGTGTGGCAGGGCGCGGACCGCACCCGCAGTTTCGCCGAGTTCCGGCTGTCGCGCGCGATGATCGACAAGGGCGTGCCGGTGCCCTCGCCGATCGCCGCAATGTATCGGCGCGAAGGCGCGCTGTATCGGTGCGCGATCCTGATCGAACGCATCCCGAACGTGCGCAGCCTGGCCGATCGCGTGCTGGTGGCTGGCAGTGATGCGCCATGGGAGGAGACCGGCCGATTGATTGCCCGCGCCCATCGTGCGGGCCTGGATCATGCGGACCTCAACGCCCATAACCTGATGTTTGATAGCGCTGGACGTGGCTGGGTCATCGACCTGGATCGCAGCCAGATAATGATTCCCGCGACCCGTTGGCGCGAGCGCAACCTGGCCCGGCTCAAGCGCTCGCTGCTGAAACTGCGCGGGCCACGTGAGGTCGTCGCGGTCGAGCGCGATTTTGTCCGCCTGCGCGATGCCTACGATCGCATCTGGGCGCGAGGCTACTGAGATGGGTTGGAGCTTGCGGTTCCAGGGCGTCGGCAACTCCTCCGCGGTCGCGTTGGGCTCGGCGATGGCGACGATCGAGCACGATGGCGCGCCATGGCTGACCATCGACTGCGGCGGTGAAGGTTTGACCGCTTATCTTGCCCATTACGGGCAGATGCCGCGCGCGTTGTTCATCACCCACACCCATCTTGACCACGTCGGCGGTTTCGAGCGTCTGTTTGTGGGCAGCTATTTTGATGAAGCGCGTCGGGGGCGGGTGCGCCTGTACGTGCCGGCCAAACTGGTGCCGTTGCTGCACCAGCGTGTCGGCGACTACCCCAATGCGCTGGCCGAGGGTGGGGCCAATTTCTGGGACGCGTTCCAGGTGATCCCGGTCGGCGAGGCTTTCTGGCACGACGGTGTGCGGCTGGAGGTATTTCCGGTCCGCCACCACTGGCCCGATACCGCATTCGGCCTGCGCCTGCATGGCAGCCTGGTCTGGACCGGCGACACCCGTCCGATCCCGGAAATGCTGGCCACGATGGCCGACGCCGACGAGCTGGTCGCCCACGACTGTGCACTGCAAGGCAATCCGTCCCATAGCGGCATTGCCGACCTGGAGCGGGAGTACCCGGGTGAACTGCTGGCGCGTTGCCTGCTCTACCACTACGGCAGCCCGCGCGAAGGTGAGCTGCTCGCCGAACGCGGCTACCGGGTCGGCACGCCGGGCGAACTGGTCGCGCTGCGCGACACCACGGCACTGCGGGTCGAAGCGACGCCGTAGCGGCCCTCGAAATGAGCTGACCCAAACAGGCGCTGCCTCAAAAAAGGCGGTGGCCCTGCCGGCTGACCTCGGCACCCGCGTCAGTCAATACCGTTGCTGCCTTCCGGCCCTGGCGGAGTTTTCGACCTAGCGTCGCGAGGGGCCGACAGGGCCACCATGGACAATTGCAATATCTGGCGGAGAGAGGGGGATTCGAACCCCCGAAGCGCGGTTTAGACGCTTACACACTTTCCAGGCGTGCTCCTTCAACCACTCGGACACCTCTCCGCATCTGAACCGCTCAGACCCCGCCACGACGTCCAATCGGTAGTGGGCCGCAAAGTCTAGCGGTGCCGGGACGCGCGGACAAGTCGCACGTTGCGTGGGGTCGTCGCCCCACCGCGATGGAGGATCCGGCCGTGGCACAATGGCCCGGACCGGTTGCACGCTGCTGTCATGGCGTTGCGACCCTTTCCTCCGGACTTGCCCAAGGTTATTGATGTCCTACCTCGTCCTCGCCCGCAAGTGGCGGCCCAAGCGCTTCGCAGAACTGGTGGGGCAGGAGCACGTGGTCCGGGCGCTCAGCAACGCGCTCGATACCGGCCGGGTCCATCACGCGTTCCTGTTTTCCGGCACCCGTGGGGTCGGGAAGACCACCATTGCGCGGATTTTCG
The DNA here is from genome assembly GCF_054052145.1 of Lysobacter sp. A421. Classification (NCBI taxonomy): domain Bacteria; kingdom Pseudomonadati; phylum Pseudomonadota; class Gammaproteobacteria; order Lysobacterales; family Lysobacteraceae; genus Lysobacter; species Lysobacter sp. A421. The sequence goes on along the minus strand of NZ_JBSVRL010000003.1, from coordinate 103,884 downwards.
CCAAGTCGCTCAACTGCGAGCGCGGCACCTCGGCCGAACCGTGCGGGGAATGCAATGCCTGCAAGGACATCGATGCCGGCCGGTTCATCGACCTGCTGGAGATCGACGCGGCGTCCAACACCGGCGTCGATGACGTCCGCGAGCTGATCGACAACGCCCAGTACATGCCGTCGCGCGGACGGGTCAAGGTGTACCTGATCGATGAAGTCCACATGCTGTCCAAGTCGGCCTTCAATGCGCTGTTGAAGACGCTGGAGGAGCCGCCGGGGCACGTGAAGTTCCTGTTGGCCACCACCGACCCGCAGAAGTTGCCGGTGACGGTGTTGTCGCGCTGCCTGCAGTTCAACCTCAAGCGCCTGGACGAGGACCAGATCAGCGGCCAGATCGACAAGATCCTGGGCGCCGAGGGCATCGCGGTGGAGCCGGGCGCGGTGCGCCAGATCAGCAAGGCCGCCGACGGCAGCCTGCGCGACGGATTGTCGTTGCTCGACCAGGCCATTGCCTACACCGGCGGCCAGCTGACGGACGCCGCCGTAGCCACCATGCTCGGGACGGTCGACCAGACCCGGGTTGGCGCGCTGCTGACGGCGCTGGCCGGTGGCGATGGTGAGGCGTTGCTGGCCGAAGTGGCGACATTGGCGGAGTTCTCGCCGGACTGGGCTGGGGTGCTGGAAGCGCTGGCCGAGGCGATGCACCGGATCCAGGTGCGGCAGCTGGTGCCCGGCGCGGCGGTCGAAGCCGAAGGTGTCGATGTGGATTCGCTGGCCGCCGCCATTCCGGCCGAGCTGGTGCAATTGTGGTACCAGATGGCAATCAATGGCCGTCGCGATCTTGCGCTCGCGCCCAGCCTGCGCGCGGGGTTCGAGATGAGCGTGTTGCGGATGCTCGCGTTCCGCCCGGCAGGCCCGGGCGCGGCCCGCGAAGTGGCAGCGACGCCAGCCCGCAGCGAGCCGGCTTCTCATCCGGGGGCCGTGACCCGAGGTTCCGTCTCCGCTTCTGCAGACAAGGAGATCGCGGAACACGCCGCCGAATCCGAGCCCGAGCCCGAGTCAAGGCTCGAAGTCGTTCAGCAAGCCGGCATCCGGCCGGAGGTCTCTTACCCGGCCGCAGTCAAGCCGGTAGGGGAGCACCAGGCCAGTAGCAGTTCCGTATCGGAACCAGTGCCGGAACCAGTGCCGGCATCAACGCAGCCACCGTCCCATGCCACCGTCATCGACGACGCCGCAGCCTGGCATGCCTGGGTCATGGCCAGCAGCCTCAAGGGGCCTGCGCGGGTGTTGGCCGAGCACGTCGGCTTCATCGCCTGCAGCGATGGCGTGCTGGCGCTGGCGCTGGCACCGGCCGATGAATTGCTGAACAAACCGGCGCTGGTGCGGCAGATCGCCGAAGCATTGGCGCCGGCCCTGGGCCGCGTTCCCGAAATTCAATTCCAGCCCATGACTGGCGCCGATGGACCGGTGTCGCTGAACCAGCGCAACGAACGCGCGCGCGACGAGCGCCAGGCGGCGGCGGAACAGGCCTTCCTGAACGACGTCCAGGTGCAGGCGTTGATCAGCCAGCGTGGCGCGAAGGTGGTTCCCGATTCGATCCGGCCGTTTGACGATGCCTGACCCGCGACCTTGACGATTGCCGGCGGCACCTCAATCTCAACCGTTATCCATAACCGAAACGAGTAGACGAAATGCGTGGAAATATTGCCCAACTCATGCAGCAAGCGCAGCAGATGCAGGAAAACATGCAGCGTGCGCAGGAAGAGCTCGCCAACGTCGAGGTCACCGGCAACGCTGGCGGTGGCATGGTCAGCGTGACCCTGACCGGTCGCATGGAGTGCCGCAAGGTGCGCATCGATCCGAGCGTGATCAGCGACGCGGAGATGACCGAAGACCTGGTCGCCGCGGCCATCAACGACGCCGTCAACAAGGTCAACGCGGCCTCGCAGGACAAGATGGGTTCGGCCACCGCCGGCATGCAGTTGCCGCCGGGAATGAAGTTGCCGTTCTGATCATGCCTGCTCTGATCATGCCTGTTCTGATCATGTCGCTGCGATCAGTCCGGGCGGACTTTCGATGAGCTCGCCGCTGCTGGAACAATTGATCGAAGCGTTGCGGGTGCTGCCCGGGGTGGGTCAGAAGTCCGCGCAACGCATGGCGTACCACCTGCTGGAACGCGAGCGCGCCGGCGGCCAGCGGCTGTCCGAGGCGCTGGCGGTGGCGATGGTGAAGATCGGCCACTGCGCGCGTTGCCGCGACTTCAGCGAGGATGACGTCTGTCCGACCTGTGCCAGCCCTTCGCGCGATGTCCACCAGCTGTGCGTGGTGGAAACCCCGGCCGATCGTCTCGCCATCGAGCAGGCGACCGGCTACCGGGGCCTGTATTACGTACTGCAGGGCCGGCTCAGTCCCCTTGACGGTATCGGCCCGGCCGAGCTGGGCCTGGACCGGCTGGACGCACGACTGGCCGAAGGCGAGGTGTCGGAGCTGATCATCGCGACCAACCCGACGGTGGAAGGCGAGGCAACCGCGCATTACGTGGGCCAGATTGCGCGCCAGCACGCGGTGCATCCCAGTCGCCTGACCTACGGGGTGCCGCTGGGCGGCGAGTTGGAATATGTCGATCGCGGCACCTTGTCGCATGCCTTCGGCAGCCGCAGCGAGATGACCTGAGCCGACATGCGGCGAGCTGGGTGACAATGGCCCATTACCCCATGGAGCCGCGTCATGACTGACCAGACCATCTTCGGCAAGATCATTCGCCGTGAATTGCCGGCCGATATCGTCTACGAGGACGAGCACCTGATCGCGTTTCGCGACATCGCCCCGCAAGCGCCGGTGCACGTGTTGTTCGTTCCCAAGACACCGGTCGCGACCCTCGATGACCTGACCGAGGCGCAGGCGGTGATCGTCGGCCGGCTTGCCCATGCGGCAGCGTCATATGCCAGGCGGGAAGGCCTGGCCGACGACGGTTATCGACTGGTGATGAACTGCAACGAGCATGGTGGCCAGACCGTGTTCCAGATCCATCTGCATTTGCTTGGCGGCGCGCCGCTGGGGCGGTTTGGCACGCCTGCGTGACGTTGCGCTACCGGGGTGTGCTTACCAATAGCCCCACCACGGCCACGGCGCCGGACGGGTGATCACGTCCACCCGCTCGCGGACCGGCCACAGGTAGACCACGTCGGCGGCGACCCGCGGGAAGCGGTAGTCGTACTCGCCGATCCGTCGGGTTTCGTAACCGTCGATCCTGCCGGTAAAGGTCACTTCACGATTGACCTGGAACAATGCCGGGTCGTAGAAGCCTTCGCGGCATGCGATGAAGCGGCCACCAACGTCATCGGTGGCCCAATACGGCCGGGCCTGGACAGTGAGCCGGGTCGAGATCATCTCGAAACAGGTGCGGTTGGATTCCGGCTCGACCTGCACGATGCGTCCACCCCAGCGCACCAGCGCGCCGGTGCGATCGGCCGTGGTGGCATCGCGCGGACTGACCTGGGCGAACTCACCCTGCAGCGGCATTGGCTGGGTGGCACAGCTGGCCAGCAGTGCGGCGGCAAGCGCGAGCATGACAAGGCGGATGTTCATGGGTTTCTCCGTGTCGAAGGGCGTGCAGTCAACGCGTGCCGGTTGGACGGTGGGCTCGCAGCGCTCGAACAAGCTCCCGCGACTGTTGTGTTGGGGGACATTGCCCCGACAGAAGTCTAGCGTAACGCCAATTGCTGAAACGCTCGCTGAGCCGAAGCAACTCGTCGCGCGCTTGTGGATGGACACCGCCGACCCGCCGTGCCCATCGGCCTGCGGGCTCGTCGGGCTCGCGTCCCAGCCCCAGCCGCTGGTAGCGCTGATCCAGCTGGTGCCAGGCACGCAGTACCGGATCGGCTTGACGTTCACCGCGGCGGCTCCACCAGGCCATCCACAGCAGTGCCAGCAGCGCCGCAACGACGAACAACAGGCCCAGCCGGGCGCCTGCCAGGTGTTCGATGCCAAGCGGCCGCAGCATCCTTGACTGACGCTGTGCATCGAAGCCGAGTACAAGATCATTCCAGCCACGACGCATCCAGTCGCCCACCTGGAACAGGCTGCCGCCGTTGCCCAACATGCGGCCGAACAGGCCACTGGTGCCACCCCCGGCCATCAGGTCGTCGACGGTGTCGTAGATCCGCTCCGGGGCGACCGCCGCGGTCGGGTCGACGCGCGTCCAGCCACGCCCGGACAGCCACACCTCGGCCCAGGCGTGGGCGTCGGAGCGGCGTACCAGCCAATAATCGCCCAGCGGGTTGTGCCGGCCACCGACGTAACCGGTCACCACGCGCGCGGGAATGCCGGCGCTGCGCATCAGGATCACGAAGGCAGAGCTGAAGTGTTCGCAGAACCCTTCTTGCTGATCGAACAGGAACTCATCGGCCGAATGCCGCCCCGCGAGCGGGGTGCTGAGGGTGTAGGCGAAGTCCTGACGTATCCAGGCCAGTGAACGCTGGACGATCCGGGCATCGTCATTGCCGGCTTCGGCGCGCCACTGCCGGGCCAGGGTGCGGGTACGCGGGTTGAACTGGTCGGGCAGGGCGAGTGCCGCCTCGCGCACTGAGGATGACAGGCGCGGCTCGAAATGGACCGGTGGGGCGGATTGGATCCGCCAGCGGGTCAGCGAGCTCAGCGGGCGCGAGGCAAACAAGCCGTAGGCATGGCCGAGCCGTGTGCCCTCGGGAGCGGCGAGCGGCAGGTCCAGCGCCAGCACCTGTCGACGGTCGGTGGGTTCAATTTCGACCTCATAGTCCCAGCGCTGTCCGGCAGGCGTTACCGCTGCCGCCGGTGAGCGGGTCAGCCGGCGCGACCGGGTCCAACTGCGCCCGTCGAAATCAACCAGCACCGGCCCGCGCCAATACATCTGCGACGTGGGTGGGGTGGCGCCGAAAAAATGCACGCGCAACGCCGGGGTGTCGTCGACCATCAGGTCGATCCATTGGCCGGGGCTCATCTCATCGGATAGTCCGGTACGCGCCAATGCACGCTCGGGCAGGCCCCACAACGGTGATGCCAGCCGTGGGAACAGCCAGAATGCGGCCAGCGCCAAAGGCAGCCCGATCGCCAGCAGGCGACCAGTTCCGGCAAGTCGGCGGCGGACGTCCGTATCGATCGTGTCCCCGGACTCCAGGTCGGCCAGCCGTTGCAGCGCACCCAGCGCAAGCACCGTCCCGACCAGGCTGAGCGCGAGCGTCAGCGGTCCCTGATCGAGCAGGAAGGCGGCGAACGGGCCAAACAACGCGAACCCGACAAGGCTGCGCGCATCACGGACGGTGAAGGTCTCTGCCGGTTTCACCGCCAGCATGGCCGCCAGTACGGCGCAACCGGTGTCGCGGCCAACGCTGAATCCGGCGATGCCCAGCAAGGTCGCCAACAGGCCGAACGCGAGTCCCAGCCGCCACACGACATGCAGCGGCTTGCGCCATGACAGCGCGGTGACCAGCACGGCCGCCGATCCGGCCAGCCATCCCAACGGCGACGGCAGCTGCAACAGCAGGGGGAACAGGCAGGCGCCAGCAGCCGCCAGCGTCCAACGCCGACTGCCCGGGTCCAGCGTCCCTGCCAACGTTGACTCAGCCATGTGGCATCAGCGCCAGTGCGCGCAGGCAGTCGTGACGATGGATGGGCCCCTGCGCCGGTCCGATCGCAACCTGTCCGGGCAAGACCAGCCGATAGCGGCGGCCATCGCGCTCGGCTTCATCCACCCAGCGTGCCAATCGTGCGATCCGTTGCTCGCGACCCAGCGCGCCGGCATGGTGCCAGTCCAGGACGATGTCCGCGCCCAGTGGTTGTTCGTATTCGCGCACCAGCAACGTATCGCGCCGGGCCGAGGGCTTCCACGCAATCGCGCGGCGGGAATCTCCGCGACGGTAGCTGCGCAGGTGATGGACATCATCGCCGCTGGGGTGCAGCCGGCTTTGCACCCGGTCACCGGAGCCGGTAGGCAGCGCGGGTCCGTCGGTTTCTGGCCGTGGGTACACCAGCAGCGGCACCGGCGACCAGATGTAGCACCAGGCGCGCGCCAGGCCGAGCGGGCGAGTGGTGGCGATGCGCAGCCGTCCCAGGTCCAACCAGCCGCGCTGGACAGTGGATACGGGCAACTGTGCCTGGCCATGGCTCGGGTCCAGGTTGAGTACGGCCGAGGGAGGCCCGGTGTCGTCGCCAGCGTCGATGCGCTCCAGCGTCAATTGCAGGCCACGCCGCCTGCGCCCGTCATCGGCCTGGGCATGCAACCGCAGCAACAGGTCGGTGCCGGCCGGAACCGGCTCCGCATCAATGGCCACGATCGCCAGACCGGTCAACTGCAGCTGGGCGGCCACCAGGCTGGCCAGCCCGGCGCCGGCCAGCAACAACCCCAGCAGCAGGGCCGGGTTGTTGTTGTAGTTCAACGCGCCCAGCAGCATCGTGACCAGCAGCACCGCATAAAACAGGCCGAATCGGGTCGGCAAGACGTACACGCGGCGCCGATCGAAGTGCGCGGGCAGCGTTTCGGGTTCCCGCGGACGGGTCCAGCCCAATGCCCAGCGGTGCCAACGTCGCATCAAAGGTCCCGGCGTCACGGCTCAGTCCACGGCGACCGCATGCAGGATGGATTTTGCCAGCGCGGCGTCACTGCCGGCGTCGGCCTCGCCGACCAGGCGATGCGCAGCGACAGCCGCGAACAGCGTCTGGACGTCTTCAGGGCGGGCATGGTCGCGGCCCAGCAACAGCGCATGGGCACGGGCGGCGCGCAGCAAAGCCAGTCCGGCGCGTGGCGACAGCCCGACCCGTACTCCAGGATGCTTGCGGCTGCGGGCAAGCAGTGCCTGCACGTAGTCGACCAGTGCAGTGCTGGCATGCACCTCGATGACCGCACGGCGGATGGCGATGACGTCGTCCCGGGTCAGTCGTGGCTGGGCCTGGGCAATCAGCGCACGGCGATCGCGGCCGGCGAGCAGCTCGCGTTCCGCTTCCTGTCCGGGGTAGCCAAGCGTGAGACGCAGCAGGAAACGGTCAAGCTGGGAATCGGGTAACGGGTAGGTGCCGGCCAGGTCGACCGGGTTCTGGGTAGCGATCACGAAAAACGGGTCGGGCAGGGCATGGGTGGCGCCGTCGATGCTGACCTGGTGTTCGGCCATCGCCTCCAGCAGCGCACTCTGGGTGCGGGGCGGGGCGCGGTTGATCTCATCGGCGAGCAGTACCTGGGTGAATACCGGTCCCGGATGGAACTCGAACCGCCTCGCCTGCGGGTCAAACACGGACACACCCACGATGTCCGCCGGCAGCAGGTCGGAGGTGAACTGCACGCGCTGGAAGTCCAGCCCGAGGGTCGCGGCCAACGCATGGGCGAGGGTGGTCTTGCCAAGCCCGGGCAGGTCCTCGATCAACAGGTGGCCCTGCGAGAGCAGCGAGACAAATGCCAGCCGCACCTCGAGGGATTTGCCCAGTACCAGTGAATTGACCTGCGCCTGGGCATCGTCAAGCGCATTTCGCAGTGGGTCCGGTAGCATGCGTGCCTTCGCCGAACCGATACCGGCATCGATTGCCGGGGTGGATACCGCCATGGTGCTCTCCGGGAGTTGCCCAAGCCGATGAATGCCAAGCTTGGGCAGTGTCGTGGGTCGGCCCGCCGATCGCGGCCCGTGTCGTCATCGCAACGAGTGTAACGAGGTCGCAACCCCATGCGCTTAGTCCAATCGCCCCAGCTCCCGCCATCGGAATCTTCGTTCGACGCGGACTCGCCCCCGTCGCTGGGGTCCACCGAAGCCCTTGGGCAATCACCCGATGGCGCGGGACCGGCACGACGTTGGTTCTGGAGCCTGTTCGCGGTCGTGCTGGCGCTGAAAATTCTGGTGGCGGCGAGGTTGCCGCCGTTCGTCGACGAGACTTTCTACTGGCTTGAGGGTCAGCACCTCGCGCCGGCGTACTCCGACTTGCCCGGCCTGACCGCATGGCTGTCGCGGCTGGGGGTGACCCTGGGAGGCAATACCGAGTTGGGGCTACGCCTGCCATTCCTGCTGATCGCGGCGGTGGTGCCGTGGCTGGTAGTGCGGATTACCCGGCGGGAATACGGCGAGACTTTCGGCTGGCAGGCGGGGTGCTTTGCCTTGTTGTTGCCATTGTCCGGGACCTTGGGCCTGTTGGCCTTGCCGGATGCGGCGATGGCGGTGGCAACGTTGTTGTGCGTGGACGCGGGAGCGAAACTGCTGCGGCAGGTCGACGCTGGCGTCGCGTTGGAGTTGGCGGCGGGCCTGTCGATCGGAGCGCTGAGCCACTACCGCTTCATCGCCGTGATCGGTGTCGGCCTGCTGGCGCTGTTGCTCATCACCGATGGTCGCAAGGTCCTGCGCGATGCACGTACCTGGACCGCCATTGCGATTGGTGCGGCAGCGTGGGCACCGCTGGTGGCATGGAACCTGGACAACTCCGACGCCGGCCTGCGATTCCAACTGGTTGACCGGCACCCGTGGGCATTCCATTTCGACGGCGTTTTGTTCATTGCGGTCCAGGCGCTGATGGTGACGCCACTGTTGTTCGCGGCCCTGGCGATGGCGAGTTGGCGTGGGAGCAGGAGCGCGCTGCCGGTCTCACGTTACTTTGCGTTGCTTGGCGGTCTGCTGGTGCTGGGTTTCTTTACCCTGGGATTCTTCGCCGATACCGAACGGGTCAGCTTTCATTGGCCACTGCCGGGCTATCTGGCCCTGTTGCCGCTGTTGCCGGCCGTGCTGGCGGCCTGGCCGCGCTGGTTGCGCGTCGCGACCTGGGCAACGGCAGGACTGGGCCTGGTCGTGGTGCTGGGCTATTACGTTGCCGTCTCCGTACCTGTGGTGCGGGAACGCGCTGCAGTGGAAAAATGGTACCCCGCCAATTTTGCCGGATGGGATGAGCTGGCCGAGACGGTGCGCGTTACCCGCGCGCAGATGCCGGCCGGCACCCGCATCGTAGCCGGCAGCTTCAAGGTCGGCGCAGAACTGGGTTTTGCCCTGGACAACGCGGAAATTCCGGTGCTCGAGCACCCGCTCAACCACAAGCATGGCCGCGCACCGCAGTTGCGCTTGTGGAACCTGCAGACGACCGGACGTGCCGGCTGGGCAGCACAGTTCGGCAAGCCGTGGGGCGAGGTGCCGGTGCTGCTGGTAGAGGCGGTCACCGACGTGTCCTACAAGGACCTGCTGCGTCGTTACCACGATCTGTGCCGGATGGTGGGCCCATTGCCGCCGCCTCAGGTGATCAACGTCGACCATGGCAGTCAACGTTTTATGCTGTTCAAGCTTGATCCCCAAGCCCCTGTCAGAGGTACCTGCGTTGCTCCGGCGATGGCCTGGATAGACCAACCGGTCGGCCGTGCCACGGTGGGCCGCACGTTCGAAATCACCGGCTGGGCGTTCAAGGAAGGAGTGGGGCTGGAGCGCGTGGAGGTACTGTTGGACGGGCAACGGGTGGCGGACGTCAAGTACGGGCTGGACAGCCCCGGCGTGGCTGACTATTGGAAACTCAGCAACGATCCGAACCATCCTGCGGTCGGGTTTGCCGGACGCGTCAACCTGGGCGACGTGGAGCCAGGCAGTCATTGGCTCGGACTGCGCCTGTATGGCGCCGATGGCAGCGTGGAGGCGTGGTCGGAGCAGCCGCTGGAAGTCCGGCCAGGCGAGACCGGGCAATAGCGGCCGGCGATAACGGCGGGGTTGCCGCCGCTCACTGCATCGAGCTCACTCCATCGAAGTGCGGGCCTGCTGGATCTGGGCCAGTTGTTGCTCGATCCGGGTGCCGGCCATCTCGATCGAGCCGCGTACCTCTTGCAATTCCTGCACACTTGCGCGCTTTCCATGTTCGCGTAACCAGAGGCGCTGGCGCAGCATTTCACGCAGGGCCTCCTGGACCGGATCGGCGGCGTCTTCGCCCACCACGGCGGTGATCTCCGCGCGTGCGGCGCGCAGGCGCGTCTCCAGCCCGTCGGCGGCATCCAGCAACTGCTGCATCTCGCGCTGGCGTCCATCGCCCGGACGGCGTATCCGGGCAATGATGAACGCCACGACGGCCGCAGCGCAGGCCAGCACAAGCAACAGCGACAAAGGAGTGTTCACGGCGAGGATAATGGCTGGGCACCGGTGGGATGGGCGTTCAGTCTGCCGTGCGCGCGTAAAGCGGGCAAACCCGCCGAACCGGCGTGCTCCCGCTTGGCGCGGCCATTGCCGGTAGAAGTCCGGTTCCGGAGTCGGCGGGGTTGCCGGGTTTGACACGCCAGCACGCGCTCCTTAACATTCTCGGGCTTATGTCCGCTGACGTGCCCAAAGTGACTGTACCCGAGGTTCTGGATGCGTGGCGCATGGTGGCAACGCGTCGCGGTGTCGAGGGCCGCGTGCCGTTGGCAGCGTTGGTGCGGTTGCGTGACAGCTTGGTGGATAGCGACGGTGACGTGAGCTATTCGCTGGATTTTGGCACTGACGAGTTGCAGGTCCCGTATGTGGAGTTGCGCGCGCAGGCGTCGTTGCCGCTGCTGTGCCAGCGCAGTCTTGAGCGGTTCCTGTTCCCGGTGGCGATTGCGCAACGGCTTGGCCTGATCCGTAATGAGGCCGACGAGGCGGCATTGCCGGAGGGGTACGAGCCGCTGCTGATGCCGCCCGACGGGATGCTGTCACCGGCTGCACTGGTCGAAGATGAGCTGATCCTGGCGATACCGGTGATACCGGTGAAGCCCGGAACAGAAGCGATGGAAGCAGATTGGCCGGCGCCTGCGGCCGATCTGGAGCGCGTCAACCCGTTCGCGGCGTTGTCGGCACTGAAAAGCAAGGCGGACAAGTCGAACTAGCACTTCGAGTTGTCCTTCGAATCAAGCGTTATTCACGGTTTTCCCTGGAGTTAAGATCATGGCTGTCCAGAAGTCCCGCGTTTCCCCGTCCAAGCGTGGCATGCGCCGCGGCCACGACTCGTTGACCAGCAAGCTGCTGTCCACCGACCCGACCACCGGCGAGATCCACGTCCGCCACCACGTCACTGCTGACGGTTACTACCGCGGCAAGAAGGTGATCAACACCCAGGCCAACGTTGCCGACGAAGAGTAAGCTGCCTCACGTGCGTTACATCGCCGCTGCCCGCGGAACACGCGTGCGGCGGCCGTCGCTGGAGTGGTGATGACTGATCGAATTTTCTCCCGCATTGCGGGCACTGGCAGCTATTTGCCGGAAAAAGTCCTGACCAATGCCGATCTGTCGAAGATCGTCGAGACCAGTGACGAATGGATTGCCTCGCGCACCGGTATTCGCCAGCGCCATGTCGCGGCCGAGGGTGAGACCACCAGTGACCTGGCTTATCACGCTGCAGTGCGTGCCATGGAGGCGGCCGGGGTCGAGGCGTCCGAGCTGGATTTGATCGTGCTGGGCACGACCACGCCCGACATCATATTTCCGTCCACCGCCTGCCTGGTCCAGCACCGCCTGGGCGCCAACGGCTGCCCTGCGTTCGACGTCAACGCCGCGTGTTCAGGCTTCATCTACGGCTTGGCGGTCGCGGACCAGTTCATTCGCTCCGGTTCAGTGAAGACGGCGCTGGTGATCGGTGCGGAAACCCTTACCCGGATGCTGGACTGGACCGATCGCGCCACCTGCGTGCTGTTTGGCGATGGCGCCGGGGCAGTGGTGCTGAAGGCCGACAGCGAAGCCGGCATCCTCAGCACCCACCTGCATGCCGACGGTGGCAAGAAAGAGTTGCTGTACAACCCGGTCGGGGTCTCGGTGGGCTTCAAGCCCGAGGAGCACAACGCCGGGGTGAAGGTGATGATGACCGGCAACGATGTGTTCAAGCACGCGGTCAAGGCGCTTGATGCGGTCGTTGAGGAAACCCTGGAGGCCAACGGCCTGGACCGCAGCCAGATCGATTGGCTGATCCCGCACCAGGCCAACCTGCGCATCATCGAGCTGACCGCCAGGCGGCTGGAAATGCCGATGGAACGGGTGGTGGTCACCGTCGACAAGCACGGCAACACCTCATCGGGCTCAGTGCCGCTGGCATTGGACGAGGCGGTGCGTTCGGGCCGGGTAAAGCGTGGTCAACTGGTGCTGTTGGAGGCGTTCGGCGGCGGATTTACCTGGGGCTCGGCGCTCTTGCGCTACTGAGCGGGCGGTAATGACTGCAATCCCACGGTCCGGTCGGGTCGGCCCCGTGCTGGTCAATACCCTCCTGCCCGGGGCGTTGACTGTACGCCACGGTACAGACACCTCGATGGGTTCACTCGTATCATGGTGTGTTCCATCTGCAGGGGACGTCGTGTGAGCGATTCTCGACACAGCGACCAGCAACTCGCTTTCATCTTTCCAGGCCAGGGTTCGCAATCGCCGGGCATGCTCGGTGAGCTCGCCCGGGACCATCCGCTGGTGACCGAGACGTTTGCCGAAGCCAGCGCCGGTGCCGGGGTCGATCTGTGGGCGTTGAGCCAGGACGAGTCCGCGCAGCAGCTCAACCAGACCGAATTCACCCAGCCGGCGTTGCTTGCGGCAGGCGTGGCGGTATGGCGCCTGTGGCAGTCGCGTGGCGGTGCGCGTCCGGCGCAGCTGGCCGGCCACAGCCTGGGGGAGTACAGCGCCCTGGTGGCCGCCGGCGTGCTTGAGCTGGGCGAGGCGGCCGGGCTGGTGCGCCTGCGCGGCCAGTTGATGCAGGACGCCGCACCCGCCGGCACCGGTGCGATGGCCGCGATACTGGGCGCTGACGATGCGTTGGTCGAGCAGGTCTGCCAGTCGGTCTCGGGCAAGGAGGTCGTGGTGCCGGCCAACTACAACTCACCGGGCCAGATCGTGATTGGTGGCGATGCCGCCGCCGTCGACAAGGCCTTGGTGCAGCTGGCCGAGCGCGGCGTTCGCAAGGTGGTCAAGCTGGCCGTCAGCGTGCCATCGCACACGCCGCTGATGCGCGACGCTGCAGACCACCTGGCCAAGGCGATGGACGATATCCGTTGGCAGCCGGCGCTTTTGCCGGTAATACACAACGTCGATGCCAAAGTGCACGAGGGCGGCGAGGCGATCCGTGATGCATTGGTGCGCCAGTTGTACCTGCCGGTGCAGTGGACTGGTTGCATGCAGGCACTGGCCGAGCGCGGCGCACGGCGGTTTGTCGAGTGCGGTCCGGGCAAGGTGCTCACCGGCCTGGTCAAGCGGATCGACAGGACGCTGGAAGCACGCTCGATCGGCACCGCGGCTGATTTCGAAGCCACCCTGGCCGATTGGAAACAATAGCCTTTTTCATTCGCAGGCCACCGGCAACGGTGCCTGCCAGCAGGAAGACGAAAGACATGAGCACACAACCCCTCAGCGGCGAGATCGCCTTGGTCACCGGCGCCAGCCGCGGTATTGGCGCGGCGATCGCCGACGAACTGGCGGCCCAGGGCGCGACCGTGATCGGCACCGCCACCAGCGAGCGCGGCGCCAACGCGATTGCCGAGCGCCTGGCCGGGCACGGCGGGCACGGCCGCGTCGTTGACGTGGTCGACGCCGCGGCAACCGCTGCGCTGATCGACAGCATCGGCAAAGACATCGGCGCGATCTCGATTCTGGTCAACAATGCCGGCATCACCCGCGACAACCTGTTGTTGCGCATGAAGGACGAGGACTGGCAGGCGGTGATCGACACCAACCTGAGCAGCGTCTATCGCACCTCCAAGGCGGTGATGCGCTCGATGATGAAGGCGCGTCGCGGTCGTATCGTCAATATCGCGTCGGTCATCGGAGCGACCGGCAACGCAGGACAGGCCAACTACGCCGCGGCGAAGGCGGGCATCATCGCGTTCAGCAAGTCGCTGGCCAAGGAGATTGGCAGCCGTGGGATCACCGTCAACGTGGTCGCACCCGGCTTCATTGACACCGACATGACCCGCGCACTGCCGGAAGATGCCAAAAACGCGATGCTGGGCCAGATTGCGCTGGGTCGTTTCGGCGAGCCGGCCGACATCGCACGGGCGGTGGCGTTTCTCGCCGGACCGTCTGCGGCTTACATCACCGGCGAGACCCTGCACGTGAACGGCGGAATGTACATGTCGTAGTTCCGCGACAGGCAACGGTAACCAAAGGGCTCCGCGATCGTCGCGAAGCTCTCGATTCCACTACACTATTCCATCGAATATCCCGTCCGGGAGGAGTGAATACCAATGAGCAGCATCGAAGAACGCGTCAAGAAAATCGTGGTCGAGCAACTGGGCGTCAAGGAAGACGAGGTCACCAACAACGCCTCGTTCGTTGACGATCTCGGCGCCGACTCCCTTGATACCGTCGAGCTGGTGATGGCGCTTGAAGAAGAGTTCGAGTGCGAGATCCCGGACGAGGAAGCCGAGAAGATCACCTCGGTGCAGCAGGCGATCGATTACGTGACGACCCACGTCAAGGCGTAACAGGGCCGCAGGTCGTGGTGCGACCGGTCCAGGACCGGCGCCCCATGCCCGGCAGCACCGACCGGGGCCGCATCACGCGGCCTTGAGTTTATCCAACGTACGAAACACGTCAGGCGCGTCATGGACCCCGTGACGGCGCGTCCGCAAGCGGAGTTCCCCATGTCCAATCGACCAGCCTCCAGCAGGCGCGTAGTCATCACCGGCCTTGGCATCGTCTCGCCGCTGGGTAACGACCTGGCCAGCAGCTGGGATGGCATCATCAATGGCCGCTCCGGTATTGGCCCGATCAGTCACTTCGATACCACCGGTTTCACCACCCGGATCGCCGGGCAAATCCATGACTTCGACATCACCCATTGGGTGCCGACGAAGGATGCGAAGAAGATGGACCGCTTCATCCACTACGGCGTCGGTGCCTCGTTGATGGCGTTGGCTGACTCCGGGCTGGAGATCGACGACGGCAACGCCGAGCGAATTGGCGCGTTGATCGGTTCAGGCATCGGCGGCATCCTCGGGATCGAGGAGCAGACCGCAAAGTACCTGGCCGGCGGCCCACGCAAGATCTCACCGTTCTACGTGCCCAGCACGATCATCAACATGCTCCCCGGCCAGGTGTCGTTGCTGACCGGCATCAAGGGTCCCAATTTTTCCGCGGTCTCGGCTTGCGCCACCTCCAACCATTCGATTGGCATGGCGATGCGCCTGATCCAGTACGGCGATGCCGACGTGATGCTCGCCGGTGGCGCCGAGCGCGGCTCCTCGCCGACTTCGGTCGGTGGGTTTTGCTCGATGAAGGCGATGTCTACCCGCAACGACGATCCCACCCGCGCCTCGCGCCCTTGGGACAAGGACCGCGACGGCTTCGTGCTCGGTGATGGTGCCGGCGTCCTGGTGCTGGAAGAGTACGAGCACGCCAAGGCCCGCGGTGCACGGATTTACTGCGAGCTGGTTGGCTTCGGCGCCAGCTCCGATGCGTTCCACATGACCGCACCCAGCGAGGACGGCGAAGGGCCGGCACGCTGCATGGTTGCGGCGATGCGGGACGCGGGCGTCAATCCCGAGCAGGTCGGCTATCTCAATGCGCATGGCACTTCGACCCCCTTGGGCGATCTTGCCGAGACCCTGGCGATCAAGCGCGCGTTCGGCGACCACGCCTACAAGACGATGGTGAGCTCGACCAAGTCGATGACCGGCCACTTGCTGGGTGCGGCCGGCGGCGCCGAGGCGATCTTCTCGATCATGGCGCTGCATACCGGAATCATCCCGCCGACGATCAACCTGGAGGAGCCGGGCGAAGGCTGCGACCTGGATTACGTGCCGAACGTGGCGCGCGAGGCGAAGATCGATGTCGCCGTGTCCAATGGGTTCGGCTTCGGCGGCACAAATGGCACCCTGGTGTTCCAGCGGCTCTGACGGCATCCCGGACGCCGGTGCTCGATGGTGTCCAATCAACGATCAACATGGCCCTGACGTACCCGCTGGCTTCCCCGGTCGACCTGCTGGACCTGCATCGGCATGCACCCTCGCGCTACCCGCTGTTGCTGGAGTCCAGTGCCGCCGGCACCGTCCAGGGGCGTTGGGATGTGTTGCTGGCTGGCAATGGTGAATCGTTGCAGCTCGATCCCGATGGGCTGGTTCGCGACCAGCGCGGTGTCGTGGTCGGCGATGACTTCCTGCAGGCACTGGACAACGCCTGGCAAGCGGAACGGGTCGAGCCCGAACGCACCGGTTGGCCCTTCCGTGGCGGCTGGGCACTGTTGCTGGGTTATGAGCTGGCGGTCCAGATCGAGCCGGTGCTGAAGCTGCCGCCCGCGCCGGGTGGCTTGCCCGTGGCAGTGGCGATTCGTTGCCCGGCTGCAATATTGCGTGATCACGTTACCGGCGACTGCTTCGCATTGGCCGAGCCGGAATATGGGGGCTTGCTTGAAGCTGTCGCGGTCGATCTGGCGTCCCTGGCCCGACAGGCACCGCTCTGCGCGTGGCAACCCCCATCATCGATTCGGGAGGATCCGCCACAGCGGTATCTCGACGGCGTCGCCCGGGTGCTTGACTACCTCGTCGCGGGTGATGTGTTCCAGGCCAATGTGTCGCGTGGCTGGTGCGCGTACTTTGATGCGCCGGTGGATCCGGCGGCGCTGTTCCAGCGACTGCGCAATAACAATCCGGCGCCATTCGCCGGCATCTTCTCGGGCGCTGGCGTTGGCGCCGATGCGGATGCGGGCGCGACTTCATGCGGCGGTGCCGGTGACTGGTCCGTGGTCAGCGCCTCGCCGGAGCGGTTGGTCTCGGTGCGCGGCGGCATGGTCGAAACCCGTCCCATCGCCGGTACCTCCGCGAGGGTAATGGGTGACGACGACAGCGCCCGGATCAGCGAGTTGATCGCGCACCCCAAGGAGCGTGCCGAGCATGTGATGTTGATTGACCTGGAACGCAACGATCTTGGCCGGGTCTGCGTGCCTGGCAGCGTGGAGGTCGACGAGTTGATGGTGGTCGAGAGTTATGCCCACGTTCACCACATCGTCAGCAACGTGCGCGGTCGCCTGCGTGAGACCGTGACTCCAGGTGAGGTTATCCGCGCCGTGTTTCCGGGCGGAACCATCACCGGGTGCCCGAAGGTGCGTTGCATGCAGGTCATCGCCGAGCTCGAAGGCCAGGGCCGCGGCAGCTATACCGGCGCAATGGGCTGGCTCAATCGGGACGGCGATCTGGACCTCAATATCCTGATCCGTAGCGCGGAGATCGAGATGGACACATTGCGCTTCCGTACCGGCGCCGGGATCGTGGTCGACTCCGACCCACAGCGGGAGCTCGACGAGACCCGTGCCAAGGCACGGGGAATGTTGCGCGCGCTCGGGTGCGGTGATGGCGATTATCGCGGCGGCGTGCGGCAGTGATGCAGACCGACGACCGCGCGCTGAGCTATGGCGATGGCCTGTTCGAGACCATGCGCGCCTATCGTGGCCGTGTGCCGTGGTGGGACATGCATTGGGCCCGGCTGGAGCGTGGCGCGCATTGCCTGCAGATACCCACGCCCCCGGTGGCGCAGGTTCGCGACCAGGCCGAGCAGCTGCTTGATGGCGCCGACGGCGTGTTGAAGCTGCTGCTCAGCCGCGGCAGTGGCGGCCGTGGGTACGCGCCACCCACCCCTCCACAGTCAAACTGGGGGCTGTCGCTACACCCCTTGCCAGCATCGGTGCCGACGGCAGGCCTGACCCTGCGTTGGTGTGATATCCGGTTGTCGCTACAGCCGGCGCTGGCCGGAATCAAACATTGCAACCGGCTCGAACAGGTGCTCGCACGCAGTGAATGGAACGACGCCGTCGTTGCCGACGAGGGCCTGATGCGCAGCATGGATGGCGATGTGGTTTGCGCGACGGCGGCGAACCTGTTTGTGTTGCACGGTGATCAGTGGCGCACCCCGGAAGTGGACCGCTGCGGCGTTGCAGGGGTGTGTCGCCAGTGGCTGCTGGAGCATTTCCCGATCCGGCAGGCCAGGTTGTCGCCCGCTGATGTCGAAACTGCCGATGCGATCGTCCTGACCAACGCGGTGCGGGGTATCCTGCCTGTCGCCCGGTTGGGCGAGCGCGGATGGCAGCCACACCCGATGGTGGCCCAGTGGCAGGACCGTCTCGCCGCCGAGCATCCTGCATTCGCCAAGCCGACAGGCACGGAGGTGTCGTGAGTCGTTCCCGCAAGCATCGTTTTGGTGTGTGGTTGCTGTTGATACTGCTGCTGTCGCTGATCGTCGCAGCGGTTGCCGGATTCTGGGCATGGCAACGCTACACCGCCTTCGCCACGACGCCGATTGCCGGCCTGCAGGCGGGCGACAGCGTGGTCATCGAACGTGGTGATTCGCTGCCGGTCGTGGTGTCCAAGCTGCGCCAGGCGGGTGTCCGCGAAGGCGGCGAGTACGAGTGGCGCCTGCTGGGGCGGCAACTCGGTGCCGCGTCCACACTGCATGTGGGCGAGTACGCCCTCGACCCGGGCATCTCGCCGCAGGAACTGCTGGTCGCGATGGGGCGGGGCGACATCATCCGGCATCGCTTCACGATCGTGGAGGGTTGGAACATTCGCGAGCTGAGGACGGCATTGGCCGCCGCGGAGTCACTGGAGCACGCTGCAACCGGCCTTGATGCCGCCGCGCTGATGGAGGCCCTGGATTTCAACGACGAGCACCCGGAAGGCCGCTTCCTGCCCGAGACCTACCTGTACAGCCGCGGCGACAGCGACCTGGATTTGTTGCGCCGGGCCCACGATGCGATGGAACAGGCATTGGCTGCCGCGTGGGAAGCGCGCGACCCGGACATCGGACTGGAAAGTCCCTACGAGATGCTGATCATGGCGTCGATCGTGGAGAAGGAAACCGGGATCGCGTCCGAGCGTCCGGAGATTGCCGGGGTGTTCGAGCGGCGACTGAAAATCGGCATGAAGTTGCAGACCGATCCCACCGTCATCTATGGCATGGGCACCGACTACGACGGCAATATCCGTCGCAGCGACCTGACCACCGACACCCCGTACAACACCTACACCCGCAGCGGACTGCCACCGACCCCGATCGCGATGCCGGGCGCGGATGCGCTGCAGGCGGTCGCACACCCGGCGTCGGGCGATGCGTTGTATTTTGTTGCCGTCGGCGATGGCAGCGGCCGCCACCTGTTTGGCAAGTCACTGGCCGAACACCAGGCCAACGTGCGCAAGTACCTGCACAACTACCGCCAGAACATGCGCCAGGCGCAGGACGCGAGCCCGACCCCATGAGCCTGCAGGTGCAACCGCGACTGTTGAGCCTGGAAGGTGGGGAGGGCGCCGGCAAGTCTACGGTGATGGCCGCACTGGCCGAGGCGTTGCGGGTATCGGGAGCGTCGGTCGTATGCACCCGCGAGCCGGGCGGCACGCCGATGGCCGAGCAGATCCGGAACTTGCTGTTGCACGGCGGCGATGAGCATCCGGCGCCGGAAACCGAGATGTTGCTGATGTTTGCCGCGCGTTCCCAACATGTTCGCCAACGGGTCTTGCCGGCGCTGCAGCGCGGCGACTGGGTGATCAGCGATCGCTTCACCGATGCCAGTTATGCCTACCAGGGCGCGGCGCGCGGCGGCGACCCCGACTTCATCGCCGAGCTGGAACGCCGCGTGGTAGGCATCGTCCCGGGCCTGACCCTGTTGCTGGACGTGCCCGTCCAGCTCGGTTTGCAACGCGTGCGCGGGCGCGGCAACAGCGATCGGATCGAAGCGGAGGCCGACGATTTCTTCGAGCGCGTGCGTGCCGCCTATCTGGCGCGCGCCGCCGCCGACCCGTCGCGGTTCCGGGTGATCGATGCCAGCCAGTCACCGGACACTGTGGCGAGCGAAGCGATCGCCCACCTGCGTGCCTACCAGGCCGCATTGGCATGAGTGCGTTCGCGCCGTGGCAACAGCGCGTCTACGATCACGCCGCCAGCGCGATTGATGCCGGCCGCCTCGGTCATGGCCTGCTGTTCTGTGGCCCGGCCCGGCTGGGCAAGCTGGCGGTCGCCGAACGTCTCGCCAAACGCTTGTTGTGCATGGACCGCGCGGCCGGTGGCGAGCCCTGCGAGGCGTGCCGCAGTTGCCGCCTGTTTGCGGTGCGTTCGCAAACCGATCCGGTCGAGCTGCGTCCCGATGGCTCGTTGGCGCATCCTGGAGGACATACCGGCCATCCGGACTTCTCGCAGATCAGCTATGGCATCAATGACAAGGCGAAGCCCAAGCCCAAGTCGCGTTCCGAGATCGTGATCGAACAGATGCGCAAGCTCTCCGAGCGGATGGCCCTGAGCCCGCACTATGGCGAGGTCAAGATCGCGATCATCGAGCCGGCCGATGCGATCAATCATGCCGGTGCCAATGCCCTGCTCAAGACGCTGGAGGAGCCGGTTGAGGGCCGTTACCTGTGGCTGGTCAGCGCCAATCCCTCGCGGCTGTCGGCGACCATTCGCAGTCGTTGCCAAAAGCTTGAGTTTCGTCTGCCACCGCAAAGTGAAGCTTTGGCCTGGTTGCAGCAGCAGGGTCACGCACAGGTCAAGGCCGCCGAGGCGCTTGCTGCGGCCCGCGGCCATCCGGGTCTGGCCCACGAATGGCTGCAGGGAGATGGCCTGGACCTGCGGCGTCAGGTGGCAAGCGACCTGGAGCAGGTGGCCCGTGGCCAACTGGCCGTGGTCGAGACCGCGCAGCGCTGGGTGGCGGACGGTGACGCCGATCAGCGCCTGAGCTTCGCCGCCGACCTGGCCCTGACGATGGCCAGGCAAGCCGATGGCTTGACCGACCCGATGGGCACGCGCAGTCTGGCAACATGGTTTGACCGCGCCAATCGCGCGCGCGGACTGTTGCGTACGACGGTTCGTGCCGATCTGGTCGTGGTTGAATTGTTGATGGCCTGGCGCGTCGCACAAGCACGCCGGGCCGCCGGGAAACGAGGGGACAGCACTATGCAGGGGAAAGCGTCATGAGTGGAGCAGGTGGGGCGAGCCAGGGCATCGTGACCCTGGCGGTGAAGGACAAGGCGGCGCTGTACAACGCCTACATGCCCTATATCCGCCATGGCGGCATCTTCGTGCCGACGGCCAAGCGGTATTTCCTTGGTGACGAGGTGTTCCTGCTGTTGACCCTGCCCGAGTCCGGCGAGCGCCTGCCGGTGGCCGGCAAGGTCATCTGGGTAACGCCTGCCGGCGCCCAGGGCAACCGTCCTTCCGGCATCGGCATCCAGTTTGCCGATACCGCCGAAGGCGAAAGCCTGAAGGGCAAGATCGACGCGCTCCTGGCGGGCAGCCTGGAGGCGGAGCGCGCGACCCACACCATGTAGTCGGTCGCACCGTGTCAGCGGTGCAAGGCTCAACGCAACGCGGCGGAGTCCCAGCCCGGTCGCGGTGCAAATCGATCGCCGTGTCGGGCTTGCAGCTGCTTGAGGCGCTCCAGCAGCGCGTCCGCGCCGGTCTCGCGGATGTACTGGATCGGGCCGCCCCGGAACGGTGCGAACCCGGTACCGAAGATCACCCCGGCATCCAGCAGGTCGGCATCGGCGACCACCCCATCATGCAGGCAGGCGACCGCCTCGTTGAGCATCGGCAGGATCAGGCGATCCTCGATGTCGGCGGGCGCTTCGTAGTTCTCGGGCAATTCCGGTTTGATTGCCTTGCCGTCTTCCCACTTGTACAGCCCCTGTCCATCCTTTTTGCCGCGCTTGCCCGGCTCGGCCTGGGTGGCGAGCGCGTCGGGCACCTGCAGGCCGAGGAACGGCGACAGCTCCGCGCCGACCCCGGCCGCGACGTCCAGGCCGACCGTGTCGACCAGTTCGATCGGTCCCATCGGCATGCCGAACTTTTCCGCTGCCTTGTCGATCGCCCTGCCGGGGATGCCTTCCGCGTAGGCGGTGACCGCTTCCAGCATGTACGGGAACAGCACCCGGTTGACCAGGAACCCCGGGGTCCCGGCCACCGGGACCGGCAGCTTGCCAATCGCCTTGCAGAAGGCGGCCAGGCGCTGCCGGGTTTCCGCGGACAGCCCGTCGTGGAGCACGATTTCGACCAGCGGCATCAGTGCCACCGGGTTGAAGTAGTGCAGTCCGGCGAACTGCGCCGGGCGCTGGATCCCATCGCGCAATTCAAGCAGCGGAATCGAGGAGGTGTTGGTGACCAGCAGCGCATCGGGCTTCATTTGCGGCTCCACCGCCGCGTACAGCTCGCGCTTGGCGTCCGGTTGCTCGATGATCGCCTCGATCACCAGGTCCGCGTTGCCCGCGCCGTCGCCGGCGAGATCGCCTTTCAGCCGTGCGGTCACCGCTGGACGTTTCGCCTCGTCCTTGACCTTTTTGGCGAACAACTTGCCGGCGCGTTCCATCGCGGTATCGATGTAACTTTGCTCACGGTCGCTCAGGGTGACCTGGAAGCCCTTGTAGGCCGACCATGCCGCGATGTCGCCGCCCATCACGCCGGCGCCGATCACGTGCACGTGCTGGATGCCGTGATCCCCGCCGCCGGCGGCCTTCAGCCGCTCCTGCAGGAAGAACACCCGGATCAGGTTGCGTGCGGTCGGGGTGGAGGCGAGCTTGGCGACCGATTTGCGCTCGGCCGCCAGCCGCGTCTCGATCCCGCCGCCGGTGGCCTTCCAGGTGTTGACCAGCGCGTACGGTGCCGGGTAATGCTCCTTGCGGGCCTTGCGCGCGACCTGCTTGAGCAGCATCGGTGCGATCACCTGGCGCGCTGGCCAGGTGTTGGTCAGCCAGCCCATGGCGCGTTGCTTGAACGGGCGCTTGCCACCGCGCAGCACTAACGTGGCGGCGGAATCGACCAGCGTCGCCTTGTCCGTAGTCTTGTCGACCAGCCCGTTCGCGCGTGCCGCCGAGGCCGACAAGGTGCGTCCGGTCAGCATCATGTCGAAAGCCGCCGGCGCACCGATCAATTTCGGCAACCGCACGCTGCCGCCCCAGCCCGGATAGATGCCGAGTTTGACCTCGGGCAGGCCGATCCGGGTCGAGGGGTCGTTGCTGGCGACACGGTAGTCGCAGGCCAAGGCCAGCTCGGTGCCACCGCCCATGCAGAAGCCGTGGATCGCCGCGGCGGTGGGGCAGGGCAAGCCGGCCACGCGCTGGAACACCTGCTGGCCACGCTTGAGTGCGCCGGCGACATTGCCTTGCTCGTCGAAACTCCGGAATTCCTTGATGTCGGCGCCGGCGATGAAACCGCTGTCCTTGCCCGAGCGGAACACCACGCCCTTGGGCGGATCGCTGGCCAACCGCTCCACCAGCGAGTCCAACTCGATCAGCACGTCCTGCGATAACGAGTTGACGGCTTCGCCGGCACGGTCGAGCGCCAACACCAGGACGCCATCGGGGCGTACTTCTGCGTGCCAGTGCTGGACGCGCAACCCGGCGAAGGTCGGCACTGCGGTGTCATGAGGGGCCATGCGGCACCATCCGTTCAAGTATGGATCAAGCCGCTATCATCCCGAGGTTGTTTGACCTGCGTCAAATAGGGCAACGTCGACACAGCTTGGACGCCAATGGGCCGATGATGGTTGCGGTCGTGCCATGGCGCCCCAATCGTTGTGGTAATTGAACTTTCGTCCCGACAGGGTTGTCTCATTGCTTGGCCATGGCCGAGCTGACAGGAGTGCCGGCGCGCGGTATGGCCGAGAACAGATTGTTGGATCAGGATCTGGACCAGGAGCTGGTCAGGCGTGTGCAGCAGGGCGACAGCACTGCGTTCGATGCATTGGTACTCAAGTACCAGCATCGGATCGTGGCGTTGATTGGCCGCTACATCTCTGACTGGAGTGAATGCCAGGACGTCGCCCAGGATGCATTCATGCGCGCTTATCGTGCGCTGCCGAACTTTCGTGGCGATGCGCAGTTCTACACATGGTTGCACCGTATCGCCGTGAATACCGCCAAGAACCATCTGGTTGCACAAAAGCGCCGTCCGCCCGCCGATGACATCGAAGTGGGCGACGCCGAGCAATTCGATGTCGGTGTCCGCCTGCGTGACAACGACACCCCGGAACGCGAACTGATGCGCCACCAGGTGGAACAAACGGTGATGCGCGTGGTCGAAGGATTGCCGGAAGACCTGCGCACGGCGATCAGCCTGCGCGAGGTCGATGGTCTGAGCTACGACGAGATTGCACAGAAAATGGAGTGTCCAATCGGAACCGTGCGCTCGCGGATTTTTCGTGCCCGCGAAGCGATCGATATCGAACTGCGCCCCCTGCTTGATACGGACCACGACTCCCCGGAGCGGAAACACTGATGCCGAATAGTCCAATCCCTGACGTCGACCACCATGACGCAAACCATCATGACGCAGACCGCGAGACCCTCAGCGCGCTGTTTGATGGCCAGCTGGCGGGTGATGCCGCGCGTTTCGCACTGAAGCGCCTGGGACATGATCCGCAGTGGCGGCGGACCTGCGGTCACTGGCAGCTGGCCGGTGATGTCCTGCGTGGAAACACCGGCGCCATCGCGCCGCCAGACTTTGCGGCACGGGTAATGGCGGCGGTGGCACATGAGTCGCGCGACGACCTGCCTGCAACGTCGGCGAAGCCCACCGCGGTCGGAGCTGCGGCGATGGCGCGGCGACGCTGGATCGGCGGTGCGGCGCTGGCGGCCTCGGTGGCGATGGCGGCATTGTTCGTCGTGCGGCCATTGACCCAGACCGAGGTGCCCATGCCGGGAACCCCGGCCCAACAGGTCACCACCAGTGCCGATGGGACAGCGGGCGGCTCGGCCACGGTCGAGGCGGGCGGTGCGATGCCGGCATCGACGATGCAAGCACAAGCATCCACGTTGCAAATTGCCAGCGTGCCGCAAGCGCCATTGCCGCAAGCCCCGATTCCGCAGCCGGTGTCACCCGACAACGGCAGTCACCTGGCAACCGCCGCAGCCGCCATCGCGGTGGCCGAATTGCCGCGGCGTGCCAGTGAGCGTCGTTCGCGCGGTCAGTCCCAGCGCGCGGCGCGGCGTGTTGCCAGTCGCGAGGTGCCGGCACAAGCGCTGGCCGCCGCATCGGTCGCGCCAGGCGCGCCGTCGTCAGTCACCGGCACGCTGGCCGAGGTCGATGTCGATGCCGGTGGCGCTTCGGTACACCCGTTCCAGCCTCGCGGCGAGATTGCGTCGCGACCGTGGCCGCGCGCGACGTTGGCTGGTTACCCGGTTGCCGGCGAAACGCTGACTGCCAGTTACGACGGTGGGGACGTTGCAGACTCGCCATCGCCGTCGTTTTATCCATTCCAGCCGCAGGCTTTGCAGGATGACGCGGCAGCCCCGCGATCGGACTGGCCGCAGGCCACCGATTGGCCGTGACCGCGCTGGCCGCGAGCCACCGCGTGCCTGCTGTCGCTGACATTCCCGCAGTGCACGCCCCCGCAGTGCACGTCGTCCCGGGCGGCGCACCTATTTCTTCTTTGTAACTTCAGGCCGATTCCATGAACCGTCCCTTTCGCTCCATTGCCCTGCTCGGCGCGCTTGCCGCTGCCTTGCCCATCGCCTGCACCGCACAGTCCCCGAGCGTAGCCGCGGCGGCCTCGCAGGCGGTCACGCCGCCAACCGCACAGCCCATTGTCAGTGGGCTGCCGGATTTCACCGAGCTGGTGAAGCGGGTGGGTCCGGCGGTGGTCAATATCAGCGCGAAAACCGCGCCGCGCCGCAGCCGTTCGCAGCAGCAACTGCCCGAAGGCGTTGAGGAACTGTTCCGTCGCTTCGGGATGCCGTTCCCGGGCGCGCCGGGTGGACCGCACGGCCCGCGCGGTGGAGCGACGTCGCTGGGCAGCGGGTTCGTGATCTCCGACGATGGCTACGTGCTGACCAATTTCCATGTGGTCGATGGGGCCGACACCGTCACCGTGACCTTGTCGGACCGCCGCGAGTTCCAGGCCGAGGTGGTCGGCAGCGACGAGCAATACGACATCGCGCTGTTGAAGATTGACGCGGACAACCTGCGCTGGCTGCGTCCGGGCCAGTCCTCGGCACTGCAGCCCGGCCAATGGGTGGTGGCGATTGGCTCGCCGTTTGGTCTGGATCATTCGGTGACCGCCGGGATCGTCAGCGCCGTCGGCCGTTCCAACCAGTATTCCGGCCAACAGTACGTTCCCTTCATCCAGACCGACGTAGCCATCAATCCGGGCAATTCCGGCGGTCCGCTGCTCAACACCTCTGGCGAGGTGGTCGGGATCAACTCGCAGATATACTCCAACTCCGGTGGCTACATGGGGGTCAGCTTCGCGATCCCGATCGACCTGGCAATGGGCGCGGTCGATCAAATCAAGGCGACCGGCAAGGTCAGTCGCGGCTTGCTCGGGGTCAACATCCAGGAGGTCAGCAACGTGGCTGCCGAGGCGATCGGTCTGCCCGACAGCCGTGGCGCGATGGTCAGCAATGTCCAGCCCGGCAGCGCCGCCGACAAGGCCGGTATCGAGCCCATGGACGTGATCCGCTCGTTCAATGGTGCCGAGGTGACTGATTTCAGTGACCTGCCGCCGCTGGTAGGCGCAGTGGCTCCCGGCAGCAAGGCGAAACTGGAAGTATTCCGCGGCGGCAAGCTGCGCAAGATCGACCTGGTGGTTGGCGGGGACGAGTCGTTCGCCGGCAATGCGGCACCGGGCGGCAATTCCAGGGCGCCCGGTGCGACCACCTCGACGGGAGTCAATCCGCTGGGGCTGGTGGCACGCGAACTGACTGCCGGGCAACGGCAGGAGCTCGGCTTGAAGGACGATGAAGGCGTGTTGCTGGTCGATGTCGACAACGAGTCTGCGCGTGCCGCGGGATTGCAGGCCGGAGACGTGGTCACCGCCGTTGGTCGCAAGGCCGTAGGCAGCGTCGCGGCATTCAACCGCGAACTGGCCGGCGCCAAGCCCGGTGAGACGGTGATGTTGCTGATCCAGCGCGGCAACTCGAGGCAGTACATGGCAGTGACGGCGCCCGAGGATTGAGTGCTGCATCGGGCGGGCCGGGCGCGGCGGGTATGCGATAATCGCGTGTTGACCTTCCCCGGCCCAGAGCCCGTTGCCGCCCGCATGCAGCAGATACGAAACTTCTCCATCATCGCCCACGTCGACCACGGCAAGTCGACCCTGGCCGACCGCATCATCCATATGTGCGGCGGCCTGAGTTCGCGCGAGATGGAGGCCCAGGTGCTCGACACCAATCCGATCGAGCGCGAACGCGGGATCACCATCAAGTCGCAGTCGGTATCGGTGCCGTATACCGCGCGTGACGGCAAGACCTACCAGCTCAATTTCATCGACACTCCCGGCCACGTCGACTTCAGCTACGAGGTCAGCCGCTCGCTGGCCGCCTGCGAAGGCGCGCTGTTGGTGGTGGACGCCGCCCAGGGCGTGGAAGCGCAGTCGGTCGCCAACTGCTACACCGCCGTCGAGCAGGGCCTGGAAGTGGTGCCGGTGATCAACAAGATCGACCTGCCGACGGCCGATATCGATCGCGCCAAGGCCGAGATCGAGGCGGTGATCGGGATCGACGCCAGCGACGCGGTCGCGATCAGTGCCAAGACCGGGCTGAACGTCGAGGAAGTGCTGGAGGCGATCGTCACCCGCATCCCGCCGCCCCAGCCGCGCGACACCGACAAGCTACAGGCGCTGATCATCGACTCGTGGTTCGACAACTACCTGGGCGTGGTCAGCCTGGTGCGGGTGATGCAGGGCGAGATCACACCCGGCACCAAGATCCTGGTGATGTCGACCGGTCGCACCCACCTGGTCGACAAGGTCGGCGTGTTCACCCCCAAGCGCAAGGACATGGCCAAGCTTGGCGCGGGCGAGGTGGGCTGGATCAATGCCTCGATCAAGGATGTGCACGGCGCTCCGGTGGGCGACACCCTGACCTTGGCCAGCGACCCGGCCAGCAAGCCGTTGCCGGGCTTCCAGGAAATGCAGCCGCGCGTGTTCGCGGGCCTGTTTCCGGTCGATGCGGACGATTATCCGGACCTGCGCGAAGCGCTCGACAAGTTGCGCCTGAACGACGCGGCGATGCGCTTCGAACCCGAGTCTTCCGAGGCGATGGGGTTTGGCTTCCGTTGTGGTTTCCTAGGCATGCTGCACATGGAGATCGTCCAGGAGCGGCTGGAACGCGAGTACGACCTCAACCTGATCAGCACTGCGCCGACGGTGGTGTACGAGGTGCTCAGGACCGATGGCGAGATCGTGTCGCTGGACAACCCGGCCAAGCTGCCGCCGGCCAACCTGATCGAGGAAGTCCGCGAGCCGATCATCCGCGCCAACATCCTGACCCCGCCCGATTATGTCGGCAACGTGATCACCCTGTGCGAGGAAAAGCGCGGCAACCAGATCGGCATCACCTACCTGGGCAGCCAGGTGCAGATCAGCTACGAGTTGCCGATGAGCGAGGTGGTGCTGGACTTCTTCGACCGGCTCAAATCCGTATCGCGGGGCTACGCATCGCTTGACTACCATTTCCTGCGTTTCCAGGCCGGCCCGTTCGTGCGCGTGGATACCCTGATCAATGGCGACAAGGTCGATGCCCTCAGCATCATTACCCATCGCGCGCACGCGGACAGGCGTGGCCGGGAGATCAGCGAGAAAATGCGCGAACTGATCCCGCGGCAGATGTTCGACGTGGCCATCCAGGCCGCAGTGGGCTCCCAGATCATCGCCCGCAGCACGGTCAAGGCAATGCGCAAGAACGTGCTGGCCAAGTGCTACGGTGGCGACATTTCGCGCAAGAAGAAGCTGCTCGAGAAGCAAAAAGCCGGCAAGAAGCGGATGAAGCAGGTTGGTAACGTCGAGATCCCGCAGGAAGCGTTCCTGGCGGTACTGCAAGCCGACCACAAATAGTCGCAACACATTGAGGAAGACGCATGCGTTGGTTTGAAATTGCCCTGGTGACGTTCACCGTCGTGTCCGGTTTGGTGTGGCTGCTCGACAAACTGGTACTGGCCCGGCGCAGGGCCGCCTATCAGGGGCTGCTCGATGACGATGCCGAGCCGTGGTATGTCGATTATGCGAAGGCGTTCTTTCCTGTGTTGCTGGCTGTATTGGTGCTGCGAAGCTTCATCGCTGAACCGTTCCGGATCCCCTCCAATTCGATGATGCCGACCCTGCTGACCGGCGACTTCATCCTGGTCAACAAGTTCGCCTACGGCTTGCGCCTGCCAATCACCAACAGCAAGTTCATCGATACCGGCGAGCCCGAGCGCGGCGACGTGGTGGTGTTCCATCCGCCGCATCATCCCGAGCAGGACTGGATCAAACGCGTGATCGGGCTGCCGGGCGACCGGATCGGCTATTACGACAACCAGGTCCATATCAACGGTGTTCCCGTCGCGTACGAATCACTGGGCAGCTACCAGGGCCATGGCAAGGGCACCCAGATGACCGGGGCCGAGGAGCTGCGTGAACAATTGCCGGGTCGCACGCACGTCGTGCTGGAGCGCACCAACCTGCCATTTACCGACCCCGCGCAGGGTGAGTGGGTGGTGCCGGCCGGTCAGTATTTCGTGATGGGGGACAATCGCGACAATAGTGAAGACAGTCGATACTGGGGCTTCCTGCCGGAGGAGAACCTGCGCGGCAAGGCGTTCCTGATCTGGATGAATATCGATGGGGGGATCAATTTCTCGCGCGTCGGGCAGTCGATCCAGTAGGGTCCGGCAGCACGGCGTGCAACCAACAAAAGGGGAGTAACTGAAATGAAGCGTACGCAAAGTGGCATGACGCTGGTGGGGTTCATCATCGTTTTGGGGGTGGTCGGTGTGTTCATCTACATGGGGATGAAGGTGATACCCATGTATTCGGAGTACTACTCGGTCAAGCAGGCGCTGGAGGGCCTGGAGAATGAAGCGGACATCGCCAGCCAATCACCGGCAAAAATCAAGGACATGTTTTTCCGCCGTCTGTACATCAGCTACGCGGAAACGGTGAAGCCCGAGCACGTCAAGATCGTGCGCCAGGATTCCGGGTACCTGATCACGGTGGATTACGAAGTGCGCAAGCCGCTGATTGCGAACCTGGACGTGGTGGGCAAGTTCAGTACCGAGAAGCAATTGCGGCGCGGCGTCGGGAAGCACTGAGCGGGACCGGATGGTGACTGACCGGATTGGCCATGCTTTCACGCGGACCGAATTGCTGTCCCAGGCGCTGACCCATCGCAGTGCCGGTGCGCCGCATAACGAGCGGCTGGAATTCCTCGGTGACGGACTGGTCAACCTGTTTGTTGCCGAGGCGTTGTACCTGCGCTGGCCGCGAGCCGACGAGGGCGCGCTGACCCGCGCGCGCGCCGAGCTGGTGCGCGAATCGGCGCTGGCGCCAATTGCGCGTGCGCTGGCATTGGGCGATCGGCTGACAATGGGCCCGGGGGAGATGAAGTCCGGCGGACATCGCCGCGATTCGATCCTGGCCGACGCAGTGGAGGCGCTGGTCGCAGCCATTTACCTGGACGCCGGGTTCGAGGCCTGCCGGGCCGTGGTGATGCCATGGTTCGCCGAACAGATGGACGCGTTGCCGCCGCCGCACAAGGTCGGCAAGGACGCCAAGACGCGGCTGCAGGAATGGCTGCAAGGCCGACAAAAACCGCTGCCGGTATATCAGTTGATCGCCGAAAGCGGTGAGGACCATGCCAAGACCTTCCGGGTCAGCTGCAGCCTTGGACAACCGACGCTGGTGACCGAAGGTGAGGGCAATTCGCGTCGTGGCGCGGAGCAGGCGGCGGCGGCGGCGGCATTGGCGGCCGTCACGGCGGCCTGAATCGGGTGGCGGTGGGCGACCACTCACCTGTCTGGCTTTACAATCTCCTCATGAATCCATCGCAGAATCCATCGCACCGCAGCGGCCACGTCGCCGTCATTGGCCGTCCCAACGTCGGCAAATCCACCCTGACCAACGCCCTGGTTGGCGCCAAGGTGAGCATCGTCTCGTCCCGGCCACAAACCACCCGTCACCGTTTGCTGGGTATTGCCACCTTTGCCGATGGCCAACTGCTGTTGGTCGATACCCCCGGCCTGCATCGTGACCAGGGCAAATCCACCGCGACCGCCATGCATCGCTGGATGAATCGCGCAGCCCGAGGCGCTCTGGAAGGCGTGGATGCGGCGATGCTGGTGGTGCGTGCAGGCAAGTGGGAGGAGTCGGACAGCTTCGCTTACCAAGCCCTGAGCCACGCGGGTGTGCCGGTGATCCTGGTGGTCAACCAGATCGACCGGATGAAGGACAAGACCGACTTGTTGCCCTACCTGGCGCAGGTATCGGAAGGACGTGACTTCGCCGGCATCCATCCGATCTCCGCGCTCAAGCGCAAGGGCCTGGACCCGCTGGTCAAGCAGTTGCTGGGCCTGATGCCCGAGCAGGCAGCGCAGTATGGCGATGATGAGATCACCGACAAGAGCCAACGCTTCCTGGCCGGTGAACTGGTCCGCGAGCAACTGATGCGCCAACTCGGCGAGGAGCTGCCGTATGCCACCACGGTGGAAATCGAGCGGTTCATCGTCGACGGCCCGCTGCTGCGGATCGGTGCGGTGATCTGGGTCGAGCGCGATGGCCAGAAGGCGATCGTGATCGGCAAGGGCGGTGAACGGCTGCGCGAGATCGGCACCCGGGCGCGGATACAGATGGAGCAACTGTTCGCGGCGAAAGTGTTCCTGGAGACCTGGGTCCGTGTACGCGAAGGCTGGTCGGACGACGAGGCCGCGCTGCGGGCGTTTGGCTACCACGACTGACACCATCATCCACGGTGGGACCTGCGAGTGGCCATGCGCCTGAACAAGGAACCAGCGTTTGTCCTGCATGCCCGCGCGTGGCGCGAGACCAGCTTGCTGGTCGAGGTGCTGAGCGCCAACCATGGCCGTTTGGGACTGGTGGCGCGCGGCGTGCGCGGCGCCCGGCAACATTCATTGCGCGCGGCGTTGCAACCATTGCAATGGATCGCCCTGGATGCGGTGCAACAGGGCGAGCTGGCCCAGTTGCGCAGCGCCGAGGCACTGGATGCCGCGCCGCGCCTGACCGGCGAGGCGATGCTGGCGGGGTTCTACCTCAACGAGCTGAGCTTGCGCTTGACCCCGCGCGGTGAACCGCAGCCCGGGCTTTTCCTCGCCTACGCCATCACCCGCGAGCGACTGCGTGCCACCGAACCACTGGGATGGACGTTGCGGCGCTTCGAGCGTGACCTGCTGGAAGCGTTGGGCTACGGCCATGACTGGACGTGCGACAGCGATGGCGTCCCCATCGACCCGGCCGCCCGCTACCGGGTCGACCCCGAGCGTGGCCTGGAGCGGCTGCTCAGTGACCGTGGCCATGACGACCGCCGCCAGGCCGCGACGGGGCGCGGGCTGTTGTCGCTGGCCGCCGACCAGCTGCCAGCGGACGATGACCTGCCGGGACTGCGACGCGTGATGCGGGTACTGCTGGCCCATCATCTCGGCCCACGTGGCTTGAAGTCATGGGAGATGCTGGCGGCCCTGCCAAGGATCGGTCGACGCTGACGCGCGTAACCCGTCAAGCGTGGCTTGCGCCGCGGCATCGAAGCGGGAGATCGCCACCGTGGTTTCCGGGTCCCGCTGCAATGCCTGCACCGACGCACCCAAGCGTGCCGCACCCACAAAACCGCAACTGGCGCGCAGCTTGTGCAGCTCGTCGTGCAACTGGTCAAGCTGGCCCGCACCCGCCGCGGCCATGACCCGCTGGCGCACGGACGGAAGCTCGTCGCTGAAAAGCCGTCGCAGCGTCTCGATGTGGTCGCGATTGCCATTGAGTGCGGTGGCGGCGGCCTCGTCATCCCATAGCGGTGGGGTGTCGGTGGCATCGGTGGCCACTTCGATGTCGGTCCCGGTGCCGGCCGCCAACCCGAGCACCTGCCGTACCGTCGCTTGCAGGTGTGCGGATGACAGTGGCTTGACCAGGACTTCCTTGAAGCCCGCCAGCGCAAGTGCTTCCAGCACGGCCGGCTCGCGGGAGGCAGTGTGGGCGATCCCTGGGATGTCCGGGTGCATGGCCTGCAGCTGAGCGAGCAATGCCGCCCCGGTGCCGTCGGGCAAGCTGGCGTCGAGCAGCCACAGGTCGTACCGGCCAGCGTTGGCCAGTGCCGCCGCCGCCGCCACGCTGCCGCTGCAGTCAACCCGGGCCGGCACCGCGCCCACGGCGGCGGCGAGGAAGGCGGCGCTGGTCGGATCGTCCTCCACCAGCAAGATGCGGGGCAGATCGGGTGTCGTATTCATCGGGAACCCTGTCTTGGCTGGTTATGCTGCGACGATGGTTTTTTCGATACTACCCTTGCGACTGCGCCGTTTGTCCAGCGCCGCCGGCGTTCTGGTCCTGGCGGGGCTGCTGGTGAGCGGCGCTGCCCAGGCACGTTCGGTCACCGCCCACATCGATCGGGTCGACACCGCCGTGGCCAACCTGCGCGGGGTGGAGGTGGAACTGTCGTGGCCAGCCGACGCGCCGCAAGGGGCGCTGCGGTTGCACGTGCGCGAGGCCGTGTCACCAGCCCTGGGCTATCGATTCACCGGGCTGGACTGGCGCTGCCCGCTGCAGCGGGTGGAAGCGGCGGACGGAGGCAATAGCGGTTGGCGCTGCACCGGCCCGGTACGTGGCGGCGGCAAGGTGATGCAGCTATCGGTCGCAATCGACGCGGCGTCGACCCATGCCAGTCTGTCGGACGGGGCCCCCCGGATCGAATTGCACCGCAGCGCGGCCCGGCCCGATGCCACCCGGATCGACCTGGTCCAGGTGCCGTTGGCCTGGGCACAGGCGCTGGCGTCGCAGGCCTGGGAGGCGGCGCGAATCACCGGCGGCACCCTCGACAGCCAGCTGCTCATCACTGCGCCCGATAATGCTCCATTGCGGATCGCCGGTCCGCTCGCCCTGTATGCGGCCGGATTTGATACGCCCGATGGCACAATTGCCGCGGCAGGGCTGGAGGCACGGCTGGATATCGAAGCCCTGCTGGGTGATCGTGACAGCGTCAACGTGGCCGGTACGCTGGGAGACGGCGAGCTGCTGTTTGGCTCCACTTATGTGTCGCTGCAGCAGCGCCAGGTCGACTTGCTGGTGGCGGCGCAGCGGCAGGATGGACAGGGCTGGCAACTGCCGCGCCTGCAATGGCATGACCCCGGATTGCTGGTGGCCGACGCCACGGCGGCGTTTGACCTGGACGGCGGTCTGCAAGCCCTGGACGCGCGCGTCCACGCACCGGTACTGGCACCGCTGCGGGACGGCTACCTGAGCGGCTGGCTCGGGATGGCGGGGCTGGAAGAGCTGACGCTGGATGGCAGCGCCGATGCACGGGTGCGGATGGAGGAAGGGGCATTGGTCGAGGCCTCACTGTCACTGCACGAGGTGAGCTTGACCGACCCAGACGACCGATTCGGCTTTCAAGGGCTGGATGGCGACCTGCGCCTGTCCTCCGCTTCCACGGTGGACAGTGAGCTGCGCTGGCGGGGAGGCACGCTGCATGGCATTCCCTTCGGCGCGGCCTCGTTGCCCTTCACCAGTGACGCCGGAGCGTTGCGCCTGGCGGAACCGGTCGATCTGTCCATCCTGGGCGGCAATGCGCACTTCGATCACCTGCAGATCCGACCGCCAGCGGCCGATCGGGAGCTGGATATCCGCTTCGGCCTGGCGTTGCAGGCACTGGACATCGCGCAGCTGTCGGAGGCCCTGGATTGGCCGGCGTTCACTGGCCAGCTGAGCGGGACCATTCCCCATGCCAGCTACGTCGGTGACCGCTTGCAGTTCGATGGTGGCCTGAACGTGCAGCTGTTCGGCGGCGAGGTGGCGGTAACCGGGCTGTCGATGGAGCGTCCGTTCGGTGTACTGCCGACACTCTCGGCCGATATTGCCTTCAATGACATCGACCTGCTGTCGCTCACCGGCGCATTCGACTTTGGCAGCATCAGCGGCAAGCTTGACGGCAACATCGCCGAGCTGCGACTGGTGGATTGGCAGGCGGTTTCCTTCTCGGCCCGCATTGCCACCGACCGCCATCGCGGCGTGCGCCAACGGATCAGCCAGCGCGCCGTGCAGGACCTGACCAGCGTCGGCAACGCGTCGTTCGTGAACTCGCTGCAATCACAATTGATCGGCTTCTTCGACGACTTCGGCTATTCGAAGATCGGAATCGGCTGCACGCTGTCACGGGAGGTGTGCACGATGGACGGGATAGGTTCAGCGGGCGAGGGCTTTATACTCGTACGTGGCTCGGGCCTGCCGCGATTGACCGTGGTGGGCTTCAACCGCCGGGTCGACTGGCCGACGCTGGTCGAACGCCTCGCCGCGGTAGGCAAGGGAGACGTGAAACCGGTAGTTGAGTAGCATGCTGTCGACTAGCGTGTTGTTGACTAGCGTAGCGTCGAATCCATATTCGGGGACTTCCCCAGGAGATAGCTCATGCGTCGTTGGATGGGAATTCCGGTTGCTGCGGTGATGATCACCGCCTGTGTCACGATCAATGTCTATTTCCCGGCCGCCGAAGCGCGCGAAGCAGCCAAGCAGTTCGTCGAGAAAGTTATCGGCGATCAACCCCAGCCCTCCACTCCGGTCGAAGAAGGTGACGGCGGGCCAAGCGCCATGCTGGATGCGGGCTTGCTCAAACAGTTGGCTTCACGGGTTGACCTGTATGCCTTGATCGGCATCGGCAGTGCACACGCGCAGTCACCGGACATCAGTATCCAGACGCCGGCGATCCAGGCGATCCAGGCACGCATGGCCTCGCGCTTCAACTCCAGCTTGCGTGCGGGTTTCGATGCCGGCGCGCTCGGGTTTGCGAGCGACGGTACGATCGTGGTCCGCGATGCTTCCAAGTTGGCGTTGAAGGACCGGGCCAAGGTCCAGCAGGCGGTGGCGGAAGACAATCGCGACCGCAATGCGGTGTACCGCGAGGTCGCGGTCGCCAACGGCCATCCGGAGTGGGAGTCGCAGATCCGCGGGGTTTTCGCCAAGCAGTGGATCGCCAGTGCACGCAGTGGCTGGTGGTACCAGAGCGGCGGTGCGTGGAAGCAGAAGTAGGGATTGCCGCGTCCCGCGGGGTCGGGACGCATCTGCGATAATGCGCGGCCCGGTTTCCTGCGTCCTGCCTGTGGCCCGCATTGATAAAACCCCCTTTGAGGCCGTAATCGACGGCATCACCCACGACGGCCGCGGTGTCGCTCATCTTGCGGACGGCAAGGCGGTCTTCATCGCCGGTGCGTTGCCGGGCGAGCGGGTGATGGCGACCCGGACGGGTCGTCATCGCAGCTTCGACGAGGCCAGGACGGTAGAAGTGCTGGAGGCGGCGCCCGAGCGGGTCGAGCCGCGATGCCAGCACTTCGGCACCTGCGGTGGCTGCGCCATGCAGCACTGGGCCCAGGACAAGCAGATCCTGGCCAAGCAAAATGTGTTGCTGGAAAATTTCCAGCGCATCGGTCACGTCACGCCCGAGCGCGTACTTGAGCCGCTGACCGATGCGGCCTGGGGCTATCGCCGCAAGGGCCGGTTCTCGGTGCGCAGGGTCGACAAGAAGGGCAAGACACTGGTCGGCTTTCGCGAAACCGATGGGCGTTTTGTCGCCGATATTTCCCATTGCCACACCGTGATCCCGGCGATTGGGGAGAAGGTCGAGGCGCTCGGGCTGTTGGTCGACAGCCTGCAGGCGCGTCGTGAAATCCCGCAGATCGAGTTCATCGCCGGCGACCCGATGCCGGACTTCAACGGTATCGCCTTGACCATCCGCCACATGGTCCCGTTGACGGCGGATGACCTTGCGGCGCTGGTCGCCTTCGGTCAGCAGCACGGGTTTGCGATCTTCCTGCAACCCGGTGGGGTCGACAGTGTGCATCCGTTGTGGCCGCAGGAGCCAAAGCTCGCGTTTCGCCTGCCGCAGTCGGAACTGGAGTTCGTGTTTCAACCCTTGGACTTCATCCAGGTCAACGCCGGTCTCAATGGCAAGATGATCGACCTGGCGATCGAGTTGCTGGACGCGCAAGCCGATGACCGGGTGCTCGACCTGTTCTGCGGGCTGGGCAACTTCACCCTGCCGCTGGCGCGCTGCGTGCGCGAAGTGGTCGGGGTGGAAGGCGATGCGGGACTGGTCCAGCGTGCCCGCGACAACGCGGAGCACAACGCGATCGGCAACGCCAAGTTCCACGCCGCGGACCTGGCCAGGGACCTCGGCGATCAACCCTGGATGCGCGAAGGGTTCGACAAACTGCTGCTGGATCCACCGCGCTCGGGTGCCGATTTCGTGCTGACGCAGTTGCCGCTGGAGCAGTTCAAGCGGATCGTCTACGTGAGTTGCCATCCGGCGTCGCTGGCTCGTGATGCCGACTACCTGGTCAATCAACGAGGCTGGAAGTTGCGCGCCGCAGGAGTGATGGACATGTTCCCGCACACCGCCCATGTCGAGTCGATCGCGATGTTCGAGCCGGGCTGACATCCGATGGCGATTGAAATCGAGCGCAAGTTCCTGGTCGTCGGCGATGGCTGGCGCGACGCGGCAGACAAGGTGGTGCCGATGGCGCAGGGTTATCTCAACGACCTGGCGGCGATGGACGAGGCGGGCGAGGGCCGCGTGATGAAGGCTTCGGTGCGGGTGCGGATTGCCGGCGATGCGGCCTGGCTCAACCTCAAGTCGTGCCAGTCGGGACATACCCGGCAGGAGTTCGAGTATCCGGTCCCGGTGGCCGATGGGCGCGCGCTGCTGGCGTTGAGCGTGGGCGGCCTGATCGACAAACGGCGGCATTACGTGCGTTTCGAGGGCCACCTGTGGGAGGTCGATGAATTCCTCGGCGACAACGCCGGGCTGGTGGTGGCCGAGATCGAACTGGAACACGCCGATGAGGCCTTCGCGCACCCGCCCTGGCTTGGCGCCGAGGTCACCGATGAGGTCCGCTACTACAACCTGGCGCTGGCCAATCGACCGTACACGCAATGGAGCCAGGCGGAACAGCGCGCCTACCAGAGCTGATCAACTGCGCGACAATGGCGATATTGCCTTTCTTGACCTGTCCAGGAGTTTCCCATGCTCGTGATCGGCATTGCCGGCACCGAACTGACCGCGCAAGAGCGCGACTGGCTGCAGCACGATGCCTGCGCCGGCGTGATCCTGTTCACACGCAATTTTGCGTCCCGGGCACAGGTTGCCGAGCTGTCCCAGGCCATCCGCGCGGCCGCCCCACGCCCGCAACTGATCTGCGTGGACCAGGAGGGCGGCCGGGTACAACGCTTCCGTGACGGTTACAGCGCACTGTCATCCTTGCAGGAGTTCGGCACGCTGTTCACGCGCGATCGCGAGGCGGCGTTGAAACTTGCCGGGGAGCACGCCTGGGTGATGGCCAGCGAGATCAAGGCCAGTGGCGTGGACCTCAGCTTTGCGCCGGTGGTCGACCTCGGCCGTGGCAACCGTGCGATCGGTGACCGGGCGTTTTCCGAAGATCCCGCGATCGTCGCCGAGTTCACCAGGGCTTACGTGTGCGGCATGCATGAGGCCGGGATGGCGGCGACGCTCAAGCATTTCCCGGGCCATGGATCGGTGCTTGAAGACACCCATTTCGATGATGCCGTCGACCCTCGCTCGCTGGAAGAGATCCGGGCGTCGGATCTGGTGCCATTCGTCGCCGGCATCGAAGCCAGGGCGGACGCGGTGATGATGGCGCACGTGGTCTATCCGCAGGTTGCGCCGGAGCCGGCAGGGTATTCAAAGCGCTGGATCGAGGAGATCCTGCGCCAGGAAATGGGCTTCCGCGGGGTGGTGTTTTCCGATGACATCGGCATGGCCGCCGCGTTCTCGGCCGGAGGCGTCAAGCAACGCGTCGACCTGCACCTGGATGCCGGCTGCGACGTGGTCCTGGTCTGTCACCCCGAACTGGTCGAGGCGTCGTTGAAGGCGGTGGAAGGACGCAAGCTCAACACGATGGCCTTGGGCGGGCTGATTGGCGGCGGCCCGATGGGCTGGGACAACCTGCTCGCCGACGCCCGTTACCAGAAAAACCGTGACCGCCTGGAAGGGCTGGCATGACTACTCCCCTGTTGCGTGACGCGCTCGCCAATGCGGACCTGTTGTTTGACCGTGAAGCGCTGGAAAAGGCAATCGCAGCCATGGCCGTGGCCATCCGCGCGGATTATGCGGACGCGAGCCTGATCGACGCGGAGCATTCCGGGATCGACCCGGTCGATGCGCGCCCGGTCTACCTCACGGTGATGCACGGCGGCATGCCGTTTGCCGCGCAACTGGGGTTCGAGCTGGGTGCGCTGGGCCTGGACCTCGAGTTCGATTACCTGCACGCCACCCGCTACCGCGGCGCGATGACCGGCGGCGAGCTGGCCTGGAAGCACCGCCCGGCGACCTCGCTGCGGGGCCGCCGGGTGCTGTTGGCCGACGACATTTTCGACGAGGGCCACACCATGGCGGCGATTACCGCCTGGTGTCGCGAGCAAGGTGCGGCAGATGTGCGGATTGCCGCACTGGCAGTGAAAATCCACGACCGCGTAGTACCCGGCCTGCGTGCCGATTATGTCGGGATCGAGTTGCCGGACCGTTACGTGTTTGGTTACGGGATGGATTACCACGAGCAAGGCCGTAACCTGCCGGCCATCTACGCATTGAAGGATTGAACCATGGAAAAGCCCGTCGACAAGCCCATCGAACTTGCCGTCATCGGTGGTACCGGTCTTTACCGGTTGGCCGAGCTTGTCGATGTTGAATCGCACCAGCCGGCAACCCGTTTTGGCGTCCCCTCGGGGCCGGTGCGGGTCGGTACCCTGGACGGCCACCGGGTGGCATTCCTGGCCCGTCACGGCGAGGGCCATTCCCTGCCGCCCCACCGGATCAATTACCGCGCCAACCTCGCCGCGCTGCAGGCACTGGGCGCGCGCCGGGTGCTGGCGCTCAATACCGTCGGCGGCATCACCGAGCGCTTCGGTCCCGGCGTCCTGGGCTGCCCCGACCAGTTGATCGACTACACCTGGGGCCGGGTGTCGAGCCTGTGCGATGACGGCGCGGATGGAAGCGGGGGCGACGAGGTGCTGCATGTCGATTTCGGCGAGCCTTACACCCGGTCGCTGCGCCGCTTGCTGATCACCGCCGCGGCGAGCGCCAATATCGAGATGGTCGGCGCCGGCTGCTACGGCGCCACCCAGGGACCGCGACTGGAAACCCGCGCGGAGATTGCACGGATGCGGCGTGATGGCTGTGACCTGGTCGGCATGACCGGCATGCCCGAAGCCGGCCTGGCGCGCGAGATGGGGCTGGACTACGCCTGCCTGGCGATCGTTGCCAACTGGGCCGCGGGTACGGGACCCGATCCCGACGAGGTGATCACCTTGCAGGATGTGCTGGACAACGTTGCGAGGGCCTCGTCCAGCGTGCCGGCGTTGTTGCGCCGGCTGCTGGACAGCTAGCTGGCGGCAGCGGCGGTCGCGGTGCGCTAGATTCGGGGCTCAGCCGTGACCGGAGCCGGGAATGAAGCCTCCATCGTTTGATCGCGCGAGCTACCAGACCCACCAGGTCCAGAACCAGCCGCCGGCGTTCGCGCCGCGCGACCTGTGGCGTGATGACGTGGTCCTGCGTGAGGCCGCTGCGGCGGAAGGCGCCGGCGCCTACCTGGAGTCGCTGGGTAGCTACGGAAACTTGGCCGGCAGTCACCTGTACGAATGGGCATTCGATGCCCACCGTGACCGGCCGCGGTTGCTTGGATACGACCGGTTCGGGCATCGTATCGACCGGGTGGAGTTCCACCCCGCGTACCACGCCCTGATGCAGGCCGCGATCGAGCACGGTGTCGCCGGTTTGTCGTGGCGTGACGCGCAACCCGGGGCGCATGTCGCGCGTGCCGCGTTGAGCTACCTGCACCACCAGGTCGAGCCCGGTACCAGCTGCCCGTTGACCATGACCCACGCTGCGGTGGCAGTGCTGCGCCGTGAACCGGGACTGGCGGAATGGGCGGACAAGGCCGCCGCCCCGCATTACGACCCGCGCGAGCTGCCGATCGGCGACAAGGTCGGCGTCACCATCGGCATGGGCATGACCGAGAAGCAGGGCGGCAGTGATGTGCGCAGCAACACCACCGCCGCCATGGCGCTACCCGATACCGGCGAGCCGTCCGCGGCATCGACGTACCGGCTGGTCGGACACAAATGGTTCTTCTCGGCACCGATGAGTGACGGCTTCCTGGTGTTGGCGCAGGCGCCGGGCGGCTTGAGCTGCTTCCTGATGCCGCGCCGGTTGGCCGATGGCAGCAGGAACGCATTCCACCTGATGCGCCTGAAGGACAAGCTGGGTGACTGGTCCAACGCGTCTGCGGAAGTCGAGTTCTGCGGCGCGCAGGCATGGCGGATCGGCGAGGAAGGCCGCGGTATCGCCACCATCCTGGAAATGGTGATGCTGACCCGGCTGGACTGCATGTTGGGCAGCGCCGCGCAGATGCGCATGGCCCTGGCGCAGGCGATCCATCATTGCCGTCACCGGCGTGCCTTCGGCCAGCGGTTGGTGGACCAGCCGCTGATGCGCAACGTGCTCGCCGACCTGGCGATCGAGGCCGAAGCGGCGCTCGTGCTCTCGATGCGGGTCGCCCGCGCGGTCGATGCGGCGTCGCGCGATCCTGCTGAGGCGGCGCTGGCGCGGGTGGCCACGGCGATCGGAAAATACTGGATATGCCGGCGCGCGCCGGCATTCGTCAACGAGGCCCAGGAGTGCCTGGGCGGGAATGGCTATATCGAGGAGTCGATCCTGCCGCGCCTGTACCGGCAAGCGCCGCTGAATTCGATCTGGGAAGGCAGCGGCAACATCCAGTGCCTGGATGTCCTGCGCGCGTTGTCGCGGGAACCGGAAACCGCCGCTGCGTTGTGGGTGGAGCTGCAGCTTGCCGGCGATGGCCATCCCGACCATGCCGCCGCAGTCGACGCCCTGCGCGCGCCACTGCATGGCGAGGTCGTGGTCGACCCGGCCGGGGCCCGCCATTTCGTCGAGCGGCTGGCGCTGGCCCTGCAGGCCGGTATCCTGTTGCGTGCGGGTAGCCCTGCAGCGGAGGCGTTCTGCCGCAGCCGCCTGGGCGGTGCGCACGGATTGGCGATGGGGACCTTGCCGCCGGACCTGCCGCTGGACGGCTTGATCGAGCGCGCGCTCCCCGTCGGGATCAATACGTCAGGTTGAGCTTCATCCAGGCGGTACGCCCCGGCTCATGGATCCGTATCGGATCGGCCGGATAGCCAAAGTCGGCGTTGCCGGCCAGGTTCAGGTGCTCGCTGTAGTTGCGATCGAACACGTTGTCGACGCCGAACGTTAGCTGCAGCTTCTCGTTGAACCGGTAGCCACCGTTGACGGCGAAAGTGGCGAACCCCGCGCTGGGTCCCAGGTCCTGGCCGACCACGCTGCCTTGCGCCAGCGCGACACGATCCTGGGCCGCGACAGCGCGGACCAGGGCGCCGACTGACCAGCGGGTGTCGTCCCAACCCAGCGACAGGCGCGCCTCCAGTGGCGGCATTTGTGGCAACGCGGAGCCGGCGTCGCGGTTCTTGCCGCGGGCGTAGGCGAGGGTACCGCCCAGCTTCAGCGGTTTGGTCGGGCGGTATTCGACGCCGATCTCGCCGCCGCGGACGGCCGCGTCCACGTTGGTGACCTGGGACATCGGGCCCATCATGCCGCCGGCGTGATAGCGGAACAGGAGGTAGTCGTTGATCCGGCCGGCATAGGCCGACACCCAGGCGTCCACCTGCCTGGTCCGGTACTGCAGGCCGATATCGAGCTGGGTGGTCTTTTCCGTCCTCGTCCCGGCGAACGCATTGGCCGTGCCTGTCGGCCCCATGTCAGGCGAGAACAACTCCCAGTAGTCGGGCATGCGCTCGGTATGGCCGATACCGGCATACCAGTTCAACGGCGCATCGCCGAGGTCCTGCTCGAAACGGGCGAAGCCGGCGGTCAGCGTTTCATGGCGCGTGTCACCGGCGGTCGGGTTGGGCGTCGTGGCCATGCCGACAACTTGGCGCTGGTCAGTGGCTTGCGCGCGATCGGCACGCACACCGGCAACCAGCCGCTCGCGATCGGTGACCCACCAGGTGGCCTCGGCAAATACACCTACCGTGCGCATTTGCGCATCCGTCGTCCACGGTTGGGCCTTGTAGGTGCCCCGGCCGTGGGCGCTGCGTCGGCGGTGGCGGCTGTCCTGACCGTCCACGCCCGCGGTCAGGTCGATGTCATCCGTGCGCCAGGTGGCCGCGAAACGGCCGCCGACGGTGGTGCGCTCGACATTGGATGCCATCGGCATCGGCATCGGGCCATTCGGGTTGGGTTCGCGCAGGCTGTAGTTGTCCATCACGTGATCGGCGCGGTTGTAGAACACGTTCGCCTCGATTTCGTCCAGTACGCCCGCCAGGTTCTTCTTTTCCAACCGGATCGAGTAGCTATCACGCTGGAACTGCGAGCCGTCCATGCCGCGACCGGCGTAACGGGCCTCGCCGTCACCGGCGCCGGCCGACATTTCCACGATGGTGTCCGCGTCGGGCGTCCATCCAAACGCCAGGTCGGCATTCCACTTGTTCCAAGCCGATGGGACTGCGTTGCCGTCGCCGTCGCGGTAGTCGTGGGAATCGGAACGGTTGGCGCTGATGCGCGCATAGCCGGGTTCGGCGCCGAAGGTGGCATCGAACACCTGGTCGTTGCGCGCAAACGAGCCTGCCAGCAGGCTGCCGGCCAGCTTCAGGGTGGGCGCGTCGAACTGCTCGCGGTCGCGCGAGAAGCGCACGGTGCCGGCGGAGGCGCCAGGGCCCCAGAGCACGGTCTGCGGGCCTTTCACCACGACCAGACTGTCGTAGGTCTCCGGGGAGACGTACGACATCGGGTTGTCCATCCGCGACGGACATGCGCCGGGCATG
The DNA here is from genome assembly GCF_054052145.1 of Lysobacter sp. A421. NCBI lineage: Bacteria > Pseudomonadati > Pseudomonadota > Gammaproteobacteria > Lysobacterales > Lysobacteraceae > Lysobacter > Lysobacter sp. A421. The sequence continues at coordinate 60,208 of NZ_JBSVRL010000003.1, read as the reverse complement.
GCGCCGTCGTTGCTGAGCAGGTTCAGGCGGGAGCCGAACATGCCGCGCAACACCGGATCACCATTGGTGCCGCCATTGCGGATCGCAGTGAAGCCGGGGATGGTCTTCAGGTAGTCGGCGCCGTCACTGGCGGGCACCGGCTGGCGCGGCAGCCGCGGGTCGGTCTCGAACGTGAGTGCCGATACCGGGGCAGCGGCGGTGACGACCAGTGCATCGAAATCAATCGGAGTGCGGGACATTGCCTCGGCGGCGTCCCGTTCATTGGCTTGGGCCGGCAGCGAGAGCGCGGCGGCGATGGCAACACACAGATACAGATACGACGAACGGTTGGACGAATGACGTAGGTGTGACATGGGAACTCCAGAACACCGGGGTGCAAGCGGGCGTCACCGCATTGCGGGGCAGGGAACTGCGTGACAGGGGGGGCGGAACGTCAGGCGGCGCGAGGCGGCCCGCGTGAACCCAGGCCAGTCGGGTGGCGCTGTGTGCGCCGCGTTTGCGCGGCGAAGGTGACATCGGCCACCGTTGGCGCTGGCAGCAGTGCCAGCGCCACCCACGATGGCAGCGCGATCATCGAGTGGAGCAGTGCGCAGTACGCACAGTCCTGCATGTCGCCATGCGGATCCGAAACCGGCGGGTGCGAATGCATCGCCTCCGATGGTGCTGGCGTCATCCCGGCCATGCGTCCGATGGTTGGCACCAACAGCAGCGCCAGCATGGCGGCCAGTGCCAGGCGATTCATCCAGCGGTGGAGAATACGGTTGCGCATGGTGGCAATGATTGTGCGGTGTTCAGTCCGCGCAAACGCTGACCCAGATCAAGCCACCATCGTCAGGGCACGAGGACTCAGTCCAGGAACTGCAGCTTGGCCAGCTCCGCGTACAGGCCACCCTGGGCCAACAGCTGGTCATGGCTGCCTTCGGCGACCACGCGGCCATGGTCGAGCACCACGATGCGGTCGGCCTTCAACACCGTTGCCAGCCGGTGGGCGATGACCAGCGTCGTGCGGCCTTCCATCAAAGTGTCCAGCGCTTGCTGGACGGCGCGCTCGCTCTGCGCATCCAGCGCGCTGGTGGCCTCGTCGAGCAGCAGGATCGGGGCATCCTTGAGCAACGCACGGGCAATGGCGATGCGTTGTTGCTGGCCACCGGACAAGCGCGCGCCGCGTTCGCCCAATTCGGTATCCAGCCCTTGTGGCAACGCCCGGATGAAGTCGGTGGCGTGGGCGGCCTCGACCGCGGCCTCCACATCGCCGTCGCTGGCTTCCAGGCGGCCGTAGCGGATGTTGTCACGCGCAGTGGTGGCAAAGATGCTTGGCTGCTGCGACACCAGCGCCATTGCGCTGCGCAATTGGCCCGGATCGAGCTGGCGGATATCGATGCCATCCACGCTGATCGTGCCGCTGCGCGGATCGTGGAAACGCAGCAACAACGACAACACCGTGCTCTTTCCTGCGCCCGACGGGCCGACCAGCGCTACCGTCTCGCCCGGTTGGATATGCAGGCTGAAATCTTCCAGCGCCGGCCGGTCGGGACGCATCGGGTAGTGGAAGGTGACGTGATCCAGCGTGATCTCGCCGCGTACCGGTTGCGGCAGTGGTTGCGGATGCTCCGGCGCGGTGATCGCCGAGGTCTCCTCCAGCAGTTCGCTGATGCGTCCCATGCCGCCGGACGCACGCTGGACCTCGTTCCAGACCTCCGCCAGCGAGCCAATCGAACCGCCGCCGATCAGTGCATACAACACAAACTGGCCCAGCGTGCCGGCGCTCATGTTGCCGTCCATCACGTCGTGCGCGCCCGACCACAGCACCAGCGTAATCGCGCCAAACACCAGCATGATCGCGATCGCGGTCACCCAGGCCTGGGCCTGGATGCGACGGCGCGCGGTGGCCACGGCAATCTTGAGTGACTCGCTGAAACGCCCCAGCTCGTAGGATTCGCGGACATGCGCCTGCACCGTGCCCACGGCGCCAAGGGTCTCGTTGGCCAGCGTGTTCGCGTCGGCAACGCGGTCCTGGCTGGCACGGGAGATTTTCTTCAGCCGGCGACCGCCGACCACGATCGGCAATACCGCCAGCGGGATGCCGACCAGCGCGTAGGCCGCCAGGTGCGGGCTGCTGACAAACAGCATCACGATGCTGCCAACGAAGGTCACCAGGCTGCGCAGGGCGACCGACATGCTGGTGGCGATCAGGCTGCGCAGCAGCTCGGCGTCCGCCGTCAACCGCGAGACCAGCTCACCGCTGCGGCTGCGGTCGTGGAAGCTGGCGTCCAGGGTGATCAGGTGCGAGTACAGGCGCTCGCGCAGGTCGGCGACCACGCGTTCGCCCAGCAAGGACACGAAAAAGAAACGGGCCGCCGTCGCCAGTGCCAGCGCCACCGCCACCGCGAACAGCAGCATGAACGCCTGGTCGATGGCGCTGCCGCCACCTTGGGCGAAGCCCTTGTCGATCATGGTCTTGAACGCGATCGGCAGGCTCAAGGTCGCCGCCGACGAGCACGCCAGTGCCACCAGCCAGCCACTGAACAGGCCGGTGTGCTTGCGCACGAAGGGCCACAAGGTTTGCAGGCTGCCGATGGAGGGTTTGGGTTGGGTTTCCGGGCTGGGGGCGGACGCGGTATTGGCAGTCATGGCGGCTATTGTCCGCTATCGACGGGGTGCGCGTCGCGCTGCTGCAGCCGCGCGCGATCACGGGTGGCGTCGCGCAAATGACTTGTCAGCGCCTCCAGTTGCCGCGCGGGCAGGCGCAGCTGCAGGACACTGCCGCCGGCATGGAACCGCTCGTCGAGCTTGTCCACCTGGTACGCGACCAAAGCCGCGTGGACCGCGCCGGTGTCGGCGAAATCGAATGCAATCTGGCAGTGGACGTATTGGATCAACTCCCGGCGTGGAGCGACACGCAGGCACTCCGCTGCACAACCGCCATACGCGCGCACCAGGCCACCGGCTCCCAGCTTGATGCCGCCAAACCACCGGGTCACCACGGCGATGACCTGGTCCAATCCCTGGCCGTCAATCGCCGCGAGAATCGGTCGCCCGGCAGTTCCGGCGGGTTCGCCATCATCGCTGGAACGGTACAGGCCGCCGATCCGGTACGCCCAGCAGTTGTGGTTTGCGGTAGCGTCGGCGACCCCGGTGACGAAGGCCAGCGCGTCTTCCGGGGAGGCCACGGAGGTGGCCAGGGCCAGGAACCGGCTGTTCTTGACCTCGATTGCATGGCGGACGGGTCGAGCCAGGGTGTGGCTGTTGGCAGTCTCGTTCATCGCCTGCAGGGTACCCACTGGCGGTACCGACGCAAGGGCGGGGTGGATAGCGGGCGCGAAGTCGGGTCGGCGCGCTATCCTGCGCGAATGAAACGGGGACGATATCGGTGCGAAGTACAGATGCCCAGATGACCGCTCTGCCTGACACGCCGGTCCAGGCAGGTTCCGGCGATGCGGATTCGCTGGCGGGCGCACTGCGGGCCGCGTTGCCTGGCTGCTCGCAAATGGTGCTGCGCTGGCACGATGTCGATGGCCGGCCGGCCGGTTCGACGTCGCTGGGCGTTGATGCGACTTTGGTGGCTCGCGCCGAGCGGATACTGGCGGCTGGCCACGGCGACGATGGCACCCCAGACCATGCTGACCGCAGCCTGCGTCGGGTCGAGATGGGCTGGCATGGTGAAGCCGGGCCGGCGGCGATCGTGGCCGAGCTGGCCGAGCCGATGGCGCAACCCTTGCGGACGGGCTGGGAGAAGCTGGCCAGGAGGATCGTCGATCTGCACATGCTCGCCGACATTGCGCAAGCGCGCGCGGAATCACTGGAGAAGTCCGAGCGGCTGCAGCAGGCGCTGTACGAGATCGCCGACCTGGCGGGCTCGGACCTCGAAATGGCCGACATGCTGCAGCGCATCCACGGCATCGTCGCCGGCCTGATGGTTGCCGAGAACTTTTACATCGTGCTGTACGACGACGTGCGCGAGTGTTACCGGTTCCTGTATTTTGCCGACCGTATCGACACGTTCGTCCCCGACCCGGACCAGGAAATCTACGGTGAGAACACGCCCAACAGCCTGACTTTCGCGTTGTTGCGGCATGGCGAGCCGGTGCAGGGGCCTTCCGATTATGTCTGCCAGCAGCTCGGTGTTGCCTCTGACAACCGCCATGGCCCGGACAGCGAGGACTGGCTCGGGGTGCTCCTGCGCCGGGATGACCGGGTGTGCGGGGCAATCGTGGTGCAAAGCTATGACCGTCCCCGCAGTTACGGCGATGAGGAACGGACGTTGCTGGTGTTCGTTGCCCAGCACATCCTTACCGCACTGGATCGCCACCAGGCCCGGGAGGAGTTGGAGCGTCGCGTCGAGGAGCGGACCCAGGCATTGCAGTTGAGCAACCATGACTTGCAGGCGGAGATCGTCGAGCGTCAACGAGCCGAACGGCTGCAGCGCGCGTTGTTCCGGATTGCGGACTTGTCGATCACCTCCGAGACCCTGGAACGCTTCTACACCCAGGTCCACGATGTGGTGGGCGAGCTGCTGTATGCGCGAAATTTCTACATCGCGCTGTTGTCGAAGGAGGGTGACCGGCTCGAGTTTCCCTACTCCGTGGATGAGCGCGACATCGTCCGCGCCGATCGTCGGCTGGACCAGGGAATGACCGAGTACGTGATCTCCACCGGCGGCGCATTGTTGGCGGACCGGCAGCGGATCAGCCAACTGGAGTCGCAAGGCCGATTGCGTAGTCACGGCACCATGTCGCAATGCTGGCTGGGGGTGCCGCTTTACCGTGATGACAAGGTGGTCGGGGCGATTGCGGTGCAGAGTTACTCTCCCGCCATTGCCTTCACGGCGCGAGACCAGGACCTGCTGACGTTCGTGGCCAACCACATCAGTATCGGGCTGACCCGCAAGCAGTCCCAGGAATGGCTGATCGCCGCCCATGGGGAGCTGGAGCAACGGGTGCAATCACGTACGCGCGACCTGGCGATGGCCAACGCGGAGCTGCTTGAACAGATTGGCGAGCGCCTGCGTGCCGAGCAGGAACTGACCTACCAGGCCCACCATGACGCGTTGACCGGCCTGCCAAACCGGACCCAGTTGCTGGATCGGATCGCCACCGCGATCCAGTCCGCGCAGTCCAACGCACAGTCGGTGGGGGCAGGTGGGACTGCGCGTTCGTTCGCGTTGCTGTTCCTTGACCTGGACCGGTTCAAACTGGTCAACGACAGCGTCGGCCATTCCGCCGGTGACGACCTGCTGGTGGAGGCCGGTCGGCGGATCGTGTCGGCCGTTCGTGGTGAGGACATGGTTGCCCGGTTGGGGGGCGACGAGTTCGCGATCCTGGTCAACGATATAGAGGGCCTGCACGTGGCCCAGGAACTCGCGCAGCGCATCTTGTACTTGCTCGGACGGCCTTACCTGGCCGCGGGCCGCGAGGTATTTCCTTCCGCCAGCCTGGGTATAGCCCTGTGGCATCCACGCCACCGTACCGGCGCGGAACTGCTGCGCGATGCCGACGCGGCGATGTATCGCGCCAAGGCAAGTGGCCGTGACCGCTCGATCGTGTTCGACGAGGACATGCGCGAGGACGCGTTGCGGATCCTGGAACTCGAGTCCAACTTGCGCCGCGCCATCAATGACAACAATTTCGTTGCCTACTACCAGCCGATCGTCAGGCTGGACGACATGAAGGTGATCGGCCATGAGGCGTTGCTGCGCTGGCAGCACCCAAGCCGTGGCTTGCTGGCGCCGGGCGAGTTCATCGGCCTGGGCGAGGACAATGGCCTGATCGAAGAGGTCGACTGGCTGATGTACGCCCGGGTAATCGCAGGCTTGGCGAGCACCCCGGGTGACGGGTATGTCTCGATCAACGTCTCACCACGGCATTTCCGCAACGGGGACTTTGCCGACCGCTTGCTGCGCCTGACCGACAGTGCCGGTGCCGACCCACGTCGACTGCGCGTGGAGATCACCGAGGTGGCGTTGCTGGACGACATGCCGCGCGCATTGCGGACCCTGCATGCGCTGCGCGAGCGCGGCGTACTGGCCCAACTGGATGATTTCGGTACCGGCTACTCGGCGCTGTCCTACCTGCATCGCTTCCCGATCGAGTGCCTGAAAATCGACCAGAGCTTCGTCGCCGGCCTGACCGGCGAAAACCAGGCGGGAAGCATCGCCGTGGTACGCGCGATCCAGGCATTGGCCGGCGCCCTGGGCATCTACACCATCGGTGAAGGCATCGAGACCGAAGCGCAGCGCGACATCCTGCATGAACTGGGCTGTGGGTCCGGGCAGGGCTATCTGCTGGGTCGTCCGGCGGAACAGATGCGGCCGACTCAGAACAGCAACGAAGACATCCTGCGGCGGTAGCGGCTGACCAACGCGGCATCGTCGGTGACCCGGAACGCGTCGATCAATGCGGTGCGGGGCAAGCCGCTGTCGAACGTGCGGTCGCGCGCCAGCATCTCGATGAACTGCTCCAGCGCGGCCTCGGGTTGCCCGGCGACGATGTGACGCGCCCCCAACAGATGGCGCGCACGCAGGTCATCGGGATTGCCCGCGACCGCCTGCTGCAGCACGTCCATGGCAGGCGCATCCTTTGCCAGCTTCTCGAACCCGAGCCGGGCACGCGCGAGCACGCTGCGGTCATCGGTCGCCAGATTGGCCGGCAGGGCATCCAGCAGCCGCGTCGCCTCGTCGCCATCGCCGGTTTGCAACAGCGCCACGGCAAGATCGAGCTTGAGTTCGGCGTTGTCGGGCGCGTCCGCGACCGCTTCGCGCAGGCGCGCCACCTCGGCAACCGGGTCCAGCGGCACGATCTCGGGTTCGGTGTCATCGGCCGGCGGGGCCTCGCCCGGCTCGACGCCGTGTTGCTTGAGGAACTCACGGATCTGGCCCTCGGGAATCACGCCCGGGAACCCGTCTGCGATCTGCCCGCCCTTGACCAGGAACACCGTCGGGATCGATCGCACCTGGAAGGCCTCGGCCAGCTGCGGTTGTTTGTCGACATCGACCTTGGCCAGCTCGAAGCTGCCGTGGTATTCGCCAGCCAGCTTTTCCAGCACCGGGCCAAGCTGCTTGCATGGCTCGCACCATTCGGCCCAGAAATCGACCAGCACCGGCGTCTGCATGGATTTCTGCAGAACGTCGGCCTCGAAACCCTCGGTGGTGGCGTCGAAGACATGGGGGGCGGCAATGGCGTCAGGCATTTGGTGACTCGCGAATGAAGTTCAGCTCTAGATGGTGCCAGCACGGCTGATTCCAACCAAATGTAAAAAATAGTTGACACCGGGCCGTTAAAATGTAATGTGTAGTTTACATCTAGTCCGCTGGAGCGAACAAACAATGACCATACGCCGCTGGGGCAGCCTGGGTTTGTTGCTGTTGGCCATGTTCGCGTTGTGGTTGCTGCTGGCCAGCCCGGAGTCGCTGCTCGGGATCGATACCGGCAACGTCGGCATGGTGTTGCTGATCACGGTTGCGTGGGCGTCGCTCTTCGCGGCGAGCCGGTTGCCACGCGACACGGTCACCCAGACGGCGTCGCCGGGCGAATGGAAGGCCTGGATCGGAACCGCGTTCATGGCCGCCGCGGTCGCCTACTTTGCGTCCAACGCGGAGGTGTTCCTTGCCGCGACGGCCTTGAACGATCCCGGCACCCGCCGGGTCGTACGCAACCTGGTGCTGTTGCTGATTGCATGGAGCGTGCTGTCGAGCGTTCTTGCGACGCGCTGGAAAGGCGCCGTGGCAGAAGACGAGCGCGACCGTGAGATCGCTGCCAAGGCCGTTGGGTGGGCGCGAACGGGGCTGTTGGTTTTGGGTGTCGGCCTGGCCGTCACGCTCGGCTTGTCACCGCCGGACCGGTTGCAGTGGGCGAGCCATCTGGTGATCGCCAACCTGCTGATCTTTGGGATGATGGCGAGCTGCCTGGTCGAGTACGTCGCGATCGCCGTGTACTACTGGCGCGACCGGCATTGAGCCCGGCCAGAATGGCATCGACCCCGATAACAAACACCATCCGTGCCTTGCGCTTCGCCAATGGTGAGATGACCCAGCAGGTGTTGGCCGAGGCATGCGGGGTGACCCGGCAAACCATCATCGCGCTTGAGGCGGGCAAGTACGCGCCGTCGCTGGAACTGGCGTTTCGCATTGCGCACGCGTTCGATGTCGGTATCGACGAAGTTTTCCAATGGGCGCGGTGATGTGACAACTAGGCGTCAGGCTGCTTGTAGATCACGCCATCCTTCATCACGAACGCGACGTTGAGCACGCGGTTGATGTCCTCCACCGGGTTGCCCTTCACGGCGACGATGTCGGCCCGCTGGCCGGTCGCGATCACGCCCTGGTCGTCGACCCCGAGCACCTCGGCAGCGCGGATCGTGGCCATCTGCAGCGCGACGGTAGCCGGGATGCCGGCCTCGACCAGGTAGATGAACTCGCGTGCGTTGTCGCCATGCGGGCCGACGCCCATATCGGTGCCAAAGGCCATCTTGACGCCGGCCTCGTACGCGCGTCCGGCCGTGGCCTGGATCAATGCGCCGATCCGGGCGGCCTTGGGCCGCACCACATCGGGGAAGTAACCGTCGATCTTCGCCTTGTCAGCGACGAAGCGGCCGGCGTAGATGGTCGGTACATACCAGGTGCCCTTGCGCTTCATCAGCGCCATCACCTCGTCGCTCATGTAGGTGCCGTGCTCGATGCTGGTGACGCCGGCCTCCACCGCGCGGCGCATGCCTTCCTCGCCGTGGGCGTGGGCGGCGACGCGGTAGCCGTAGTCCTTGGCGGTATCGACGACGGCCTGGATCTCGTCGACCCGGAACTGCGGCGCATCGCCGGACTTGGCATACGACAGCACGCCGCCGGTGGCCGTGATCTTGATCACGTCACTGCCGTCCTTGTAGTGCTGGCGAACGGCCTGGCGGGCGTCATTGATCGAGTTGATCACGCCTTCGGTCGGGCCGGGCGGGCCGAGCAGGTGGGACAGGCTGGAGTTGTAACCGTTGGTCGGGTCGGCGTGGCCACCGGTGGTGGCGATCGACTTGCCGGCGGCCCAGATCCGCGGACCGTCCACCAGACCGTGGTTGATCGCGTCGCGCAGGTGTGGGGCAACGTCGCCACCGAGGTCGCGCACGCTGGTGAAGCCGGCCAACAGGGTCTTGTTCGCATAGCCCACCGAGCGGAATGCGTAGTCGACGTCATCCAGGCGGAAGCCTTCCGAGTAACTGTCCGGACTGGACTGGCTGCCCAGGTGCACGTGCAGGTCGGTCCAGCCCGGCGTGCAGGTGTGCCCCGACAGGTCGATGCCCGGCGTGCCCGGGACGTCGGCGTGCCCGCTGATGATCTCGGCGATCCGGCCATCACGGACCAGCACCGTGTGCGGGCCGAGCACGTCACCGCTGCGGCTGTCGAACAGCTGGCCGCAGTGCAGGGCGGTTGGTGCGGGGGCGGCGTGGCCGGTGAAGGACAGGCAGGAAAGCGCGAGGGCGGTGCAAACCAGGCGAGCGGTCATGGACGGTGTCCGACGATGAGGATGACCCGATTGAAGCACGGCAGGACGAACGGCTGTTGGCAGCCGTCAGCCCGTCGCGCTGTGATGCACCACGAGCCGGTTGCGTCCCTCCGCCTTTGCGCGATATAGCGCCTTGTCGGCCAATTCGATCAGTTCGGCAGGCGTACTGCCATCAGCGGGGAATGTCGCCACGCCCAGTGACGCCGTGATCGGCCCCAGGATCTTGCGCAGGTGCACCACGGTGGTGGCGGCGATTGCACTGCGGATTTCTTCCCCTCGCCGCCGGGCGATCTCGGCGCTGGCTTCGGGCATCACCACGGTGAACTCCTCGCCGCCATACCGGCACACGATGTCCTCATCGCGGGTATGCGCCTGCAGGGTCTGCGCGATGGCCGTCAGCAGCGCGTCGCCGGCAGCATGACCGTGGTCGTCGTTGAAGCGTTTGAAGTGATCGACGTCCAGCATGATCACCGACAGGGGGAGCTCGCGTCGCTGGCAACGTTTCAACTCGCGCCGGGCGTTGTCTTCCAGATAACGGCGGTTGTACAGACCGGTGAGCGGGTCGCGCAGCGATTGCACCCGCAGCGACTCGCGCAGCTGCAGATTGATCATGGCCAGGCTCAGCTGCTCGGCGATGGCTTCTACCGCCTGCACATCTTCGACGCCGCCGCCAGTGGCACCGTTGACATGCAGCAGGCCCAACGAGACGCCCTGGGCCATCAGCGGTACACACAGTGTCCAGCCATCCGGAGGCAGGTCTGCGATATGGAGGTGGCTGCAGTAGACATTGCCCGGGCCGTGGCCGCTGCGATGGGTTTGACCGCGGCGGATGCCCCAGCAAGCGGACGGCGTCCAGACCAGCTCACTGGGAACCGTCTCGGTGCCGAACCCGGAAACGGCTTCGACCTGGTTCAACGACGAGCGCAGCACGTAGCAGCGACCGCCAGTATCGGGCAACATCTGCGCGAGTACCCCGGCGGTGACGTTGAGTGCCTCGTCCAGGCCTTCACAGCTTTGGAGTATCCCCGCATACGCGCCCAGCACGCGGCGTTGTTCGGACAACCGGCTGCGCTGCTCCAGCGATACTGCGAGCTCCCGCAGGGCATTGCGGGTGCCGCGCTCCAGTCTCCGGCTGCGTCGGTTTTCACGCGTCAGGCCGCCCAGCAGCAGGCCCAGCAGTGCCAGCGGCAGCAGGATGCCCGCCACCACTCCGACGGTGGTGACGGTCGCAAGGGTAGACATGGTTTGCCGGCGCGTGAGTAGCAAGTGCTGTTCGTGGCTCAGGAGGGTGCCGATGAGCGCGTCAATCTGTTGCATCTGGCCAAAACCGGAGCTGTTGAGCCCCTCGCGCCGGGTCTCCGCCATGCCCAGATTCAGCTGCATGTCGATCAGTCGTTGCAGTTCGGCCATCCGCTCCTCCACCCGCGTTTCCAGCTCCAGCGCACGAGCCTGCTGGTCCGGGTCGTCCCGGGTGCTGGCCAGCAATCGTGACGTCGCTTCCCGGACCGCCGGAAGCGCGGTCTGGTATTCCATCAACAGCGGGTCGCGGTCACTGAGGCGGTAACCGCGTGCACTGGATTCCACCGAGCGGACAGAGGAGCGGATCGCCTCCGCGGTGCTGATCACCCGATAGCTGTGTTCCACCAGGTCGATGCTGCGAGTGAAGTTGCGGATGGTCATGACCATCGCCACGCCCACGCAGATCAGCACGACGAACGACAGCACGAAAGCCGGTATTCGATAAGGGCGCAGTTTGCTGGGTGGGAGGGTGTTGACAGGAGCCATCTTTGCGGCGTTCTTCGGAGTAGGTCCAGCTGAGCAACAAGTGTGCCATGACGGGTGCCAAGGCAGGCTCGCGCGTCCGCATGGCAGGGTTTGTTGCGCTGCGGTAGGCTTTCCGGTCCAACCATCTCCGGTCCCACGCCGTGCCCACTGAAGCTTCCATCGACCCCCGCACCCTCGATCACGGTGCCGCCAATGCCCACGGGTTCGACCCGCAGGCCGTGGAGACCGCCGCCCAGCGCTTCTGGGACGGCACGCGCGCGTTCGAGGCCCACGAGGCGTCTGACAAGCCCAAGTACTACTGCCTGTCGATGCTGCCGTACCCGTCCGGTGCGCTGCACATGGGCCACGTGCGCAACTACACGATCAGCGACGTGATCAGTCGATACAAGCGGATGACCGGCCACAACGTGCTGCAGCCGATGGGTTGGGACGCGTTCGGCTTGCCGGCCGAAAATGCCGCGATCAAGAACCACACCGCGCCGGCGAAGTGGACCTACGCCAACATCGAGCACATGAAGGCGCAACTGCGGCAGATGGGGTACGCGATCGACTGGTCGCGCGAGTTCGCCACCTGCGAGCCGTCGTACTACGTCCATGAGCAGCGCATGTTCGTGCGGCTGATGAAGCAGGGCCTGGCCTACCGCAAGAACTCGGTGGTGAACTGGGACCCGGTCGACCAGACCGTGCTGGCCAACGAGCAGGTCATCGATGGCCGCGGCTGGCGCACCGGCGCGCTGGTGGAGAAACGCGAGATTCCGCAGTGGTTCCTGAAGATCACCGACTACGCGCAGGAGCTGCTTGACGGGCTGGACAACCTTCCGGGCTGGCCCGACGCGGTCAAGACCATGCAGCGTAACTGGATCGGCCGCAGCGAAGGCCTGGAAATCCGCTTCGACGTGCGTGATACCGACGACACGGAGCTGGAGCCATTGACTGTGTTCACGACGCGGCCGGACACCCTGATGGGGGTGACGTTCGTCTCGATCGCAGCCGAACATCCGCTGGCGACCCACGCGGCCGCCGGCAACGACGACCTGGCCGCGTTCATCGCCGACCTGCGCAAGGGCGGTGTCAGCGAGGCGGAGCTGGAAACCCAGGAAAAGCGCGGCATGGACACCGGCCTGCGTGCGCTACACCCGGTCACCGGCGAGCCGTTGCCGGTGTACGTCGCCAACTTCGTGCTGATGAACTACGGCACCGGCGCGGTGATGGCGGTGCCCGGCCACGACGAGCGCGACCACGAATTTGCCACGCATTATCAGTTGCCCGTCAAGCTGGTCATCGTCCCCGACTCGGTGCGCGATGCGCTGGTGGAAATCCGCCGTGACCTGGGCGCGCATGCGGACCCGATGGCCAGTGCGCTGGGTCAGGCCGGTGCGACCGATGTCTACGACACCGGCGCGGCGGTGCAGGTGGTCGAGCAGTTCCAGCAGGGCCTTGCCAGCCAGGCGTATACGCAGCGCGGCTGGTTGGTGAACTCCGGCGAATACGAGGGGATGGATTTCCAGCAGGCGTTTGATGCACTGGCCACCAGGTTCGAGGCCGAAGGCCGGGGTGCGCGTCGGGTCAATTTCCGCCTGCGAGACTGGGGTGTGAGCCGCCAGCGCTACTGGGGCTGCCCGATCCCGGTGGTCTATTGCCAGGATTGTGGCGCCGTGCCGGTTCCCGAGGAGCAACTGCCGGTGGTATTGCCCGAGGACGTCGCGTTCATGGGCACCGGTTCACCGATCAAGGCCGACCCGGAATGGCGCAAGACCACCTGCCCGAACTGCGGTAGCGCGGCCGAACGCGAGACTGACACCTTCGACACCTTCATGGAATCGAGCTGGTACTACGCGCGTTACACCTCGCCGGGCGCGGCCACCCAGGTCGACGAGCGCGCCAATCACTGGCTGCCGGTCGACCAGTACATCGGCGGCGTCGAGCACGCGATCCTGCACCTGCTGTATTTCCGCTTCTACCACCGGCTGCTGCGCGACCAGGGCCTGGTCGACAGCGACGAGCCGGCGACCAACCTGCTGACCCAGGGCATGGTGATCGCCGAGACGTTCTATCGCGAAGAAGCCAACGGTGCGAAGGACTGGATCAACCCGGCCGATGTGTCGATCGTGCGCGATGAGCGTGGCCGCATCACCGGCGCAACGCTCAAGGCCGATGGCAAGCCGGTGGTGATCGGCGGCGTCGAGAAGATGTCCAAGTCCAAGAACAATGGCGTCGATCCTCGCCTGATGGTCGACAAGTTCGGTGCCGACACCGTACGCCTGTTTTCGATGTTCGCCGCGCCGCCGGATCTGTCGCTGGAATGGAACGAGGCCGGCGTGGAAGGCATGGCGCGGTTCCTGCGTCGGTTCTGGCGCGAACTGCTGACCCACACCGGCCAGCCCGACCACCCCGACATCCACGATTTGCTGAAGACCGGGGCGGTATTGGACGCAGCGCAGAAGACGCTGCGTCGGCAGCTGCACGAGACCATCCAGAAGGTCGGGGACGATTACGGTCGCCGCCACGCCTTCAATACCGCTATCGCCGCGCTGATGGAGCTGCTGAACCACGTCAGCCGGTTCAAGGACATGAGCGATCCGGGCCGGGCGGTACGCCACGAGGCGCTGCAGGCGATGGTGCTGCTGCTGAACCCGGTCACCCCGCACACCAGCCATGCCCTGTGGCAGGCGCTGGGTCACGCGGAGACGCTGCTGGAGGATATCCCGTTCCCGCAGGTCGATCCGGTCGCGCTCGCCCGCGATGCGGTGGTGATGGCGGTGCAGGTCAACGGCAAATTGCGCGGCACCATCGAGGTGCCGGTCAACCTGGACAAGGCCGAGGTCGAGCTTCTGGCGCTGGCCGAACCGCACGTGGCCAACTTCCTGGCGGCCCTGACGGTCCGCAAGGTGATCGTAGTGCCGGGCAAGATCGTCAACATCGTGGCCGGCTGAGTGGTGGATCACCTGCCGTCGTTTTGTGCCGCGACCGGTTCAGCCCGGCGTTGCTTTCATGCTTGATGCGCCCATCCGCGTGGGTCAGACTCGCACGATGATCCGAGCACTGACCTTCCTCGTCCTCGCACTGGTGTTGTCTGCCTGTGGTTTCCAGTTGCGCGACGCGCTGACATTGCCGGCCGGGCTGGATCCGGTCAAGGTCGTCTCCAGCAGTCGTTACAGCCCGTTGGCCGCGTCGCTGGCCGCGTCGCTGGTACGCGCCGGCGCAACGCCGGCGACTGCGGCGACGGAAAACCCGGCGATCCTGGAATTGAAGGCCGAGCGCTGGGGTGATACCCCGATCAGCGTGGATACGCGTGGCCGTGCGCAGGAATTCAGCCTGCGCTACGCGGTGGTATTCGAGTTGCGCAATGGCGATGGCAGCTTGCTGGTGCCGGAACAGAATATCGAGCTGTCCCGGGATTACATCTCGGTGCCGAACAACTCGATAGGAACCGAGGGCGAGCGCGACATCCTGGTGCGCGAGCTGCAACGTGAAATGGCGGCCTCGATACTGCGGCGCCTTGATACGGCCGCCAGCGGGACCCTGGTGGGGAGTGGTGACGCCTCACAGGTATTCATCGAGACCACGGACGCGGCGCAGGCCGCCATGGACGCTGCCAATGCCGTTGCGCCGGTGCCGCCGGTGCCGGCCAGCCCCCCAGCCGTTGACACCCCTGTAATCGAGCCGCCGGTAACCGAAGAGCCTGCCGATACCGATCCGTCGGACGAGCCGGCTCCCCCGCTTCCGCGCTGACGATGGAGCTGAAACCCGAACAGCTGGTTGCCCAGCTCGCCTCCGGGTCGCTTGCCTCCGCCTACCTGATCGCCGGTTCCGAGCCTTTGCGCGTGCTGGAGGCAGCCGATGCATTGCGTGTCGCCGCCCGTGCCCAGGGGATCGCCGAACGCGAAGTGTTCGAGGCCGAAGGTAACCAGCGCGAGCCCGACTGGGCGGCGATGAAGGCCAGTCTGGGCGCGCCGAGTCTGTTTGCCAGCCGTCGCCTGATCGAGTTGCGATTGCCCACAGGCAAGCCAGGCAAGGAGGGAGGGGCATTGATCAGTGCGTTTTGCGCCGATCCCCCGGCCGATGTCGTGCTGCTGGTGACCACCGGCGAGTGGAGCAAGAAGCACGTCGGCAAATGGAGTGACGCAATCGGCCGGATTGGCAAGATCGCGATTGCCTGGCCGGTCAAGCCGCACGAGCTGCCCGGTTGGGTCGAGCAGCGCCTGCGCTCGCGCGGGGTACGTGCCGATGCCGATGCCGTGCAGCAGCTGGTCGAGCGCATCGATGGCAACCTGTTGGCCGCTGCGCAAGAGATCGACAAGCTGGCCTTGCTGGCCATCGATGGAAGCCTCGATCTGGCGACCATGGAGTCGCTGGTCGCCGATGCGGCGCGCTTCGACGTGTTCCGGGTCATTGACGCCGCCATGAACGGCAACGCCGGCCAGCTGTCGCGGATGCTCGCCGGCTTGCGCGCGGAAGGTGTCGCGGTGCCGGCATTGCTGGGCATGGTGGTGATGGAACTGCAACGCACCGCCGCACTGGCACGGATCCAATCACGCGGGGGCAGTCTGGCCAGCGAGTTCAAGGCGCAGCGGATCTGGGATTCCAAGCAGCCGATGTACCACCGGGCGTTGCAACGCCACTCCGCCGCCCACTGGGACGCGTTCGTATCGCAGGTCGGGCGGGTCGACCGCATGGCCAAGGGGCGCGAGCCGGGTGATGCGTGGGTGGCACTGGAGCGCCTGCTGCTGGCGGTCGCGGAGCCGCGCGCGATCCATCTGCTGGCGCGCTCGAGTGCCTGAGCCGGGCGCTTCTGGAGTGAACGCCGCCGGAGTGACCGCCATCGGAGCGAGCACCGGTCTTGTCGACGGCTTGGCCGTGTTCTACGGCGGCACGTTCGATCCCGTGCACTGTGGCCATTTGCAGGTCGCGCAGCATGCACGCGATCGCCTGGACGCCGTCATCCGCCTGATGCCAGCCGCTGATCCGCCACACCGGAACGCGCCGGGTGCCAGCGCGCTGCAACGGGCGCAGATGCTCGATCTGGCAGTGGCTGGCGAGCCCGGATTGCTGGTCGACCGCCGCGAGTTGGCGCGCAGCACACCGTCGTACTCGGTCGATACCCTGCGCGGCATTCGCGCCGAACTGGGGCCGCAAGCGCCGGTTGCCTTGTTGATTGGCGCCGACAGCCTGCTGGGCCTGCCCACCTGGAAACAGTGGCGGACGTTGTTCGAACTCGCGCATTTCGTGGTTGCCGAACGCCCCGCGGTCGACCTCGATCAAACGCTTCCCGAGCCCCTGTCGACGTTCCTCAGGGACCGTTGGACAACCCGGCCCGGGGCTTTGCGCGATGCTCCGGCAGGCCGTGTATGGCGCCTGCAGCAACCGCTTCACCCCGAATCGGCCACCGATGTACGTGCGCGGATCGCCGCTGGCAAACCGTGGCAAGCGCTGGTTCCGCCCGCCGTCGCCGGCTATATCGACCGTCACCGGTTGTATGCAAACGGGGTTGCCACCCCGGCTTCGTTATAATTCGACCCCGCCAACCCACACCCAACCCAGAGCCTGCATTGACCAGTCAAGCCCAAGTCATCAAGACCCGCCTCCCCAGTCCCCCGCCCAGCGTGGACGACCTGCTGCAGACCGTGCGTGACGCGGTTGCCGAGCTGAAGGCCAAGGATTGCGTGGAAATCGACGTGCGCGGCAAGAGCAGCGTCACCGACTACATGGTGATTGCCTCGGGAACCTCGTCGCGGCACGTGAAGTCGATCGCCAACGAGGTGATCAAGTTCGTCAAGAAACTCGATGTGATGCCGATTGGCGTTGAGGGCGAGCGCGAGGCGGAATGGGTGCTGGTCGATCTTGGTGATGTCGTGGTCCACATCATGCTGCCGCGCGTGCGCGAATTCTATGCGCTGGAGCGGCTGTGGACGGTCGGTGACCAGCCGCCGGAAGCCATCGACGAGTATGGCGATGACCACCGCAGCGAGACCGACGCGGAAGACGGTCTCTAGCATCTGAAACCGCTCGCATGAAGGCAAAGTTGATTGCAGTTGGCGAGCGTGCACCGCACTGGGTCGCCGAGGGCTTCGAGGACTACCGCAAGCGGTTGTCGCATTGGTTGCCGCTGGAGTTGATCGAAATCCAGCCCGGGCTGCGCGGCAAGAACCATGACATCGCCCGCGCCACGGCCGATGAAGGCGCGCGCGTGCTGGCGGCGTTGCCCAAGTCGCCGCTGGTGGTGACCCTGGACGGTCGCGGCAAGCCGTGGAGTTCGGAGCAGCTGGCACAACGACTGGAGCACTGGCGGGGGCAGGGGCGGGACCTGGCCCTGTTGATTGGCGGGCCCGAAGGCCACGCCGATGAGGTGTTGGCCCGCGCCGACGAGTCGTGGTCGCTGGGCCCGCTGACCCTGCCGCACATGCTGGTGCGCCTGGTGGTTGCCGAGCAGCTGTACCGGGCCGCGGCGCTGCTGGTCAACCATCCGTACCACCGCGCGTAGCGGTAGGCCCGGTTCAGTTGCCGGCCGCGCCCGGGTCGGTCTCGGGTTTGCGACCCAGGCCGCCTTCATCGGGGTTGGGCGGCCTGCGTGGATCCGGCTGGCGGGCATCGTGTTTGTCGCGCGGCTTCGGCTCGGCATAGCCGGCGTCGGCATCTTCGTCGCGCCCGGGTCCGTGCTTGTCGGGGTTCCGTGCCGGCGGCCGGTTGTTGTCGGGATGGTTCATGGTTTACCTCCCCAATTCGAAGACCACGTCCAGATTGACCGACAGCGTGTTTTCACCCGGTGAAACGGGAGCGTCGGCACTGGACTTCTCCATCCTAGCCATCGCCATCATCGGCATGGGTGGTCCGAAACCGCCATTGCCTTCGCTGATGCTGACGATGCGTCGCACCTTCATGTCCAGCGATTCGGCATACATCTGCGCCCGCGCACGGGCCGTATCGATCGCGCTGCGGCGGGCTTCGTCGTAAGCGGACTGCTTGTCGTCGACCTCGAAGCTGGGGCCCTGGATCTGGTTCGCGCCGACGCTGGCCAGCGTACCGATGATGCTGCCCAGGTCACCGATGTCGCGCACGGTGATGTTGACCGTGTTACGCGCCTCATAGCCGGTAATGGCCGGGGGCTGGTCGTCGGCGTACCGGTATTGCGGGTTCAGGCTGATCCCGCTGGTCTGGATATCGCGTTCTGCGACCCCCGCCTTGCGAATCGCGGCGACCACCTTGGTCATCTGCTCCGCATTGGCCTGCATGGCCGCTTCGGCCTCGGCGGCCTGCGTGACCACGCCAGTGGACAGGTTGGCGATATCGGGCACGCGTTGGGCTTCGCCCTGGGCCGATACCGCCAGCAGGGTGCCGGTACTGGCGGGTGCCGATGCACGGCTGGCCGGCATGGACGTGGGGGCAGACTGGGCGAGGCAAGGCATCGCGGTGGCCGCCAGCACGAGCGCGGCGGCGGCGATCAGAGGGCGCAGGGTGGGTCGGTTTGGAAGTCGCGTCGGACGCATGGTGTGCTCCTGAATGGCAGATATGAAGGGTCTGGGCAAGATGGTGAACACGCCGTGAGCCGTCCCCACCGATACCGGCCGCGTCGGCCGGCGCTCAGCCTGTACAGGTTATGCTTTCCCGGCATGATCCATCTAGCTTCCAGATCCCCCCGCCGCCGTGAGCTGCTTGCCCGGCTGGGCGTGCCGTTCGAGGTGCTCCAGCTGGATGTGGCCGAGTGCCAGCGACCGGACGAGGCGGCCGAATCCTATGTGTGTCGCGTGGCCGGTGAGAAGGCCAGGGCCGGGTTGCTGGAGCGTTCCGGCGACCCGGATGCATTGGTGCTGGGCGCCGATACCGAAGTGGTGCTGGCAGGCGAAGTATTCGGCAAACCGGGCGACGTCGCCGATGCCGCGGCGATGTTGCGGCGCTTGTCCGGCCGCACCCACCAGGTAATCTCGGCGGTGTCGCTGGTCTCGGCAGGCCGGCAGTTGCAGGCGGTATCCATCTCCGAGGTTACTTTTGCGGTGCTGACGGAGGCCCGTATCCAGGCCTATGTCGGCGGCGGCGAGCCGTTTGGAAAGGCCGGCGGGTACGCCATTCAGGGCTTTGCTGAGGCATTCGTGACACGTTTGGCCGGCAGTTATTCAGGGGTGATGGGTTTGCCGCTTTACGAGACCAGCTGTTTGTTGGCGCAGTTCGACCTGGGCCCGGCGTCGACTCCCGACGCGATCAGCGCGGAGGCGACATGAGCGAAGAAATACTGGTCAACGTGACGCCGCGTGAGACCCGGGTGGCGGTGGTCGAGAACGGCATGCTGCAGGAGCTGCATATCGAGCGTGGCTGGGCGCGCGGCGTGGTAGGCAACATCTACAAGGGCCGGGTGCAGCGGGTGATGCCGGGAATGCAGGCGGCATTCATCGACATCGGCCTGGAACGCGCGGCATTCCTGCATGCGGCCGACATCGTCAAGCCGACGCCGTTGGGCGATGGCGACGAGACCGACTTGCCAGCGCCCCCGACCCGGCCCATCTCCGAGCTGCTGCGCGAGGGTCAGGAAATCGTCGTGCAAGTGGTCAAGGACCCGATCGGGAGCAAGGGGGCACGCCTGGCCACCCAGATCAGCATTCCTTCGCGCTACCTGGTCCTGCTGCCCAACACGCGGGTGATCGGGGTGTCGGCGCGGATCGAGGACGAAGTCGAGCGCGCGCGCCTGAAGGCCCACGTTGCCACCCTGGCGCCGGGCGAGGGGCTGCACGGATATATCGTTCGCACCAATGCCGAAGGCCAGCCGGAAGAGGCATTGGGCGAGGATATTGCTTATCTCAGCCGGGTCTGGGAGCTGATCGGGGAGAAGTCCCGGAGCGCACGCGTCGGTGAATGCGTATACGAGGACCTGACGCTGCCGCTGCGCGCGGTGCGCGACCTGATCCGCCGCGACGTGGAGAAGGTCAAGGTGGATTCGCGCGAAACCTTCGATCGGCTGCGCGCGTTCGCGGCCAGGTTCATGGACTCCACTGGCGCCGCTGACGGCACGGACCTGGTGGAAAAGATCGAGCACTACGCCGGCGCCCGACCGATCTTCGACCTGTACGGGGTGGAGGACGAGATCCAGCGCGCGCTGGACAAGCAGGTACCTCTGAAATCCGGCGGCTACCTGGTGATCGACCAGACCGAGGCGATGACCACCGTCGACATCAACACCGGTTCCTTCCTGGGCCAGCGCAATCTGGAGGAGACCGTTTACCGCACCAACCTGGAGGCGGCGCAATCGGTGGCCCGGCAACTGCGGCTGCGCAACCTGGGCGGCATCATCATCATCGACTTCATCGACATGACCGATGCCGAACACAAGCGGCAAGTGCTGCGGACGCTGGAGAAATCACTGGCCAAGGACCACGCCCGCACCACGGTGTATGACTTCTCGCCGCTGGGGCTGGTGGAGATGACCCGCAAGCGCACCACCGAAAGCCTGCAGCGGCAATTGAGCGAGCCATGCCACGAGTGCAATGGCCGCGGAACCCTGAAAACGCCCGAGACCGTGGTTTATGAGGTTTTTCGGGAGATCGTCCGGCAGGTGCGCCAGTTCGACGCTGAACGCCTGTTGGTGATTGCCTCGCCGAAGGTGGTAGACAGGATTACCGACGAGGAGTCGGCGGCGGTGGCCGAGCTGGAGGAGTTCCTGGGCAAGTCGGTCCGGTTCCAGCCTGATGACCAGTACGCGCAGGAGCAGTTCGATGTCGTGCTGCTTTGACCGCCAACCCCAGCGCTGACATGCCGACTGCGTTGCGCCGTCGCTTGCGCCACGCCCGTCGCGGGTTTGGCTACGTCGTTGCCGTCACGTTGGTGTTGGTGGCGCTGGTGCTCGGCCTGGCCAGCCAGGTGTTGCCGCTGGCCGAGCGCAACCCCGACCAGGTTGCGGCGTGGTTGAGCCAGCGCGCCGGTCGGCCGGTCGCCTTTGATGCGGTGGAGACGGCATGGACGCGGCGCGGGCCATTGCTGCAGCTGGAGAACCTGCGCATTGGCGAGGGCGAGCAGGCGTTTGCCGTCGGCGACACCGAGATGCTGGTGTCGATCTACGCCGGCCTGCTGCCGGGCGTCCCGTTGTCGGAATTGCGCCTGCGCAACCTGGAGCTGACCGTGGAGCGCTTGGCTGACGGCCGCTGGCAGGTGCGAGGACTGCCTGGGCAACAGCAAAGTGGCGGTGATCCGTTCCAGGCGCTGGAAGGGCTGGGCGAGTTGCAGGTGATCGACGGCGCGCTGAGGGTGCTGGCGGCGGATGTCGGCGTCGACATCACGGTGCCGCGGGTCGACTTGCGCCTGCAGGTCGATGCTGACCAGGTTCGGGCCGGACTGCGCGCCTGGCCGCAGGCGGTAGCGGGCGAGGTGGCCACGCCGATTGATTCGGTATTGGCGTTCAACCGCCATAGCGGCGATGGCCGCGCTTATGCAGACGCTGATCGGGTGGATTTGGCCGAATGGTCGCCGCTGCTGCAACTGGCCGGAGTCGCAATACAAGGTGGACAGGGGAGCGTGGAAGCCTGGATGACATTGCGCGACAAGCGCGTTGCCATGGTGACCCTGGACACCTTGCTGGAGGACGTGACCCTGAGCGGCGCGCCGGTCGCACTGTCCGCCGCCGTGGACGCGCGCGCCCAGGGCGCCGCGGTTCCGGTGGCGCGGCTGGAGCGCTTTGAAGCCCGTGCCCGCTGGCAACAGGTTGACGGTGGCTGGCGATTGGATGCGCCGGCGCTGAGGGTCGACGCCGACAGTCAGCAGCACGTGTTTGATGGCCTGCTGTTGGCCGGTGGGGACCATTACGCTCTGGTGGCCGATCGGGTCGATCTGGCTCCCCTGGCGCATATCGCGGCATTGAGTGACCGGCTGCCGGCGCCGCTGCGGCGCTGGTTGCTACAGGCACGACCGTCGGGAGCATTGCGCCAGGTCGAGCTGCATGGCCGGCGTGATGGATCGCTGGCCATGACCGCGTCGGTCGAAGGGCTGGAGTTCAAGCCGGTTGCCGACAGTCCGGGCCTGCGTGGCCTCGCTGGCAGGCTTGAAGGTGACGCGTCGGGTTTCAGCCTGCGGCTGGACAAGCGCCAGCCGGTGCAATTCGACTGGCCGCGGGGCTTCGGCATGGTCCACGAGGTCCGTCTGGACGGAACGATCACGGGCTGGCGTGAAGGCGACGGTTGGCAGGCAGGTACGGCGGGCCTGCGGGTCGATGGCGAGGACTTCGGCGCCGATGCGCGCGGCAGTCTGTGGTGGCAGGGGGACGGCACGCGGCCCCGGATCGACCTCGCCGCGACGGTGGACGAGACAGCGGTGCCGGTCGCCAAAAAATTCTGGGTCCGCCACAAGATGCCCGAGTCGTTGGTGGAATGGCTTGATGGCGCGCTGGTGGGAGGGACCGTTGTCGGTGGCCGGGCGTTGATCTCGGGCGATCTCGACGATTGGCCGTTTGTCGACAATGACGGCCGCTTCGAAGCGCGCGCACGGATCACCGATGCCAGCGTTGCCTTCCACGAAGGCTGGCCGGCGGCAAGCGGACTGGATCTGGACGCCAGCTTCATTGGCAACGGTTTCAGTCTCGATGGCCGGGGCACGCTGGCCGCTATCGAGGTCCCCGCAATCCACGCGGCCATAGACGATTACGGTGACGGTGCGCTGACCGTGGAGGCCAGCAGCAATGCCGATATCGGACAGTTGATCGGACTGCTGCAAGACAGTCCGCTGCACGAACTTCAGCCCGAGACCTTTGATGCCATTACCGGCAGCGGTGCGGCCAAGACCGATTTCCGGCTGGTGCTGCCCATGGGGCACGGTGAATTTTCGATCCAGGGTGCGGTGGCATTGAGCAACGCAAAACTTGCCGACCCACGTTGGGATCTCGCCTTCGACGCGGTCAATGGGCGGGTGCGTTATTCGCGCAACGGTTTCAGCGCGCCGGAGCTGCGGGTTCGGCACGACGGGCGAGCGGGCACGCTGTCATTGCGGGCCGGCGAGGGCCTGGTGCGTCACCCGGGGAATATTTTTGAAGGCAAGCTGGTTGCCACGTTTGGCAGTGACGCCTTGCTGCAGCGTGCGCCTGAGCTGGGCTGGTTGGCACCCTACATGGATGGCCGGTCGCAATGGTCGGTCGAGCTCACGGTACCCAAGTCGGCTGCGGGTCAAACGACGGCAACGCGGCTTCGGCTGGAATCGGATTTGCGCGGCACCGCGCTGAGCCTGCCCGAGCCATTGGCCAAGCCTGCCGGCGAGGTGCTGGCGACGAGCGTGGAGACGCCGCTGCCTTTGGGTAGCGGCGAGATCCAGGTGGCCCTGGGAGACGTATTGGCCCTGCGTGCGCGCACCGTTGGTGGCAGTACCGGGGTGCGCGTGGCGCTGGGAAGCCGCGTCGTTCAGCAGGCGGCGCCGGCATCGGGGCTGGTGGTCAGTGGACGCGCCGACATCTTCGATGCGATCGGCTGGGTCGGGATGGCGCGCGGTGGGGGCACCGGTAACAGCGCAATGGCATTGCGACGCATGGACGTCACCGCGCGCCGCCTGCACCTGTTGGGAGGCAACTTCCCGCATACCCGATTGCTGGCCGAACCGGTTGCGAACGGCGCGACCCGCGTGCGGTTCGAAGGGGAGGCGTTGCAAGGCGATCTACTGGTGCCGCCGGCCGCCGGCGCTGCGGTGACCGGAAGCTTCCAGCGGGTGTATTGGCAGCCGGTCCCATCGCCAACCCCGGCACCGTCGTCGACCTCGACGGCGGCCGGCACCACCGGCACCGCTGACGCCATCGATCCGCGTCGTATCCCACCCTTGTCGCTGGATATCGCCGACCTGGGCATCGGCGATGCCCGGCTGGGCACTGCGCTGGTGCGCACCCATTCCATGGCGAACGGCCTGCAACTTGAGCGCTTGCAGGTCCGTGAACCCGGACAATCCATTGATGCCAGCGGCAGCTGGACGGGCACGGGCGCGACCGCACGCACGGAACTCAGCGCCAAGCTGCAAAGTGAAGACCTGGGCCAGCTACTGGCCGACTTTGGTTTTGCCGGGCGGTTGGAAGGCGGGGCGGGCAGCGTGCAGATGGACGCCGGCTGGGCGGGAGGCCCGGCGCAATTCGGGTTGGCATCGCTTGCCGGCCGTCTCCACCTGGATGTTCGCGACGGCCGGCTGCTCGAGGTCGAGCCGGGGGCGGGCCGGGTGCTCGGGCTGCTCAGCCTGGCCGAATTGCCCCGACGATTGACCCTGGACTTCGGTGATTTCTTCTTCAAGGGTTTTGCCTTCAACCAGGCCGGCGGTGATATCCGCTTCGCCGGTGGCGAGGCAAGCAGCGACAACCTGCGTATCGACGGGCCCGCTGCCCGGATCAATATCCACGGATCGGCCAACCTGCGCGCGAAGACCTTCAACCAGACCATCGAGGTACTGCCCAGGACGGGCACCCTGTTGACGGTGGCTGGTGCGCTCGCTGCCGGCCCGGTCGGTGCGGCAATCGGCGCCGCCGCCAATGCCGTTCTGCAAAAGCCGTTGGGGCAGATCAATGCCAAGACCTATCGGGTCACCGGCCCGTGGAGTGACCCGAAGGTCGAGGTCATCAGCCGCGAGCAGGGTCGGGTGGCCGATAAGCCGGTTCCAAGCGGTTGAAGCGCGGGCCCACCGGCCGCATATCGTCCCTCGTTGCCGCGTTTCCGGCGGTACTCCCCAACTTCCCCTATCCGAGCGCCCCATGACCTTACCGCTGCAACTTGCCGAATCCCGTCTCCTGTTGCCGGCCGGGCTTGACGCCAACGCACTGGAAGCCACATTCGGCACCTTGCTCGGTCCTGGTATCGATTTTGGCGACCTGTACTTCCAGCACGCCCGGCGCGAGAGCTGGACGGTGGAAGACGGCATCGTCAAGGACGGTGCCCATTCCATCGAGCAGGGCGTGGGCGTGCGTGCGATCAGCGGCGAGAAAACCGGCTTTGCCTATTCCGACGAGATCAACAGTGCGGCGTTGATTGCCGCGTCCAGTTCCGCACGCGCGATCGCGCGTGACGGGAACTCGGTCACCACCCGGTCGCTGGTGCGCAGCAACGCGCATTCGCTGTATGCGCCGGAGGATCCGATCGACTCGCTGGCCAACGAGGACAAAGTCGAGGCGCTGCGCCGGATCGACCAGCTGCTGCGCGCCGCCGACCCGCGGGTCAAACAGGTGATGGTGAGCCTGTCCGGCGGCGTCGACACCGTGTTGATCGCGCGCAGTGACGGCGTGCTGGCGGCCGACGTGCGCCCGCTGGTGCGCTTCAACGTGCGGGTCATCGTCGAGCACAATGGTCGCCGCGAGTCCGGTTCCACCGGTGGCGGTGGTCGTTACAGCTATGCCGAGTTGCTGGCCGACGGCAAGCCCGAGGCCTGGGGCCGCGAGGCGCTACGTCAGGCATTGTTGAACCTGGAGGCGGTCGACGCGCCGGCCGGCGTGATGCCGGTGGTGCTTGGCAACGGCTGGCCCGGTGTGCTGTTGCACGAGGCCGTCGGCCACGGACTGGAAGGCGACTTCAACCGCAAGGGCACCAGTACCTATGCGGGACGCATGGGGCAGCGCGTGGCTTCGCCCGGCGTCACCATCGTCGACGACGGCACCCTGCCGGGCCGTCGAGGTTCGCTCAACATCGACGATGAGGGTCAGCCGACCGAGTGCACCACCCTGATCGAGGACGGCGTGCTGGTCGGCTACATGCAGGACAGCCTCAACGCGCGGCTGATGGGCATGAAACCGACTGGCAACGGCCGCCGCGAATCGTTCGCCCACCTGCCAATGCCGCGCATGACCAACACCTACATGTTGGCCGGCACGCATGACCCGGAAGAGATGATCCGCTCGGTCAAGCGCGGCCTGTACGCGGTCAATTTCGGCGGCGGCCAGGTCGACATCACCAGCGGCAAGTATGTGTTCTCGGCGACCGAGGCCTACCTGATCGAGGATGGCAAGGTCACCGCGCCGGTCAAGGGCGCGACGCTGATCGGCAACGGCCCGGAGACCATGCAGAAGGTCAGGATGATCGGCCACGACCTGGCGCTGGACGAAGGCGTTGGCGTCTGCGGCAAGGACGGCCAGAGCGTGCCGGTCGGGGTCGGCCAGCCGTCGCTGCTGATCGACGGCATCACGGTGGGCGGCACCCAGGCGTGAGCGCCTGCCGCCCGTCGGACACGGTGCTAAAGCGTATCGCTGTCGTCGTCTGCGACAGGCGCATCCTCACGGGTCGCGTCATCGGCCAGCATCATCGCGCGCAACTGCCGGAACAGCTCACGGAACGCGCGCGGCGGCTTGTTGCGCTTGCGCTCTTCCAGCGTGTTGCGCACCAGTTGCCGCAATCCCTGACGATCGGCATCGGGGTGCAGGTCGAGCAGCTCACCCAGCGCCACGTCACCTTCGGCCAGCAGGCGGTCGCGCCAGGCTTCGACCCGGTGCATCGCCGCGGTCTCACGACGAGCGGCGTCGCCTTTCTCGTCGAGTGCGTCGCGCAGCGCTTCCAGCGTCTGGTCATCTTCGCGGCGCAACTGCTTGGCCAGGAACGCCATTTGCCGCTTGTGCGCGATGTGGGAGGTGATCCGGCGCGCATCACTGATGAGCGGCAAGAGCGACTCGGGAACCGGCATCCGCGCCAGTTGGGCCTCCGTCAGGGCCACCAGCTGCTGGCCCAGCGTCAGTACCTCCAGCGCATCGCGACGCTGCTGGCTGCGGCTGTCGCCGCGAAATTCGCCGGTTTCTTCGTCTTTGCCACGCATCTTCAACATCCACGTCATTTCGAATTGCAAGGATAAGACATTGAACGACATCACTCCCGTCCCCGTTGACGCGGCCGTGCCGACCGACACCGCCAGTTCTGCCCGCCTGGACATGCTCGCCGGGCTGTCCGCACGCTTGCTTGAGCGCGCGCAGGCCAATGGCGCCGACCAGGCCGAGGTGTCCTGCTCCGAGGATGCCGGGCTCAACGTCAATGTCAGGATGGGCGAGGTCGAGACCGTCGAGTCGACCCGTGACCGCGGCATCGCGGTGACCGTCTACTTCGGTGGTCGCAAGGGCAGCGCCTCCACCGCCGACCTGCAGGAGGAAAGCCTGGCCGCCACCGTCGACCAGGCCTGCGCGATTGCGCGCCACACCGAGCATGACCCGGCGGCGGGATTGGCCGATGCGGCGCTGATGGCGACCGATATCCGCGAGTTCGACAGTTGGCATCCGTGGGCGATCGACGCCGACCAGGCCATCGACCTGGCCCTGGCCTGCGAGCAGGCCGGCCGTGATGTCGATCCGCGCCTGGAAAACTCCGATGGCGCCTCGGTTGGCAGCGGCAGCAGCCTGTCGGTGTATGCCAATTCGCACGGCTTCGTCGGCCGCGAGCGCAGCACCCACCACAGCCTTGGTTGCGCGCTGATTGCCGGCCGCGGCGCGGACATGCAGCGCGATGGCTGGTACAGCATCGCGCTGGCCGCCGACGAGCTGGAGTCGGCGGCAGCGATCGGCCGCAAGGCTGCGCAGCGGGCGCTGTCGCGACTGGCTCCGCGACAGATCGCGACCGGCCAGTACCCGGTGTTGTTCTCGGCCGAGATGGCCCGGTCGCTGGTCGGCCACCTGCTGGGCGCAGTCTCCGGTGGCGCGTTGTACCGACGCGCGAGCTTCCTGCTCGACAGTGCCGGCACCCAGCTGTTCCCCGACTGGTTCGCGATCGACGAGCGGCCGTTCCTGCCACGCGGTTTCCGCTCGGCGTCGTTTGATGGCGAAGGTGTCGCCACCCGTGAGTCGGCACTGGTCGCCGGCGGCGTGTTGCAGCGCTATGTCCTGGGCAGCTATTCGGCGCGCCGGCTCGGCTTGCAGACCACGGCCAACGCCGGCGGCGTGCACAACCTGCTGGTGGCAGCCAATGGTGGTGATCTCGACGCCATGCTGGCCGGGATGGGGCGCGGCTTGCTGGTCACCGAACTGATGGGGCAGGGCGTCAACAACATCACCGGCGATTATTCGCGCGGCGCGGCCGGCTTCTGGGTCGAGGACGGCAAGATCCAGTACCCGGTCGACGGCATCACCATTGCCGGCAACCTCAAGCAGATGTTCGCCGCAATCGAGGCGGTGGGCAGCGATGTCGATCCACGCTCGCATGTGCACACCGGCTCGATCCTGGTCGGGCGGATGACGGTTGCCGGCGAAGGCTGAAGCGCGCCACTGACCTTCGGCAGTTGACCGGCATCGGGATTGGGGGGAGATTCGAGCCGAACCCATGCTGCAGGAGCACGCCATGAGCCAGAACGAAAACGAATCGCCCGGGACGCCGCCGCCGTTCCGTGACGCATCCGGGCCTACGCCGCCGGAGTCGCCGCCAGAGCCGCCTCCGGCACCGGACGGCCAGCAGTCGTCGTTCAACGCGTCATTCAACCAGCCGCCACCGGCATCGGAGCCGCCCGCGGATGGTCACTCTTCCGAAGCGCGCCAGTGGGCGACGTTTGCACACCTGTCGGCTCTGGTCGGAGGCCTGCTGACATCTGCGGTCGGCGGTTGGGGCACCTTTGTAGGTCCGCTGATCATCTGGTTGGTCAAGAAGGACACGATGCCGTTCGTTGATGACCAGGGCAAGGAAGCGTTGAACTTCAACATCACGGTCGGCATCGCGATGTTTGCGCTGTTGTTGTTGTCGATCGTGACCCTCGGCATCGGCCTGCTGATTGCGATCCCCGGCTGGATCATCATCGGCATCACCTGGCTGGTATTAACCATCATTGCCGCCATCAAGGCCAACGAAGGCGTGGCCTACCGGTATCCGTTGACGTTGCGGTTGATCAAGTAACTGCGGTCGGTTTCGGGGCTGGCCAGTCGCCACGGCGCGCTTCAGATACGGTGCCAGCCCTACCCGCCAGCATCGCCAGCTAGACCTCCGCAATCGCATCGGCACGGTATTTCGGCCTCGCGGTCCAGCCGCGTGTTTTCCGGCGTGAGTCGGCGCGGGTGCAGCTGGCACCTTGGTGGCCGATTGTCAGCCGGTTGTCCGTTAAATGATTGGGGGCCGCCTGAAGGCGGAGCGCAACTCCAACTTCCGCATGAGCCAATCACCAACCGGCAGCGGATTGCCGGCCGTGCGCCGGTCACCTATCGGACAGCGTCCGTCGCCAACATATGCCAAGCCAGACAGACTGGGGAGTAACTGCGTAATGGATATCGGAAAAATCGTCGAGCGCGCCAAATCGATCCTGCTCTCGCCCAAGCGCGAGTGGCCGGTCATCGCCGATGAGCCGGCCAGCGTCAAGAGCCTGTACACCGGCTACATCATGATCCTGGCGGCAATACCGGCTGTGTTCGGTTTCATCAAGGGCAGCCTGATTGGCCACAGTGTGTTCGGCGTGTCGGTGACGACATCGATCATGGCGGGCTTGTTCGGGATGGTTGTCAGCTACATCCTGGGTCTGGTGATGCTGTACGTCATCGCGCTGATCATCAACGCATTGGCGCCGACATTCGGCGGCCAGAAGAACCAGTTGCAGGCGCTCAAGGTCGTTGCTTATGCGTGGACGGCGGCCTGGATTGCCGGCATCGCGACCATCATCCCGTGGCTGGGTTGGCTGATCGCGCTGGCGGGCGGCATCTACAGCATCTATCTGCTTTACCTTGGCCTGCCGCACACGATGAAGTGCCCGCCGGAGAAGGCGGCTGGCTACACCGCGGTCAGCGTGGTCATCACCGTGGTGCTGACCTTGTTGCTGGGCGTGGTGGTTGCCGGATTCACCGGCATGGCCGGCCTGACCGGTGCTGCGGTCGGTGGCGGTGCATATGGCGGCGACAAGGACAACGTCACCTTCGACGAGGACAGCCAGCTTGGTCGGTTGGCCGCAATGGGCCAGCGCATGCAGGCAGCAGCCGAGGCGCAGGCCGAAGCCGGCAACAGCGGTTCCACCAGTTCCGGTTCCGACGCCCGGTCCAGCTCCAACGGATCTGACGCTGATGCGAACGCGCAGGCTGCGCAGGCGGAACAAGTCATGGGCGCGATGATGGGCGCGATGCTCGGCGGCACGGATGGCAAGGTCGCCGCTTCGCTGGCGCCCGATCAACTCAAGGCGTTCCTGCCCGAATCGATCGGCAATCTCACGCGTGAAAGTCTGTCGTCCAGCCGCAATGGCGCCATGGGCATGCAGATCACTGAAGCCAAGGCCGGCTACGCCAATGCCGACCGCAGTCAGCGCGTGGACCTTCAACTGACTGACGCGCCTGCTACGGGCGGGTTGATGGCGATGGCCAACGCGTTTGGCGGCGGTGGTGAGTCCGAGAGTCAGAGTGCCGACGGCTACGAAAAGACCTACACCCTGGACGGTCAGCGGATCCACGAGCAGTGGAACAACAAATCCCAGCGCGGCGAGTACAGCATCTCGGTCGGCGGCCGCTTCCAGGTCGAGGCCAAAGGGCAGGTCGACAGCATGGACCAGCTCAAGGGGATTGTTGGCAGCCTCGACCTGAAACGCCTTGCTGCGATGAAGGGTGCGGACGAGCAGAAGCAGTAGGCGATTTCGTATCCGCCTGTCCTGTCCGTGCGGCTTTTCCGGTAACAGATGCTACGGATAGGCAGATTCGGATCCGCACCGTTCACAAGGAAGCTTTCATGACGTGTCGTCACTATTTCGCTGCACTTGCCGTCGTCGCGGCATTGTCAGGCTGCACCACTTTGTCGCAGGGCGAATGCCTGACCGGCGACTGGTACGCGGTGGGTCGCAATGACGGCAGCCGCGGCATGACAACTTCGCGCCTGTTCGAGCATCACAAGGCCTGCGCCGAATACGGCGTCCGCCCCGACCCGGTGGCCTACGACGCTGGACGCGAGGCTGGATTGTTGCTGTACTGCACACCGTACAAGGGCTTTACCGAGGGGCGCGACGGTCACCCCTACCGCAACGTGTGCCCATTGGATACCGAGCGTGACTTCATGGCCGGCTACCGCAGCGGCAGCATCATCCATGACGCTCAGGAAGCGTTGGACGACGTCCAGCGCGAGATCAAGACCCGCCAGTACCGCATCGACGACAAGGACACCAGCGACAAGGAGCGGGTCCGGCTGCTGCGGGAGCTGCGCGACCTGCATCGCGACCGCAACTTCCTGGAGCGCGAGGTCAGTCGCCTCAGGTACCAGCATGCGCCGCCCGGGGGCGGCTACCGCTGAGCAGGTGACGGGAGTCGTGCGGCCAATAACGCGGTTGATACGGTGCGGCCAATGGTTGGACGCGCCTGGTAATAGGAGATCACGATGAAGCAGATGGTGTCGGTGTTTGTATTCCTGCTGATGGCCGGTGTCGCGCCGGCTGCTCACTCGTTAGTGCTTCCGGCGGAGCTCGGGCAGCAACTGGAGCAGCGCATCGATGTCTTCGTCGCTGCGCCGGGCTATGAGCCACTGGATGTCGAGTCCATCGTGGACGAGGACTGGTACGCCCAATTCCCCAATGCCGGGGAGTCGGCGTTGCCACCCGACTCCGACCTGGACCCGGTTACGCGCAGCATGCTGTTGTTCGACAGTCAGGAGGCGTCACTGGGCGCGGACGGTATCCCGGCCAGAGCCCGCTACCGCATCACTCGCCATCAAGGATCGCCCGGTGGCGACTGGTCCGATGTCAGGCATTCCTACATCGAGATCACCCGCTACAACCTGGCGCCGTCCTGGCACCGGATGCTGGTCGCCGAGTACGGCGATCGTGCGGCACCAGCCGGGCCAGCCATGGAGCATCCTCACGTCAGCTGGCGCCTGGTCACGACCGGGGTGATGGGGCAACGTGCCTCCGTTGTCGCCGCCAGCCGTCGCGTGATCACACCGGACGAAGCGTCACAGGCGATGTGCCTGGGACAACCGTGCCTGGCACTTGAGCCAATGGAGCCGACTGATGCAGTTGCTTTTGAACCGATGCCGGCACCGGGGCTTGCACCCGCGATCTATCGTGGGGTGACGGTTTCCCAGAGCGAGCGGGAGTTCGCCATTGCCGCGCCGGCACGCATCGCCCAGGCGTTGTTCCAACTGGCCACCGGCGAGTATGACGAGCTGCACGAAGGCGCCACGCTCGAGCAGCCGGAGATGATGATGCTGATCGGCCTCAACAGCAGCGGGCAGGAGCGCAACTCAAGCGCGCTGATGCACTTGACCGCATTGATGGACGACGCCACATCGGCGAGCTGGATTCGGCGGTTGGAAACCCCTGGCAACGTGGAGTGGCAGCGCGTCGACGTCGCGCGATCACGTGGCCACTAGTAATTACGCGCAGCACATGCACAGGAGCAACATCATGAAAGTGACGACATTTGAACCACTGCGCAGGGCGACGCTGCCACTGGCGCTGATTGCTGCCGGCATGCTGGCCGGTTGCAGCGGTGGCGCTCCCGAGTCCGCAAGCGCGGATGCATAAGCGACGCCCGGAACCTCAACATCGCGTCCCAATCGGGGACGAAATCGGAGGCGCGTCCGAAGGTTACCAGCAGATGGAGATGGCCGACCTCGCACGCGGCATGTCGATGCCGACCGGAGAATAAGGCTCGCCGGGCGGGCGCCCATCATTCAGCGGTCGCGCTGCACCGCCAACTGCCCCAGTGACCGCAACAGGTCGGCGCGTTGGTCGAACGGTGCCAACGCGTCGTCCATGGCGACGGTCAGTTCCTGCAACCGGTCCCGGGAGGCCTGCATGCCGATCAGTGCTGGGAAGGTGGCCTTGTCCTGGGCGATGTCCTTGCCGGTGCTCTTGCCAAGCACCGCGGTGTCACCTTCGACATCGAGGATGTCGTCGCGGACCTGGAACGCCAGGCCGAGTGCGTCGGCGTAACGGTCCAGCGCCCGCAGCGCGTCCTGACCGGCACCACTGCAAAGCGCACCCATGCGTACTGCGGCGCGGATCAGGGCACCGGTCTTGAGCGCATGCAGTTGCTCCAGGTCGGCGATGGTCATGCCGTGGCCGTTGCCGGTCGCCTGCAGGTCCAGCGCCTGCCCGCCGCACATCCCGCGGCTGCCCGCGGCAAACGCCAGAGTACGCAGCAATTCGACCCGCACGTCGGCATCGACCGGCGTCTCCGCCAGCACCGCGAAGGCCAGTGATTGCAGCGCATCGCCGGCGAGAATCGCGGTGGCTTCGTCGAAGGCGACATGCACGGTGGGCTGGCCGCGGCGCAGGGCGTCGTCGTCCATTGCCGGCAAGTCGTCGTGGATCAGCGAATAGGCGTGGATGAACTCGATCGCGACAGCGGGTGCGTCGAGCACCGCCGGGTCGGCGTCGAACAACGCGCCGCTGGCGTGGACCAGCAGCGGGCGCATGCGCTTGCCGCCCAGTAGCGCGGCGTGGCGCATGGCGGCATGCAGGGTCTGGGGACGGGTGTCGAGTGCGGGCAAGGCCGCGTCCAGCGCGGCGTCGCAGCGCTCGCGCAAGACGACCAGTTGCGGGTCAAGCATCAGGCGCAGAGGGTGGAGCGAACTCTTCCGCGCTGGCGGGATCCTGGGGATCGCTGAGCAGGCGTACGCGCAGTTCGGCCTGTTCCAGCGCGACCTGACAACGGCGATACAGCCCGACGCCGCGCTCGTAGGCGGCCAGCGACTCTTCCAGGTTCATTTCGCCCAGTTCCATCTTCTCGACCAACTGCTCGAGCGAGTCGAGCGAGGTTTCAAAATCGGCGACCGGTGATGCTTCGGGGGTGGCTTTGCGTGGCATGGTGCAAGTGTGCCGCCGGGCTCGGGGATGGTCAATCGAGCGATGGCTCCGGCGCCGTCGGGCGCCATTGCAGGCACGCGTCATGGTCGCGCAGCCACTGGTCCAGCGCGGCGGAACGGATCCGGTCGCCGGCTGCCAGCAGTTCGCCTTCAGTCGTGGCCAACAGGGGCAGCTGCACGCGTTGCCACGGCGGTATCGCAAAGTCCTGCAGCACCTGTTTCAGTGCATGGCTGTGGCCACGCCCGGGCAGGGTAATCCGCTCGCCGCCGCGGCGCGCGTGAACCAGCAGGCTGCGGCCAAAGCCGTCGGGGATGGCGGGATCAAGCGCCAGCGTTCCGCCACCGGGTAACGGCAGCGGCGCGGTGCCGTCCCAAGCGGCCTGCCACTGGTCTGGCAGCGGCGGTTGCAGCGGTCCGGCATGAAGCAGATCGCGCCAGGCATGGATGACCGCGCCGTGCCAGACAAAATTGGCCGATGCGTCGGCGGGTGAGGGCAGTAGCGCGGACTCGATCTGCGCGATGCCCGCGGCCGGCAGTGGCGGCAGGCCCATCGTGCCGATCCAGTGGCGCAACACGCGCGCGCGGCGGGCCGGCGGCAGTTGCGACAGGCGCGAACGCGACAGGCACGCAGGGGCGTTGGCGATAACGTCCGACAACGCCGCTGAATCCTGTATGTCGAGCAGCGTGGCGGCCTGCTCGCACAGCGCCGCCGAGCGCGCCAATGAAGCGGCGGCGTGTGGCCAGCGCTCCTGCAGCAGTGGCAGCACCCGCTGGCGCAGGAAGTTGCGGTCGAACGACTCGTCGTTGTTGCTGGGGTCTTCAATCCAGCGCAGGCGATGCTCGGCCGCATAGGCTTCCAGGGTCGCCCGTGACAAGCCAAGCAGCGGACGCCACAGATGACTGCGGCCAAACTTTCGCCACGGCTGCATCGACCCGAGACCGTCGGGGCCGGAGGCACGCATCGCGCGCAACAGGAAGGTTTCGGCCTGGTCATCCAGGTGATGGGCGAAGGCCAGGATCTCGCCATCGGCCAGTCCTCGCGTAAAGACGCCATGACGCGCATGCCGTGCCGCGGCTTCCAGGCCCTGTCCGTCGCCGCGCGACACGGTTACCCGGGACACTGACAGCGGTAGCGCCAGCCCGTCACAAAATGCCTGGCAATGCCCGGCCCATTGGTCGGCGTCGGGGTGCAACCCATGGTGGACATGCCAGGCACGCAGGCCACGTTCGCGGACCGCCGCAATGCCCGCCAGCGCGTGCAGCAGCACGGTCGAGTCCAGACCACCACTGAGACCTACGCACACCGGCCCGTTGGTGGGCGCTTGCAGGGCTTCAGCGAGCAGGGCAGCGACCGGGCGCATCGCGCATCACCACCCTCAGCGAGGGCCCCACTTGCGGCGGTGGTCGCCGTCATGGCGCCCGTCACCGGTGCGCTCGTCATCGGAGCGGTCGCCCCCGGACGTTCCGGCGCGTGGTCTGGGATCCAGCAGCAGGCAGCTCAGCGCGACCAGAAACAGCGCGATGGCCAGACCGGTGAACATCATCGCGAAGATCACGTTGACCTCCAGGCTGGCCACCGCACCGGCGACCATCACGGCGGCGGCGATGGCCCACAACGCGGCGTAGGTGACATTGCGCATGATCAGGCCGCTGCGTAGGCGCCATAACCGCGCAGGCGCTCGTAGCGACGCTGCAGCAGTTCGGCAGTGGGCAAAGCTTCAAGGGTGTCCAGCTCGTTCATCAATACCGTCTTCAACCGGATTGCCATTTGTTTGGGATTGCGATGGGCGCCGCCGGTCGGCTCGCGCACCACCTTGTCGACCAGTCCCAACCCGCGCAGGCGCACGGCGGTCAGGCCCAGTTGCTCGGCGGCGTCCTTGGCCTTGCCGGCGTCCTTCCACAGGATCGACGCGCAGCCCTCCGGGGAGATCACCGAGTAGGTGCTGTGTTGCAGCATCACCGTGCAGTCGCCGACGCCGATCGCCAGCGCGCCGCCGGAGCCGCCTTCGCCGATCACGGTGCAGATCACCGGCACCTTCAATTCGGCCATCTCCAGCAGGTTGCGCGCGATCGCCTCGGATTGGCCGCGCTCCTCCGCGCCGATGCCGGGATAGGCGCCGGGAGTATCGATGAAGGTCAGGATCGGCAGCTCGAAACGCTCGGCCAGCTTCATCAGGCGCAGCGCTTTGCGGTAGCCCTCGGGGCGCGGCATGCCGAAGTTGCGCTTGACCTTGCTCTTGGTGTCGCGGCCCTTCTCATGGCCAATGATGACCACGCTGCGGCCGTCAATCCGGCCCAACCCGCCGACAATCGCCGCATCGTCGCTGTAGGCGCGGTCGCCGGCCAGCTCCTGGAACTCGTCGCATATCACCCGGAGGTAGTCCTTGGTGTGCGGCCGCGCCGGATGCCGCGCCAGCTGCGAGACCTGCCACGGGCTCAGGTCGCGGAAGATCTGCGCGGTCCGCCGGCGCAGCTTGTCCTGCAGCGCGTGGACCTCGGTGTCCGCGTCGACCGCCGAACCACGGCTGGCCTGCCGGAGCTCCTGGATCTTGGCTTCCAGGTCGGCGATGGGTTGTTCGAAGTCGAGATAATTCGGGTTCATGCGTGGACCAGGGCCAGTGGCAGCCGGTAATGGCTGTGAAGCACACAGTCTATCCGACCGGCCCGGGCCGTACCGAGGCGTGCCCGGCCGCCCGCTGCTGACATCGCGACGACGCCATGGCGTGTCTACTGTCGCCACACACCCACCCAGGAGTGACGACGTGTCCCGATTGTTCGACCCGCTGACCCAGCGCGAAGTGACCTTCCGCAACCGCATCATGGTCTCGCCGATGTGCCAATACTCTTCGCGCGACGGCGTGCCCGACGACTGGCATCTGGTGCATCTGGGCAGCCGCGCCGTTGGCGGCGCCGCGTCGGTGATCGCCGAGGCCACCGCGGTCTCGCCGGAGGGCCGGATCTCGCCGGCCGATACCGGACTGTGGAACGACGCGCAGGCGCAGGCCTGGGCCCCGATCGTCCGGTTCATCGACGGCCAGGGCGCGGTACCGGGGGTGCAGCTCGCCCACGCTGGCCGCAAGGCAAGCACCGACGCCCCGTGGCGCGGCGGTGGCGCGGTTGCGCCGGCAAAGGGCGGCTGGACGCCGGTCGCGCCCTCGGCACTGGCCTTCGATGCCGGCTCGCCGGTCCCGGACGCGCTGGACGCGGCCGGCATCGCCAAGGTCATCGAGGACTTCGTCGCCGCGACCCGGCGAGCGCTGGACGCCGGTTTCCAACTGGTCGAACTGCATGCCGCGCACGGCTACCTGCTGCACCAGTTCCTGTCGCCGCTGTCGAACCGGCGCGACGACGCCTACGGCGGCAGCTTCGACAACCGCATCCGCCTGGTGCTGGAAGTCATCGACGCCGTGCGCGCGATCTGGCCGGAGCGCCTGCCACTGTGGCTGCGCATCTCGGCGACCGACTGGGTTGACGGCCAGGGTTGGGACATTGAGCAGAGCATCGCCCTGGCGCGGCTGGTCGGCGAACGCGGCGTCGACCTCATCGACGTCTCCAGCGGCGGTGCCGTGCCCAACGCAAAGATCCCGTTGCAACCGGGCTACCAGGTGCCGTTCGCCTGCCGCATCCGCCGCGAAGCGGGCATCGCCACCGGCGCGGTCGGCTTGCTGACCGCGCCCGATCAAGTCGAGCGGATCATCACCGAGAACGAAGCCGACGTCGTCCTGCTTGCCCGCGAGCTGCTGCGCGACCCGTACTTCCCACGCCGCGCCGCACACGCGCTCGGCGCCGAATTCACCCCGCCGGAGCAGTACGGGCGTGCGTGGTGAGCTGCGCGACCATTAATACCGTGCAGCCGATGCGGTTGGACGGCACCGGCGCGCGCGGGATCAGTTGACCGCCGAGGTGTCCATCGACGCCGGACAGCCGCCGCCGGTCGCCAGCGGCCGCACCGTCCCCAGCAGGCTGACCAGGGTCTTGCCCGGCTCCTCCCACGGGATCATGTGGGAGGAGTTCTCGAACCACACGCCCGCCTTGCACGGCGCGTCAACCTTCTCGATCCATGCCGCGGTCGGCGCTGACGGCGTGGTGTAGTCGTGCCGGCCCATGAACATCACCACCGGGATCGGGAACGACTCGATGTCGCTGAAATCCACCGCCAGGAACTCCGGCAGGATCCGCCCGAGCGTGAACAGGTTGCCGGCGTCGATCGCATGCACGTCCTCGGCGTCGTACACCGGCGACAACCACGGGCCGCGGTAGTAATAGGGCGACTCCGACCGGTACGCGCTCATGCCGCCGTAGTGCTGCGACCACTTGCGTGCGGTGATGATCCGCTCGCGGGTGATCGGCTGGTCGCCGGGGTAGGGCGCGATCGACTCCATCTCGCGCACCGCTTCCGCGTTGCCTTCTTCCCGCGCCCGCTGCAGGCCGTACTCGAAGCTCAGCTTCTCGTTCAGCCGCGTATTGATGACCTGGCCGATGCCGACATAGGCGTGGAAAAGGTCTGGCCGTCGCAACGCCGCGTTCATCGCCACGATCGTGCCCCAGCTGTGGCCAACGAGGACCAGCTTGTCCTTGCCCAGCCGCTCGCGCACGTGCTCGGCGATCTCGATCGCATCGTCCACGTAGCGTGGGATGTGGATGGTGTCGCTGATCGTCTCCGGGTCGGTCTCCAGGAACGTCTTGCCGGCGCCGCGCTGGTCGTAGTGGACGACGGTGAAGTACTCCTCGATCGGCCGCTGGAACTGCCACGCCGTCGGCATCGCCGGCGACGCCGGGCCGCCGTGCACGAACAGGATCACCGGATTGTCGCCGTCCTGCCCGCGGATGTTGATCCACTGGTCGATGCCGCCGATGCGGGTCTTGTAGGTCTCCTGCACGCCGTCGGGCGCGACGATGCGGCCAAGGTCCGCGACCGCCTCGCGCATCTTGCCGCAGAGCTCGCCGCACTCTGGCGTCTGGGCCTGAACCTGCGACGGCAGGCAAAGCACCGCCAGCAAGAAAGAAATCAATCCAGTACTTCTCATGCGCTCCCCCGGGATTTGGCCGAATCCGACGCAGCTTAACGCGATCCGGAGCCTGGTCCTCAGCCGCCTCGGGCGGGGCGAGGCTGTTGCTGTACATCCCTGAGAGGTCGAAACAGCGGGCGCGTCGCTGGCC
This sequence comes from Lysobacter sp. A421, assembly GCF_054052145.1. Lineage (NCBI taxonomy): Bacteria > Pseudomonadati > Pseudomonadota > Gammaproteobacteria > Lysobacterales > Lysobacteraceae > Lysobacter > Lysobacter sp. A421. The sequence goes on along the minus strand of NZ_JBSVRL010000003.1, from coordinate 21,135 downwards.
ACGGGCGGGCTTGTCGCAGGCGAGTGCGATCACCTTGTCGTGCAGGTACAGACCGTACTCGCCATTGCCGGGCATGATGCGTCGTCCGATTGAAGGAGAGACGAGCAATGACTGCCACCCCCCGCCGCACCACGCTGGCCGCACTGGCCGCCACCCTCGTCATCGCCCCGGCGATGAACCCGGCCACCGCTGCCAAGCCCAAGCCGTACACCGCCGAGCAACTGCAGAAGATCGTCGCCGACGAAGTGCCGGTGACCACCGTCGAGTCCGTCGACCATGAGCGCATCACCGCGCGGCGCATCGACCTGGTCGACGAGGCCGGAGTGATCCGCATGACCCTGGCCGCACCCACCCCGTCGCCGATCATCGACGGGCTGTCCTATCAGCGCGCCTTCCCGGTTGCCGGCATGGTGCTGTACGACCGCAAGGGCAGCGAGCGCGGCGGCTTCGGCGTGGCCGACCTCGCCGACGGCGGCACCGCGGCCGTGCTCGCGCTGGACCATGCCAACGTCGACGCCGTCGGATGGCGGGTGATGCCGGACGGCGCGGTGGAGTTCGGCCTCAACGCCAAGCCGCCGCAGCTGCGTGAACCCATGCTCGACAACCGCGTGGTGCCGCATCCGGCCGTGCGTCGCATCGCGATGGCGCTGGCGGCCGACGGCACGCCCTCGCTCAACCTCGCCGATACCGAAGGCCGAGCGCGGTTGCGCCTGACCGTGACCGCGGAAGGCTACGGCGCCATCGAGTTCCTCGATGCCGAAGGCAAGGTCGTGCAGACGCTGGCACCGGAGGCGGGGGCGGCCAAGAACTGATTCCGCATTTGCCGGATGCCGCGCTAGCGCTCCTGTTCCGCCGCACTGCGAAGCGGCACCGGGTGTGAATCGCCGGTACTGTTCCCGGCTGGCCGGTACACGCCAACCAGTCCGGGACGCGTGCGGATGAGGTAGTCGCCGACGTTGACGGCCACCGTGAAGGGAATCGCACCCAGGACCAGCATGGCCACTATGGGATCGCCCTCGAGGGCCAGCGGACCCTTCCAGCCGCCGATCAGCATCTGGGACGCGGTCTGGAAGGCCAAGTGGATGCCGACGCCGAGCCATACCGTCCCGCTGCGTTCACGCAGGTAGCCAAAGGCCGCGGCCATCGCGACGAACATCACAAGGTCGGCAAAGCCGACCGCACCGCCCCGCACCAGACAGGCGACACCCGTGAACAGCAAGCTCTGTAGCAGCAGCGTCCAGAGCAGCCGCAGTCGCCGTGCCAGCAGGCCGTGGACATAGCCGCGGAAGACCAGTTCTTCGGGCAGCGCCTCGGCCAATCCCACCGCCAGCAGGTGGATAACCACGAGGGTCAGCACGCTACCCGCGCCGGCGCCGATTCCCAGTTCGGTCAGGCCCAGGGCCTGGGTCGCGGCCAATCCGACGGCCGCGGGCACGGCCCAAAGCAGACATCCCGTCAGCGCTGGCTTCCATGCCTGTCGCAGCCGGCCCAGACCCAGTACGTCACCTTCCCGCGGCCCGAGGCTCCGCCACAGGACGCAGAGCAATCCGAACGACAGGACGCTGATCGCCAGCGAGCCGGGAATGCGTTGTGTGGCCGGCCATATGCCTGCGAGTGGCGCCGCGAACTGGTCGCCGAGCCGGACGGCCATCGGCAGGATCACCGCGAAACCACCTGCAGCCAGCAAGATCCGAAGCGCGAGTCCTGCAATATTTTGTGCCGGGAGAGTGCTCATTGGTCTGGCATCGTGTATTCACGGTTCATCGGAAAACTCAGCCATCGCGTCCGTAGGCCCGCTCGACCTTCGCGAGTAGTAGGGCGACCAGAGTCAATACATCTCCCGGTCCTCGCCGCTGATCGGCGCCAGCGGGTACAGGCAAGCATTCTGGCTGAACTCGCGTTCTTCCGCTGGCAGCGCTTCGATGCAGGCGATGGCCAACGCCACCTCCTCGACGCGCTGCTCGGTCTGCTGCCCATCGCAACCGAGCGCATGGGTAGTGGGCCACGTGCCGCCGGCGCCGGTCAGCGCCCCAAATAGCTCGCACTCGGCGGTCCGGTACACCAGCCACGCAGCGTGCTGCGATTGGAGCGCTGAAACCAGTCGCGGGTCGGGGAACCGGGTCCGGCTGCCGATCACCAGTGCCATCAATCGGGCTTGCTGCTGCTCCAGTTGCGCCTCGGCCGCATCGCGGCGCTCGGCCATCATGAAGCCGGTGTGCATTGAACTGCCTTCCGGCCAGTCGGACCGATTGTCCTGGGCCAAGACCGGCGCAACCATGATGGCGGCGGCAAGAACCAGCAGGGTGCGGAGGTGCCGGAGCCGAACGGGGTGCCGCATCACGATCCTGTCGGCGGCGGTGGCAGATGAACGACCATCGAGCCGACGGTCTTTCCGCCTTCGACCACGGTGAATTGCGTGTTGGCGCGGGACACCGACACCGGTTCCTTGCAGGTGGCCGACACTTCGCCGGATTCACCTGGGGCGATCTTCTCGAGCGACTCGGGCAGGTGGAACATGCACACCACTTCGCGACCGCCGAAGCGGACCTTGGGACGGTAGTTGTCGCGGATTGGCGTCATGCGCGCGTCGCGGCCCTTCTCCGAGAAGTTCAGCGACAGCGTTACCGGGATCGCCTGCCCGGAGCCGAAGCCAACCGTATCGTCCACCGGTTCGGCGGCGAAGGCTGGAGTGCAAAGGCTGGACAGCGCCAGGACGGCAAGGATGGACATCTTCATGCGGAGTGCTCCATGCGTTAGGTGGCTTTACGCTACCGTATTCGCATGATGCCCAGGGCATCGCCGCTGTGGATCAATAGTCTGTCTGCGCGATGGCTTCCAGCGCCTACATCGGTTGCCGCGTCGCCCGGTAGGCGTCGATCCGTGGCTGCAGCGCTGCGATCCGGGCCAGGCTTTCCTCGCGCCACACGTCGTCGCGTTCGTAGAACTCCTCGCAGACCGGCACGTCGCCGGAGAGCACCACCCACGGCTGTTTCGACGCTGCGCAGACATGCACGTCAGGCGGCAGCGCGTCGGGGTTGTCCAGGGTGCCGATGCGGACGAAGCGTGTCAGCGGCCCGCTACCGGGGTAGTGGCTCCAGACCGCGACCTTGCATCGGGGGCAACTCGCGACCAGCTGGCCGTAGCCGCTCTCCGACGGAATCCGCTCCAACTCCGGCTCCGCACCCAGGTGGATCACCCGGTCGGATTCGATCATCGCGTTGAGCGCGAACGACGCGCCGGTCTCGCGCTGGCACCAGCGGCAATGGCAGCAATGCACGACCAGCGGCCGGGTGAGCATGCGGTAGCGGACATGGCCGCAAGTGCAGCCGCCTTCGATGGGGTAGTCCATCCGGGTCTCCTTCGTGACCGGGGCAGGTAAACGTGATCCGGAGCCTAGTCCTTCGCCGCCCTGGGCGGTGCGAGGCTGTTGCTGTACATCCCCGAGCGGTCGAAACAGCAGGCGCGTCGCTGGCCGCTGGCGAGCTTGTCGCAGGCGGTCTCGATCCGGCGCACGCGGGTTTCCGGCCGCTTGGGGGAGGTGATCCAGTGGACCCAGTCGCGCCGCGCGACCGGCGTGATGTCCTTCCACACCGTCCGGGCTTCCGGGGTGTCGGCCAAAGCCTTGCGCAGGTCGGCCGGGATCTTGGGCTCGGGTTCCTCCTCGACCGGACTGATCTCCAGCGCGACCTCATCGCCGGCCTTGGCGCCCGCCGCCTCGCGCAGCTTCTTGTCGACCTTGAGCCAGTGGCTGCCCTTGCCGTCCGGCTCGAGCGTCGCCTGGAATGGCGCGCCGCCAAGGGTTCCGTCGACGGTGGTCATGCTCCGCGTGGGGAGCTTGCCGCTGGCGGCCTTGGGCAAGATGAGGAAGGTCCAGGTGGCCTTCGCAGGTTCTGCCGGCCGCAGGAGCTTGGTCTTGAAGTGGATGCTTGACGTGGTCTTGGTCATATCCAGTCAGTCTCGTTTTGTCGCGCCGTGGGACTCAGGTCGGTTTGCGCTTTTTTGCCTTGGCCTTCTTCGGCTTTGGCGCCGGCAACGCAGCTTCGGTCGCCACCAGCAGGGCGCGTAACGCATCGCCATCGTCGAGCAACTCGTCGGCCACCGGGTAAAGCTTTGCGCCCGGGTAGGGCGGCCGCTGGGGCAGTCCGGCGGTCAGCGCTTCCGTCGCCGGCGTGGCCTTGATGAAGAGGCTGTTGTCGCAGGCGAATGCGATCACCTTGTCGTGCAGGTACAGACCGTACTCGCCGAACATCCGCTTGTGGGTGAACGCGGCGCCGAGATCGGCCTGCTCGGCGATGTAGTCGATGAACTCGCGGGTGGTGGCCATGGGCGGATCTCAGCCTTCGCGTCCGTAGGCCCGCTCGACCTTCGCGATCCTCACCGTGTACTGCGAGTACCAGTCCGCTCGGCCCTGTGACTGGGCGAGCCGGTGCTCGGCGTTGCGCTTCCAGGCGGCAATCGATTCCAGGCTTTCCCAATAGGAGACGGTAGTGCCGGCCCCGTCCGCCCCGCGGGCGCTTTCGATGCCGAGGTAGCCGGGCTGTTGCGCCGCCAGCTCGTCCATGCGGATGGCCATCTCCTGGTAGCCGTTGTCACCCTCGGTGCGCTGCGCGGTGAAGATGACGGCGTAGTAGGGGGGGCGTGGCGTGTTGGCTGGCATGGGAATCCTTCTGTACCGGTCAGTGGCCGCCGTCCCCGGGCATGCCGCGGTCGTTGGCGGGTGCGACGCGTTTCTCCAACCAATGGTCGGCGTAGGGGTTGTCATTGTACGCGGCGATCATGGCGTAACCCTGCCGCTGGTACAGCGCATGGGCTTCGACCTGGCTGCGGTTGGTGTCGAGTCTCAGCGTGTGCATGCCCATGTCGATAGCCTGCGTCTCCAGTGTGTCGAGCAGCCGTTGCGCGACGCCGAGCCCGCGCGCCGACGGGTGCACCCAAAGGCGCTTGATCTCGCCGACGCCGTCGCCGATGGCCTTCAACGCGACGCATCCGACGGCGTCGCCATCCAGCCGCGCGAGCAGGAATACGCCGTATGGCGGCAGAAGCTCCCGCGGTGTGGCGCTGGGACCGCGTGCGGGATCGAAGCCGGTGCCGATGCGCTGTTCCAGTTCGGCGATGTACGCCGCGATGCAGGCGCGCGCCTCGCGTCCCGCCGGGTCCGCGGCGGCGATGGCGACCGCGCCGGCGCGCAGCAACCGCTCCACCTCCGCCATCGCCGCCAGCAGGCGTTCGCGTTGCGGTGGGCCGAGCTGGTGCAGCAGGGTCGCCGCGATGTCGTCCGAGCGCGCTTCCAGCACCCGCCATTCGCGCAGGCCCTTGCGCGTCAGCGAGGCACGGCGCACGCGTGCGTCCTGCGGTGAAGGCCGGGTGGACACCAGGCCCTGCGACTCCAGGGAGCGCAGCAGGCGGCTCAGGTAGCCGGAGTCGAGCGACAAACGTTCGCGCAGGTCGCGCACGTCCGCGCCTTCGTGCCCGATCTCGAAGACCAGTCGCGACTCGCCCCAGGGCCGGCCGCTGTCGAGGTAGTCGTCGGTGAGCACGCCAATGCGCCGCGTCACGGTGCGGTTGAAGCGGCGCACGCGCTCGATCTGGGTGCTGTCCATTACCTGACTTTAATCAGACAAATGGCGCAACGCAAGCAGACTCCGGTTCGTCCGCGATGGCGCCGGAAAATATTTCACCAAACGGTTGACAATTACCTTGAGCGGCATATATTCAACCATATGGTTGACAAATACTCCCCCCCGCTCGACACCGTGTTCCGCGCCCTGTCCGACCCGACCCGGCGCGCGATGCTGCACGACCTGGCCGCTGGTCAGCGCACCGTGAGCGAACTGGCCGCGCCGTTCGACATCTCGCTGGCGGGCGCTTCCAAGCACATCCAGGTGCTGGAACGCGCCGGCCTGATCCAACGCGAGGTGCAGGGCCGCGTGCATACCTGCCGGCTCGACGCGGGTCCGCTGCATGCGGGTGCGGAATGGCTCCGCCATTACGAGCGCTTCTGGACCGGGAAACTCGATGTCCTCGAAGCCATCCTCAAGGCCGAGGACGCCGCCCCCAAACCCAAGCGGGACACCACCCGCAACCCCCCCGCCCGCAGAACCCGTCCCCCACGGAGAAAGCCATGAACCAGACCATCAAGATCGCCACCCCCGAGGCCGATTACGGCATCGTCAGTGCACCCCAAACCGTGCGCATCCAGCGTTTGCTGCCCGGTCCGATCGAGCGCATCTGGTCCTACCTCACCGAGGGCGAACTGCGCCGCCAATGGCTGGCCGCCGGCGACATGGAACTGGACGTGGGCGCACCCTTCGAGCTCGTCTGGCGCAACGACGAGTTGACCGACCCGCCGGGCCGGCGCCCGGAAGGCTTCGGCGAGGAACACCGCATGCAAAGCCGCATCACCGAACTCGACCCACCGCGCCGGCTCGCCTTCGCCTGGGGCGAGGGCAACGTGTCCTTCGACCTCGAGCCCAAGGGTGACCAGGTGCTGCTGACCGTGGTCCACCGCGGCATTTCCGACCGAGCCAACCTGCTGATGATCGGCGCCGGCTGGCACCTGCACCTCGACATCCTGGTCATGCGCGCGAAGGGCGAGACGTCAGAGACGCCGGAAACCTTCTGGGATGGCTGGACGCGCCTGCGCGCCGAATACGACCACCGCATCCCGGCCTGAGAACAAAGGTGCGGATATGTGTGCGTGAGGACTAACACCTGAGTTAAGCCGCTCGGCGTCCTCCGCTGGGCCAATGCGGCCAAGCGCCGCAGCCGCTATCCACCGTTGTCCGCGAGCGCCTGAACTGCCTCGACCGAGAGCGCGTAATTTACCCATATCGGGTCCGCCTGCGCGCCGAGCCGCTCGTAAAACCGCTTGCCAGCTTCATTCCAGTCCGCGACTTGCCACCGCACTCGCCCGCACCTCCTGGCCACGGCCTCCCGAGCGACGGCTTTCATCAATGCCTCTCCAACCCGCTGCCCCCGTGCCTCAGGGGCGACGAATAATTCCTTCACGAACAGCACAGGTACAGCCTCCGCGGTAAACGGAACGATGTAGAACACGGCCGTACCAACAACATGGTGTTCACTCTCGGCAACCAAGGCATGGAAGTCGGGCGGTGAACGACGGAAGCCTCGCTCCCGGAGGACATCCTCAGTTACGGCGAAGGTGTCGGCGTACTGCTCAAACTCTGCCAAGGAGCGCATGAGCGGGAGCAAGCTGGGGATGTCTGCTTCTACCGCGAGACGGACGTTCACAACGTCTGTGCTTTGGTTCACACGCAACTCCTGGGTGAGGTCTAACGAGGCCTGCTCGGCGATGTAGTCGATGAACTCGCGGCATGGGTCGGGCTCCCTGATTGCACCGAAGCGTCGGGCAAATCGGCGGCGTTGCCAAGTGCGTGTTGCGTGCTACTGCGTCCCGGAACGAAGAAGGCCGCCCCTGCGGGCGGCCCTCCTGTGGTGAGGCTTGTCGCCTACGCCTTGTTAGGTGCGCCAGCAAGAATCTCAGTCATGACCCAGTTGGTTTTCGCAGCCTCCACACCCAAAGATGGGTGCGGAGAGCCGGTCTGTAAGTGTTTGATCATGTTTTCGACATGAAAAGTCTGAATGTGTAAAGGGTTTTCAATGAATACTGATCTATCCGATCCATCGACATGCAGTTCCAGGGGCATCTCATCAAACACGGAAAATCTTATCGTGCCCCTCTCTCCGATAATCTTAACTTCATCTTTCCTGCTGGCACCGCCGAAAATCCAGCTGCCACTCCCAAGCGCCCCATTCGCGAACCTCCAACATGCACTCACCGCGTCCTCAGTTCGATACAGGCCTTGCTGATTAACTGCGATACCAGACGCGGCGTCAATGTCTCCCAGCAGGAAATGAAACAAGTCGATGCCGTGGCTGGCAAGATCAGAAAAATATCCCCCCGGCGCTGCCAGAGGATCTGTCCTCCAATTCGGTTCCCCGCTCAGGTCTCGTGGGGAGGGCTGCTTTACAAGATGCCAGTGTACCTCTCGAACTTGGCCGATTAGATCCTGCGATAACCATGACTTCAGTTCCGTGAAACGTGGCAACGAACGGCGATAGTAGGAAACGAATAGCGGTAGCCCCCGCGCTGCGAAAGCATCAACCATACTCAGGCATTCTTCGTGATCGAGCGCCATCGGCTTTTCAACGCAACAAGGTTTCCCTGCGCGCGCAACTTTCAGTGCCAACTCCTTGTGGCTCGCAGGCGGAGTGGCCACATAGACGGCATCCACCTCTTTAGCCGAAATCAAGTCATCTACGTTCTCATAAACGAATGGGACGCCATGGCGTCTTGCGTAGTCCTGGGCCGACAGGAAGCTTCTCGACGCTACGGCCGTCAGGGCAGAGCCCGCAGTACCGTAGAACGCCGGGCCACTCTTCACTTCGGCCACCGCGCCGCATCCGATCATGCCCCAGCGAATGATTGGAGCCGCCTCACGATGTTGCACAGGATGCCTCCCAGGGCTCATCCGACTGTCATGACTCAACACCAAGGTAGCCCGGCATGGATTGAGCCAGCTCTTCCATCATGGCGTTGAGGCGATGGAACTCTGCGTCATAGACGCCGGGTTCCCAGATGAAAGCCGCAATGAACATGTTGAACCCCCTCGGCTACCTGACTATGAGTCTTTAAATTCCACTTCGGCTCCATCCAGCAACGGCATGAAGGGCTCGGAAGCGGAAAGTTTGAGGTCTACCCAGAAGGTGATTCTTTCGGCCCCCGGCGGACGTTTGGCAAAGTGTGTCTTAAAACCGGCATTGAAGGTTCCGTGCTCGACCTGCTGCAGGGTTTGTTGCAGTGATCGTAACTCGGCTTTGCCTTCAGGGGTGAGTGCGAACAGATATATCGTGATCGGAAGATCCGAACTCAAAAACCCACCGGGACGTGTTTCCTTTGTGACACTCAAGGCGTTCACACCCATTTCGCTTGATTGGGCAACGGATGGATTTTTAATCGAGAAATTGAGATGGGTTTTCGCTACGTCGACTTCGAAGCCTTGAGGCACCGAGAGCCTGACCCGAAGTTGTGCCGGATCGACTTGCGCCAATGAGCGCGGAGACATGCTCGACAGGCTCATCATGGTTGAAAGCGGAATGGATACGCAACCAGAAATGCACATAGTCGTTGCGAGCAGAATTCCTAAAAGAAATCGCATGTTATATCCCCTGACTAACGCTTGAATAACGCGCACTATAACTATCGATGTTGATCTGGAAAGAGCAGTCGTTCTCGGTCTGCGAAATGAAACCAAAACCGGGCCACCTCAACCTGACCCCGTTTCATCTGAGTTCGGTTTGAACGTTTCATCCCATAAACGGATACCGGTAATCCGTCGCCGGCACGAACGTCTCCTTGATCGTGCGCGGGCTGATCCAGCGCATCAGGTTGAGGATCGAGCCGGCCTTGTCGTTGGTGCCTGATGCGCGGGCGCCGCCGAAGGGTTGCTGGCCGATCACGGCCCCGGTGGGTTTGTCGTTGATATAGAAGTTGCCGGCGGCGTTGCGCAGGCGTTCCAGGCCTTGCTCGATGGCGTAGCGGTCCTGGGCGAAGATCGCGCCGGTCAGTGCGTAGGGGCTGGTGCAGTCGACCAGGTCGAGCGTGTCGAGCCACTTGTTTTCGTCGTACACGTACACAGTCAGTACCGGCCCGAACAGCTCGTCGCGCAGCGTGCGGTAGTCCGGGTTGCTGGTGACGATGATGGTCGGGCGCACGAAATAACCGTCTGCATCGTCGTAGTCGCCACCGACCAGTATTTCCGCGTCACCTGATGCCTTCGCCTCGTCGATCGCGGCCTTCTGGGTCTTGAAACTCGCCGCGTCGATCACCGCGCCCATGAAATTACTGAAGTCGGCCACGTCGCCCATCGCGATACTCTCGACTTGTTCCACCAGCAGGTTCTTGAGTTGCGGCCAAAGGTTGCTCGGCACATAGACGCGGCTGGCGGCGGAACATTTCTGGCCCTGGTATTCGAACGCGCCGCGCACGATGGCCGTGGCCAGCGCGACCGGGTCGGCGCTGGCGTGGGCGATGATGAAGTCCTTGCCGCCGGTTTCGCCGACCAGGCGCGGGTAGCTCGCGTACTGGTCGATGTTGTTGCCGACCGTGCGCCACATCTGGTGGAACACCTTGGTCGAGCCGGTGAAATGGATGCCGGCAAGGTGTTTGTTCTTCAGCGCGGGATCGCCGATGTCCGCGCCACTGCCAGAGAGCAGATTGATCACACCGTCGGGCAGGCCGGCTTCTTTGAGCACCTGCATCAAAAAGTGCGCGCTGTAGACGGCAGTGCTGGCCGGTTTCCACAGCACCGTGTTGCCGCACAGCGCCGGCGCGGTCGGCAGGTTGCCGGCGATGGCGGTGAAGTTGAACGGCGAGACCGCGAACACGAAGCCTTCCAGCGGCCGATGCTCCAGCCGGTTCCACATGCCGGGCGAACTTTGCGGCTGCTCGCGCAACAGTTGTTCGTAGAACGCGACGTTGAAGCGCAGGAAGTCGATCAACTCGCAGGCGCTGTCGATCTCGGCCTGGTGGCAGGTCTTGCTCTGGCCGAGCATGGTCGCGGCATTCATCACGTCGCGATACGGACCTTCCAGAAGATCGGCGGCTTTCATGAACACCGATGCGCGGGCTTCCCACGGCAGGTTGGCCCAGTCCTTCTGCGCACGCAGCGCGGCGGTGATCGCCGTCTGCACCTCTGTCGCGCCGCCTTGGTGGAAGTCGCCGAGCACATGCGCGTGGCGATGCGGCATCACCGCCTGGCCGAGCTTGCCGGTGCGCACGTCCTTGCCGTCGATGACCAGCGGCATCTCGATGGTCTCGCCCGACATCCGCGCCAGCGTCGCCTGCAGGCTGGCGCGTTCGGGGGATCCGGGGGCGTAGGCGCGGACCGGCTCGTTGACGGGCACGGGAACCGTGGAGATGGCGAGGGACATGGCGGACTCTCCTGCACGGGGGATACCGATTGTAGGCATCATGCCGTGAAGGCAGACCCGGAAGCTTGTGCGCGGCTCCCGAGGTGCCGCAACACTGGCATCATCGGCAATTTGGCGGCCATCATCGACCCGATGGCGCACCCGCGAGCAAAAACGGGGTCAGGTTCACTTCTTCTCACGATAGGTGAACCTGACCCCGTTTCATCGGCTCCACACCGCCTTGGCGTCGGGAGCGGCAGCCAGCGCCTTGCGCAGATCGGCCGGGACGGTGGGCTCGGGTTGCTTCTCGGTGGGCAGGACCAGGAACGTCCACGCGGCGCCTTTTCCGGGTTCGGCAGGGTGGTGGAGCTTTGCCTTGAAGCGAATGTCGGAAGTCGTCTTGGCCATTGCACGTGCCTCCATTTTTGTGGAACCGCGCCCAATCTAATCCAGGGCGATACCCGGCCGCCAACCGCTACGGGCCAGGAACGCCTCCGGGTCGGTCATCCCGAAAATGTCGCGAAGCGCCTGCTGCTTGTCGTCAGCCTGCTGGTAATACGCCTTGGTGATGCGATAGCCGACCCAGTAACCGAGATCCGCGGGCTTCTCGGGCGTGCTGTTGTAAATCCATTCCGATAGATCGGTCTTGTCCATGTCGGCGGCGAACGCTGTCTCGATCTCCATTTCACGGCCGGCGACCAATCCGTCCATATAGGCGTAGGCGACGGCACCAGTCGTCAGTTCCGCGATGAACTCGGCCGCGCCTTCCTGCAGCGACTCGGCCAGGACGGTGGCGTCCTCCCCGGAGAACGAGGCCGACTGCTGGACATGCGCGAACTCGTGCGCGGCGACACCCACGAGCCGGTCCTCGATATCGGGGTTGATGAAGTCGGTCGCGCACAGCGCCTCAAGGCCGATCTGCACGCCGGTATCACGCGAGCCAACCCCGACCGGCTTGCCGCGACCCACCGCGATCGTGATCGGCGGAAAGCGCGCCTCGGGATAGAGATCGGTGAGCTTGCCCATCGCGACCGCCAGTCTTTCACGCACCTGCGGCAGGACATCGGCACAATCGCGCGCCTCGACATAGATCTCCGGCCGTTTGGCAATGGCGGCGGCGATCGACTCGCCGGTAACCCGGCGCAGCCGCGCGAGCTGGTGCAGGCCTTCCGAACCTGGGTCCAGATAGTCGTGTTGCAATGTCTCGGCCGTGGGGTGCCCATCGGCGGCGTCGTAGATTTCGTAGAAGCGGGTGACGTCGCCGGTCTCGATGACGGGCTGCGTGTCTTTCGCCGCGACATTACCTGCTGCCGTGGCAGCCACGAAAGTGATGGTGGCCATCGCAATCTTGATCATGCTGTTCTCCAGGCTTTCCGTGCTGGAACGGTGCCATGCGGTGTCACGGGATCGAACGTCCCAACCGGCACCGTGCGGATCGGCATATGCAGTACGCCGACCGACGTCAGCGTCCAAGCGGAGGCAACGACGCGCGGTACGCCTCGATACGCGGGCGCAGCACTTCCAGCCGCGCCAGGCTGTCCTCGCGCCATTCGGCGTCGCGGTCGTAGAAGTCCTCGAACGCCTTCGCCCCATCGGGCAGCACCACTCACGGCTGCTTCGACGCCGTGCAGACGTGCACATCCGGCGGCAATACGTCGGGGTTGTCGAGCGTGCCGACCCGCACGAATCGGGTCAGCGGGCCGCTACCGCTGTAATGGCTCCACAACGCCACCTTGCACGTTGGGCAGCGCATCACCTGCTGCCCGCGACCGCTGGCCGACGGTGTATCCACCAGCTCCGGTGCCACGCCGAGGCTCTCCACCCGGTCCGACTCGATCATCGCGTTGAGTGCGAACGACGCGCCGCTCTCGCGCTGGCACCAACGGCAATGGCAGCAATGCACCACCAGCGGCCGGGTGAGGATGCGGTAACGGACCTGGCCGCAGGTGCAGCCGCCTTCGATCGGATAATCCATCGGATGCTCCTCGTCGGACGATGCGACAAGGGTCCGGCAAATGGATGGCGTTTTCCAGCCCGCTGCCGTTAACCGGCCATCTTTCCGAGCATGTGATCGATCACTTTGCTGTGCTCGTGCTGCGGGCTGAAGAGAACGACCTCGGCATCCTGGCCGACCTTGACCGTGTGCCCGGGTGGCCAATAGAACAAGTCACCGCCATTGACCGCCTCGCTGTCCCCGTCCGCGTAGGTGACAGTGAGCGCACCTTGCAGCAGGTAACCCCAATGCGGGGATTGGCAAAGATCGTTTTCCAGCCCCTGCAGCAGCGGCGCGATATCGGTGCCTGCGCCGAGTGAAAAGTACTCCCCGCTGATCGTGCCGCAGTCGGCGGCGCTGCCGAACTCCGTCTTCTGACGGGCGACGGCCCCGGGCACATCAATCCTGACGGGTATGTCCTGCTTGGCAATTCGCATCGTGGATCCTCCTTAGGGCGCAGGGACGAACAAGTGGCCTGCGCCCTGATAGAACCAACGCGAAGCGGCGTCGGACCGGCCGGCGTTTGCCAAGGGCCGGGTGCGCGGCTGGTCCCGACTTTCACACCTCTTGTGCCCAGCCCGCCTCGGACAACCCCGCATAGTGGGAGATGCGCAGGATGTCCTCCCGACCGTACTCGGTCGCCGAGACAAACAACGATTCCCCAAAGCGCGGGACCAGATGCAGTCCCGCGGGCGACAAAATGCTCCGCTCACGGTCGAGGTCATCCACTGCCACGACGATCAAACCGCCGAAGCCGGTGATCTGCTCGACGCGCCCGTCCTCAAGAAGCAGCCCGCTCAAACCGCGATTCCTCCATCCACGCTAAGGGTCGTGCCTGTAGTAAACGCTGCGCTCGGCGAGCACAGGTAAAGGACCGCCCCAGCGATCTCTTCGGGGCGACCAGTGCGCTTCATCGGCTGCAGTCCATTGAGAAAGTCACGGCCGCTTTCTTCCGCTCGTGTCTCCTCGTTCATGGGTGTGTCGATCACGCCTGGACACACCACATTGACTCGTACCCCTTGCGTTGCGAACTCCACTGCCACCGATTTGGTCAGCCCGATCACTGCAAACTTGCTCGCGTTGTATACCGCTGTGCTTGGAAAAGGTCTGATACCCAGAAACGAGGCGGTATTGACGATGGCGCCACCGCCACTTTGTATAATTGCGGGAACTTCGTGCTTCATGCAAAGCGCGACGCCGCGCACGTTGACGGCCAGGATGCGGTCGATGGTCTCAGTCGTCACCTCGGTGATGGGGCTGGATTCGAGAAAAACACCCGCATTGTTGAAAGCGAAATTCAAGCCACCGAACGCCTCAACGGTCTGCGCAACCATTGAGGCAACGTCTTCTTCGGCCGAAACATCGGCCCGCACAAACAATCCTTTGCCGCCTGCTTGCTCGATGAGGGCAACCGATTCGGCGCCCTCACTTTCCCGCCGCCCGACAACGACAACGACAACGTTGGCCCCTTCTTGAGCAAAGGCAAGGGCGGTGGCCCGGCCAATGCCAGAGGTGCCGCCGGTAACGAGAACAACTTTGTTGGCAAATGTTTTCATAAAGTTAACTCCAACGCAGCTCGTCTTTCAGCCAGTCGGGATCCCAGCAGATACATCGTCACGATGGGGCCGACCGTCGTGCCAGCCGCGGCGGCGTGGGCGAGATGCGCCACTGGATCGTTGGCATTTCCGATCGCAAAAATCCCTGGTCGGGTTGTGCGTCCTGCGCTGTCGGTTTTCGCGAAGCCAGCATCGTCGACGTCACATATCGACGCCGCGAGATTCGAGGCAGCGCGGAGGTTTGCCGCCACCCAAGCGGCATCGCAAGGTATTTCCCCGCCACTTTCGGTTGACAGCCCAGCAAGCCGTTCGCCTCGATGAACAAGCCCCGTCACCACATCTTGCGTGATCTTGATGTCCAGAAGTCTGAGACGCTCCGCGTCCGCTTGGCTGAAGATGTGTTTGGTGACAACCGTTACATCGGATGACCACATCCAGACCCATGACGCCATCTGCGCAAGGCGGTCCGGTACGCCGAACACGACGAAACGCTGATTGCGAACCTCATATCCATCGAAGCACGGACAGACCCGAACGTCGCGTCCCCACGCTTGAGGCAGACCCGACAGCGGCGGAAGCTCGTCGGTGAGGCCGGTCGCAAGCACGATGCTCCGCGCAGTAACAACGTCGGTTTGGCTCCGCACATCGAACAGACCATCTTCTCGTGGCACGATCGCCTGAACGAGCTCCGTGCGAATATTGACGCCGTAGCGGAGCACCTCGTCGCGGGCGCGCTTCAGCAACTCGGCAGGCGTCATTCTGTCGAAGCCCAGAAATTCGCGCACCTCGTCCACGGCGAAGATCCTCTGCGGGCCACCGTCGTAGACAATCATCGAGCGCCCCGCGCGCCCGAGGAAAAGCGCAGCACTCAATCCGGCAATGCCCGCACCTACAACGACTGTATCGACAACCTGCTGCATGATTCAAAGACCTCCGGCCAGCTTCGCCGGCTTGAGCAAATCGGCAAGGCCGATGCGGTGAAGCATTTCAGCTTTGACGCGGTCCATCACCGCGAAGGCGACGTTCGCACCGTCCTGGGCCGGGTCGTAATGAACGCGGAAGGGGCGTTCGCCGAAGGGCGTATCGACAACATCGACGATCGCACGCGACACACCTTCAGGATCGGCATCGTCCGGCACGGTCGCTGCCAGCTTGGGCTGCAGCTCCTCGGCAAAGCTCTTGTATGGACCAGCCTCGTATTCCGCCACGCGCTGCTCGTCGGCCGGCCGGCCCGAATGGACAAAGTGATTGGTGCCCTTGGTGAAAGCCCCCGGCACGATGATCGTGGTTTCAATGCCCCAGCGGGACAACTCTCGGGCATATTGAATCGCCAACGCATCCATTCCCGCCTTCGCCGCGAAGTAGGGTGCCAGGTAGGGCGGCGTGCCGCCGGTCACGCTGCTGCTTGATACCCAGACCACCAGGCCCTGTTTGGCGGCGCGCATGTGCGGCAGCGCAGCGCGGTTCACCCGCTGCGTGCCGAGCACGTTCACGTCATATTGCTGGGCATATTGCTCCGGCGTGAAGGCTTCGGCCGGGCCGAACACCATATGGCCGGCATTGTGGATGAGCACGTCGATCCGTCCGCTTCCAGCGATGACCTCCTCGACGGCTGCATTGCTCGAGGGCTCCGACTGCACATCGAGTTCGACGGAGCGAAGGTCCACGCCTTCGCGCGCCGACAATTCCGCCAGTTCGGTCGCGTTCTTCGCGTTGCGCCCGGCGATGTCGCGCATCGAGGCATAGACGGTGTGGCCGGCACGGGCGAGCGCTTCCGCCGTCAGGCGGCCGAAGCCGCTGGAAGCGCCGGTGATGAGAATGATCTTCTTGGACATGACAGTGTTCCTTTCAATTAATCGCGCTCTTGGGCGCGTGATTGAGGGGATGGGGGTCAGACCATGCCGCCATTGGCGCGCAGCACCTGACCGTTGATCCAGGCGCCATCGGGTCCGGCGAGAAAGGCGACGGCCGCCGCAATGTCCTCGGGCGTACCGAGCCGTTCGAGCGGATTCATCTTCGACATGCGCTCGATCAGTTCCGGCGACTTGCCGTCGAGGAAGAGCGCTGTCGCAGTCGGTCCGGGCGCAACGGCATTGACGGTGATGTTGCGGCCGCGCAGTTCCTTGGCGAGGACGCCAGTCAACCCTTCGACCGCGGCCTTGGTGGCGACATAGACGCCATAGGTTTCGAGCTTGAGCCCGACGACGCTGGTCGATAAATTGACGATCCGGCCACCATCGCGCAGACGCCGTGCGGCCTCGCGCAGGGTGTAGATGCTCCCCTTGAGATTGACAGCAATCTGGCTGTCGATGAGGGTGTCGTCGCCATCGGCAATCGTCGCCAGGCGCATGATGCCGGCGTTGTTGACCAGAACGTCGATACCGCCGAAAGCCGCTTCGGTCTTGTCGAACAGACGCGCCACCGCCGCCGCATCGCTGACATCGGCTTGCGCGGTGAGGGCCTTGCCGCCGGCAGCCTCGATCTTGCCTGCCAGTTGCTCGGCCTCGCCGGCATTGCCAGCGTAGTTCACGACGACCGTGAAGCCGTCCTTGGCGAGGCGTTGGGCAATCGCTGCACCGATGCCACGCGAGGCTCCGGTGACGATTGCGACCTTGTTGGTGTTCGTAGTCATTCGAGTTCTCCTTTGTGGTGTGTTGCTGACAAAGGAGAGTCTGTGCTTTTCAAAGTCTCGGATAATCCCCTGTAATCTGGCATCACTATCCGAAAGTAGCGAACAAATAATATGGACCGCTTCGATGCCATGCGCATCTTCACCCGTGTCGCCGAGCGGCGCAGCTTCACATTGGCGGCCGACGATCTGGGAGTGCCGCGCTCGACCGCAACCGATGCCGTCAAGCACCTGGAACGGCGGCTGGGTGTACGCCTGCTTGAAAGAACGACGCGCGTTGTAAGGCCCACGCTGGACGGGGAAGCCTATTACCAGCGGTGCGTTCGCCTGATTGCCGACCTGGAGGATGCAGAAGCGGGTTTCAGTGGAGCCAAGCCCTCGGGCCTGCTGCGCGTCGATGTTCACGGTACGCAGGCGCGCTATTTCCTGCTGCCCGGCCTGCCGGACTTCCTTGCGCGCTATCCCGACATCCACTTGCATCTAAGCGAAATTCACCAGCCGCTCGACATGGTACGAGAAGGCTACGACTGCATCGTGCGCGCCGGCGCGCTGACGGATTCTTCGCTCTATTACCGCAAGCTAGCCGAGTTAAAGCGCGGCACCTTCGCCAGTCCGGATTATCTCGCTCGCTTCGGAACGCCGCGCACGCTCGATGATCTCACCAACGGCCATAGAATGATGGGTCTGCTGGCCCCTGACTCATCGTCCATCAGGCCGCTCGCATTCACCGTTGCGGGCAAGGTTCAGGAATTGATGTTGCCCAGTGTTCTTACGGTCACCGGACCGGACACCAACCGTGCGTCGGCCTGTGCCGGCCTCGGCATCGTTCAGGTGCCGCGCTACGGTGTGGTTTCCGAGCTTGCCAAGGGTACGCTTGTCGAATTGCTGGCGGACTACCCGCCGCCGCTCCTGCCGGTGCATGCGCTCTATTCCCACACACGTCAGCTTTCGCCCCGCCTGCGCGTCTTCATCGATTGGCTGGCGCAGCAATATCGAACACGCGACGCCCCTGAGAATGGCAACTACCCAAAAACGGGGTGATGCACTTTCTTCTCACGATAAGTGAACCTGACCCCGTTTCACGGCCCCGTTTCACGCTTCGTATGTTGCAGAAATGGCTAACGCCTGAGTTAAACCGACCCGCGTAGCGGGTTCGGATCGAATGAACTGCTAGTCCTGCGTGCCAGCATGTTAGTCAGCCCTGAACTTGCGACCTGATGGCCGGGAAGTAGCCCAAGAGAGGTAGTCAACTATTGCCTCTCCAATGCGACGACCAGTTGAGGTCTTGAGCATGTGGTCGCCGCCAGTGACGGGCAGGTCTAGCGCCTGAATCAAGCCGAGCCGCGAAGCGGCTTCGGCTTGAATGAGTTCTTAGCTCTCAGTCCTACCAACTGAGAACACCTGTTCTGTGCAGATTTCGCCCTTGTAATCAACTTGCCGAGTATCGATCTGACGCATGCCAGAGCGCGCCAAAATGGTCAGGCACGCTGCATTGCGGGCATCGGTACTAGCAACAATTTCTGCAACAGGGGTTGCTGAAAACAGTAAACCGATCAGCCCACGAGCACACTCAGTGCCGTAACCGTTACCTTGCGCAGCCGGGGTGATGCTAAGGCCGAATTCGGCCTGTGCGCAGTCCGGCGAAAGCCATATGCCCGCATCACCGATCAACAAGTCATTTTCTACGGAAGCGATACCTAACTGATGCCACGCGCCAGGAACCAGACAAGCGTGCTGGACTTGACTCTCCAGAAAGCCCGAAGCGTCTGCGGCTGTCATGGGCGACCAACCCTGAAGCCTGGCAACCTCAGCGTCACAGCGGTAAGCGTGGAAAGCGCTGAGATCGTCTTGCCGTAATGATCGGAGGCGGAGACGCTGCAGGTTGTAGGGCAGATGGTCAAACATCTTGGAATTTTCTCTGAGGGCTAACACCGTAGTTAAGCCGGCCCGCAACGCGTAGACCGGATGCTGGTGGAAACCGAGCTACGACTCTGCGTGGAAATGGGGCTTCGCGGGCTCGGCTTGAACGACCAGTTAGGTTGCAACCGTAGCCGAGAAAAGTCAGTTGCGAAAGACCATGCTGGGAGCAGCGTACTAGATGGCACCTGTGCCGGATGAGCTGCACTGCGCGAACTGAGACGGTTGCCTTGATATGGCCGAGCGAGAACCCAGTTGCGCAGGCCTCCGGGCGTGTCCGCTGACAACGGCGGAGCGGGAAGAGTCACGAGTTGCAGAACCGAAAACTGTGGTGAAGCGCATCAAGCAATCGTTGCGACATTCACTGCCACGCATGATGTTTCTATTGGGACCTAACACCGAATTCATCGGCTTGTCCGCTGAAGTGCTTTGTTAAATCTCGACCGAATTCAGAGCCATCGCCTGGCTTCCACAATGACGGTTTCCATTCTCTTCTGCAGTGCCCTGTGGCGCCGGCAGCAAAGGTATAGCGTCTCACTTACCGGATTGGAGAGCCAATGAATTTTGATTTGCTCGGGCTTGTTAAACGCCTCAACCGCAAAGGCCGGTAGCACTGTAAAACCCATCCCCATACTGACCGGCTCCAAAATCAATCCGATCTGGTTTGAGAATCCCTTTTTAGGAAACAGGTTGCTGTGCTGGAACTCAGGATAGTTGGCGCCAAGCAACAGGTTGGCGTGATAACTTCCGTCAGGGTGATCAATAAAGCCTAGAGCCATCAAGGTTTTCCAATCCGGGTCTTCAACCATCGAAGGCGTCACCAACAATAGCGACTCTTCCGCAACAGGAGTGCAACTGACGTCCGGCAGGGCGGATTTCGACGTCATAAATCCGATATCCATGGTGGATTCCGCGATTGCGCTCTCTACATCGGAATTGGGTGCAAAGCGATAATCGATAATGAGTTTTGGGTGCCTGCTCTGCAACGCCAATAAATGTGAGTATAGCTTGAGTCCAACGCTCCCCGGAGACATCACCCGCACCACTCCTTCATAAGGAGGATCTTCTCCGATTTTTTGCTCCAGATTCGACAACGCCAATAGAATATCCTGCGCTTCGGCGTACAGCCTTTCGCCTGCATCCGAGAGCGAGAATTTCTTACCCTCCCTTACAAGCAACTCGGTGCCGAGTTGCTCTTCTAACTTGCGCACATGCTGACTCACCCCCGACTGCGTCATATGCAGGCGCTCGGCCGTTCGGGTGAAATGACCAATTTCAACGAGGGTACAAAAGCTGCGTAACCAGGTAGTGTTTATCATTACAGTATGTAATCATCCTAATGACAAATGATAATTTTACCTAATTATAGGTGCTCTGTAACCTATTCTCAATGTTACGAGAGGAGGACACGCAATGAGCAACGTTTACCCAAGAAATTTCTCACACATCGGCATTTCCGTACCAGACCTTAAGCGGGCCGTCCAGTTCTACACAGAGGTAATGGGCTGGTATCTGATCATGGAACCAACCGAGATCGAAGAGGACGACAGCGCAATCGGAGAGATGTGCACGGATGTCTTCGGAGCAGGGTGGGGAAGCTTCCGAATCGCCCATCTATCCACCGGTGACCGGATTGGTGTGGAGCTGTTCCAGTTCAAAAATCAAAAAAAACCGGCAGACAACTTTGAATACTGGAAAACCGGCGTCTTCCACTTCTGCGTGCAAGACCCCAACGTTGAAGAACTCGCCGAGCGTATCGTGGCCGCTGGTGGTAAACGGCGCATGGAGAAACCGCGCTACTACTATCCGGGTAAGAAGCCCTACCGCATGATTTATATGGAAGATCCATTCGGAAACATCGTAGAGATCTACAGCCATAGCTATGAGCTGATATACAGCGAGGGAGCCTATTGAGCCATTGGCAAGTGGAGTTGCAGCGGGCGAAGCCCGCTGGATTTAACGCCTGATTAAGCCGACTCACGAAGTGGGTTCGGCTTGAACGAATTGTTAGGCATCGCAGGTTAACAAAGTAAGTGCAACACCCGCGACGCCCGGAAAAGAAGAGGTGAGCTGGCAGACTGGGAGGGATTTCTCCGGCAAGAGACGAT